>CAJUTV010000024.1 GCA_910589305.1 uncultured Lachnospira sp. | reverse complement strand
TTTCTTCCGATGTAAAGCACAAAGGGACAATTAGGCTTCTTTAAAATCTCATTTAGCTTGCATATCCCAATATTGCTATATGCTGCCGCTTCTTCAACAGTTAAATTCAACTTATCTTTTATTTCAACTTTTAATGGGGTCTTCATATCTATTTAACATTCCTTTCTAAATTTATTGCTTGTTTTAACAATCTTTTTCCATTTTTGCTACTTCTTTACACTTTTCTGTGTATAATAAATCCATTTCCTCTATTTGCTTTGGACTTAAACCAGTCTTTTCATAATCCATCAGCTTATATAATGCACCATATACTTTAGGCGGAAGTGCCTCCAATTTCACACCTTTTATTCCCCAGCTTCCATCAGATTCATTCCATGTTATTCTATTCATATATTTACTCCATATTTGTCTACATTTTATTTACTTTTAATTGTTATTATCTTTTATTTTTATAAGTGGCAAGATTCAAGTAATGGTTATTTCATTCTTAATGTTTATAATCTTCTTTTGGAAATACCTCTTCAATATCCACAAATCCATCAAGTAAATCCATCAAATCAATACATATAGCATGTGATTGCATGATTGCATGAAAATGGCGACAATCTTCAAATATGCCATCTTCAAATATTTCTACAATCTTGTCCATAAACTCTTTAATCCAAAGATAATCAATCCAAACAACAAATCGATATTCATCTATCCAGCCAAATTCAGATACATAAGGAAAGCCGCAACTAGCCCCCTCCATAATCAATTTGTAAAGTTCAAGTTCACAATTCTTCTTTGCCATTTTCTCAACTCCATTCCAAACAACCGCACCTATTAGACAAAATTGTCTAAATCACTTCTATCTATCGCCTGTCCACATTCAGGGCAATACTTGTAATCGTGGTAATCAATCTCATAGCTTTTACAGCAGTTAGGGCAATCGTACATATCATAAATTATATTACCCTCATTATCGTACCCATCACCCCATATATTAGGTGGCTTTGGTATCTGCCTTTCCCTTGCCTTCCGACATTCCTCGACTGTGCCGATTGCTCGGTATTGCTGGATTTCCTCAAGAGCATTAACAGCTATATCTATTGCAGGTTTTAATTTTCTCCAAGCCACATCATCACATTTTGTTGTTCCAATACTTGTATGTCTATCTGTCAATACTTCAATTGCTTCACTCTCTGTCACTCCAAAACCTCCAATCTTCCCAACATACGCTAACTTTCTTCACATGATATTAAAACTCTCATTGCTTCAACCTTCTATAAAATCAAAAATAGTCATCTGCCTGTCTTCCCACATAAACTGTTGTTCTTTGTCGTGAATACTTGTTTGTGTAAGTGTATTCCATTTATTCCCTATGAGGTTCAGTGTTTTTTCCAGTTCCAATAGCTTATTCCACAAATCATTGTGGTTATTTCGCAAATTCCGCAATTCGCAATCTCTTGCATTAGGACAGAACCAGCAGCCACCTCTAGGAGCAAAATCATATACTGGGGATAACAAATTATATTTCTTGCATAGGTCAAATGCCATTTGCTCTGTATATCCGTACTTTTGCAACAATGATACTTGGTTATTTGTTTTAATAACTCTGTCAAGTCTGACTGGTTCGTCAACCGCAATGCCTATGTATTGGGTAAATTCTTCTTCAAACCCTTTCAGAAATCGTTTTATCGGAAGAACCTTTACACTTCTGTTAATTTGACATCTGCCAGACATTGGAAATCCTGTTATCATTCCAGTTCCAAACCGTTTCCCCCTTGTTGGTTGCCTTAGAAAAATATCCATATAGGTCAAATCGGCATGGAGTATTTTTGTTTTATATCCCCAGTTTTCAAACAGCGGAATACATTTGTTTTTAATAAAAAAAATATGTTCTGGCAACTCTCCGCTGATATTCTTATCAAACATAACCTCAGAAAATATGATAAGGTCAAGCGGTTCATTATGCTCATGCGCTAAGATTATGCTTGCGGTACTATCTTTCCCTCCGCTCCAACTTGCAATATATTTCATTTTTTCACCCTATTTTGCTGTTTCTTGTCATTTCATCAACTTTTTATAAAATCAAATAAATTCATCTGTGCTGTTTCTGCCTCTACTCTTTTCTGTCCCATCTTAAAAATATCTTCATCTTTTTCAAAACAAATAAATTTTAAGCCATTATTATATGCTGCTACGGCAAATGTCCCACTTCCAGCAAAAGGGTCCAGCAATACATTTCCTTTTTGTGCCGATTGAAGTATCATATCTTCAGCAATATCTAATCTCTTTTGTGTGGGATGTTCTGTCCTTTCGTTTCCTTGACAAATCGGTTTAATCCAATAAGATTGCCTTTGTCCTCTTTCAACATTCCAATAATGTTTTGCTCCTTTTTGTTTAGTTGCAAATATGCAAAATTCTGTACTGCTCATGTAACCTATTTTATATATTTGAGGACATGGATTCGTTTTGCACCAAACTAAAGTGCTCCTAACATAAAAACCAATGTCTTTTAATATGTATTCAATAAAGGACACTTCATCTCTTGGAACCCACATATACATACTGGCACTATCTTTCATGGTCCTATAAACTTCTACAAATACCTCTTTAATAAATTCAAAAAATGCTGTATTACTATCAAAAAAATCCCAATCTCCGTAATCAAAATTTAATACTTTCTTTTTTCCATTTCTATGTAACGTTCTATTATCAATTCGAGTTCTGTCTATTGTCTTTTTTTGACTGATATTGTATGGAATATCGGTCATAACAATATCTATGCTGCTATCTTCTATAAGTTTTAATCCCTTTCGACAATCCATGTTATAAAATCCAAAGGCAATCATTTCGGTTAGCCTCCTTACTTTGTTGTGTCTGCATTGTCTAAATCTTCGGATACTTTTAAGTAATAATCCAAGCTCTTTCCTGTTGGTGTCCTTTGCTTCTTACTTTGTGCTACGGTATAGCCATTCTTAATAAGAATAGCTGCAACGGTTAGCCTATCTTCCTGATTGTAAATTTTTAACTTTATTACAGGATTTGTTGCCATACAAATTTTCCTCCTTCATTAATTTTTATCACAAATCAACATTTGCCACTTGGATAAAAATTTCCACTCTAGGATTTTCTGAATAAAATTTACATATTCGTGTATTTACAATGGCATTATCATCATGCCATGCTACCCCATTTAGGGCATCATAGATTAATTTTGAGACTTTACTACAGGACGTATCCGATGTTCCAACATTTCTTTTCGCTTTTTCTTTGATGTCGCTTGTGGAATGGGATAATATGCTGTAATCTGTATATCCAGTGGTGCTTTCTTCTCAAACTTCCTTCCATTAGCAACATCTTCATATACTTGCGCAATCATTTTTTCATGTAGCAATGTTTCTTTTGGTGTATAGGTTTGAACAAATTTCCCATGCCTAGCAAATTTAGGTCGCTGCTTTCCAAATGGATTGCCTTGCACTATAAATTGAATTTGCTCTATTTTCTCTGCTTCCATCACTCTCTACACTCCCATTCCTCTATTTCTTTACAAGCTGCACACTATCAACAATGCTCTGCAATTCTCTTGCAGTAAGTCCTACATATTTATCCATGTTGAACATCTCTTTTGTAATGCCTTTCTTTGCAAGCTGTTCTTGATAATAACTCATATCACCATCGTAATCTTGTTCACGCATTTTTCATCACCCCTTTATGAATACACTCTATAATTTAATTCTTTTTCTCGAAAACTTATAATATTTCCCTTACACAACTCCATAATCCGGCTGCCTATCGCCTCATCACATTCAATCAATTCTGTTAAAAACATTTCTGTTGATACAATAATTGGCAGTCTGTTAATATAGCGGTAATTCACAATCTCATACATAATGTTAATATCCGATTCTGTAATTTTGCCTTTGAACAAATCATCAATATAAAGCACTCTTGCAGTCGCATATCGATTTAGTTCCTTGTCATAATACACATCGTCCATAATCTTTTGTTTGAACTTTGTAATACTATTTCTATACGCCATATAAACCACACGGATATTTTGTGAAATAAGGCGACTGCAAATAGATACCCCAAGATGGGTTTTTCCTGCTCCTACTTGTCCACAAAACATAATGGAATTATACCTTGTATGCTCAAATTTCAAGAAATTTTCACTGTAAACAATCGCCTTGTTTTTAGCTGTTACAAGCTGTGGGTTATTTTTTGTATTAAAATTTTCAAAGTTCTTGGTCTGAAATTCCAAAGAAATGCCGCTTTGCTTCATAATCGCTTTATTTTCTTTTACAATAACACATGGACAAATCTCCACATATGTATGACCATCTTTTATCACATCAACCCAGCCAGTGTCTTTGCATTTCAAACACTGATACTTTGTTTTATAGCTATTGGTTGTACTATTTAACATCTGCTCATATCGTTTTGATAAATCTTCCACAATCACTCTCCTTTCTGCTCAAAAACATCTGCCCTGCTTTCGTTTATCAGGCGTTCAAACACATCTGGACTATAGCTTTCCTTTTCTGCTGAAGGCGAACTTTGAGGGTAATTGTTGCATGTTGGTGTTTTTCGATAACCCTTGTCTTGTGCTTTGCATAACCAGTTATTGACAAATTTTGTAATTCCTCTCTTTGTCTTACGCTTTTGAGGATTCGCTATACACCATCCCCGCATCTCGTTGAACTGTTGCTTTACGTCCACATTTGGATAAAGTCTTACGTATTCTGCGACTAATGCTGCACTTGGTTTCCATTCTGTTCCATCATTCAAAATAAGGGCTTCAACATCGGCTTCTACTTCCAGCTTTAAGCTCTGCTTGTCAGAGCTTGGAGCAAGAATATTATTTATAATATTCTTTTTATCTTTATTCTCTATTCTCTTATCTCTATTCTCTGGTGGACATTTTTCGGACATTTGTCCTCCATTTGTCCCACCATTTGATGGACATTTTTTGAACATTTGTCCTCCATTTGTCCCATTATTTGGCGGACATTCTTCAGACATTTGTCTTTCATTTGTCCTATTGTTATCTTCCAAAAGACTTAATTTTTCAGCATCGATTACATTTCTATAAGTTCGCTTTCGGTCGGCTTCACTAGAACCTTGACCTATAAAACTCTGAATATCTAACATATAGATTGCTCCATTATCCAGAATTTCTATAAATCCCATCTGTTTAAAAATCTCCAATGCTTTCTCAACTGTACCAATTTGATGATTGGTAACTGTGGCAATCATGTCTGGTGTATAGGGAATAATATCCCTATACATCAGGCGACCATTTTGTCGTAAACTTTTTAGATACAGTTTTAATAAAATATCACTATACATATAGCCATCTTTCATAGCCTGTAACAACTTCATATCCTCTGAATCAAAAAAGCCTTCTTTTAATTTAAGGTAATAATATTTTTTATTATCTGCCATTTACTCCTCCCCCTTAATGGGTTCTTTCAATTTATACTTTACACCTCCAGCTTTTCAATAACCTTTCCAGTTCTTTAGGAGCAAGGGTTTCTATTCCCTGCTCTTTACATTCTGATATCGTTCCATCAATTAACACACTCATTTCCTTTGTGTTATAGGTGCTGCTTCCTCGAAAAATCTTATAAAAGACAAGCTCTTTATCCTCTTCAATCTTTCTTCCACAAGGCATACAATGCACCGTTTCACTCTCAAGCATTTGCTCTATTGGAATATTGGTTTTTATAACTGCCTCAGCCGTCTCCGATTCATCAATAAACAAGGGCTGTCCATATCTGCCTATCATCATATTTTTACAGCGTACTTTGGATATCCGAAGCTTGTCTGCCAGCTTATCTACTAATACGTGAAAATAAGCATTGGCATCCAAACTTCTTTTATTTCTATGCTTTTTGATTCTTATATCCAGCATTTCATAATTCTTTAATTCCTCATATCCATCTGTAAGGGCTTTTGGTTCATTCACTGCAATGGATAATTCAAAACGCTGTGTTATGTAATTGGAGCTTATTCCTACAATTTTTCCAGTTAAATCCATTATTATCCCTTTACTTTTTATATGGAGCGTTCTCCAATAGATTCATTGCATTCGACCATTGACTAATCGTCATTGTTGAAAAGTCATTTAATTGATAATGTTTTAAAACAGAAGCTTCTGAATAACCTTTATTTTGGATTATTTCTCTAATAACTTTCATTTTGATTTCATCAATAACTGTATTGGCTGCATCCTGAATCATTTGCTGATTGGATTGCTCTTTATTTTGATTTGGCTCTTCCCCACTTCCTTTTGGTTTAATTTGATGACTATCCGAATCAGGGTCTTTCATTTCTTCTGTTGGAATACAAAAGATTTGAAAGCAAGCATATTTAAAGGCTATTGCCATTGCCTTGTTTGTTGCCTTATCTCCGCTATCCATTCCTTCGCCTATAGTAATTGCTTCAACACAGCTTCCATCTTCTGCACAAAACTTAAACTTCATTTTACAAATCGAATAAAGAAGAGGAGTTCCTTTATTCGTCTTTCGTTCCTCTCTACTTTGCTCCAATACTTCAGGTACGATAAATACCTTGTATTTTACTAATGCTGGATTGATGGCATTCATCACATCATCAATGCCTCGATACATAAATCCCTGCACTTGATTTTTCTTATTTTTTCCTACAGCGTCGATTTCACCCATAATTGCTGGTATCAACTGAAAAATTTTTCCACTTACTTCTCCCATCACTCTATCACCTCATATTCAATATTAATGGATTCAAAGAAATCCTTTACTAAATTTAAATTATTCTCTCCAACCGTAACCTTTAAGACAACTATTTTTTCAGCTGCAAACGGAAATAGAATGTCTGTTTCAGGTTCAATTAATTCTTGTGGTTCTTCTACAACAGCTTTATCTTCAGCTCTCTTTGCTTCCAATTCCGCTTTGCTTGCTTCTTCTTGTGCTTTTTTTACTTCCTCAATTCTTTCAGCCTGCTTTGTTAATGAATTTATCTTTTCAATGGCAAGCGGAAGACTTCCTGTATCTTTTAATACATTCAATGCATCTTCTTCCCAAGCCGATTGCATAGACTGAATGGTTGATATAGAAATCTTTATCTGTGAGAAAGCCATTTCCATAGCTTCTCGAATCGTTTTATCCTTACATGTGGCATTTTCCCATTTGGTATCATATATCTTCTCAAGCGGCAGCCAATCCGCTAATTCTGCATTCTCTTTTACTACAAACTCATATATCTTCTTAATATTGTTTCTCTTTGCTGCTTTTCGGTCTTCTTCATATGCCTCTAGTTGCGAATGAATCAGCCTAACGGGTTCATCATATAAATCAATAATCTTTTTTGCTCTTACCTCAAATGCTTCATAAGGCTTCATCCATGCTTTTTTAATCGCCTTTCTTTCATCATCAAGCGACTTCTTCTCTTTCCGAATATCTGCAAGAAGCTCTTTTCCATCCTGAATACAATCTTGTGTAATGACAACCTGTGCATATTCTGCTAACTTCTGTCGAATGGAAGCCTCTACTACATCAAGGTTATCTTCTATTGTTCCAATGTTCTTTTTTACTTCTACTGGTACTAAATTACCCATATAGACTCCTTTCTGCTCTTGATAACTGTTCTCCTGTAAACTCTAAAAATTCATATACTGTCATATCATCTAAACACGTTTCACATAGTTGTCCACTTGACGAATCAAGATAGGATTCCCCCTCAAATATTCCTTCTTTACACTTACAACACCTAAGTACTGGTGTTGGTTCTGGTGCATTTGGACATTGAGAACGACAAGGAGTACTCAAACATATCTCACACATTTATTTTTCACCTCCATATTTTTAAATTTCTACTTGACTTATTCATTAAGAAATGCTACAATATGGTTGCTGTACTGAGTGCCTTTGCTTTATGCGGGGCGCTCTTTTTTATGTCATCGCCATTTCTTACATAAATCCATTGTTAGCTTTGAAAATGCTAGGCTTCGCACATATTCCTCTATCAGCTTTACAAGATACCAGCGCTGCATAACTGCTGCTCTACGTTCCTGCTTATATATGTATTCCTGCTTATCTTTAGCATACTTAAAAGCCTCTATATATTGTTCATCTGTAATGTAACACCCCAGAAGCTGCTCTACTTCCATTTTCATTTTTTCATCAATAAATCCTACAACCTTACCATTATGAATACTGGTACATTGACCTTTCATGTCAATCATATCCAAGCAATCACTTATTGTTATTGCATTTACATTCATTATGATTCCCCTTTCTGGCTAATTTCTGCTTTATTATCATATTGAAAAAATAACTGTCCTGTCTTTGCATTTATACCTATGAACTTAGAAAAAATAGCTTGTTTGTTGTTCTCTTCACTTTCACAATCACATGATTCATTAGGGTCTAAGTGTGCTTGACATTTAGGACAAATACTGTAATATGCCATTTTGCTGCTCCTATTCTTCTATCACATTTCTATCCCCTCTATCTGTGTAAACCGTTTTGCATTGATAAAATATGTCCAACGGTTTGCAAAAGTCTTGATTGTATATCCCCTTTTCCACTAATTTCTTATATCTACTCTTTTTTCTATTTGTTATCACTTGCTAATAAACTTTCCAGACTGCAATTCAATATCTTTGCAATTTCTGCCCCAAGCTGGAGGGACGGATTTTTTGTCCCTCGCTCTATCTGACACAACATTGCTTGTGTCACTCCTGCTTGTTCTGCTACATATACTTGCGTTAATCCCATTTGCTCCCTTGTATGACGGATATTCTCTCCTACGCTCACTTTTTCCACCTCCTCAAAATTGTAACGATTAGTGCAATATCCACTAAAATTACAAGTACTTCTGTTAAAATACTAAGTTGTTCCACTGTAAATCCTCCTTTTTAAATTAATAATTTATATTGACAATGAGTAAGAAAAAAGTTATCTTTGTGTTGGGGAGGTTTCCCTCCCCTGAATCTTAGCTTATTAAATCTTTTATGATACTGATTAATGCTACTATGATTCGTAAGATTACTGCGATGTAGGCAAGTGTTTTGAGGCGTTTGTCTTCATCGCTTTTTTTCTTGTTACTCATTGGCTTTACCTCCTTTTTGTGATATAGTTAAGGTAATTTCTTAACTTGGTTATATTATAATACAGTTTTTACTGTATTTCAATATTTTTACAGTAATTGCTGTATTTTTTATATTTTACACAAATATGAGGAGTGTATTTTATGAATAATGTACAATTAGCTAATACTATTAAATTATTATGTAAATCCAAAAAAATCACTATTAAAAGCCTTTTAGAAAGCTGCAAAATCAATCGAAACTTTATGTATGACCTTGAAAAAAAAGCACAAGCACCTTCATCAGACAAATTAGAAGCTATTGCTGACTACCTTGACTGCTCTGTTGATTATCTTCTTGGCAGAACGGACAATCCAGAGGTAAACAAATGAAAATTGGCACTATTACTCTAAATATCCAAAACCTTTTGCAACTTCCTACAATGTTAGATAACAATATTTATTTAGGACTTACTAACATAGCACATATGGAATCATCTCACCCTGAAGATTATGCCAAGTATAAAAACCAAATACAAAATATTCTTAGCAATCCTGATTATGTAGGACTTAATCCAAAAGATGGCTCTATTGAATATGTTAAAAACTTTATAATCAGTGATGAATATGTAAAAGTTGCTGTTCGAGTATCATCTGGGGATAAATACTATGCACGGTCTCTTTATGTCCTTAATAAAAGGCGAACCGAAAATTTCATCAAAAAAGGCACACTTAAAAAAGTTGACAATTCCAAGAATTAATGTATAATATAACTAGGTTATGAATATATTAATTAATGAATAAGTTATAGAAATTTGAGGACGGAACGGGCAGCCGTCGCCCTTGTTGGAGATGTGGGAAATGTCACCCCACCTTATTTCTATAGCTTTTTTATTGTTTCTCTCCTCTTTTTTCTGCATTTTTTGTTTACATTTACACTATTGTCTAAACCTTGTCATTCCCCTATACTATATTTACAGGTGTTGTTGCACCGAGTACATAAAAAGAAGTAAATCCACTGTATTCATTTCCAACTGGTTATGATTTGCACCTTTTTTCAGAATGTAAAAATGTCACCATAAATGGAAAAGACCTTCTCTTTATTGAAGTTCAAAAAGAAACCTAAGTTACATTACTGCTCTTGCTGACACCAGTTCAGCAAGAGCTTTGATGAGTTCAGCACGCTGTTCAGAATAAATACTTTCATTTCTCACACTACCACATACAAATTTCATTGTTTTATCAATTTCATCTTGTATATCTAATTGCTGTTGCCTTTTATTTTGATGTACATGATATTGAGCTTTAATATCTTTTGCTGCTTTTACAAAAACTCTTTTAGAAAACTGCTTCCTGCTAGCAGCAATTGATTTCTTTTTTCTCTTTTTTTGCTGTATTTTTTTATGTGATTGTTTCATATATCAAATTTCCCCTTTTTTTATGACATTTGTATGCTTTCTATAAACCGCTTTTGTTAAACACTATTTAACTTTTTAGGTAAAAAAATATTCCCCATACTCATCCTTATGTACGTTTAAAAGCATAGACCACTTTATGATGTCTGCCTGTGAAAACTCTGTTTGACAGTTCATCTTCTTTGATACAGAGTTTTTGGATACTCCTAATTTTTCTGCAAACTTACTCTGTGTTCCATATTTTTCAATAATACGCCCTCGTAATTTATTGTAAGTATAAGGCATTTCATCCCCTCCTTTCCTTATCCGCCTTTAGTTTAACACCGTTTAACTTTATTGTCAATAAAAAGTTTGATAAAGTTAAACTTTTCTCTTGAAAGTTTAACATTGTTAGTGTATCATATAGTAAAAATAGAAAGGAAGACGCAAATGAAAAATGAACTTACCGCAAAAAGACTTCAATTAGCCTTATCAAACGCAAACATGAAACCGCAAGAATTAGCTGACAAATCTGGCGTCAATAAATCTTCTATAAGCCAATATATAAATGGTTCTCATGCACCATCTAATATTAGTAGTGGAAAAATGGGAAAAATACTGAATGTTGAACCAATGTGGCTAATGGGTTTTGATGTAGAGATGAGAAAAGAATTATCCTCTAAAAGTGCCAAAAATGATATGATTTTCTTAGAAAAGTTTTCTATACTCAATGAACGAGATAAAAAAATTGTCATGTCAATGATTGATTCTATGCTTTCAAATAAAGGAAGTGGGGTAGATTAACCCCACTTTGCTAAAAATAGTTTGATGAACATATGCAAGTATTCTAATGTTCCTACATTCTTAATTTTCTCTACCATTTCAATAATTTCTTCCTTATAGTTATTTACTTCGTTCATGTTATTCCTCCCTTTGTACTTTACATAATTTTACAACTAATTCCTATAAAGAGAAAGACTATAATTTTACAATGTTTTATATTATTATGGTAATGTGTTGTATTTTTATATATTTGTATTTACTTTGTCATTATTATTTTTCTAAATTTCAAAAACTTAAAGAACAAAAAAATTTCTTTTATAATTAATTATTATTATTGACTTTGTAAAAATTTTTTTATACAATATATTTAATGATAGTGTGTCACTTAAAGAATTATTCTGATTTACTATAAGAGGTACAATTATGGCTCAAACAAATGTTAATATACGAATGGACGAAAATTTAAAACATCAATTTGACTGCCTTTGTAATGAACTGGGTCTAAACATGTCTACTGCTATTAATATCTTTGCAAAGACAATGGTTCGTCAACAAAAAATTCCTTTTGAAGTTTCTCTTGATATTCCCAGTTCTAAAATTTTAACAACTCTTAATAACGGAAAATCATAGTAAATTACTTTATAAATAAATATACTATTTACAATACTAATGATTTAGGAGAAATAGAATGGACTTTATTGATGAATTAAGGAATTTTTCTAGTAGAATTGATAAACTTAAAAACAATATTTGCACAGAAGAAGCAACAAAAACATCAATTGTACTCCCATTTTTTCAATTACTAGGTTATGATGTATTTAACCCTTTAGAATTTGTCCCAGAATATATTGCTGATACTGGCACTAAAAAAGGTGAAAAAGTTGATTATGCTATTTTGCAAAACGGTAATCCAATAATGATTATTGAAGTAAAACCAGTTAATACTGATTTAGCTATAAAACATATAAACCAATTATTTCGATACTTTACTGTTACTAAGGCAAGGTTTGGTATATTAACTAATGGAATTGTTTATCGCTTCTATTCAGACCTTGAAGAAGCTAATAAAATGGACTTGACTCCTTTTTTAGAAATTAATTTATTAGATATAAAAAATGATTCCATTGCCTCTTTAAAAAAATTTTGTAAAGAATCTTTTAACACAAAAGAAATCTTAAATAATGCTTCAGATTTAAAATATACTTTATTGTTAAAAGCTGTCATTGCTGAACAATTTAATTCTCCGTCTGAACAGTTTATACGTACATTAATCCGCAATATTTATAATGGTACTAAAACACAAGCTATTATTGATAAATTTAGAGAATTAACCATAGTTGCAATGAATGAATATATAAATGATTTGCTTAATTCACGTTTACAAAATGCTATTATGCCTACTACTAGCGAATCTAATGCAACAAAGGAATCTGAAAATGTTTCATTCCTTTGTGAAGAAATAAAAACTCTTGAATATATAAAAGATATGCTTCCTACTGAAAATATTTTATTCAAGAAAACAACACGCTATGTGTACATGCACCTATTAGGTTCTCAACACAAATGGATTTGTCGAATTGCTGTTCAACAGGATAAAAATTTACTTACCCTACATAAGTTTGACACAACCAACTATGAAACTGAGTACTATTTTGATGAACTATCTCAATTAGAACAAATCAAATCATATATAATTGATACTTACAATAAGTGTATAGAAATGTAGCCAAATTACTCATCACTAAAAATATTAATACTAAAACAAATATTAAAATTCAAAAAATTATTAATCAAGAAGACAATGTAATTTTCATAAATTTCAAACAAGAAGGAAATCTATTATGTTCAAACAAAAAAGCCTTTCATCATCAGGTAATTTAATTGATGGTTTACCTGTTCCAGCTCAAACAGAGATTGTTATAACACTGGAAGATGTTAACTTTAGAATTAAGGCATATCCAGGAAGAGACAAAAACAGCTGGAAAACTTTTAATTTAGAGGTAGAAAAAGTTTCCAATATTCAAATTATGGACGAACGCCAAATTAAACAGGTTGTTGAACAGTCTGCACCAGGTATGATTTTAGGAGCTGCCGCCTTTGGTTTATTGGGTGCAATGGTTGGTGGTAGAAATAAAACAAAAGAAAAAATAAGCGTTCGTAATTTATTAATAATCGACTATATATCAAATGGTGAAAAACAAATAATCATTGATATATCTAATGACTTAAAAGATAGCACAAAGATTGTAAAACGTTTTCATGAAATGAAGCCAGAAACGGTACTTCAAGAAACGATACAACTTTAAAAACTAATTTTGAAATATCAATTTAGTTATATCACCAATTTTTTTTCATACTTTTTAAATAAAAATATAAATTTAATTAAGAAAGACTCTATTGCATTTTTTTCATAAGGTATTCATATGTTTTTATATTTTTGGTATGGCGACCTGAGTTATATATTTCTTATTATATATAATCACTCCCTATTTAATTTTATATTAATTAGGGAGTGATGGAGTAATAAAAAGTTGTATATTAACAAAGATAGTTGAAAATATAAATTATCATCATTCAATGATTCTGAAAAAAGAATATTGCAAATCAAAATTGCATATGCTATAATGCCAGTAGGCAAAAGAGATTGCAAGTCCATTTGGACAAAAGAACGAACCCCTCAACTGTATGCCCGTACAATTGAGGGGTTCTTCTTATCTTTTTATAGTGGCAAAGCACCCACTAGGCTATTTGTTGCCCTTATCGTTTCTGTCAAGCCATTTGATGATGAGATGGCAAACCACACCACCCAAAACAGTCACTAAGAAAGAGATTACAACATCCATTTGAACACCTCCTCCCGTTGCCAGGTATCGGTAGGACAACATAATTATCATAACACACATTTTAACATTATTCTACATTTTTCTGCCTTATTCCTCTTTATTCAATCCCAACCTGCACCCTATCAATTGGCATACCAAATACACCTGCATAGCCATCTTGACTATTATCTGTTTCATTGTCATGCTGCCAATCAAAGTATTCACCATTTACTGGTGATACATGGTAAACTGCCTTTTTATAGCCACTCTCTTTAATGACATCTTCTGGCGTATAACAATACACTTCCAATGCGTCAATTGGCTTGTTATTGCCTGCATATCCATTTTGAAAATCGTTAATATTGGTATTTCTTGTATCAATCATTCCATGCCAACCATCAACATCATGTACTCTATATGTAGCATATCCTTTTGATACTTTAATCGCAATGCCAATCATCTCCTTGCCAACTATTCCTGCATAATCCGTCAGATTTTTTACTACTGGAAGCCATCTTTTACCTTCCTTTAGCTGCACTTGATATTCAACATCAATGTTATCTGTTTTGATACTGCTTATTTCTGATACCACATTGTCTGCTTTAATATAAACATCATTTTCAGGTACCTGCTCATCAATTTCTACTCCAAGCCTTTTATTTACCTGATTCGCTATATCCGGCATTTTAGCTTCAAGATATGGTCCCGGACAAGCTGTTGCCTGAAACATTTTATGGATTGTAAGATTGCCTGAAGCGTCACCTGTATAATTCAGTCTTTCAATACCATTTCTTTGACAAATATCCACACATAAATCAATCAGCTTAGCATATGCCTTGTCGGACACTGCCCAATCTCCACCCGTTTCACAATTGGATACTTCAATGGTTACTGCTTGGTTATCATTTTCAGCATTACCTGATGTCCATGCTCTATTGGATTCACTTACATACAAACCAACCCTTCCATTACTATCAATGCCATAATTAGATGAAGCCTGCCTATTAGAATCCGCAAAACATTGTCCACAACGCTCCACTGTCCATATTGCTGCCATATGATGAATGGTAATCTTTTGAATCTTACTATTTCTTGAACTATTACAATTTGGCGATTCAATTACTACATCAACTAAATTACTATTACTCATAAATATATATCCTCACTTTTCTTTATTATTATTTTTATATTTCTTCATTTTGATATATTGTATTGCTTATTCTACTGCTATCAGCTTTTGGGCTTGATTGGTTATAAATTCCTTTATCTCACCATATCCCCAACCACAATTTATAAGGCTTGAAATAAGCATTTCTGCACTTTGCACTTTTTCCAAATCACTGCCAATGAAATAATCCCTTAAATTCTCTTTTGGCTTTACGCTGTACTCCTGTTCAAGTTCTTTTGCTGTCTTTCCAAACAAAGTACGATAAATCAAATTGGTGTAGTTTGGATAAGCAAACCTTTTATGTGGACTATCTGCAATCTTCATTTTGATTGTATCTGTTAAAATATGACGAATAACTACACCCTTATCACGCTCAATCTGCCATTGTTGGCGTTCTGTATAAATGCGTCTTAACTCGTTTTCCATCTTGTTAAAAGCTTTGATATAGTCCTCTTTGAACTTCATGGCTTTTTCACCTGTATAGCCCATAACAAGCAAAACAAAACCATCTTTTGTAATTTGGTACATTGGTTGTTTCTTATTTTGAGAATTAATATAAGAGGACTTGGCGAAATTGCCGTTTCTAAAGTCCTCGCTACAGGACAATTCTCTTATATCCCTTAATACTCTTGCATGTTCTTTTTCAAAAACTTCTGCAACTTGCAAGCTTGTTGTAATAAGCTTTTCTTCATTCCTTTTTCCAATAATTTCTACTAACATAAATTCATACCTCCTAAT
>CAJUTV010000023.1 GCA_910589305.1 uncultured Lachnospira sp. | reverse complement strand
CAACAGATAACTTTCAATTATTCGTCGTAATTATATCATATCATTTCACAAAATTCTACTATTTTTTACAAACTTTTACATTTTTTATATTTACAAACATCAAAAACTAATATACCTTATTCATAGTAAATATTGTCCTATCCTAAATCTTTCTGCAAACACTCTTATCGAACTTATTTGATTCTATTGATAATCATTTATTTCATAATGTTTGATTAACGTTTTATGCACTCATATAGTTTTTATTTAATATATATAATATTACTAATTTGTACTATATTTTATTTTCAGACACATCCTAGTTTAATTACAAAAATTTCCCCAAAACATTAAAAACAGAAATGATTTCAATTTTTATATAAACTTAAAATATGAAATCATTTCTGTTTTACTAATTTTTTACTCTTTTTACACTTCCTCTATATGTTCACACCCCTGTGCAATAATGGTTCTCACATGCTCATCTGCCAGAGAATAAAATATTGACTTTCCCTCTCTTCTGCTTTTGACAAGCCGACTTTGTTTCAAAATTTTAAGCTGATGTGAAATAGCCGATTGGGTCATATTTAATGCCTCTGCCAAATCACATACACACACCTCAACTTCAAATAAAACATACAAAATTCTTATTCTAGTTGAATCACCAAACACCTTAAATAATTCCGCCAAATCATATAATTCCGTTTCTTCTGGCATCTTTTCATCAACAATCTTTAACAAATCCTTATGCACATGTTTTGTTTCACAACAACCTTCTAATATTTTTTTCACAACAATCTCCAATCATATTCTAAATAATTGATTTAACCTCATTCGTATAAAATTGCATTTGCCTATTTAAAAAATGCTATCAATTAACAATAAACTTATAAACAAATAAAGAAATTGATTGCAACTATCCGCTGAATTTATTAACATATACACTTCTTTAACTGAACTATATAAAATTATACTGTATACATAAATAATAAACGAATAATATATAACTTAGCGATTACGAATATATAATACACGAACAGCATTAAGAACAGCAATGACCATCACGCCTACATCAGCAAAAATTGCTGCCCACATATTAGCTATGCCAATTGCGCCTAGAAACAGACAAAATAATTTTATTCCTATAGCAAAATAAATATTTTCATATACAATTCTTAAACATTTTTTAGAAATTTGTATGGCTGTTGCAATTTTTACAGGGTCATCGTCCATCAAAACAATATCAGCAGCTTCTATTGCAGCATCGGAACCCAACGCCCCCATTGCAATGCCAATATCAGCACGGGATAACACAGGCGCATCGTTTATTCCATCACCGACAAAGGCAAGCTTTTCTTTATTTCGCTTTTGTGATAGAAGTTCCTCTACTTTTGTTACTTTATCTGCTGGAAGCAACTCTGAATATACTTCTTCAATCTGCAATTCTTCTGCAATCTTATCTGCCACTGCTTTTGAATCGCCTGTAAGCATCACTGTTTTTGCAACACCTGTTTTCTTTAATTTTCTTACTGCCTCTTTTGCCGTCGGCTTTAATATATCTGATATTAAAATATGACCTTCATATGTTCCATCAATAGCCATATGAATAACTGTGCCTATATGATGACAATCCTTATATTCTATTCCAAGTTGATTCATCAATTTAGAATTTCCTGCTGCCACAGTCACACCGTCAATTTGTGCTACAACACCATGTCCACTTATCTCTTCTATATTCCTTACTCTGCTTTGGTCAATATCTTTTCCATAAGCACGTTTTATGCTAAGACTAATAGGGTGTGACGAATAACTTTCAGCCAATGCTGCATATTCTAACAGCTTTTCATCGGCTATATGATTGTGATGGATTCCGCTTACTTCAAATACACCCTGTGTCATTGTTCCTGTTTTATCAAACACAACATATTTTGTATCTGCAAGAATTTCTAAATAATTAGAACCTTTTACAAGTATACCCTTTTTGCTTGCTCCTCCAATTCCTGCAAAAAAGCTAAGCGGAATGCTGATAACAAGGGCACAAGGACAACTTATTACTAAAAATGTTAATGCTCTATATACCCATACTTGCCAATTTGCATCGGCTTTTAATATTAACATTGAAAACAATGGCGGCAAAACTGCAAGTGCTAATGCCGCATAACAAACAAATGGCGTATATATTCGTGCAAATTTTGTAATAAAATTTTCCGACTTCGATTTTTTAGAACTTGCATTTTCTACAAGGTCAAGTATCTTTGAAACCGTTGACTCGCCAAATTCTTTTGTTGTTTGAATCTTTAATACGCCATTCATATTAATACAGCCGCTAATAACCTCGTCACCTAAAGTCACCTCTCTTGGCATACTTTCTCCAGTAAGCGCACTTGTATTTAATGTGGCATTTCCATCAACAATAATACCATCAATAGGGACTTTCTCACCTGGTTTTACAACAATCATAGAACCCATTTTGACCTCATCAGGGTCTATTTTCTCTAGTTTTCCATCAACTTCAACATTGGCATAATCTGGTCTTATATCCATTAATTCACTGATATTTCTTCTGCTTTTACCAACCGCATAACTTTGAAAAAGCTCTCCAATTTGATAAAACAGCATAACAGCAACACCTTCTGTATAATCGCCCAAAATAATAGCACCTACTGTTGCAACCGCCATCAAAAAGTTCTCATCAAATACTTGCCTTTTTAAAATGCCTTTAATAGCCTTTTTTAATATGTCATATCCAATAATAAGATATGGCACCATAAATAATCCAAACCGCACATACCCTTCTATTGGAAGCAAGGATAATATAATAATAAATATTGTGGAACAAATAATTCGCATAAGTACCTTTTTTTGTTTTTTACTCATAAATAAATCTCACAATCATCTTCTACAATTTTACAATTTTTAACAACTTCTTTCATAACGGCTTTGATATCTGCTCCATCCTCAAATTCAACAGACATTTTCAATGTCATAAAATTAACCACTGCATCCCTAACACCTGGTGTTTTCTTTGCTGCTTCCTCCATCTTATTTGCACAATTTGCACAATCCACTTCAATCTTATACGTCTTTTTCATAGTAATCCTCCATTCTTGCTAAAAGCTTATATTTATTGTTTTACAAGTTATCCTTATGGACATGATGTTTTGTAACCCGTTTATACTCCCGCAGATATTTGCAATCTACTATGCTACTTGCTCATAATTTTATAACTATTATCACACTGCAAGTACCCACCCTACTTATACCTCTGCAACATTAAAGTAGAGGAAAATTAAAGAACAGAAACTATTTTTTATTAATTTTTTTAATCAAGAAAATAGTTGCAATATATTTTACAAAATATTTATAGAATATAACAAATAATACAACTGTACAAAACTTTTATGTCCCTTTACGAATACCCTGTTTAATATACTTAAACATATGAACAATTATTCATATGTTTAAGTATATTATACCACCATCTTAATATATGTCAACTAAAAAATAATAATCCATCAATTTTTTAAAACAAATCTGCTAATTGATTATACTCATAATCATATGTTCTTAAAAAAATATCATATGTTAATTTTTTCTCATTTACCAAATAAACATAGTAACATTTATACCACTGTCCTTCATAATAAGAATAACGATAATTATATTTCAATAAACCAGATTGTCCCTCATTTAAAATAAATGCTGTTTCATTTAATAAATTAGGCTGTCCTGCAAACTGTGTCCCTTTTTTGCCAAAATCTTCATTTCCGCCCCTACGTCTAGGCTTTCCTTCCATACTATCGTACCACTTTATGCGATAGCTATTTTTACCCTCTTCACTTATTGCAAGACATGGGATATTTAACTGGTCAATCGTATAAAAAAATCCTTGCTCTTTTTTTCTTCTTTTTGCTCCTAACATCGCTAAACGCATCTGCTTTTCATCAGAACCTGTAAATGCTTTTCCTCTATGTTTTTTATATACTGTTTCTTGTGCAATATCTTCATTGGATAAAACGATTTGTCCATTTTGATAATAACGACATTGTTTATAAAAAATGCCTGTCCCAGAAAGACTTACATGTTTATCAATCTTTCTTGGTATATAATATTGCTGTCTTAATACTGCTCCAGCCGGCGTGCGGTCTTTTTTATACCATTTCATCTCAATCATTAAAATTGCCAGCATATCTATTCCTTTCTGCTCAAATAAATTAATAAGATTGAATTTTATCTTCTGAATCATCTGAATTGACAATAGACTTAATTTCTACATAATACTGCACATTAGAATTAACCTCAACAAGCACTCTGTCGCCAACTTTATGTCCAAGCACAGCTTTTCCCAATGGAGACTCAATACTGACATACCCTTCAAGAGAATCACTCCTTATCGTTGTAACAATTTTATAGGTTTCTATACAGTCATCATCTTCAAAATATAAATCCACTGTATTGTTAATCCCCACTTCATCTGCTGCCGAATCGTCGGATATAACCGTTGCTGTTTTTATCATTTTTTGCAGATATCTTATTCTGCTTTCATTTCTATTTTTTTCTCGTTTTGCAGCATGATATTCAAAATTTTCACTTAAATCCCCATGCGCCCTAGCTGTCTTTACATCTTCCAATGCCTCTTTTCTTACAACATGGATTCTATGCTCTATCTCTTCTTGCATTTTCTTAATATCATTTTTTGTTAATTCATTATACATATTTTCCCTTTCTACTCTATAATTATTTATAATTTAATAAATTAAGGGCTATCGTTTTTATTCGACAGCCCATCATCATGTATCTTATTTTATTTATTAATAATTAATTACATTTATACTATAATATCCATTATTCTTTATGCGATTTTACACTGGATATGCCTTATTTTGTGTATCAGCCACTTTTGGGTCAACTTTTGTTGTCTGTGCTTCTCTATATTTAAAAAACTCTGTTGCTACTGCTGGGAACAACGCATAAGAAAGCACATCTTCTTCCTGTTTTGCATATTGCTGAACAACGGGGTCTTTCTTAAAGTTTTCAAGCTGTGGCTTGATATTGTCAGCTGGACGGCAAGTAATTGGTTTGGTATCGCCAATTGCCTTTTTCTGAACTTCTTTATTAAATGGTTTTACAGTCTGACCAAATTCACCCGCAAGAACCTTCTTTGATTCTTTTGTAATCATCTTATATCGCTCACCCTGCAATACATTTAATACAGCCTGTGTACCAACAATTTGTGATGAAGGTGTAACAAGCGGTGGTTCACCGTAATCTTTACGCACTCTTGGAATTTCCTCAAGCACTGCTTGATACTTATCTTCTGCACCCGCCTCTTTTAACTGTGAAACAAGGTTCGAAAGCATACCGCCTGGAACTTGGTACAGAAGCGTCTTAATATTAACGCCAAGTACCTTTGTATTCATAAGACCGCTCTTTAAAGCTTCCTCACGCATTGGCTGGAAGTAGTTAGCAATTTCAGCCAAAAGATTCTGGTCAAGACCAGTATCGTAACAAGTACCCTTAAATGTTTCTACCATAACTTCGGTAGCTGGCTGTGATGTTCCCATTGAGAATGGTGACATTGCTGTATCAATAACATCAGCGCCTGCCTCAACAGCCTTTAAATAGGTCATTGAAGCTACACCTGATGTATAATGTGTATGCATCTGAATAGGCAATGATGAACCATCTTTTAATGCCTGTACAAGCTCTGTCGCTTTATAAGGAACTAAAAGACCTGCCATATCCTTTATACAGATTGAATCAGCGCCCATATCTTCAATTTTCTTTGCTGTTTCTTTCCAATAGTCCAACGTATAGGCATCACCTAATGTATAAGAAAGAGCAATTTGAGCGTGACCTTTTTCTTTCTTAGCTGCACTGACAGCCGTTTTTAAGTTTCTTAAATCGTTAAAGCAGTCAAAAATACGAATAATATCAATACCATTTGCAATGGATTTTTGTACAAAATATTCAACAACGTCATCCGAATAATGGTTATATCCTAAAATATTTTGACCTCTAAAAAGCATTTGAAGCTTTGTATTTTTAAAACCATCTTTTAATTTTCTAAGGCGTTCCCATGGGTCTTCTTTTAAGAAACGAAGGGAAGCATCAAATGTTGCACCACCCCAACATTCTACGGAATGATAGCCAACTTTATCCATCTTATCAATAATTGGCAACATCTGTTCGGTTGTCATTCTTGTAGCAATAAGTGACTGATGTGCATCTCTTAATACCGTTTCCGTTATCTTTAATGGTTTTTTAACCTGTTCTGCCATTTTAATCTCCTCCATAAAATCTATAAATTATTACATGACTCCAAACATCGCCATAAATGTACCTGCGGCAACCGCTGTACCAATAACGCCTGCAACATTCGGTCCCATCGCATGCATCAGCAAGAAGTTTGAAGGGTCTGCTTCCTGACCAACCTTTTGAGACACACGTGCCGCCATCGGCACTGCCGATACACCGGCTGAACCAATCAGCGGATTTACCTTGCCATTCGTAACCTTGCACATTAACTTGCCAAACAAGACGCCGGCTGCTGTACCAAAAGCAAAGGCAATCAATCCAAGTGCAACAATCTTTAATGTATCCCAATTTAAGAATGCCTCTGCACTTGTTGTAGCGCCAACCGATGTACCAAGTATAATAACAACGATATACATCAGTGCATTAGAAGCTGTCTCTGTAAGCTGTTTTACAACGCCGCTTTCCTTAAATAAATTACCAAGCATAAGCATACCTACAAGTGGAGCTGTTGTTGGTAATATCAACACAACAACCACTGTAACAATGATAGGGAACAAAATCTTTTCAAGCTTAGAAACAGGTCTTAACTGCTCCATTTTAATTTTTCGTTCCTTATCTGTTGTAAGAAGCTTCATAATTGGCGGCTGAATAATTGGAACAAGTGACATATAGGAATATGCCGCAACCGCAATTGGTCCCATATATTTTGTCTGCCCAAGCTTTCCAGCAAGGAAAATCGATGTAGGACCATCGGCTCCACCAATAATAGAAATTGCTGCAGCTGCTTTATCAGGAAATCCCATAAAGATTGCCATAATATAAGCTGCAAATATACCAAACTGAGCGGCAGCGCCCAGCAGAAAACTCTTTGGATTGGCAATCAATGGACCAAAGTCGGTCATAGCACCAACACCCAAGAAAATAAGCGATGGTAATATGCTCCATTCATCTAACAAATAGAAATAATGTAATAAACCACCTACTCCACTATTTGAGTCTTCAATCGTCAACATAATATCTGGATACATATTAACAAGCAGCATACCAAATGAAATAGGTACTAAAAGCAGAGGTTCGTATCCTTTTTTAATTGCCAAAAACAAGAAAAACAATGCAACACCAATCATCAAAAAATTGCCCCATGTAAGTCCAAAAAAGGCGGATTGCTGAACAAGGTTTCCCAATGTTGTTATAATATAACTCATCTTTTAACCTCCAGTTATTAACGAACATTTCAATCTTTCACAGCAAATGTTAGTTCATAGAAACTAAAACTTTACCTGTTTCTACGGAATCACCAACTGCACATTCAATAGTTGCTATTGTGCCATCTTGTGGCGCACTAATTTCATTTTCCATCTTCATCGCCTCAAGAATAAGCAATACATCGCCTTTCTTAACTGCGCTGCCTGGCGCTACTGCAACCTTAAGAATCTTGCCCTGCATTGGTGCTGCAACTTTAACGGCACCCTGCGCACCTGCCTGCGCTGCTGCTTTAGGAGCTGCCTTTGGCGCTGCTTTTTTTGCTGCTGGAGCGCTTGCAACGGCTCCGCTTGTCTGTCCTTCTTCTACAGTAACATCATAAACATTACCATTAACAGTAATTGTATAGTTTTTCATATTGATTATCCTGCTACTAGAAAACATATTGTAATATATTTTCAGTAGACTCCCCTTTCTTTAAATGTCTAAAATTTATTCAATCTCCTTGTGTTTCATCTCGAATCATTTATAGCCCGTTTCAGAGACTACCTTCTTCGGATAGAACGCACAACGAGTCCTTCAGGCGATGTACCTTCTGCCTGTGCAATTGCTGCTGCAATAACAGCAATCAGTTCCAAATCGTCCTCTTCGCTCTCCTCTTCCAAAACAACTGGATTGGCTGCATTATTTGTGCTGTTCTCTTTATTTGTTTCCTGTATTTTATCTTCTTTCTTTCCAATAACATTAACAAATTTAAGCAGATAAATAATAAACGAAATAAATATCAATACAATAAAGACTGTTGAAATACCAATTAAAGTATTTAACGCAGCTTTTTGCATCTTCTCTCCTGTTGTATAGGTTGGATTAATGGCTCCGCTTGAAAGACTATATTCCTCGTCAATAACTAACTCAAAATCACATTTTCTTTTTTCATATGTAGCATTAACCACAACTGTACACAATGTACCTGTTTCTTTGCTAATTTCTACCTTCGCATTCTCTATAGAAACTAATTTTCCTAAATCTTCACGGGTTTTCACCCATCCATTATAAAATTCTACTGTTGCAACATTCATGCCGGACATATTAACGATATAACGATTACCATCAATATCACCTATGCCTCTGGCACTTTCCGCATCTGCTTTGATTTCATCATCAGAAGCATCGTTAAGATAACTGATTACACCTACTGCCCATGCAGTAATATTATCTGAAACGATATTAAGATTGCTCTCTTTTACGGATTCCTTTGTCTTACTTGAAGAAATCTGGTCTGAACAAGCTGTCAATGAAAACGCACAGACAATCGTGCAAAGCAACAATAAGAATTTCTTAACACTCTTATTTTTCATATTGTCTATCTCCTACTATTAAACTGTGCCATGCTTTTTTTCTATGCGCAATTCGCTCTTTGAATAAAGCATCTCAAGAGCTGCCGCAATATATTTTCTTGTATCTTCTGGTTCAATAATAGCATCAACATAACCTCTTGCAGCTGCCGATTCAACGCCTGTCTGCAAAGCAGCATATTCTGAAGCCTTTTGTGAAATCGTTGCAGACACATCTTTTGATGCGGCAATTTCATCTGCATACATAATCTTTGCTGCCAATGAAGCATCCATCATTCCTATGCTTGCATTGCTCCACGCATAGGTCATATCTGCACCAATAGACTTTGAATTCATTGAAACATAAGCACTGCCATAAGCTTCACCTGTTATAATATTTACTTTTGGAACATCCGCATTTGCAAACGCATATGTAAGTTTGGCAAGTGCCTTCGCAATTGTTTTCTCACTTCTTACAGTTGCTTCAAATCCCTTTACATTGGTAAGTGTCACTACTGGAATCTCAAACGCATTACAAAATGTCACAAAATCAGCCGCTTTATATGCGCCATCTGTTGAGAGGACGGCTTCAAATTCGGTCGCTTTATTACCTTCATCATCAAACAGTGCTGTTCTGTTTGCAACTGCACCAACAGTCATACCATCAATCTGAATAAATCCAGTAACCATCTCTTTAGCATATGCTGCCTTTACTTCAATAAATAAATTATCATCTGAAATATCGGCAAGTGCCAAAGCTGGGTCAGCAATCTCTGCCGACATATCAGGACAAACGCGGTTTAAATCATCTTGTGTATCTGTACTATTATCTGTTTTATTATTTGCTGGAAGAATTGAAACAAGCTGTCTGATGCCATTTGCAATGGTCTCCTCATCTCCAACAAAATCAACAACACCTGACTCTGCTTGGAACTTAGCACTTGATGTATCAAGCTTTTCTGTATAGTTGCCCTCCAGTGCATTTGGACTATTTACAAAAAACGTTGCATTTTTTTCTTCCATAAATGTGAAATCAGATAAACCTGCAAGCACTGCAAGTCCACCTCCACAAGTTCCATAAACTGCTGTTATCTGTGGAATTACACCAGAAGCATCAGACATCATCTTATAAATCTTGCCAAATCCGTCTAAAGCATCTGTGGCCTCCTGAAGCCTTATTCCTGCACAATCAATCAGACCTAATACAGGTGCTCCCATCTTCATAGCCATATCGTAGATACCTGCTATCTTTTTTGCATGCATCTCACCGATTGTACCATTCATAATAGTGGCATCCTGACTATATATGTATACAAGATTGCCATTGATAACTCCATAACCGGTAATTACACCATCTGATGGAGCCGCTTTTTCTGCAATGTTAAAATTAGTAGCTCTTGCTTTTACAGCAGCACCAATTTCAACAAAACTGTTGTCGTCAAGAATAGTTTCAATTCTCATTCTTGCTGACACAGATGTTGTGTTACTCATATCCTAGACCTCCTGGTAAATTATAGCAGCAAAAAGTCACTGCATATTATCATCTATTTTATAATAAATTGTCACAAAATACAAGAATAAAGAAAAGATTTGATAATATTTTCGTATAAATAGTATTCTTTTTAAGAAAAAAGCTGATTTCATAGAACATTCACCATCTAACCTCATTAAGGAAGTTATAAGCTGTTTGTGTGGGGCGTGGATAATGCCCTGAAAGAAAGGCGCAGGATAAAATGAGGAACAAATCCAGCTTAACGATTACCGCACTCTACAAAAGATTGTCAAAGAACGACAAACATAGCAAAGAAAGCAACAGCAGCACAAACCAAGATGGGATTTATTAAGGAGATTTCACCCAAAAGATGAAATCCCCTGACAAACTGGAATTTGCAGCTCTATTTCAAATGTATATTATCTGTATCTGAATGCAATTTCACGATTTTCGTATACTGCTGGACATGAGATTCCTTTGGAACTCCCATTTTCAGATACAAACCAATGATCTTCCTTTAATAAATCTTCATCAAACCTTGCTTCATCAAATCCATCTTCACATACTAACGCATCAAAAAAATCTTTAAATTCTGATGCGCTGGGGTATGGATAAAAATTACCAGAAACCCAAAAAGTTTCACGATTTGTAACCACTATCTTTCCAAGTGCAACATTTTTATATATGAGTTCCATCATTTGACCTCCTTTTAAAGTATAACATAGAGCCAACTAGCGTTTAACTCCCATTGTAGGGCTTTCACATACTTTGCAAGCAATGTCTTTGTTCCCATAAAGACTCGAAACTGCAGTTTTAGACTTACCCAACAAAAGAGAAACGGTGTGTCCGCAACCTCGCCATAAAGTTGGACGCGCATCTGGCTGTCACCCTTGAAGAACGCACGACTGCCGCAGGCAGTATCGCCACCCGCTTGCGCCCGAACTGGAAAAGGCTTATCGAAGATATAGAGTAGACACATTTTTGTAAAATTATTCTTAGAATAGTATTTTAGTGCTGTTCTCAATACATGTTTTCTACCTCATTAGGAGTAAGCAAAATTTGATAGCAATATCAATGTGATTATGGTAAAATTTTAGTTAACTAAACTGGAAGTCAACAAGGAGGTTCAAAATGAGAAAACAAGGTAAAATATTAAAAATACTTTGGTGGGTGTATATAGCTTTATTGTTTGTCTTTGTAGTTGTTAAGTTCAAAGGTTCGTTTTATGAATTAAGTAATAGGATTAATTCCTATTCAATGCAAGGCTCAATAAACTATAATTTTATTCCGTTCAGAAATATATCCACTCAGTTCAAATACATTACCCAGTGGTGGGCATTGAAAAACTTGTTGGGAAATATAATTCCATTTATCCCGTTTGGTCTCCTTTTGCCTATTACATATAAAAAATTTAGTTCAATGATAAGTGTTTTCTTTACTGGTTTAGCTTCAATACTGTTAATAGAGATTTTTCAATTCTTTACTAAACTTGGTAGTTTTGATGTCGATGATATAATTCTTAATATGATAGGAATTGTTTGTGGGTATTTGATGTTTTTGGTTGTTGGTCGCATTTTTGTAAGAGAATGATTTGTAAATATCCACTTTGACTAAAATAAATTGAGTTTAATAAATATCTATGCTAAAATTAAAATATTAAATTCGCAAGTTAATAGAAAGGCAGGATTATTTATATGGAATATGTAAAAGAAGTATTTGCGCAATATGATAGGCAATGTATTCGAGTTTATCAAGCATACAATCCCACCATTGCCAAAGAAGCGATTGCACTTCAAACATTTGGTGAAAACTTCAACATTCATCGTATGACTTGGATAAAACCCTCCTTTCTTTGGATGATGTACCGCTCCAATTGGGGAACCAAAAAAAATCAAGAATATATCTTAGCATTAGACATATATCAGACAGCATTTAATGAGTTATTGAAAAAAGCTGTTTTAACTTCACCAGATTCCACAAGTTACACTGGTTCACAATGGGAAAAAGCTTTCGATGAAACTACTGTATATTGTCAATGGGACCCAGATAGAAATATCAACGGAAATGCTATCAATCGTGCGGCAATCCAAATTGGATTAAAAGGAAGCACACTGCGCGCCTTTTTAGATACCAGTATTTGCCGAATACAAGATTTAACTCCACTTGTACGAAAATTAAACTTACAAAGAAAAAATGGAAAATTAGATAATAAACATTTACCAACTGAAAAAATATACCCTATTAAAGACAAAACCATCCGAAATCAATTAAATATGAAATAATCATTTTAATCTTTGGTTTCATATATAATAATTTTTCCTTTTTCAACGATTATTTGTGCTGTATCTTCTGCTATCTCATTGCTTTGACATATACTAACGCCCTGTTTTAAACAAAAATGATTAAGATTATATTTCATTCCCTTCAATGTCAAAATCACCTCTTGTGTCACTGGCAAAATAGATATAAATGCACCATGCTGTTCTTGTTTTACAATCCTTTGTTCTTTATCACAAATATATATTTTATTGTATTTATCAATCATATAACAGTCTATTCCTGCTTCATATGCCTCATTCATACAATAAATATTGGTCATTGTATGGTCAAGACGTGTGCCAATCCCCCCTAAAATATAAACTTCAAAAGTTTCCTCTTTTATCCCACTCTGATTTAAAGGTGCTTTATTGTTAAACTCCTTTTTTTCTTTTATTACATTCATTGCTTTTTTAATAGCAAGATGGGTATCTGTGTAATCTTTCTCTGTTGGAAATGTAATGATATTGATATCATTTGACAAAAAACCTTCTTGTGAATAATAATCCTTCTTGTTTTTATATTTATCTAATGCGTTCTTATCCACAGAATCATAATCTCCAAGTATGCAATTAACATGTATTCCTAATTTATCTACATACATAAGACCTTTGTCTGCTGCAATACAATAGGATATATCTAGTTTTTTTAACCATTGTGCTGCCCATTCACAGTCAAGATAACCGCCTGCAACGATTAAAATTCTATACACTTTATTCATATATTTGTCCTCATTTTTAATATAACTCTTGATTATTGGAAGTTTTCTTCGTTCTATTCTTTACTGTATCAAGCCAACTTTATCCAAATAATCAATTTTCTTTTTTAAGAATAAATTTTACAATAATCTATATCATTATGGACTTTGCTACTTAAAAAAGCAAGCAATAATTTTATATATCAATATCATTACAGACATTTCACAGAAATTTTATTGTAAACAATGGTCATTTTTTATATAATTAAAATGTACTAGTAATTTAGATAATAATTTTTACAAAAATAACATGTTTAAATTGATATTCAAACACACAACTTAAACAAGAATGGAGAATAAATATAAAAAATAAAATATTTCCTATAAAAATCGATTCTAAAAATTGTACTTCTATGCTTGAAGGTATTGCCTATTTAGATAACTCTGTATATGATTGTTGGCGATTTAACGACCAACAATTTGAAAGCGGCAAAATTTATGGTTTAGTTAGCGAGTATCAACAAGGCTGCATGTATTTATCCTATTTACTGGGTGGAAAAATTGACTTTGGCAATTTAAAAATATATGGTAATGGAATAGAACTCTCAAGAAATGATTTAGCCTATCACAGTTGGAACCTAGAGCCAAGTAAAGAAACTTATAGAAAAGCTAAAGTAAAAAAATCCATTGAAAATGCGCTTAAAAAAAACAACAGCGAAGAAAATTTTAAAGATATTGCCGAAAAATTTATCCTTACACCACAACGATTTGACAGAAAATTTTTTCAATTAAGCACAGAACGTTGGAGAGCTTGTGCAGCACTAGGATATGCTAAAGGCAAACGTATATTTTATGCCCCCTATCAAACGAGTTCTTTTTATTATCAAATGTGTCAATCTGGTCTTTTAAAAGCTTTAAAAGAACTGACAAACAGCGGAGCTATCGTATTGCTGCCCATTGGCTCAGACCATTTTATAAAATACATTGCTGATATATGTATTGATTTAAATGTTCAATATCAATATGATATCAACCGCTTAAAAGAACTCTATCAACATTATGGTAATAATAACTGGATTCATTAATTTGTAGACAACATTTACTTTATTTTTTTATATTTATCATTTATAATACTATCTATGTCTGTGCGTTGCCAGACATCCTATTCTTTTAATAAAAAAACATGCAGAGCAAACATTTATTGTTTTATCAAAAGCAGCGTAGAAATGAGGGTTTTTATGAACGATACAAATCAAACACAACATATAAAAGACTTGGAAGATGATAAAGCTATTATCCACGACTTAACAACTGGAAATAACTACCAAACCTCATCTGCCAAGTATCAGGACAACCTGTCCTCTTCCATCACATTTTTTGTATGTGGTGTTGCTGGCTTAATTGTAATTTTTCTTAATATTGTAGATATTTTACACTTTTTTTCCATTAAAACCCCTTCTGGAATCCTTATCTGTATTGTATTAAGTGCGCTTTTTATAGCTTTTCTTGTAATTGGTTATATTACATATAAAAGCGCTTCTAAGGCAAAGTCGCAGATTGAATCGGAGCAAAAAACTAATGATGAAGTTTCATTATGGTTAAAGGAAAACCTTACAAAAGAACATATTGACTCTTCTTTTGATGGTGAAGACATGTCTGAAGAGATGAAATATTTTGATAGAAACAACACCATTGTTGCTGCTATCAAAAAACAATATCCAGAATTAAACGAGGATATTGTCCAATCTATTGCTGATGAATACATACAGCTTTTATATAAATAATCCTTTGAATTTTAAGGCATGATAATATTTCTTGCCGATATTACAGAGTCGGTAAAAAACGCACAAGATAGATAAAAAAGGGCAAAATACACGCGTTCAAGGTAAAAATACCTTAAAATAGATAGAACTGATAAATAACATATGGACATAAGAACACAAAATTGTGGAAAAAAAATTATTTTTGTATAGATTGATAGGCGGCAAAAGGAAACTTTTTGCCGCCTTTATACCAATATATTGTTATGTAAGATACTTAAATGACTGTAATAAAGAAAGGATTTAAACCAAGTTGCAACTAAAGGAAAATGCCTATAAATACAACGGATGCAACTACCAATTGACACATTGAATGGTGCCAATTGGTAGTATGCAACCTGATAAAATGATAAAATCCACGCATAACAATTATACAAGGAGGATATAATAATGATTTTTGCAGACAAACTGATACAACTTCGCAAAAAAGCTGGTTGGTCACAAGAAGAATTAGCTGAACAAATGAATGTCACAAGACAATCGGTTTCAAAATGGGAAGGAGCCCAATCGGTTCCAGACCTCAAAAAAATCATTCATCTTTCAGCATTGTTTGGCGTAAGTACAGATTATTTACTTAAAGATGAAATGGAAGATGTAGAATATAGTATTCCATCTGATGAAGCATCTACATTAAGACGTGTATCTATGGAAGAAGCTAATGCTTTTCTTTCTGTAAAAGCCATGTCGTCAAAACCGATAGCATTGGCTACTTTTTTGTGTATTTTATCACCTATATGTCTATTTATATTAGGAGCGGTCAGCGAAGTTCCAGAATATAACTTAACAGATAATGTAGCTGGAGGAATTGGAATAATTATTTTGCTTATCTTTGTCACAATAGCGGTTGCTATATTCATTTCAACTGGTAGAAAAACAGCAGAATTTGACTATTTAGAAAAAGAAGTATTTGAAACAGAATATGGTGTTAGTGGAATGGTTGCAGAACGAAAAGCACAATATAATGGAACATATACAAGAAACAATATTATTGGAGCTAGTCTTTGTATTATGGCATTAATTCCTCTTTTTGGAGGAGCCAGTTTTAATGATAAAAATGAACTCCTGCTAACAATTATGCTTTGCGTTTCTTTTGTTGTTGCAGGTATTGGTGTAGTTTTCTTTGTCAGCAGTGGTATCATATGGGCAAGTTATGAAAAACTCTTACAAGAGGGGGATTATTCCAAAGTAAAAAAAGAAACAAAATCTACTACAACTGCCATCTCTGCTGCATATTGGCTAATTATCACCGCAATATACTTAGGATATAGTCTTTCCACAAACAATTGGGGATATAGTTGGATTATTTGGGTAATTGCAGGTGTAGTGTTTCCTGCCCTTGCTATGATTACTAATTTATTTAGTAAAAGAAAATAATAAAAATAAAATGGATTGTTCTTTGCACACACTATGCCACACCTACATAAGCAATGTGTTGTGCTACTTACTCGAACCATTTAGCTGTTATAGCAATACAAATCCCCCACTTCAATGTCGTAGAGGCATACGTGGGGGACTTTTTTGATAAGATAAAACAAATAAATTTAAATTTCCATTTTTTTATGAAAATGTAATCCTGCTATAACAAATACTGGAATATAGATAAACGACATAAAAAGAGCTGTCATAAGACGGTTATGTCCTATCGTTAAAACAGAAAGTTCATTTATAAAAGAGGAAACCCATAAACTTGCAAGCGTTACTTTTTCTAAATTCAAAAAAGAATCTGCCAACCCTAAAACCATGTTGACTAGCAACGGAGCAACAAAAACCCCTGCAACCGATGAACCTGTTTTGCAAAGAACACAGCTTATTGCAAAATACAAACTAATATTTGCCATACAGTTTACATACTGTACTGCAAGAATACCAAAAATATTCGTTTCTTTGCTTTCACCTAAGCCAAAGTATATCGTTCCAAATAAAAATGCACTGCACACAACAATAATAAACATTATAGTTACAGCAATCATACTAGAAATAAACGTTGAACCATATACTTGACAGCGTGAATATCCTTTTGAATAAATATTTTTAATGGTTTGCTGCTCATAATCATCACAGACAAAAAGTGCAACAAAAATTCCTGCAATTAAAAGAAACGAACAATTAGATATTGCTCCAATCACAGCAGCTATTCCTGAACCATTGTATTGTGCCGCAAACTCTGCATTCGCATTACATAGTGCTTTTGAAGTCACTGCTGACAAAAATAATAAAAGAACCATAACCATCGTACAAATATAAAAGCTTTTTTGTTTTCTCAATTTTCTAAATTCTAATTTTAAAAGTTTTTTCATATTAATCCTCCATTTCAATTCCAGAGCGCTTATGCGACGGGCAACGCAAAACGCTAATTTATTTTCCTATCCTTTCAATAAAAAAGTCCTCAAAACCAATACTTTCATTTTTCATTTCATACACACGAACACCTGAATGTACCAATATACGATTTAATTCTGAGGAATCCGTCACTGTTGATGAAATCATAACCCGTTGGTCTGCACTTTCTATCTGTATTGATGGGTCTGCTTTTTTTAAAATCATCTCTGCTTTTTTTGCATCATCTGTTGGATAGTTGGAATAGGTGACTTAGAAAATATCCATTATTCAAGGGTT
>CAJUTV010000022.1 GCA_910589305.1 uncultured Lachnospira sp. | reverse complement strand
CGTTCCATCAATTAACACACTCATTTCCTTTGTGTTATAGGTGCTGCTTCCTCGAAAAATCTTATAAAAGACAAGCTCTTTATCCTCTTCAATCTTTCTTCCACAAGGCATACAATGCACCGTTTCACTCTCAAGCATTTGCTCTATTGGAATATTGGTTTTTATAACTGCCTCAGCCGTCTCCGATTCATCAATAAACAAGGGCTGTCCATATCTGCCTATCATCATATTTTTACAGCGTACTTTGGATATCCGAAGCTTGTCTGCCAGCTTATCTACTAATACGTGAAAATAAGCATTGGCATCCAAACTTCTTTTATTTCTATGCTTTTTGATTCTTATATCCAGCATTTCATAATTCTTTAATTCCTCATATCCATCTGTAAGGGCTTTTGGTTCATTCACTGCAATGGATAATTCAAAACGCTGTGTTATGTAATTGGAGCTTATTCCTACAATTTTTCCGGTTAAATCCATTGTTCTCCCTCACTATTTCTTATCTGGGTATTTCTCCAATAATTGCATTGCATTCGACCATTGACTAATTGTCATGGCTGAAAAACTGTCTAATTGATAGTGTGATAAGATAGAAGGTTCTGAAAGACATTTTTTATAGATAGTGTCTTTGATAACTTTCATCTTGATTTCATCAATAACTGTATTTGCTGTATCCTGAATCATTTGCTGATTGGATTGCTCTTTGTTTTGATTCGGCTCTTCCCCACTTCCTTTTGGTTTAATTTGATGACTATCCGAATCAGGGTCTTTCATTTCTTCTGTTGGAATACAAAAGATTTGAAAGCAAGCATATTTAAAGGCTATTGCCATTGCCTTGTTTGTTGCCTTATCTCCGCTATCCATTCCTTCGCCTATAGTAATTGCTTCAACACAGCTTCCATCTTCTGCACAAAACTTAAACTTCATTTTACAAATCGAATAAAGAAGAGGAGTTCCTTTATTCGTCTTTCGTTCCTCTCTACTTTGCTCCAATACTTCAGGTACGATAAATACCTTGTATTTTACTAATGCTGGATTGATGGCATTCATCACATCATCAATGCCTCGATACATAAATCCCTGCACTTGATTTTTCTTATTTTTTCCTACAGCGTCGATTTCACCCATAATTGCTGGTATCAACTGAAAAATTTTTCCACTTACTTCTCCCATCACTCTATCACCTCATATTCAATATTAATGGATTCAAAGAAATCCTTTACTAAATTTAAATTATTCTCTCCAACCGTAACCTTTAAGACAACTATTTTTTCAGCTGCAAACGGAAATAGAATGTCTGTTTCAGGTTCAATTAATTCTTGTGGTTCTTCTACAACAGCTTTATCTTCAGCTCTCTTTGCTTCCAATTCCGCTTTGCTTGCTTCTTCTTGTGCTTTTTTTACTTCCTCAATTCTTTCAGCCTGCTTTGTTAATGAATTTATCTTTTCAATGGCAAGCGGAAGACTTCCTGTATCTTTTAATACATTCAATGCATCCTCTTCCCAAGCCGATTGCATAGACTGAATGGTTGATATCGATACCTTTATCTGTGAGAAAGCCATTTCTATAGCTTCTCGAATCGTTTTATCCTTACATGTGGCATTTTCCCATTTGGTGTCATATATCTTCTCAAGCGGCAGCCAATCCGCTATTTCTGCATTTTCTTTTACTACAAACTCATATATCTTTTTAATATCGTTTCTCTTTGCTGCTTTTCGGTCTTCTTCGTATGTCTCTAGTTGCAAATTTATAAGCTTTACTGGTTCATCATACAAATCAATAATTTTCTTTGCTCTTGCCTCAAATGCTTCATAAGGCTTCATCCATGCTTTTTTAATCGCCTTTCTTTCATCATCAAGCGACTTCTTCTCTTTCCGAATATCTGCAAGAAGCTCTTTTCCATCCTGAATACAATCTTGTGTAATGACAACCTGTGCATATTCTGCTAACTTCTGTCGAATGGAAGCCTCTACTACATCAAGGTTATCTTCTATTGTTCCAATGTTCTTTTTTACTTCTACTGGTACTAAATTACCCATATAGACTCCTTTCTGCTCTTGATAACTGTTCTCCTGTAAACTCTAAAAATTCATATACTGTCATATCATCTAAACACGTTTCACATAGTTGTCCACTTGACGAATCAAGATAGGATTCCCCCTCAAATATTCCTTCTTTACACTTACAACACCTAAGTACTGGTGTTGGCTCTGGTGCATTTGGACATTGAGGACGGCAAGGAGTACTCCTACATATCTCACACATTTATCACTTTACCTCCATATTTTTAAATTTCTACTTGATTTATTCATTAAGAAATGCTACAATATGGTTGCTGTACTGAGTGCCTTTGCATTGTTATATGCGGGGTACTCTTTTTCCATATCATCACGTTTCTTACATAAATCCATTGTTAATTTTGAAAACTCAAGGCTTCGCACATATTCTTCTATCAGCTTTACAAGATACCAGCGCTGCATAACTGCTGCTCTATGTTCCTGTTTATATATGTAATCCTGTTTGTCTTTAGCATACTTAAAAGCCTCTATAAACTGCTCGTCTGTAATCTTCCTTCCTAACACTTCCTCTACTTCCATTTTCATTTTTTCATCAATAAATCCTATAACCTTGCCATTATGAATACTGGTGCATTGACCTTTCATATCAATCATTTCTAAACAATCATTTATTGTTATTGCATTTACATTCATTGTTATTCTCCTTTAATTATGTTTTAACTTCTAATCCGCATATACTCTTTGTGTAATGTGTCTTTATAATTTGCTTTCTCTGCTCAAATTCAATATTTGCAATCAAAAGTCCTATATCTATCCTTTGCAATTCCTCTATTGTCTTTATTTGTTCTGCTGTTAAATACGGTCTGATCGAATTTTCTTTCTTATCAATTCCGTTTTCTTCCTTAAAGTGTTTTGCGTCTGTTCCAAGCACAATACGATTAATCATGTTAATTTCATTGCTGAAATGATAAAACTTAGGTTTTTCGTGTGCTTGCTCTATCGCTCTTGTAAATGCTGGATAATCTAATTTTGCGGTTTGAATTGACCTAATGTATTCTTCCATTGCATCAAACGCTTTAATGTAGTCAATTTTCCAGCGCAATGCTTTTTCTCCTGTAAAGCCCATTGCCAAAAGAGTAAAGCCATCTTTGTCCATGTAATAAAGTGGGCGTTTTCTTCCACCATTATCTTTATATGAAGATTTTTTGAACATTTTAGATAAGTGCGATTTTGCGTTTATCTCTAAATCCTCTTGTAATAAGCCTAACTGCTGATAACCCCTACCATTACATTTTTTACAACCGCTTCCTTTGCACGAACATTCCCTTCCCTCAATGGCATATAAGACTTCCTGATGTCTTTTCCCAAACTTTTCAGCCACAATAAGACTTGTTGTAATCGGCACTCCGTTTCTCTCTGAAACAATTTCAACCAATTCATTCAAATAAAATCACCACCTTTACAAATTTTCAATTACCTTTCTTTTTTCAAGCATTTCTTCTACAAGGCTTTCTACATCTTTGACCGACTTGTCAATACTTCTGATAACTCCAATCAATGCCCAACCAACCTGTGAAGAAGTCAAACTTCCCGCACTCAAAGAAGTTTCTATTAAAGTTGCAGTTTCTAAAATTATCAATAATTCATTCTGTAATTCTTCAAGTCTATCTTGCATTTCTATAATTTTCATAGACACCCCCTATTACATTCAATAAGTATATATACATATTGTATATATAATTCTTGTCTATAATATAGTACAATTTGTATGTAAAGTCAAGAATTATTTTAGGAGATTATTATGTTTAATGAGCGACTTCGTGAAACCCGCAAGAAATGCGGTTTTACTCAACAAAATATGGCTGATAAACTTGGAATTTCTTTAAATGCTTACCAAAAATACGAACAAGCAGAACGTTCACCCTCTTTAGAATGTCTTGTAACCATAGCAGATATTTTTGATATATCTATTGATTATTTATTATGTCGAGATGAATTTATAAGTTCTCACGTAATTTACGTTGATGAACATTAAGCAAATCTTCAAGTGTATCCCATATTTCAAAATTACCAATTCTATCCCCAGCTTCTATTTTCTGATAATACACAAGTGTTATTTCAAGTCTATCTGCCATTTCTTGTTGCGTCATGCCCGCCCTCTTGCGGGCTTCTTTTAAATTCTTTCGCATAACAACTCCTTTATACTCTTCTTTTCTTACAAATATAGTTCACTTCATTTTTTATAAGATTATAAAAATATTTTTATGTAATATTACGTATTTTTCTATTGACATACGTAATGTTACGTATTATAATATAACCATGATAAGGAAAGGAGATACAAAAAATGCCAATGACACCAAAGGAGATGATAAGACATCTCAAAAAAAATGGTTTTGAAGTGGTTGGACAAAATGGTTCCCATGTGAAAATGAGAAATGATACCACTAAACATCAAACCGAAGTTCCTTATCACAGCAAAGAACTTAAAAAAGGTCTTGAGCAAGCTATATTAAAACAGGCGGGGCTTAAATAGTCCTGCCCCCTAAAAACTGGAGGCGTTAGTATGAACAAATTATTTTATCCTGCATTATTCCACAAAGCAGAAGAAGGAGGTTTCTGGGTTTCTTTCCCTGATATTCCAGAATGTCTTACACAAGGCGATGATATGGCACAAGCCTATGAAATGGCTGTAGAAGCACTTGGTTTAGCATTAACTTGCCGTGAAAAAGAACAACAATCCATACCAAGCAGTTCTGACCCGACAACAATCTCACCTGAACCTGACTCTTTTCTTGTAGTTATTGAATTTGATATGCTTGCCTATAAAAAACGTACAAATTCTCGTGCTGTAAAGAAAACTTTAAGTATCCCCGAATGGCTCAACGAAGCTGCTATAAATATGGACTTAAACTTCTCCCAAGTACTTCAAGAAGCCCTTATTGCTAAAATACAAGCTCAATAAATGTCATGCCCGCCCTCTGGTGGGCTTCTTTTAAATACTTTTGCACATTGCCTTCTTTCATCTTTAAATTATCTGATTATAAAGTTTCATGAATACATCTGAATAATACAATGGCTGCACTTCTTTCTGATTATGGGGATTAACTGCATTTTCTCCATATTGCAATCCACTTTCTGTTAATGCCTTAAACTTCTTCATACTACCTTTGCTTGATGCTCTTTCCCTTTCTTCAACATAGCCACACTCAATTAACTTTTGATTAATTTTAACTGCTGATACATTACAATTATTTTCTTTTAACAGAGTAGAAAGTGCTTTCATCTGCCTGCTATTATTATGTTCATACTTTGGCAAAAAGCCTGTTGGCACGCCTACATCTTTACAATAATTCTCATACATCAACAATCTGCTTGCAGTATTCACGTTTAAGTCATCAGCAATAAACTTAACAATATTTATGCCTTGCTCTATTGTACTTTTAGTAGATGAATATATACCTGTTTCTCTAATCTGTGGCAATACTTCATCTGCTATCCAGTCTGTAAACTCCTCTGCATTTGGCTTGTGGCTTTTGAATACCAGTTTATAAACTCCGCTTTCTGTAAGGAAATTTTCTCCTGTATTATGTAGTTTTCTAAAGTTGTAATTAGCAACTTTAGAATTTGTTAGTTTTACAACTTGCTTATCATTCATTTTTGAAACAGCAGATTTTATGCCATTTTCACTAATATCAAGGCAATTTCCAACATGATATGGATTGAATAGAATCTGCCCTTCAAATTCAACCACTTCAACCTCATGCCCTTCAAAAGTTATCAAATTATTCATTGTTACTTTTACCTCCTCTCCACCTTTTTACTAACTTCTGTTCTATTATCATATTGAAAAAACAACTGTCCTGTCTTTGCATTTATACCTATAAACTTAGAAAAAATAACCAGTTTGCTAGTATCTTCACTTTCACAATCACATGATTCATTAGGGTCTAAGTGCGCTTGACATTTAGGACAAATGCTGTAATATGCCATTTTCTTTTTTACCTCAATAAAATAAAAATAAAATTAAAGAATTTGTTTGTATAGGTTCATATCAACATCAAGCTCATTGCTAATTTTTTGGATAGTTTCTTCTGGCGCTATCATTCGACCATTAATAATAGCTGATATATAACAACGTGAAAGCTGTGTTGCTGTGCTTAAATCTTCTAAAGTTTTGCCCAATATAAGCATTTGAATTTTACACTGCTGCCCCCATGTTGATAATTTTTTCTTCATTTTTTTGCTCCTTTCAAATTTTTCACTTTAACAAGTTACAATGTTTTATGTAAGCTCCAATGAAAGCAAGAAGATTGCTTGAAAACGATAATTAAAACAATTATTGTAACTTGTTATTTTATAACTTTATAATAATCCTCTTTCTAGCAATTCATTTACTTGGTCGTTTGTTATAACACCTACTTGAACCAGTTTATCCGTTGACACATAAAACGGATGATAGATTTCTGGTAATTCAAAAACTTGAGCTGTATCTATACTTATGCGTTCAGCTAAGAGTTCAATTTTTAGAACTGGACGACTATTTATGCTCTTGTTGTGTAAGAACTCAATGCTTTTGATACCATTTATTTCCTTTCCATCAACATATACCCTTGAAACAACTCCTTTGTTTTCGATATGTACTGATGGAAAAGATGTCCCTTTTGGAGATTTCATCATTATCACTTCCTTTCTTAATAACCACATTCTTTTTCACTTTTTTCAAACTTTCTTGTATTGCCTAGATTTGTCTTTTCTCCTATAATACATTTACAGGTGTTGCCGCACCGAGTACATAGAAAGGAAAATTTTATTATGGATATTAACAAAATAATTACAGATTCTCTTGATAAGTCCCTTAAAGAAGTTGCTAGTGGAAAATTTGATAATCATGCAAATGGATTTGAAGGTCAAGATGCAATGTTAATAAATTATATAAACATACTTCTTACAACTTATCATAAAGAACTTAAAAAAGAACTTGCTAAACATGATATTGAGATTTAATATCTTCTGTTGCTTTTATAAAAGCTCTTTTAGAAATCAACTCTTGCTTTTCCAACTCATTTAACAAAGCATGACATATATCTTTACTCAATTCATGTTTTCCTATGTTATCAACTGCAAGTGCTAAATGATATAAATTGACATAAAGCAAAGCATCTGGCAGGATTTGAACTTCTTTAAGTTTAAGTCCTGTTTCTTTCAATATAGACTTTGTATTTTCTACTACTTTTTCTTCCATTCTTACACCTCCTGCAATTCTTTCTGTGGTTTCTTTGGTTCGAGAAACTTGTCTGCCCCAACTGACAATGCTCCGCAAATCAATTCGTACTCTCCGAAATCTAATCTCCTGTTACCATTAAGAGAAAGATTTAATTTTGCAAGTGGAATACCTGTCTTTTCAGACACAAAAGTCTGCGAAATGCCATTGTCTTTGAGGTATCTTTTTATTTTCTGACCTACACACATATGTAATTACCTCCTTTTTGTTTTTCGGTATATCCGAAATTGACTGTATTATATATTCGTTTTTTACGAATGTCAAGATATTTCTTTCGGAATTGCCGAAATATTTTTATTGACTATTCAAAATTTATATTATAATATGGATTATGAAGAAAGGGGGGATTGGCTAAATGACGCTTGGAGAAAAGATAAAGTCTGCAAGGAGAACAAAAGGCTTTACGCAACACCAGCTTGCCGGCATGGTGGGTGCAAAGCATAATTCTGTTAGTGATTGGGAAAATGATAAGTCAAAGCCCGATATGGACACAATAGAATTGTTATGTGGAGCGTTAGAATTAACCCCAACTTATCTTGTTGGAAGTAAATCAGATGACGAATATGCTAGTATTATTGGGAACATTATGAATGAGCCGGGACTGTTAGACATGATAGACAATTACAAATCGCTATCACTTGAAGATAAAAAAGCGATACGCCAAATAATTTCTTCATTAAGGAATTGCAGGGGTTAAATGCCCCTGCTTTTTAAGTAATTCTTGATTACCAACAATATATATTTTAATGTTGCCGTATTCTCAATTTTCTCCACCATCTTAATAATTTCTTCTTTATAGCTATTTACTTCGTTCATCTTATTCCTCCCTTTGTATTTTACACAATTTTACAATGAATACACAAAAAGAAAAAGACTACACATTTACATTGTTCTATATTAGTATGGGAATGTATTGTATTCTTATTATAAATTTTAAACATTTACTATTATTAAAAAATGTTAAATTTCTTCATCAATCATCAGCTTTAATATACTTATAATATAAAATGATTTTAGAATATTAAAATATTTTTTCTAATTCTGAATTTCTCATTGTATAAATTCTGATTAAACACCCTCTATCTACCTTGCAAAATTATATTATTATAAAAAAGTATTATATTTTTATTGTTTTGTATCAACTTTACTATTACTATTTTTGTATTTATTTTATTTTTTTACTTTAATAGTTTACAATAATATGTTACAATGTTTTACAGAATAATAATGATAAACCTATTGCAGCAGACAATTTATTAAAACTAAAAAAATTCTTTTCAAATCATACTAAAAAAATCAATAAGGTGGATATACACAATGAAAAGGTCAAATAAAGAATCTTCACCAATTTCAATTATATTTGGCATTTTATTATTATGTGCTTTTTATGCACTATTGCAAAATTTTATACCTATTTTAATTGGAATTATTATAATTTGTACAATTGGATATATAACATATAAGGTAATGACGAACTCAAAAAACAAAGAGAGCTTTGAACAAAATATCAACCAGTTGTCACAACCTACTTCCTCTAAGAATAATGTTGTAACCACAGTACAAAATTCTGTTTTACCAAGCATACAAACTCAAAATCAAGCCAATGACTACGATTTAAAAATTGAATATGTCCAGTTATCTACATCTGGTGATGATGATGTATGCCCTATGTGTGCGCAATTTGAAGGTAAAATATTTCTTAGCACAGAAGCTCCTCAACTTCCTTTATGTCCAAGCTGTGCTTGTGTTTACATGTATTATTTTGAAAATGATTTGCCATCTAATTCCATAATTAGCAATAAAAATGATTTTATTTTACCAGCAGAATGCACTTCTATGTTCTATAAAAAACAACAACAAATATGTAAAGAGAAAGATATAACTAAACTTATACGTTTATGTGAAAGTCAAATTAAAAAACTTTATGAATTTATGGAACCTTATATTTCTGCTCAATTTTCTGCTCCAGCAGAATTAGCTTGTCGTGATTTACTTCCTGATTTATATATGCAACTTGGTAAATGGGAAAAAGCTGAGAGTACAATTAAAACTTGTATTAAAGCAAAAGCCTATTATCCTGAAGATGGCTCGGCACAATTAATTGAATTTGAACTATATAAGAAAGTTGCTACTGAAACTTTATCCTACATATCTCAAAATCCTGGTTGTCTTCAACGTAATGTTTATAAAGCAATGGGTTATGAAGGAGAAGAAAGAGAACAACTCAAAAATTTTCTACGTGATAGTAAACAAATAGAAAAAGAAAAATATAACAATACAAACAAATTATTTGTCAAAGAAGTAAGCACTTAATATTTTGTATTTTTTAACTTTTACTTTTTTACCACAATAATAATAACTGGAGAGAAAATATGGAAGAATACAAGCAATTATATGAATTATATCAGTCAAAAACAGACTCTGAACTGGAAAATATAATTAATTCTAACGAGTACACACCAATAGCTATTAAAGTTGCTTCTGATATTTTAAAGTATGGAAGAATTGGATATGAAGAAATTATTAACCTGCAAGGTGGTACTATTGTGTTACCTGAAGAAAACTTAAATAAACAAAAGGAATCATTCAATTTAATTTCATCTTCTATAACATTAAAAATTTTATTAACATTATTTTTCATTCCAGTATGTGTAATATTAATACTTGCTTTTTGTGATTTATTAACCCCCAAAGAAACTAATATAAGTTCAACTACTATTGAAATAACACAAAAGCAATCAAGAACTGAACCTTTAACACAACAGCAAAAAACAACTAGTGCATCTACTGCTGCCATTGCTCAAAAAACCACTAATGCACCTGCTCCTATTGTTGAACATCGTACTGGAGAAAACATTGTAGGTATTAGTGATAAAAGTGTGTCTGGAATAAGCTTTTCTGTAAGCAAGGTTCAGAATGACGTAACAGGAAATTGGAGAATCTCAACAATTGCTGAAAACATAGATATAGAATATTACGCATTAGATTATGTAAAGCGTTATCTACACAATAAATCACAAGTTCATGCTATTGTCAACTTTACAAGAAATACTACAACCAGCATTAAAAAATATGGGAATATTATTTATGTAGATATTTATGATTATGTAAAAGGCGAAGAACACGATGCAAACCGTCTTTTCACAGGTACTCTTTTACAACAATACTTTGTATATATAGATAATGGCGATATTGAAAAAATTGACTAGATAAAAAGTTACTACCCCTAATAAAAAAATCTTCAAGGAGATAAACACACATGAGCTTCTTAGATAATTTTAAAGGCAACCAGTACAAAGCTGAATTAGAAAAACTAAGGCAAGAATATGAACATTTACAGGCATTTATCACACCTGAAATGCAAGATGCCTTAAAAATAAAAACAGAAATTGAACGATTGCAAAATGAACAAGCTATTGAACAACAAAAATTAAATGATTTAAAATCTACATTTACTGCAAGAACAAATGAAATCCGCAACTTAGAATCTCTAATTCAGCAAAAAAATAAACAAATTTTATATCTTGACGAGGAAATTCTTGTTCAAGAATTTGGTTTATATAAGCCTCAATATGATTTTGCTTCTGCCCTAGATTATAAAGAAGCACTTACTTCTATTAGAACTACTCAAAAAGAACTCATTAAAAATAAAGAAGCTGTTACTGGTGATACTCAATGGGAAGTGAATGGAAATAAAGCAAAAGGCAAGAAAATGGTAACTGATACTCAAAAGCTTTTACTTCGTGCATTTAATGTTGAATGTGATGAATTAATTTCTAAGGTTCGTTATACCAATTTTGATGCTTCTTTAAATAAAATAAATAAATCAGCAGAAGCTATATCTAAATTAGGTACAATTATGAATATTTCCATTACACAACAATACCTAAATGCAAAAAAGAAGGAATTACGTCTTGCCTTTGAATACCAATTAAAAAAACAACAAGAAAAAGAAGAACAAAAGGCTGCCAGAGCTGAACAACGTGAACAGGCAAAATTACAAAAAGAATTAGAAGAACAACGCAAAAAGATTGAAAAAGAACAAACTCATTATCAAACTGCTTTTGAAAAAATAAAATCTCAACTTGAACTGCACCCTGATAATTCAGATTTACTGGAGAAAAAAAATCAGATAGAAAATCACCTTTTAGATGTTGATAAAGCATTATCTGACATTGATTATCGCCAAGCAAATATGAAAGCTGGTTATGTATACATCATTTCTAACATTGGTGCTTTTGGAGAAAATATTTATAAAATAGGCATGACACGACGTCTTAATCCTCAAGACCGAATTGATGAACTTAGTGATGCTTCTGTTCCATTTAATTTTGATGTTCATGCTATGATATTTTCAGATGATGCACCAGCTTTGGAAGCAGCATTACATAAAGCTTTTGAAGATAGAAAGTTGAATATGGTTAATAAACGTCGTGAGTTTTTCTATGTTACTTTAGATGAAATAAAAGATGTTGTTAAAAAGAATTTTGATAAAACTGTAGAATTTACTGATATTCCTGATGCTGAACAGTATCGTGTTTCTCAAAAAATGCGTGGTCAAGAAGTAAATATACCTATGTCTAATCAAAATTTAGCTGAGCAATTCGTAGAAAACAAATCTGTTTCAGCAACAACACAAACTGAGAATACACAACTTCTTTATACGAAATGGGGTGTTTATGAAATGCCAGAACCATATCATATTAATTTTAAAAAAGGACATCAAACGAATCTTAAAGAAGTAAACGTATAATAATTACGCTATCTTATTAATATACATAAAAAAATGAAAAACAATACAATATACTATTTTTAAAGCAAACTATTTTCTTTTAACAAATATTTTTATTGACAATGAAAATAATGTCTTATACAATATAATAAAGTAATATTACACTTTAAATATTTATTTTGATATATCACCAATTTTTTCATACTTTTTAAATAAAAATATAAATTTAATTTAAGAAAGACTCTATTGCATTTTTTCATAAGGTATCCATATGTTTTTATATTTTTGGTATGGCGACCTGAGTTATATATTTCTTATGTTAAAAATTGGTATATATACAAAATCACTCTCTATTAATTTTATATTAATTAGGGAGTGATGGAGTAAATAAAAGATTAACATATCAATAAAATTTTAATATTAATATCTTTCTATTTTTAAATGTCAATATATATGCTACTTACTATTCCATTCAAAATTTATCTTAAGAATACTTATCTTTACTTTCATTTCATCATTCTATAGAAATAATAAAGAAGAGTACAAAAAGCAGGGTTTAATCCCTGCCTTGTTTTTTATACTACTCTCAAACTACAATTAAGATTTATAAAGTAATCATCTGGATTCAATCCCATTTCTTGCAGTTCTGTTATACATTCTCTTATGCGGAACATAATGTTATGGTGTACCTGCCGCTTTTCCTTTGCCAGTATGGTTAATTTTCGGCTTGTGATAGTTAATTGTTCTATATAACATTTCTGTGGCAAAAAGGCTGCTACCAATACATCTTTTGCCTTTAACTAATAATTCACTAACCTTTCAACTAATTCTGGATTAGTTTCTTTCATGTTTGGTATAATAGAAATTTAGGTAAGCCACAAGAGAACAGTCCAGTTGCAATGCAATCGTTTCATTGTTTGGCTCAAATACCCCTGCGGCAAATTTGATGCACCCCCTCTTTAACACTTTATCAGGCTTCACGTTTTTTACTTGCCTATTTCGCTCATTCTTATTTAAGCCGATACCTCGACAAAAAGAATTTACGCCAGTCCAAATAACGCCTTTGCTGTCTTTTACAGTTAATAATCCATTACCCATAAAGTCAACTGTTTTTACTATTAAATTGTTCAATAAAAAAATACTTCCATTCCGCAATTTTAGAGCTACCAATATCATTACACAAATAACTTTTCAGGTAAAAAGCAAAATCAGCCCTGTTATAACAATAATCAGCCAAACAACCGCTAGTACAAGTTTAAAAATATTTTTTATCATCTTGATTTTACAGATAGACTTTAGTATATTTTTTAGGTAGGGGAGGTTTCCCTCCCCGTTCCTTATAGGATACTCTCTATAATCATTTTGATTACTGCTATGAGAGTTCCAATTTCAAGGGCAAGTTGTGTAAGTGCTTTTACCACTTTTATCAGCTTGCCTATTTTCTTGTCCATCTGCATTTCCTCCTTTCCTCTCTTGATGATATTATTATAATCCATTTTGGGTTATTTGTCAACCATTTTATAATATATTTTTTATTATTTTTATCCTATTTAGATTGACTTATAACCTATTTCATATTATAATAGAATTATCAAACAAAACGAGAGGTGCATAATGGCTATAATTTATAAAGACAATGAGCAAATCTTAATTGAGATAAAAAAAATAATGCTCGAAACTAAAACCACTCAAAGAGAAATAGCCGATAAACTTGGCATTAAACCGCAGGGACTTACTAAAATACTAAATAAAAAGAATTTTGGCTTTGAAGATGCTCAAAAAATACTGGCTACTATGGGTTACGATTTAATTATTGATTTCAAACAAGCAACGGAGGAAATCTAACTATGGAACATGGTCTAAGCAAAACACGATTATATAATATCTACTCTGGCATGAAACAGCGTTGCTACAATCACAACAACCAACATTATCAATGGTATGGTGGTAAAGGAATAACTATTTGTAATGAATGGTTAGGGGATAACGGATTGCAAAACTTCTTTGAATGGTCTTTAAGTCATGGTTACAATGAAAACTTAACTATTGACCGTATAGACAGTAGCAAGGGATATTCCCCTGATAACTGCCAGTGGATTACATCATCTTCAAACAGTAGCAAGACACATATAGGCATTTCTGAAAATACAATTTGCAAAACAGTATCAGAACAAATTAAAATCTTATGCGTAAAACTGAATATCAGTGTTTCAGAACTGGCTCGCTTATGTAATACCAGTCCGCAAGCGTTCAGCCAAAAGATGAAACGTGAGGGCTTTACTCCTGCTGATTTAAAGAAAGTAGCTGAAGCAGCAGGGTGTAAATATGAAGGTTCATTTATTCTGCCGGACGGCGGCAGGGTAACAGATTAATACAGTTAAATATGAAACACAAACTAAGCAAAACTAGATTATACAGTATCTATTCTAGCATAGCATAAGCAATAAATTCTTTATTATTATCTGGTTCTAGTAGATGGTTCTTTTTGTAAAAATATCAAATAGAAGCATAATAATATAAGTATTGTTAAACAAAATATAAAATGGCAACAGACAATATTACCGCCTGCTGCCTTATTTTTTTACACTACTCTCAAACTTTCTCTGTAACAATGACTTACTATATAAAGACGTGCTTTTGATGTAAATCCTATAATTAAAAACCGTTCCTCCTCTCCTGAATATTCAGGGTCATCAAATACAATTGCTTCTTTGTCTTCAAATACAGTTTTTGCTTCTTCAAATGATACCTTCAATATTCCTTGTAGTTATTATGTTTTTATTTATAATAACTACATACTGAAAAAATAAAGAAAGTGACAGCAGGCTATCATATTACTGCCTACTGCCTTATTTTTCACACTATTCTCAAACAAACACCCTTATCGACTTTGAATTTTTAATTCTTTTTTCAATGCAGCAGTTAAGATAGCAGAAAAATTTACTCCTGCCTTTTCAGCTTCAAAATTAAGCCACGAAGGTATTGTACAATTCTTTTTTACTGCCCTTAAATCGTTTTTCTTACGATATTCACTAAAATCAACGTCAACAAGTGTTACAATATCTGCTTTTGAATTTGTCTTAATCTTAGAAATTTCTGTTGGCTCTGGTAAAGATATACTATCATCCTCCATATCAATTCCAACGACACCTATTGCATCCCTTGCCATTTCAATAGCTTCAGCAATATTTTCCCCTTGTGTATTAACTTCAAAATCTGGAATATATACTACAATAAACTTTTCCCCTTGTGACAGAATAATCGGATATGCCTTTTTCACTCTAAAAAACCTCCTAATGTTATATTTACTTTATATTTAACGAAGGGCAGGCTTATTTTAGCCCGTTCCGTTTGATGATTGCCCTTGCTAAATCTTCATCTGTTTCCCTATGCCTTACGATACTTTCTCTTTTTCCATCTTTCTCATAGACATCATGGTTTCCACCATGCCGCTTAAACTTCCATCCATTCTTTACTACCCCACTTACTCTTTGATAGTTCCAAATTCTGATTTTATTCACCTTTGAAATTATTTTGTTATTAATAGACATCAATGCACACTACTGAATAATAGTTATGTCCAACTTATTCTCTATTGTAATGACAATTCTATTATACCATTAATCTAATTCACAACCAACAATTTTAGAACAGTGATATAAACAATATAAATATAGTGAAAATAATTATATATAACTAAAATGATTTGAAATAATGAAAACAAAAAAATTACATTGTATATACTATTCTACAATATAATATCAATCACTCATACTACATCAAATCAATATATTATATATTTAAATAATAAATTTTCATTTCAATAAATAATAGAATTTGATATAATAAATATTATTATAGAATATATGTTCACCTATCCAAACCATTAGATATTAAAGTATTGATAAATAACATATTTTTATTACTTTATAATGTAACTAGACAAAAAATGCAAAAAAATAAAAATATATTGACATATTAAATTAATATATATATAATTTTTTACAAGAAAAATGTAAAGAGGTATTTTAATGGATAATAATATTGTAACATTGTTTAAAGATAATTTTGATTTTTCATTTAAAGCAGCAACCTATAATAATATAAGAATTGCGATACAAACTTTTGAACAATTCAAAAAAAATAATGAAGCTTTTTTCTCTCTTGATAAAACAGAAACACTATTTGGACATTTAAGAACATACGCAATAGAAAAGCAATTTAATGACTCTGCATTCAATCCTAAATCGAATTATTCTGTATCTATAAAACAGGTTAATAATTATAAGTATAAAACATTATGTATTGAAACAAATGATTTTATTATAAATGTAGGATATACTAATAGTAAATGCAAACTATTACCAGTTTCTTCATATAAAAAGGAATATGCAAAAGCTAATTCAGGTTTAAGTATGCAATTATCTTTTAATTTTTCAAATAATACTCCAAAGATTGTTGAAAGTAAAAAATATGCTCAAATTACATATGGATATTGTTATGGAAAAATAACTCATTTAGATATAGTACTTCCTAGTAATGACTACAAAAAAATTGAACATTCAACAAATCTTCTTGAAAATATAAAAGTATACGAAACTTATGTGCCAGAAGATTTGGTAGAAGAATCAATTGTAACATTAAAAAAATCCCTAGTCAAAAAAGTTGAAAAAATATTATAGAATTTTGGTGATAAAATGATGAATACTGAAAAAAAAGTAATACCATATAGAATTAAACAAGCAAGAGTTTCAAGAGGATTATCAATGACGGAATTGTCAGAGTTAGTTTCAGTTAGTAAACAAGCAATCTCTCAATATGAAATGGGAAAAACTGCTCCTAGTAAGGCAATTCTAAATATAATTGCAGATGTATTAAAATATCCAACTAGTTTTTTTTATAAACCAGTACTTGTTACTGAAAATGCTAGTAGTGCAGTTTTTTTTAGAAGTAGAAAAACTGCTAATGTTAAGGCTTTAAATGCTGCCAAAGAAAAAATGGAAATGTTTCGAGAAATTAATGATTACTTAGAACAATATATTGATTTTCCGATGTTAAACTTACCTAAAATAACATATGAAGATGATGGTATTGATCCAATAGATAATGAACAAATAGAGAGATATGCAATGATATTGCGGGAGTACTGGGAATTAGGAAATAGACCTATTGATAATTTAATAAATATTGTACAAAAAAATGGAATAATGATTTCAAAAATGAAATTGCGTTTAAATAAATTAGATGCATTTTCTGTCTGGTTTGACAATAAACCATTCATTTTCCTTAATAGTGATAAAAATACAAATGTTAGAATAAGATTTGATATAGCTCATGAATTGGGACATCTTCTTATGCACGCTGACTATTATACAGAAGAAGATTTAAAAAATTTAGCAATTCATGAAAAATTAGAAAATGAAGCTAATAGATTTGCTGGAGCATTTCTTTTACCAAAAGAACCTTTTTCAAATGATGTTTTTTCTACATCTATTGATCATTTTATTCAAATGAAGGCTAAATGGAAGGCTTCAATTAATTGTATGATTTACAGATGTGATACACTTGGAATATTATCACCTAATCAAATTAAATATTTAAAAGACCAAATGACAACAAGAGTATATTGGAAAAAGGAACCTTTAGACAATGAAATGCCCATAGAAAAACCATTTGCGCATAAACAAGCAATATTATTGTTGCTAGATAACAAAATTGTTACACCAAACCAATTAGTAGAAGAAATTGGCTGTTCAGCAGAAGAACTAGAGCAATATTGTTTTTTGGAAAAAGGAACATTACTATCTAAAAATGATTCAAAAATAATTTTGTTAAAAGCAAGAAAATAAGAATTTATTTGTAAAAGTAACTCGTTATCAACAAATGAGACTATTTCAAATTTTGTATAAACACAAAAAATTAACTATGGAATATTGCAAATAAAAATTGCATATGCTATAATGCCATTAGGCAAAAAAGTTACGAACGGTCCATACAGGACAACAAAAAGCACCAGTGTTCCCGCACTGGTGCTTTTCTATTCCTAATTTTGGCAATGGGAAGGCTTAAACCCATAGGCTAGTTACCGACTATTTGCCGCCGTCTAACCATTTGATGATGTAGTGGCAAGCTACACCAGCCGCAACAGCGACTATAAAAGTTACGAACGTTTCCATACAAAACCCCCCTTTCTGTACCAGTCTAGGGGCGGTAACTTATTTATCATACCACATATTTCAGTGTTATTCTACATTTTTCTACTCTGCATTTATAAAATCTTTACAATCAAGCTCATGATATGCTTTTTCAAAAACATCTGCTGGGCACCAACTCTCATAGCCATCAGGATATTTTACTCTATATCCCGCCTTTCCATCTTTCTCTATTGGTTCAGCTTTTACAATTTTTGTTCCAATATAATTTTTCATTTTCATAATCCACCTTTTTTATTCAATTACAATCTGCACTTTATCTATTGGCATACCAAACACGCCTGCATAGCCATCTTGACCATTGTCTTTTTCATTGTCATGCTGCCAATCAAAATATTCACCATTCATTGGTGAAACATGGTAAACTGCCTTTTTATAGCCACTCTCTTTAATGACATCTTCAGGTGTATAATAATATACTTCCAATGCATCAATCGGCTTGTTATTACCAGCATAACCATTTTGAAAATCATTAATATTTGTATTTCTTGTATCAATCATTCCATGCCAACCATCAACATCATGTACTCTATATATAGCATATCCTTTTGATACTTTAATCGCAATACCAATCATCTCCTTGCCAACTATTCCTGCATAATCGGTGAGATTTTTTACTACTGGAAGCCATCTTTTACCTTCCTTTAGCTGCACTTGATATTCAACATCAATGTTATCTGTTTTGATACTGCTTATTTCTGATACCACATTGTCTGCTTTAATATAAACATCATTTTCAGGTACCTGCTCATCAATTTCTACTCCAAGCCTTTTATTTACCTGATTCGCTATATCCGGCATTTTAGCTTCAAGATATGGTCCCGGACAAGCTGTTGCCTGAAACATTTTATGGATTGTAAGATTGCCTGAAGCGTCACCTGTATAATTCAGTCTTTCAATACCATTTCTTTGACAAATATCCACACATAAATCAATCAGCTTAGCATATGCCTTGTCGGACACTGCCCAATCTCCACCCGTTTCACAATTGGATACTTCAATGGTTACTGCTTGGTTATCATTTTCAGCATTACCTGATGTCCATGCTCTATTGGATTCACTTACATACAATCCAACTCTTCCATCACTATCAATGCCATAGTTTGATGAAGCCTGTCTATTAGAATCTGCAAAATATTCTCCACAACGCTCCACTGTCCATATTGCTGCCATGTGATGAATGGTAATCTTTTGAATCTTACTATTTCTTGGACTATTACAATTTGGTGATTCTATAACTATATCAACTAAATTACTATTACTCATAAATATATATCCTCACTTTTCTTCATTATTATTTTTATATTTCTTCATTTTGACGTACTGTATTACTTATTCTACTGCTATCAACTTTTGGGATTGATTGGTTATAAACTCCTTTATCTCACCATATCCCCAACCACAATTTATAAGGCTTGAAATAAGCATTTCTGCACTTTGCACTTTTTCCAAATCACTGCCAATGAAATAATCCCTTAAATTCTCTTTTGGCTTTACGCTGTACTCCTGTTCGAGTTCTTTGGCAGTCTTATTAAACAAGGTGCGATAAATAAGATTTGTATAATTAGGATAAGCAAACCTCTTGTGTGGGCTATCTGCAATCTTCATTTTAATTGTATCTGTTAAAATATGGCGAATAACCACGCCCTTATCACGCTCAATTTGCCATTGTTGACGTTCTGTATAAATGCGTTTTAGTTCTCTTTCCATTGCATTGAATGCTTCAATGTATTTCAATTTCCACTTCAACGCTTCTTCTCCACTAAATCCCATAACCAATAGGGAAAAACCATCTCTAGTGACAAAATATTGTTTATATTTTCTGCCGTTTTCTCCGATATAACTTGATTCTATAAAGTAATTTTCAACGTGGGGATTCCCACCTTCAATTAGCATAGGAATAATTCCTTTGTTTTTACTTTCTTTTCCTCCTGCTCTTTCTGTTTCTGCGATTCTTCCTTCGATTGCATAAATCACTTCTTTATGGTCTTTTTTAAAGTTCTCTGCAATCTGTTTTGTGGTTGTCGTCAAAATTTCTTCATTCCTTTTTCCAATAATTTCTACTAACATAAATTCATACCTCCTAAT
>CAJUTV010000021.1 GCA_910589305.1 uncultured Lachnospira sp. | reverse complement strand
TCGCAAAGGAAAGCAGCTACTACAATCAATATTCTTTTATTTTGCAGACAGGGTTAAGAATTGGAGAACTTACAGCGCTGCAATGGGAAGATGTAGACTTTAAAGTAAAAACAATTCATATAAGACATACCATTGACTTAAACGGAAAAGAAAAAGCTATAAAAATGAGTAGCACAAAAACGAAAGCAGGAGATAGAATGATTCCTTTGACGAATGAGGCATTGCGGATATTAAAAGAAGAAAAGAAAAAGAGAGCAGAATTGAGTATTGTCCCTATACAATTTTCTAACTTTGTTTTTCTAAATAAGCATGGAATCCCAACCTGTCGTGCTGTATATAATGAAGATTTATATAAATATGCTGATAAAATAGGAATTGAACGATTTTCAGTACATACATTAAGGCATACATTTGCTACACGTTGTATAGAAGCAGGAATGAAGCCAAAGACATTGCAGATGATTCTTGGACATTCCAATATCAGTATGACAATGGATTTATATGTCCATATCACAGAAGATGAAAAAGAAAAAGAATTAAAGAATGTAGAACATCTATTAAAAATGGTGTAGTAATTGGTGTAAAAGAGTGGAGGAACAACAAATGCGAAAACATTATATTGATAATTTGCGCAACTTAACGATTCTATTATTATTTCCAGTACATACGTTTATGATTTGGAATGATTTTGGTATGAAATTTTATATATGGCAGGCAGGAAATAAATGGTTAAGTACTTTAATTGTATCCGTTAATACATGGTTTATGCCAATATTATTTGTATTAGCTGGTATCAGTGCAAAATATTCTTTAGAAAAGCGGTCAAATAAAGAATTTATAACACAGCGTATTTATAAATTATGGATTCCATTTCTTTGTGGCATGATTTTTTTAGTCCCTTTTCAAACCTTATTTGCAAGAAAATTTTTTTATCATTATGATGGTGGATTGTTTGAACACTGGAATTATTTTTTTTCACATTGTACCGATTTTAGCGGATATGATGGAGCATTTACGCCAGGACAACTGTGGTTTATTTTGTTTTTATTTATTATTTCAATAGGTTCTTTATTGATATTTCGATGGATTCCTTATTCAAAAGTGATAAAAAAAGCAGAGAAATTTCCTATATGGGGAATTTTATTGCTTTTTATTCCAATAGGATTGATGTATTATTTGGGCAATTTCGGAGGTTTTAGTCTAGGAAAAGATTGGGCATTATTTTTAATTGGTTTTTATTTTTTTAGCAGTGATAAAATAATAGATAAATTGGAAAAAAATATAAAGGGATTGACTGTTTTGTGGTTTATAGGGACATTTATTTTAGTTTGGCTGTATTATAAATTTTCTTACTATGGTGATTGGGGTGTTCATTTTATTGGTTGGTGTTCCATTTTATTTTTACTTGCGTTTGGGAAAAAATTTTTAAATAAGAGAACAAAATTTACACAATATTTTAATCGTGCTTCTTATCCAATCTATATTTTACATCAATCTATTTTGGTAGCATTGGCATATTATATAGTGCAAGCAGTAGACAACTTACTAGTGCAGCTATTGAGTATTAGTGTTGGCAGTTTTGCATTGACCATATTAGCATATCATTTAATTCGGTTCGTACCTGTTCTCAAAAAGATGATAGGAATGTAGCAAGATGATTTGTATTTTAAAAGGAACCAATTATTGTAAATTTGTCATTTTTTTGTCAAACGATTAGCTTCTATACTGGTTTTTAAAATTAGTTGCAGTATAGAAGCTAAAAATAAAAGAATAGAAAATATAATATAGAAAAATTTGCTCTTTAAGTATTTTTGTTTTTTGTGTAATCAATAATTAACAAAGTAAAAGCACTGATAAGAATAATTCCAAGAGATAGCATATCCCATGCATCAAACATTGGTTCAGAGAGAATTTTTGCAAGGATTTGATTGATTACAAGATTTAAAGGTATAATAAGCAGCAAAGAAAGGGATATTGCCCGTATTTTTTGTGTCTTTAATTTTTTAAAGAGGAAATAAACACCCCATAAATAAAGGATTGAAAAAAAGGAAATACGAGTACCTATTGACATAATTAAGGTGTTATTTCCAATAATTTTGCTAAGTACATATAAAAATGGAATAATCAAAAGGCTAAAGGTTATTAGAAAACCTAAAATCCCTTTTGTTTTATAGCGTATTATAGGCACAAATAGAAACCATGCAAAAATAATGGAACTAATTGGAAAAAGTGACCAAGTAAATGTGCCAGATAGGGCTATATCACAAATACAACATATGATAATACTAAGTAACAATATCAAAGAGAAAGATAATGTTAAAATATTTTGAAAAGATATCATTTTTTTATGTGCTGATTTTTCAGCATAAGCTAGAGCATTATCAACATTTTTTTTAATATCTTTAGAAATCTGTTCATTGGAAGGTTGTTCGTTTTTTTGCCCGTTAAGCAGTTCACTTGTAGTGACACCTAGAATATCTGCAATAGGATTTAAAAGTAAAATATCAGGACAGCTTAAACCTCTTTCCCATTTTGAAACGGCTTTGTCCGTGATATGTAATTGATTAGCTAATTCTTTTTGTGTCATCTTTTTTTCTTTTCTTAATTGTGCAATAAATTTGCCAATATTTTTTTCATGTTCATTTGCATTCATTATAAAGATTCCTTTCTAGTGATTTATAATACGTATAAATGTTTATAAGCATTATAAATGATATATTTTTGTTTTTTGAGAGTTGCTGTCTATTTGTTATCTCATAGAATTATTTTGCCATAGTTTTTATAAAATACGCAACCGACGAACTGTTTACAATACCAAAATAAACCATTGGTTTACAAGCGTAGAGTCTTAATATCCCCATATTTCAATAGCTGTGTAAGTATGACTGTAATGGTAGCCAAGTTTTTTGGCTAAAGAAAGGGAAATTTCATTTTGCGCATCCCAGCTTGGGTATAAATGTTGTTTTAAACAGTCCAATATCAGTTGTGCGCCGCATATAGAAGCAAGTCCTTTATGTCGGTATTCTTTTTTGGTGTCAATTTCGATTTCAATGCCTTCTTGGTATCTGGAGTAGGAAGAAGCACCAGATACAATAGTATGGTCTTTTAAGATAATTATTCCCAACCCTAGTTTACAATACTCTTTATAATCTCTAAATTGAGAGACCAAATCAGCACTCCATTTTTCGGATTTGCACATATGATAAAAAGGTTCATCAATTTTGTGTAGGATATATTCATTGGAAAGAGATGCAACGATGGTTTTTAGATGGTTTTGATTAAAAATATCAGGTTCTTTTTTGGTTGCATAGCGTGAAACGATTTTTGCTTTATTACCATAAAGCTGTGTAATCATTTTTTTCCATTCTTCATTTTGAGGAATCATAATTATAAAATCTTGAGTACACCAATCGGGTTTATAGGTTACTAATTGTGCAAAAGGTTTTCCTGCAAAAAAGATAAAGTCTCCAATAATAGCCATTGCAGATGTAGGACAAGTTAAATGATTGGCATAAATTTTTCCCATAATTTTCTGTAAGCAAGACCAAATGAGTGTTTCGTCCCACTTATCAAACAGGGAAGCAACATTTTTTGTTTCTGTGATTTCATATATCATAAAAATATTCTCCAAAGTATAAAAGTTGTATAATAAAAATTTACAAAGGTGATTTTTATTGCTATATCAAACATTCTGTGTTTATTTTTATTACCTGTCTTAATTTTATCACATCATTATGTCTTTATGTATAAAATAAAATAAAAAGAAAGGTATGTAGCGAATAAAAAACATATTTTACAACAGAAAAATAAAAAATTTATAGCTGCATAATTTTTGTTTTAAATAGCAAAGGAGAGATAGAATGGGCAATCAATTAATATGGCATGAACGATTTAATATTGGTGTAGAGCTCATCGACAAGGAACACAGGAAACTTTTTAGTATTATAAACAAGTTATTTGCGTTCACAAATCAAGAGTTAAAAAGTCAATGGGCTTGTCAAGAAGTTATTAAATATTTTAAAGACCATGCTTTGAAGCATTTTACAGAGGAAGAGGCTTATATGGAGTCAATTTATTATGAAGGTTTAGAAACGCATAAGCGTATTCATAATGATTTCCGTAAAAAAATATTACCAGCTCTTGAGAAAGAATTAGAACAGACAGCATATTGCACAGAATCCATTAATCATTTTTTGGGCGTTTGTGCTGGTTGGCTTCTTGGTCATACCTTGACAGAAGACCAAGCAATAACACGAAAAGGTGTGATAAGTAAATGGGATGAACTCTTGTCCGATGAAAAGCAAGATGCATTAATACAGATAATTATCCAGCTTTTATATGAATTATTCCAGTTAGAAGCGAAAGTAATCAGTAAATCTTATGGTGGAGAACGATTTGGAAAAGCAATATATTACCGTTTGGTTTATGGGAAAAAACAAGATGAAAGATTGGAAATTATTTTAGCTTTTGAGGAAAAATTATTGACAGGTACGGTTGGCAAAATTATTGGAGACCAATCTGGTAAAGTTGATGTTATGATGTTAAATATTACTCGATATATGGCAAAGCAATTTATGAATCGAGTTGCAAAATATTTTTCAGATACTGATTTTTTTGAAGTGAAAAAAGAAAGTTTATTGACATATAATCAATTTAAAAATATTTTTGATGAAAATCATATGCAATGCAGTTTGTTATTTGATACAGGAGAAGGATATTTATCTTATTGTGTTATTGCATCGCATTTACTTCAAGATAAAATTGAAAAATCCATCAAAACGGATAATGAAATGATAGAAGTAAGACAATATCTTAAAGAGAACAAGACAAGCAAAAAAAAGAAAATTCTTGTAGTAGATGATTCTATGATGGTAAGACAGACTATGAAAGAATTGTTGGAACAAGACTATGAGGTTGAGTTGGCAAAGTCTGGAATTTCTGCAATTCAATGTATTTCTTTAAATCGTCCTGATTTAATTTTGTTGGATTATAATATGCCAATTTGCAATGGAAAGCAAGTGTTGGAGATGATTCGTTCAGAAAATGATTTTTCAGATATCCCTGTTTTTTTCCTAACAGGAAGAGTGGATAAGGAAAGCGTGATGAAGATTATGCCTTTGAATCCAGAAGGGTATCTGTTAAAAACGTTAAAACAGGTAGAGATTAAGAATAATATAGATAATTATTTTAAAAAGAATAAATTATTATAAAAGATATAGAATATAATAAAAAATAAAGAGCTGTCATAAAACACAAATTTTATACCAGATACATCTTAAATGATATAATTGGTATGAAAATGTCGTTTATGACAGTTCTTTTTGATTTTAACCTCATCAAGGAAGTCCCCCCACTTCAATGCTGCAGAGGCATAAGTGGGGGGAACTTCCTTGTTTCAGTGGGAGTATAAGCTCCCACTGAAAAGCTACGATAGTAGCTATGAGGTTATGAGCAAGTAGCGTAGCGGATTGCGAATATCCGCTTAACTATTATAAAAAATATATCCTTCGTATCTTAAATTGTAAAATAAACATTTTTTAATTAAGATAAAAATTCTACATGTCCGTCATCAATATGGTAAACAGCACCCATTACTTTTAAGCCGTCATCCGTGTCTTGAATATGAAGACTTTCTTTAATCTGTGCAACACTGTGATTGAGATTTAAACAACAAGCTTTGTAAGGATTCGTCTCATTTCCAATAGCTGTTTGAATTTCTTTAGTAATGGACTTTATGTAACCTTTTGCTCCGCCTTCTATTGCAGCACCTACTGCACCACAGTTTGTATGTCCAAGAACAACAACAAGATTACAGCCAAGATGGTCTGCTGCATATTCTATACTGCCCAGCTGATGGTTATCAATTACATTTCCAGCTACACGTATGACAAATAATTCGCCAATTCCTGCTGAAAAAATGCTTTCAGGTATTACACGAGAATCAGAGCAAGTAATAATAATAGCATAAGGATGCTGCCCATTCTCACAGGTATCTTTACGAATTGCCAGTGAGACATCTCCTAAACTGGTAGTTGTGTTTAAATAGTTTGCATTTCCATCTTGAAGTTTTTGTAATGCTTCTTTTGCAGAAATCATAATTTGAACCTCCTTTTTTGTAAAAAGAATACCATTTTTCATAAAAATTGTAAATATTTTATCTTATAAAAAATAAATAATATGTATTAAAATTATTTATTTTATTGTCAATAAAATTTTTAAAGGTCAATATGAACATCAGGATTTGTGTTTAGTTTGTTAAATTCTGCTATTAACGAATAAGCAGGAGCAAGGTTGTTTGTTACTTCAAACCCAATATAGGCTAATTCATTTTGATTGTTCTTATAAGTGATAATTAAGTATTTAGTAACCGTTTTAATTTTTTTAGTTTTAGCTCTTCCTCCGATAATTGCACCAAGTGTTCCAAACATAGCACCGCCAGCAATTGTACCGCCAATGCTAGATACAATCTGTTGCTGAATTTCGGTATCGGTTTTGATGCACATATACGTTATTTTTTCTCGCATTAAAGTAATATGAGTTGTGCCAGATTTAAATTCAATTCGATTAGGAAAAGAAAATATTTCGCAAAAAAGGTTTTCTGCTATTGGAAGTCCATGGACATGTGGAAATGTAGTATGTACAGTTAATCCTTGCTCTTTGAGAATATTTAATTGTTGTTGTTGTTTCTTTTTTGCTTGGGAGGTAAGACGTACCATTTTAAAACAAAAGATAATTATAAGAATTAAAACACCTATAATTATTAAAAGTGGTAACAGTTCTCCTAAAGTAGATTTACCAACGGGAGTGTCCATAATGTCAATCCTTTCTTTGTTATTGATATAATTGTTCTTTATTATTTTATAAAATATAAAATATAATGTCAATAAAATGTTTTATGAGGAAAATTTTATTAAAAATAAATTATTACTAATAAGATATATTTATTTACAAATTTTTGGTGTGAATTTATATAAATTTATGTTATAGTAATGAAATAAAAGAAATAAAGAGTCCTATGTAAAGATTGAAAACGATAGAGTCCATATTTTACAGAGATTTTATTGTTATAAATTGGAATTTTAACCTCATCAAGGAAGTCCCCACTTCAATGCTGCAAAGGCATAAGTGAGGGACTTGCGTTACGATAGTAGCTATGAGGTTAGGGTGTCAAACACCCAAACAAGTAGCGTAGCAGATTGCGAATATCCGCTTAACTAGTGATATTAATGTCTGTCATTGCTTGCTGTAAATCTGTAAGTTGTAAGGACTTTTTGTTCTTTGTGCAAAAAGCAGTACAGAAATAAGAGGAAATATGGATTTTATAAAACAAATCAATTCACAACAGTATAATTTTTTAAAGACCAATAAAAGACTTGGTAATCGTATTATTTTAATGGGGCTTGGAGGCAGTTATGCTTATGGGACAAACAATGAAAACAGTGATATTGATTTTCGGGGAGTGACATTAAACCTGCCGTCAGACTTACTGGGATTGACAGAATTTGAACAATACGAAGATACAAATACCGATACCGTTATCTATTCTTTTAATAAGATGGTAAAATTATTGCTTGAATGTAACCCTAATACTATAGAATTGTTAGGGCTAGATGATAGCCAATATTTAATAAAGACAGAATTAGGTCAAAAATTGTTGGATAACAGGCAGTTATTTTTGTCTAAAAAAGCAGCAAAGTCTTTTGGGGGATATGCAAACGCACAGCTTAGAAGACTGCAAAATGCTATTGCTAGAGATTCTATGCCCCAGCAAGAAAAAGAGCGGCATATTTATAATTCGGTAAAAAATGCTTTGGAAGATTTTGCACGAAAAAATGATATGTTTGATAAAGGAACCATTCATATTTACATTGACAAATCGGATAATCCAAAATTAGAGACAGAAATATTTATTGATGCAAAATATACACATTTGCCATTGCGTGATTATGAAAATATGCTAGGTGCTATGAATAGTGTTGTCAGAGATTATGATAAAATTGGAAAACGCAATAAGAAAAAAGATGATAATCATTTAAATAAACATGCCATGCACTTGATACGTTTGTTTATGATGGCACTTGATATTTTGGAAAAAGGCGAGATAAAGACACATCGAACAGATGACTTAGAACTGCTTAGAAGCATAAGACGTGGTGATTTTCAAAAGAAAGATAAAACATTTTCAGATGAATTTTATGCGATATTATCCAATTATGAAAATAGGTTAAATATTGCAATAAAAAATACTATTTTACCAGATAATCCAGATATGCAACGGGTTGAAGCGTTTGTTGAATATGTGAATAAAAAAGCAATAGAAATGGAGTAATAGCGTGAAAAAGTAATTTTTATGCTGTGTTTTGGAATGGAGGTTTTTATTGAAAATCAGACAAGAAATTATAAATAAACTTTTAGAGATAGAACAAAAAGAACAAGTAAAAATTTTATATGCAGTGGAATCTGGCAGCAGGGCATGGGGTGTGGAATCACCAGACAGTGATTATGATGTGCGGTTTGTATATGTAAGACCAATGAAAGAGTATCTAAAACTTCAAGAACAAAACGATATTATTGAATGGCAGCTTGATGAAGTTTTTGATATGAATGGCTGGGACTTAAAAAAAACACTTATACAGTTTCATAAGGGAAATGCAACGCTATTTGAGTGGGCAAATTCACCTATTGTCTATAAAACAACAGATGAGTGGAATGGTATCTATAAACAGTGCAAACACTATTTTTCAGAAAAAATAGCATTATATCATTATTATGGAACAGCAAATAGCACATTTAAACAGTATTTGCAAGAGGATACAGTTTGGTATAAAAAGTATATTTATGCTTTAAGACCACTGTTGGCGTGTCGCTTTATTGAATATAACCATACTATTCCGCCCGTTTGTTTTGAGAATTTGTTGCCTTGCATTTCATCAAAGCCATTATTAAATGAAATTGAAACTATGCTTGCTGTAAAAGCGGCAAGTGATGAAAAGGATTTAAATCCCCAATTGCCAATGATACAACAGTATATACAACAAGAGCTTGTTCGATATAAACAGTTGTCAAAAGCGATGGAAGATGACCGCGTAGCAGATTGGAAGACATTGGATGATATTTTTGTAAAAATAGTTACTTCATTAGAGACATTGTTTGTTTGTTGAGGTGTTAAACGTGCTTATCAAAATGGATTGCAGATAAGCGTTTGACAAATGGCATTAAAAAGTTTTTTATATTGGAGTGAATTGTTAAATAAAAATAAGTAGTATAAAGAATTTATATTATAAAAAATAAAAGGAGAAGAAAATGTTAGATTTTGAGCGTTTATTAAATGATGCAGAAAATGGTGTATTGCCAGCATTAAAGTTTTTGGGAGATATTTATCTGAATGGATATAAGGAAAATGATATTGAACCCAACCTTGAGAAGGCGATTGAGTATTATGAAAAAGCTGCTGATAAGGGAATGGAAGATACTTTGTTGGATTTGGGTTACATCTACTGTTCCGGTCAATATATGGAACCAGATTATAAAAAAGGCATGGTATATTATGAGCGTGCAGCAGCACTTGGCAACACAACGGCACTTGGCAATTTAGGTATGGTATACTGTCAGGGTTTTGGCGTAAAAAAGGATGAGAAAAAGGGATTTGAATATTTTATAGAAGCAGCTAAAGGCGGACATCCTCTGGCAATGCAGCAGGTATCTGAAATGTATCGTGATGGCGTTGGTGTGGAAAAAAGTGAAGAATTATCCGCATATTGGAGGCAGAAAGCAGAAGAGCAAAAAAAGCAAGATGAACTTGAGGAGGAACAAAGAAGAAAGGAAGAAGATAAGCAGGAAGAAAAAAACGATTTGCAAACAGCATTTGAAAAAAATTTAAAATTTATCAGCAAGGATACAATAGATGCAGATTTTGTAAAACGTATTTTTGGAAACGCTAGTGATTTAAAACAGTTTACAATGGGCGTGTGTGAATTTAAAACAGGTAAAGTAATTACGGCAGACCCTTTGTACTATTTAAAAAATTCAAAAGAAGTTTTTATTAAAGAAAAATCCATTGCATCAGGAACATATCCTGTACAGGTAGCTGTTATGGATTCTGATATAGCAGGACTTAGAATTGTAGGAGCAAGATTAAAAGTAAATGAAAAAGAAGCCATACAATATGAACTTGCAAAATGTCTTGCTGAAAAAAATGGGAAGCTTATGACGACATATGCAGGATTTCCTGTCGAATGTGGCATGGGCTGTTTTTGTGACGAACAAGCTGCAAAGAGTTATAGGAACTTTTTGTCAGCATGGTATCAGGAACATGAAAATGGAAATATTTATACAGATTATTTTGAACAGCTTTTTAAGGAAAGTTATCAAAAGGAACCTACATATCAAAGAGAAGGCGGCGATTTGTTGATGTGGAGTAATCCGCTTGACAATTCCCAGATTGCAATGTTTGCTTCGGGTTTAGGCGATGGCTATTATACAGACTTTTGGGGGATAGATGAAACAGGAGCTATCTGTGAATTAATCGTTATTTTTCTTAATCCTGAATTGTTTAAGTAAATGTACAGTTTCCTATTTTTTAATTGGAATTATATTAAGGAAATCCTCGTTTAATGTCACAGAGGCATAAGTGGGGACAAGCGTTGTGATAGCAGCTTACGAGGTTGAAGTAAGTAGTGAAGCAGATTGCAAATATCTGCTTTAACTAAGAAAAAATGCAGAAAAGAAAAAATTGAATGGTGCTGTTTTTAGGGCAAGAAAGAGAAAAAGTTGAGTGAAGATGTAAGATTAATACCAGAAAAATACTGTTTTTTAAGTGGAAGTTTATTGAAATTATTAGCAGTTATTGTGATGTTAATAGACCATACGGCAGCATTTGTGCTATATTTGTATAAGCCAGCCATGCAGCCTATTTTGTTTATAGGAAGTTATGAGCTTTCATTATATAAAATAATGCGATATATTGGAAGAACGGCTTTTCCTATATTTGTTTTTTTATTGGTGGAAGGTTTTTGTCATACTCATAATAAAAAGAAATATGGCATAAATTTGTTGATATTTGCAGTACTTTCAGAACTCCCATGGAATCTATTACATTCAGGAACTTGTTTTTATGATAAACAAAATGTGTTTTTTACGCTGTTGTTGGGTTATATAGGAATGGTTGTAATTGAACGCTATAAAGATACAAAAATCGTTTTATCTAAAATAAAGCAAGCGGCAATTCTTTTTGTTTTATTATTATTATCAATGTTATTAAAAGCAGATTATGGAGTTGTAGGTTTTGGATATGTTGTGCTTATCTATATATTAAGGGATAATCGTATTTTTCAAATTCTGCTGGGAATTTGTTTTTTGCCAAGTAAATGGATAGGAGGTTTGGCATTTATTCCAATAAATCTTTACAATGGAAAAAGAGGATTTATTAAAGGGAACATTGCTAAATATTTCTTTTATGGCTTTTATCCACTCCATATGATTTGCTTATATATTATAAGAAGGATGATTTTTGGTGTTTAACCTCATCAAGGAAGTCCCTCCCACTTCAATGCTGCAAAGGCATAAGTGGGGTGGGGACTTGCGTTACGATAGTAGCTATGAGGTTAGGGTGTCAAACACCCAAGCAAGTAGCGTAGCGGATTGCGAATATCCGCTTAACTATTTTAAATAGTAAAGTCAAATAAAAAAGGAGAAAGTTTGTGAAACATTGCAAAACGCAAACAGTACAGAATGAAATCAGCAAATAAAAGAAGAGATAAAATTCCAGTTATAATCCCATCGGCAGTCAATATAATGTCCAAACATAAAATCAGCGTTAGATAATGCACTTCCAATTTCTTTTTGTGCAGGACATAAAACAAAAGAGTCAAATCGTAATTGTTGACACATATCGTTGGGCGTTTGAGGGATAACTGGATTTTTTATGATGCATTGCTGTTTTTTAATAAATTCATAATAGGATATATGAAATGCTTGCTCAATCAAAAAATCAGCGTTTAAAACTGCATATTCTAATTTTTTTAAATAAAAAGCAATCAATTCTTCATTAATCAAAGATTCTTCTTGAGGAGACATTGTAAATATATAATAGCCATATGGCTCTGAAAAGGGAGTAGTAAAACGATGATGGTTGTCAATGATTTTATCAATTTTGTTGATGTCAATATCCATAAAAGTCCTCTTATTTTTTCAAGCGATTTTCCATAAAATGCTTTTATACAATTTTATTGTATTGATAGCCCTTTTTGATATCGTCCTCATATAAATTTGTGTCTATAAAAATAATTTTATAACAGTCATCACTGATAGATTGAATATTTTTTTCAATATTAAAAAAATTGTAAGAAAGCGCTTTCCGTATTTTACTGGGGGATGGCTTGATGATACCATTACTTGTCCATTTGGGTATCTCCATTTTTTTATAAAACTCTTGTATATCTTTAATAGTAAATGTATCGATTTTATAATAATAAAATAACATAAGCAAACAGTCAATTTGAAGGCTAAAGGTAAGATTGTCAAAATCAATGTCATACGATTTGCCATGTGACTTGCAAAAGTAGGTTACTTCTTTCATGTTTAGTTTTGTCCAATCCATTTTTTTCTCATTTCTTTCTTGTTTTTTGTATATGAACAGGTTTGTGGCAAGCAGTATGTAGAAAAGTTTTGTAGTCTCTTCTATTTTTGTGAATACGCTGTCGTTGAAAGACAGCAGGGTACATATTGTCTAAGTATGCGTATATTATAACATAAATAGAATAATGGTTAAAGTTTCATTTCGATTAAATTTTTAGTTTCCTTATGTAGAGATTTATGGTAAAATAACCACAGCAAAGCTGTGGTTTCAAAGATTTACTTACACAAAGAGCGTTGTTTTAATTGAGATTCAATCATATATCCAAGTGTGGTCAAATGGGCAGCAAGCAGTTCAAGTTCTTTTTCATCAAGACATTCAGTGAGTTGGCAGGCTATTGTTGACAATAGATAAAGATTAGTGCAATTGTTATTCATAGATATACCGTTTATTTTTTAATATAGTATATGCAGAAGAAATGGGGGCGGTGAGCTTGTTGTATATCATTTATATAAATTTATATAAACAAAAGAAAAAATGAAATCAAAGAAAAGACAATTTTAAATAAAGATGAGGTTCTATAAAAGACATGAATAAAATACAAATATTTATTAAATCCATTTATGCAGGATGCATGATTGGTATAGGTGGTATTGTTTATCTATCTGTAGAAAATAAGTTTTTAGGAGCATTGTTATTTTCCTTTGGACTATTGACAATAGTGACACAAGGATTTTGGCTATATACAGGTAAAATTGGTTTTGTTAAAAAAGTAGATGAACTTTTGAATATGGGAATTACTATTTTGGGAAATTTTGCAGGCACATTGATAATGGCATTGCTGTGTAAAGCATCCCATCTTCATATTAGCAGTGTGGAATTGGTAAATAAAAAGTTGGATAATGATATCTTACATATTTTTATTTTATCAATGTTTTGCGGTGTTATGATGTATTTGGCAATTGATAATTATAATAAAGCAAAAAATATTGTATTTATTATAGCGCCTGTAATGATATTTATATTGTCAGGCTTTGAACATTCCATTGCCAATATGTTTTATTTTAATCTAGCTGGACAATACGATTTAAAATCACTAGGTTATATTTTGGTTATGCTGCTTGGCAATGGCGTTGGTGCAAAACTTTTTGATTTAAAGCCGCAATAGACATTTAACTTGATGTAATTTGTACAGTAAGGTCTTGATAACCATATTGATGTGAAAACATATTATAAAATAAATTGCATTAGGAAGTTTTTAATATGAGTCCATATCATTCTTGTGATAAAAGGATAAATGATGAGAAAGACAGCACTGCTTTTTTGCCACAGCATCAAGACAGACAGCCCGGATTGGAATATATTATGAAGCCTAGACCAATATCGGAATGTAGAAAGATATGCCGCAAGTTAGAAGATAAGGTCGCGCTGATTACAGGCGGTGACAGCGGTATAGGGCGTGCCGTTGCATACGATTTTGTCAAGGAAGGAGCAAATGTTGTTCTTGTCTATTATGATGAAGAAAAAGATGCAAGGGAAACTGCCCAGAGAATAGAACAATTAGGCGGCAAGTCCTTGCTTTTATGCGGTGATTTAAAAGACCCACAATTTGCAAAATATTGTGTAGATAAAACAATAGAACGTTTTGGAAAATTGGATATCTTAGTCAATAATCATGCAGTCCAATTTATTCAGCGCAGTATTATAGATATATCCCATGAACAATTAGAATTTACATTTAGAAACAATGTATTTTCCTTTTTTTATTTGATACAATATGCGTTGCCTTGTATGAAAAAGGGAGCCAGTATTATTAATACAACATCTGTAACGGCTTATGAGGGAAACAAAGATTTAATTGATTACAGTTCAACAAAAGGTGCTATTGTAGCATTGACAAGGTCGCTTTCTTTATCGCTTGTAGAAAAGGGGATTCGGGTAAATGGCGTTGCGCCAGGTCCCATATGGACGCCGTTAATTCCAGCTTCCTATTCGGCAAAAGAAGTTGCGACATTTGGACAAAAGACCTCCCATGTACCAATGGATAGGGCAGGGCAGCCTTGTGAGGTTTCCCCATGTTATGTATTTCTTGCCTCGGATGATTCAAGTTATATGACAGGGCAAGTGCTTCACCCTAATGGCGGAACGATAGTGGGGTCATAAAAAATAAGAACATTTTTGTTTATAAGTTTAGGAGACGAAATTTTGATATACTTTATTGCAGATACACATTTTTCAGAAGAAAATATAATATTGTATGAAAATAGACCATTTAAAGATGCAGCAGAAATGGATAACACTCTTTTAGAGCGATGGAATCAAGTTATTCTAAAAGAGGATGAAGTCTATGTGTTAGGCGATTTTGGCGCACAGGATAAAGAGTCTTTTATAGTGAGTCAACTAAAGGGAAGAAAATTTCTTGTAAAAGGAAACCATGATACAAAATCCAATTCGTATTATCGTGATTGTGGATTTGAGGAAGTCTATGACTATCCTATTATACTTAAGAATTTTTGGATATTGTCCCATGAACCTTTATATGTAAATACCAATATGCCATATGCCAATTTGTTTGGACATGTACACAATTCGCCTATAATCAAAACATACAGTAATCAACATTATTGTGTTTCTGTTGAGAGAATCAATTATACACCAATATCATTTAATGATATTATATCAAACATTCAAAATCAAAATTATAAAGAATAAAGTTTAATGGAGCTGTCGCATATATATAGTCTTTATTGTGGCAGTTTCATTTGATTGTAATGGAATAAATTGTTCAAGGTAAAATTATAATAGGTATAAAATTTGTATTGAAAATATTTTGCAAGGATAGTATAAATAAGATTTGATATAATTTTTATGTTGTACTTTAGAATGGAGAATTTTTATGGAATGTGTTATCAGAGCGTGGAATATGTCCGATGCGGCTAATTTGGCTGCCATGTTAAATAATAAAAAGATATTAAATAATTTGCGGGACGGATTGCCATATCCTTATACAATAGACGCTGCAAAAGAGTATATTTATTCAATGATTCATTGTGATAAAACCAAAACATTTCCATTTGCAATTGCAGTAAAAAATCAAGTTATTGGAAGTATTGGTGTATTTCGATGTGAGAATATCCATTTTAGAACAGCTGAGATGGGGTATTATATTGGAGAGTCTTATTGGGGACAAGGGTTTGGAACAAGTGCAGTAGAACAAGTCTGCAATTATATATTTACCAATACAGACATTATCCGAATATTTGCAGAACCATTTGCCTGCAATGCAGCCTCTTGCCGTGTACTTGAAAAGGCAGGTTTTCAGTTGGAGGGGATTTTGCAAAAAAATGCAGTGAAGAATGGTCAAATAATAGATATGAAAATGTATGCTAAAATAAAAAAAGAAAGAAATGGAGGGTAAAATGTTAAATTCAAATTTAGAGCCATATGCAACATGGACATTTTCTAAGTCTTGTAAGGTGCCAAGTGATGTACAGGGAATGTTGATTGTAGGTGAAAAGCCAGTCTGTGCATATAAGACCATACGAGATATTGCTATTTTTACAAATAAACGTTTGATAGTAAGAGATTCTAAAGGAGTGACAGGACAAAAGGTTGAAATTTATACAGTGCCATATGGGTCAATTGTAATGTATTCTACAGAAAATGCAGGGAAAATATTTGATTCCACTTCAGAAATTGGATTAGTTACATTGGTTGGCTATATTAAAATTAATTTGGATAAAAGTGTAGATGTAAGAGAAATTGACAAGGTATTAGCAACCTATATTTTGTGATATAAGTTTGTGATATGAGGTGAATATATGATTGATGCAACACAGATAATGCCTTTAAATTTTTTTTCCTATGGCGGCATATATACAGGAGAACATGAAGGAATGCGGTATCGAATCATTCGAGATGGCAATAAACCAGACTATCAATTAAAAGCATATGTATGGCGCGCACCGTTTGCATACGACTATGTGTCAAGACAAAAAGATAGTGATTCATTGATTGAGACGGAAATGTTTGAATTTAGTGAAGAAGGCAGGATTTGCGCAATTGACTGGCTGCTTTTACAGTTTGAAACGCGCAAAGCATACTGGCTTGCAAAACCTGCCTTAACAGATATTTCAATTAATATTTAAAGTACATGATTAAAAATAGTATTCCAGCCACAGCAGCACTGATAATGGAAGCAATCATAGAATCGGTCGTATTGGTCATAATGCTTTCAAGTATAAGGGACAATGTTATAGAAATAATCCCTATTGCCAATGGTTTTACAATCCAGTCATATACATCGGATTTAATGTGAAGTGTACGGCTGATGGAAATATAATGACTGATGCATACAAAAATTTGTGATATTAGTATTCCTATCAAATAAGCAGGAATACCATATTTTGGTACAAATAAGATAAGACATGCCAGTCTTATAATGATACCAACAATATTTTGTATACAGGTCGTCGATGTTTTTCCCATGCCATTTAAGGTGCTTCCAAGTGTTGCTGTAAGATATATAAATGGACACAGCCATGCAAGGACAGTGATATAACCATATACATCCGGTTCTTTAAAAATAATTGCTCCGATGTTTGCACCATAAAATATAAATAAAAATGTGCTGATAATGCCCATTGCAATACACAGAGCAATACATTTTGAGATGGTATTTATCAAGCCTTGTTTATTTTGCGAATCACAGTCTGATGAGACGGTTGGCAGCAGTAAGACGGATAGTGAATTTGTAATAGCTGTAGGAAACATAATAAATGGCAGTGCCATTCCTGTCAGCACACCAAAGTGAGAGAGTGATTCACTTTTGCTGTAGCCATATATAATAAGCTGTGCAGGCACAAGGATTGCCTCGCCGCTTTGCAGCAGATGCATTAAAATTCGATTGGCAGTTAAAGGAAGCGAATAAACAAATATTTTTTTAACGCCCATCATTGAAATGCCTGTTTTTGCTGTGTGGCGGTTGGATAAGGCTATTGACAGACAGCAGTATAGAGCTGCTGCAATTTCTCCAGTTAAATTTCCTATAATCGCACAGAGTATAGTTACAGGAATATGGTTGTTTTGGCAGTAAGATACATATAAAAATACAGTTAATATGCGCACGATTTGTTCAATTAATTGTGAAGCAGCAGGTATAACTGATTTTTTCATTCCATAATAGTAACCTACAGTACAATTATGTATAGTAGAAAATATAAATGATATAGAAAGTATTTTTAATAATGGTTCGCATTCAGGTGTCAGCAAAAGTCTTGTTGAAATAAATTCTGCTTTGCTGTATGTAAGTATGGATAGGATTATGGTTAATGGAATACTGATAGTTAATCCACATTTAAGCCAATAAAGCTGTGATGTGGATTTATTGTTTGCACAATGGTTATCGGTGGTATTTGTATGGTTGTTATTGTTAAGGTGAAAATGGGCGCTAGATACATATTTTGAGATGGCTGTCTGTATGGAAGCAGAACATATTGCATAGACAAGCCCCATAACAGGCATCACAATCTGCATAAGACCAATACCTTCTGAACCAATGACTCTTGTAAGGTAAATTCGGTAAAAAAATCCCAAAATACGGCTGATAATTCCAGCCATAGTAAGAATTAATGTTCCTTTGATTAAAATATTATTTCTTATATTTTTCACGTTAAACCTTTTAGAAAATATAATAATTTAATATCATTGTATGTGCCTGCTGAATATATTATTAATGATAGATAGAATCCTTTTTGAGGTGCGTTTTTAATGATATACATGGACAATGCTGCAACAACAAGAATTCATCCGGAAGTGGTTAATGTGATGCTTCCATATTTGGGAGCAAAGTTTGCGAACCCATCAGGTATATATACATTTGCTAAAGGGGTAAGAAAAGATGTAGAAAGAGCAAGACATATAATTGCATCTACAATAGGAGCCATGCCGGAAGAAATTTATTTTACTTCAGGTGGAACAGAAGCTGATAACTGGGCATTAAAGGCTGCTGCCAGAGAGCATGACGGCGGCAATGTGATATCCACTCAAGTGGAGCATAAAGCAATTTTAGAGTCGTTGAATGACTTGGAAAATAATGGGATAAGAACAACCAAAATGCCTGTTGATAAATATGGAATGATTGAATTAGACCGTTTGCAAAAGCTGCTGCGTTCGGATACATTTTTAATATCCGTTATGGCAGCTAATAATGAGATTGGTACAATTATGCCATTTGCACAGATAGGTCGAATTGCAAGGTCAAGAAAGATACTATTTCACACAGATGCGGTGCAGGCATATACCAATATACCAATCAATGTAAATTCGATGTATATTGATATGCTCAGTGTCAGTGCGCATAAGATTCGAGGTCCAAAAGGTGTTGGCTTTTTGTATATTAGAAAGGGCTGTGTAAGAACGCCTTTTATTAACGGTGGAAGTCAAGAGATGGGGATGAGAGCTGGAACAGAAAATGTTGCAGGTATTATTGGATTGGCAAAGGCAGCAGAAATTGCCTATACCAATATGAAAGCAAGAACCAATAATGAGATTCGTAAAAGAGATTATTTGATTGATAAGATTCTTACAAATATAGATGGTGTTACATTAAATGGACATCAAAGTAAGAGACTTCCAAACAATGCTAATTTTACGATTAAAGGAGTAAATGGTGCTTCTATGGTGCTTATGCTTGACCAGCAGGGAATATGTGCATCGGCAGGTTCAGCATGTACATCGGCTTCCGCAAAACCATCACATGTGTTAAAAGCAATTGGTATGAGTGATGACGATGCACGAAGCACGTTGCGTTTGACCATCAACGAGGAAATCACATATCAAGATATTGATTATGTAGTACGCTGTATAAAGAGCAATGTAGAGCGGGCAAGAAAAGAAATGTAAGAAAGCTGTCGCACAAAATATAAAGAATAATGAATATAAGTAAATCGTTGTTTTTTGATTAATAGGATTGTATTTTGAATATGGAAGATTTTGTGCGACAATTTTTTAAATGTATAAAATTTTTTAATAGGATATAAATGTTATAATATCAAGATAAAGATAGACACGAAAAATAATATATAAGATATTGTAAATTGAATAAAGATGTATGTTGTAAAAATTAATTTACAATGTTATAATATTAATGCTCTTTGAGAATTAAATTATTTATAAAAGTAAAGGAGATGATAAATATTATTAAAAAAATAATTACCAAATTTTTTATTTTTGTTGGCATGATTATGGGAACGTTCTTACTTTATACTGGAAGTGCAAAAGCAGAAGAAGTAGGTAAGGCGGATGGGTTTGTAGAAACTTCAATAGAAAAGGAATCACAATTATTTCAAGAGTTTGAGGAAAGTCAATCCAATGATGGAATCATGTTATGCAGTTATTCAGGAACAGATAATGCTAGATTTGATATGTTGAATGGAGCAGGAAATATTTGTGCCTATACAACAATTACTTTTAATTATTCATATGCAGATGGTTCATGGGCATCAATTGATAAAGTTAATGTTAAAACATATCATTATAGTGGTTATGAAATAAGTTCTGTTTATGATACAAGATTTTATAGTGATTCAGAAGGTGGATATTATACATATTATGTTAATGTAACAGAACTTAGTACAGGTAGAATGTACAAGGGCAGATTTACAGTTTCGTGCAGTATATATGGTGAAATTGATGGTTGGATGAGTGTTACAGAAATATAATTAATATTGTATTGGTGTATGTTAGTTAATATTAAAATATATATTTTCAAAGAGTAATATTATTAAAAAATTGAAATGGTTTTATGAAGTAAATTAGTACAAGATATAATTTTTCTAATATGAATATGTGTTATGTTTTGTGCATTTTTATTTTATGCAACAGTTTTCAGAAAGGAGAACAAGCAATGAAAATAAAAAAAATAATTATAGTAGCAGCAATGTTATTATCTTTTCTTTTAGTTACAGTTACAGCTTTGGCAATGCAATCTTCTTCGGAAAAAACAGTAAACAATGCTCCACAATCTGCACAAAATGGTACAGAAGTAAATTCTAATGGAACATCATCAATTGTAAGAAGTGCAGTACTTCCAGGAAGTTCTACTATTCCAAATGAAAGTGAAGAGAACAAGGAGCCTGTTTTAGAACAAACATATATGGAAGTAAATCCTAATGCACATCCTTAATACATATTTCTAATATAAAAAATAATTTGTTTAGGTATTCTTATAGATTGCCAAGTTTTTTATAGACTGCTGTAAAATTTATTGTTTAATTTTATAGCAGTTTATTATTTAATATTAAAATTTATTTTTGTACTAAAAATTGATTCAGAAAAAATAAAATATAATAGTAATTATAAAATTATAAAAAAGATATAACAGTGAAAATTGTAAATTAAATATAAAAATATATTGTAAAATTAATTTACAATGCTATAATTAAGATGTTAAAAAATCATAAATTTGTGTTTACACACTGTTTGACACAGATTGTTTTGATAAAAAAGCAGCGTAGAATGGAGGATTTTTATGAAAAAAGGTATAGCATGTGCAATTGCAGTTTTATTTATTGTTAGTCCATTAGCTGTTGGTGATAATGTGTATGCAACAGATGTAGCAGAGAAGGCAGCACCTATTTTAAATATAGATAAGTCAAGAGGTGATATATATACTTATCAAATTAGTGATTCTGCTTACGCAAAATATATGTCAATATATAATGATGAGTGTGGAGGAGGTACTAGAACAGATGATAAGGGACATAAGCTACAGCCTGTAGCCGTAAATTGTGAAGATAAAAAATATGTTTGCCGTTTTAGAGTGAAAAATGATGCAAATCAAGAAGATATTATGACATATGTGTCTAAATACAAAGAGACATTAAATCAATTAAGCAGTCAAAATACACAAGTTGTTGAGGACTATTTAGATGAGTTGTTAGAAAAAGATATTATTACACTTTACACTTGCAGGTCTGTAGGAAATAATTAAAATAAAATAGGTTGCTATATTTTTAAAGGGTTATTGTAAAAAGAAATTTTAATATTAGATATGATTTATATTAATAAAGGATATAGCTAATATAAGGTTTCTATTTTACAACAACCCTTTTTAATTTTATTAAGTATTTATTTTTTAATTAAAAGTATGACTTATTTAAACAAACAGATATTTACGATTGGTTTTGCTACATGGTTATTATGTTATTGTCATTTTGGGGCATTTTTTAAATATAGAAGTATTATAATTTGAAAAAATGGGGTTTTCTTTGAATGAAAATAGTGTAATAACGAAAACCACAATCGTTTAAAAGGTCTTTGGCAATATTCATATGACTTCCAATATCTGAAAGTTTATGAGCGTCAGAGCCTATTGTCATCAGTTCTCCGCCAAGTTGGCGGTATCTTTTTAATATGGCTGGTTCAGGATTCGTTTTTGTGCCATATCGAATGCCAGCAGTATTGATTTCAATTCCTTTTCCTGTTTCAATTAAATTTTTTAAAATAGCATCTATATAATCCATATAATCACAGGCATTATAATTATAATGTTTATCAGGAATATATCTTATAATATAGTCAATATGACCATATACATCAAAATTAGAACATATGTTTATATTGTCGATAATGCTTTGATAGTATGCTTTGATGGTGTCTGTGATATTTTTATCTTCCCAAAATTTGGGATAGTAAGGGTCTTGTCCATATACAAGATGTGATGAACCAATAATAAAATCTAATAGATGAGTTGAATCATAAGCATTAATCATATCAGCGGCAGCAGGAAGAAGACCTTGCTCAACACCAATATAAATAGGATAGTCTTGATATTGTTCTCGTATTGCTGCGATATCCTTATAGTATGTATTGAAATCAAGCTGAAATTGTGTTACACCATTTTCTGGAGGGAATAAAAAATCGTTGTGGTCTGTAAAGCAAATGGCAGGAAGTCCAAGCTTGATTGCTGTTTGAATGATATCTTTGGGAGAGCAATCAGAATCACTAGAATGATAGCTATGTAAATGACAGTCTGGTAAAATATTCATAATTATAAATCCTTTAAATGATAGTTATTTAACCTCATCAAGGAAGTCTCCCACTTCAATGCTGCAAAGGCATAAGTGGAGGGGTGGGGACTTGCGTTACGATAGTAGCTATGAGGTTATGAGCAAGTAGCGTAGCGGATTGCGAATATCCGCTTAACTGTTAAGATAATATATAGAGTGTTTTATAACTGATTTGTTGTATGATTTAAGAAATGACAACTCCAATATTTTTGTATGATTTAGTATAACAAAAGTATATAAAAAAGCAAGGGGATAAGGAAATGGAAGTAATCCGATATATGAAAATACATGATAAAAAATTTTGGTATAATCTGGATAAACATTTGCCAGAAGCTGAATTTAAAAATAAAGTACGCAATAAACAAGGATATGTTTTACTAGAAAATAATAAACCAATAGGGTTATTAAGATATAATTTATTTTGGGATAATACACCTTTTTGTACTATGCTTTTTATAGATTTTCGTTTTCAAGGCAAAGGCTATGGCACAAAACTTATGAAATATTGGGAAAATGATATGAAATCGCAGGGATATGGCATGGTGTTGACTTCCACACAGGTTGATGAAGAAGCACAGCATTTTTATAGAAAGTTAGGATATAAAGATTGCGGCGGTTTAGTTGTTGATATTCAAGGATATGAGCAGCCAATGGAATTGTTTTTGATAAAAGCACTTTGATGAGATTAAAATAATTTATGTTATGAATTATCACCTATTTATATAGTAAAATGCTGTAAATAATTGTGCTATTTTACCGCCAGCAGCTTGACAATTCTTTACAGCAATAATATTATAATAATAACTTTTATAAAGTACTTTAGCAAAATATAATTGCAAATGTTTTGAAAGAATGGAGGGTAATTTATGTATGTTTTAGAAACATCACAAGGAAGAGCAAAAAGAAGGCAAATAAAACATTTTAAGAAAAAAGGAATGTTAAAAAAGCTGACTGCTTTATCATTGACAGGGTTGTTGGCGTTATCGTCTCTGGCTGTTCCTAGTTTAAATGGAGTATTGGCAGCTGATGATACTTCAAAGCTGTTAGCATTTTCTACAGCAGAAGGCGGCGGGAGATTTGCTTCTGGAGGAAGAAATTATGATGTTTATATTGTAACTTCACTAGAAGATTATGTAAGAGGTCAAGAGCCTATTGAGGGTACGTTGCGTTATGGATTGGAGGAGTTTGCCAAGCCAAAAGAAAATGGCGGACATGGCGGTGCTATTATTGTTTTTAATGTGGGTGGTACGATTCATTTAAAACATAAATTAATTATTAATAACAAAAATATCACGATAGCTGGACAAACGGCGCCAGGCGATGGCATTACAATTGCAGGATATGATACCGATATAAGTGGTTCTGAAAATTTGATTATACGATATATGCGTTTTAGACCAGGTGCAGAGAATGTATTTAACGGCGGTGATTCGATGGATGCGCTGTGGGGCAGAGATAATAAGACATTTATTATTGACCATTGTTCATTTAGCTGGAATACAGATGAAACCTTATCTACATATCGCGGTCAAGACGGAACCGTGCAATGGTGTATTATATCAGAAAGTCTTACGGTTTCAGGACATTCTAAAGGCAGACATGGATATGGCGGTATATTTGGCGGAGATAATGTTGTCTTCCAGTATAATCTGATAGCAAACCATACATCGCGTAATCCAAGAATTGGCGGCGGTTTTATGGGCGACCCTGCAAAACAGGATAAAGAAACAGGAAATCCGAATATTGCAAGAGTTCAGATAAGTAACAGTATATTGTATAACTGGGGATATAATACCTGTTATGGCGGTGGTTATACATGGTCAAACTATATTAATAATTACTTAAAGGCAGGCGTGGGAACAAGAGATAAAGTAAGAAATCAGGTAATCGATGCCGGTGAAAAAGGCAAGCGTGGTGGTTTTTATGTAAATGGCAATTATCTTGAAGGAAATGATGCAATATCACAGGATAATTCTAAGGGAATTAAAAAGTCTGGTGATACAAGTGGTGACAAGAAGACCGATTATGTGACAGCACCATATGATGCAGAAGGTTTTAATAATATCACTCTAATTTCGGCACAGGATTGTTATGAGCCGATTTTAAATAGAGCTGGTGCTACATATCCTTACAGAGATGCCATTGATGCAAGAGTTGTTTATGAGACAAAAACAGATACAGGTAGATATATTAACACAGAAGATGAAGTTGGCGGCTATCCTGCTGCAACAGTAACGAGAGAAGCCGATTTTGATAAAGATAAAGATGGTATACCTGATGCTTGGGAAATCGCACATGGATTAAATCCAAACGATGCTACCGATTCTGCAAAAATTAATCCAAATACAGGATATGCTTATATTGAAGAATATTTTAATGGATTGGTTGAAGAAGTTGAAAAGACGGATTATGAGGCACCAAATCCAACCATTACACTGGATTTAAAAGACAATGCTCAATATAAAGTGGGAAGTGAGGTTGCTGTTACAGCAAACGTTGCCCCAAGCGGTTCAAGCGATGATGGCGTAAAACGTGGCGATTTAAACGGTGATGGTGAAAGAACTTCATCGGATGCTGTACTTTTGAAAAAATATTTAGCAGGTATAAAGGATTTGCCTATTGTTGATGAGAAGGCATGTGATGTGGATGGAAATGGTGATGTAAATGTTCGAGATGCCGTTATTCTTTTACAATTTTTGGCTGGAATGGATGTTAATATTGATGATAGCAGCAGTCGTACAAGTGCAACTACAGCAAGCACCATAGAAAAAGTTGAGTTTTACAATGGAGACAAGTTAGTAGGCACCGTGACAGAAGCTCCATATACATATGTATATAAAGGGCTTGAAGATGGCACTTACAATATTACAGCAAGAGTTTATGATAGCAATGGCAATAAAACACAAAGTTCAGTATCAAAGCTTCATATGAATAGCACTGCTTCTTCTGGCGATTGGATTAGTAAAGATATTGGTGCTCCAGAAGCTGCTGGAAGCGCTAGTTTGACCGATGGCGTACTTACTGTAAAAGGTGCAGGCAAACTTGGTTTAAGTGAAAGTACATCATCTTCTAGCGGTATGTGGGGTAAAGGCAATACAGATAACTTCCAGTTTACCTATCAGGAAGTAACAGGTGATACAGAGCTTGTTACGAAGCTGGATTATGCAACAGTAGTTGATAATCATGTATTTACTGGAATTATGTTCCGTGATGGTCTTGAGGTTGGTTCAAAGACCGTTGCATTAGGGTTATCTTTAACAAAGCTTGATGAGAGTGCTAAAGAAAATACAACATGGTCTGCTTATATGGTAAACAGAGCAACAAAAGATGGCAATCTCACTACAATATCGGAGACGATTGACTCAAAAGGCGCTGCTGATAAGGCAGGAATACCGATTATTGAAAACTTGAAGTTTAAGACAGCACAGACATATCATGGAATTTGGTTTAAACTTGCAAGAATTGGCAATGACTTTATAGGATATGTTTCAGAAGATGGAGCAAATTGGAAATATGTTGGCAAAAAGACTGTTTCAATGAATGAGAAGGTCTATGTTGGTTTTGCAGTGGATGCCAATAAAGTAGCAAATAAACTTGTGAATTTAAGCACAGCAAAGTTTTCAAATATTAGCTTGGGTACTAATTTTGTAAATGTTAATTTAGATTTAACAAATGTAAATGCGGATGGTGCTAAGAAAATTCCTGCTGGTACAAATTATGAAGTACAGTTTAAGAATGTAGCAGGCTATCAACTTCCACAAACTGTAGAAGTAAGCATCGATAACAATCCATTATATGAAGGCTATTTTACATATGATGCAGCTACTGGAAAATTAAATATACCAGGCGGTGTAATTAGAGGTGTTTTGGCAATAACAATTAAGGCTGAGGGTGTAAAGGTTGACCCAGGTGAAATTGTTTATACGCCACAAACAACAGGAGATGTTGCCAATGTGACAGTAACCAATAATGGAAATGAAATGAATATTAAACAATCTGCAACAGGCGGAAATATATCAAAGAACAAAGGAGTAGCAGGAAAGGATATATCTTATATTGTATTTCCTGAATCTGAATTTGTTAATAAAATGACTTTAAAAGTAAAAGTTAATTCGTTTGCAGCCACAGGTAAAGACAGAGGTGTTTTTGTAGGAGCATTCCAAACAAATGGAGATTATCTTTTTAATTCATTTTCAATTAGAAATTCTGGAGATACAAATGCGGCATCAATGTTTTGGACTAAAAAGAGAACAGATGACAGAGATGGCGAAACAGGAAATGGAAGTCCAAAAGCGGCATATACAATTGGCAGTACATATGATATAACGGTTGAAAAGAAAAATGGAGTATATACAATATCATGTGCGCTTGTAGGAGCTGACGGAACAACTGAAAAAAGACAATCTTACACTTTTGCAGCATCGGGAGCTTATCTTACAGCAGAACAAGCAGCAAAATTTGGCTTGGCAATAACAGGTGCAGATGTAACGATATCCGATTGGATTGTTTATGATACAAATGGAAATCAGTTGTATAACCAGACACAAGGATAAAATGTAGTAAATAAAAAATATTGTTATATTTTGTGATTTATATGGTTTAATAAAATAGTTACAAAAAAAGGTTTTGTCGGCAGAGTAATAAAATCTGCCGACATTTTTATGCAGGAATGAAAATTTATTATAATAATATGAAGTATTTATAATCATGTTTATTGTTTATTATTATGCCAATTGATTTGTTTTATCTATTGTTTTTATAGATTTAGATGGGTAAGAGGAATATGTGTTCTGATTTTTAATGCTTGAAAATTCATCAATCTATTGGTATTATATTGAAGATGCAAGGTTGAAAACAACGAAATATATATTTTGTGATGATTTTATTGTTATAAAATGTAGTTTTCAACCTACAAGTTATATAAAAGATTGCTGCGCATAAAAGGCTGTTATGTAGCCTTGCCAAAACTTAAACCATTAGATACTCCTAAAAATCAGTCGCAGCATGGAGGCTAAAAATGGAAGAACTTAAAGAAAATAAAATTTTGAGGTAAAATATGGAATTAGTTGGAAATCTATTTATTTTCGCTGGTGGAATAGGAATGTTTCTGTATGGCATGAACCGTATGGCTGATGGTATGCAGAAATCGGCAGGCGGAAAGATGAAGTCGCTGCTTGGTTATCTTACAAGAAACAGATTTCTTGCGGTTGTTGTGGGTGCATTGATTACTGCTATTATACAAAGCAGTGGTGCTACTACAGTTATGGTAGTGGGGTTTGTGAATGCTGGCATCATGAATTTGGTACAAGCTGTCGGTGTTATTATGGGTGCCAATATCGGTACAACAATTACTGCATGGATAGTTTCATTAGGGCAAATTGGCGATGCAGCTCAGGCTCTAAAACCTGCTTTTTATGCGCCATTATTAATTGGTATAGGTGCATTTATCAGCCTTTTTGCAAAAAAAGACCGATTTAAAAATATTGGAGAGTTGTTTGTCGGTATTGGATTGTTATTTGAAGGGCTTGAGTTTATGAGTTTGGCAATTTCGCCATATACTGATGCGCCAATTTTTTCTGCTGCCTTTGAATTTGTGGGAAGTAATCCATTTTTAGGCATTATTATTGGTATTATTGTAACAGCAATATTACAGAGCTCATCAGCTTCTGTAGGTATTTTACAAACACTTGCTGCCAATGGAATTGTAACAACAAATGCGGCTGTATTTATTACATTAGGACAAAATATTGGTTCTTGTGTCACAGCGCTTTTATCTTGTGCAGGAGCTACAAGAACAGCAAAGCGAGCAGCTTGTATGCACTTGTTGTTTAATATAGCAGGTGCGATACTGTTTGGAACGATTGGATTTGTTTTGTTTTGCATTAGACCGAATATTGCGGTTCATAATATTTCGGCAGTAGAAATTTCAATTTTTCATACTTTATTTAATATAACTTGTACCGTTGTAATGTTCCCATTTGCAAAGTTGCTTGTTAAGATTTCAGGTATGATTATTAAGGAGAAGCAAGAGCAGCCAGAATTGGATAATATCAGCGATGAGGTTGAGCTTGAAGTTGCAAGACATTTTGATGTAAGAATAATGGAACAGCCTTCTGTTGCGCTAGAACGTGCAAAAAAGGAAACAATTGTTATGGCGCGTCTTTCTTATGACAATATGGAGTATGCTTCCAGAGCAGTCCGAGAAAATTCTTCTGAACTTGTGGAGAAGGTATATGAGCTTGAAAAACGAGTTGATTATTATTCTAAGTATTTGACAGCATATCTTATAAAGGTAAGCAATTTGTCTCTTACAGATAAACAGCATCTATTAGTAACGAATTTATTTCATGCAGTGATTGATTTGGAGAGAGTTTCTGATAGAGCCGAAAATCTTGCGGATATAGCGAAATATAAGATTGAAAATAATATTGTATTTACTGAAAAAGGTTCAGATGAATTGATGGATTTATGGACAATGGTTCTATTATGCTTAGATAGGGCTATTGCTGCAAGAGAACAGGAAGAGCGAAATGCCATTAAAGATGTGTACAGGCTTGAAGATAATGTAAATACACTTGAGGAAGAGTTAAGAAATAAACATATCCGAAGATTGTCGGAAGGTAAATGTAGAGCAGAGAGCAGTGTGTCTTATTTAGATATCCTTACAAACTTGGAGAGAGTTTCTGACCATGCAAAAAATATTGCAGAGTCGGTGCATGAAGAGATCTATTCTAATTAGCATAAATTGTAGGAAAATGGTTATAATAGCCAATGAAAAGCTGTTGTAACCATTTTGTTGAACATAAGGATAGCTTGTGAAGCGATTGTTTGTTGAAATTAACGAAAGTAACAGATTTCAAGACATGGTTTTTTAACAATATGTCAAAAACACGTTTTGATGCTTGATATTTTTTTCCTTATTATGTAAAATACACTATGGTTAGATTTTTTTCACAAGCAATCTTATTTAGGAGGAATTAATTTATGTCAGTAAAAGTTGCAATTAATGGTTTTGGACGTATTGGTAGACTTGCATTCAGACAGATGTTTGGTGCAGAAGGCTATGAAGTAGTAGCGATTAATGATTTGACAAGCCCAAAGATGCTTGCTCATCTTTTAAAGTATGATTCATCACAGGGAAGATATGTTGAAGTAGGTGATGAAGGTTCTGTTACTGCTGATGATGAAGCTGGTACAATTACTGTTAAAGGTAAGACAATTAAGATTTACAAGGAACCTGATGCAAACAATTGTCCTTGGGGTGAAATTGGTGTTGATGTTGTTCTTGAGTGTTCAGGTTTTTATACATCAAAAGAAAAGGCTCAGGCTCATATCAATGCAGGTGCTAAGAAAGTTGTTATCTCTGCACCAGCGGGCAACGACCTTAAGACAATCGTTTACAATGTAAACCATGAGACATTGACAGCAGAGGACAAAATCATCTCAGCTGCTTCTTGTACAACAAACTGTTTAGCACCTATGGCTAAGGCTCTTAATGACCTTGCTCCTATCGAGTCAGGTATTATGTGTACAATCCATGCTTATACAGGTGACCAGATGATTCTTGATGGCCCTCAAAGAAAGGGCGACCTTAGAAGGTCAAGAGCAGGCGCTTGCAATATCGTTCCAAACTCAACAGGTGCTGCTAAGGCTATCGGTCTTGTTATCCCTGAGTTAAATGGAAAGCTTATCGGAGCTGCTCAGAGAGTTCCAACTCCTACAGGTTCAACAACTCTTCTTTTTGCAGTTGTGGACAAGGAAGTTACAGTTGATGAAATCAATGCTGCTATGAAGGCTGCTGCTAATGAGAGTTATGGTTACAATGAAGACCAAATCGTATCAAGTGATATTATTGGTATGCGATATGGTTCACTCTTTGATGCTACTCAGACAATGGTTTCAAAGCTTCCTGGTGGTAAGACACAGGTAGAGGTTGTTTCATGGTATGATAATGAAAACTCTTACACAAGCCAGATGGTTAGAACAATTAAGTATTTTGCTGAATTAGGTTAATTGTTATAGGTCTTGATTCTTTGGCAGGAGTGTAAGCTCCTGCCAAAATGCTACAAAGAAGTAATAAAAATAGATAAATAACAAAGCGGATTATAAATATTCGCTGTTTGGTAAGTATTAAAGTGGATTATAAATATCTATTTGATTAATATGGAGGAAAAAATATATGCTTAATAAGAAATCCGTAGATGATATCAATGTTAATGGCAAGAGAGTACTTTGTAGATGTGATTTTAATGTACCATTAGATGGTGATAAGATTACAGATGAAACTCGTTTAGTTGCAGCGCTTCCTACAATTAAGAAGCTTATTGCTGATGGCGGAAAAGTAATTCTTTGCTCTCATCTTGGTAAACCAAAGGGACCCGATGCTTCTTTTTCACTTTCACCTGTTGCAAAGAGATTATCAGAACTCTTAGGCAAAGAAGTAAAGTTTGCTGCGGATGATACAGTTGTTGGTGATAATGCAAAAGCTGCTGTTGAGGCTATGAATAATGGTGATGTAATTCTTCTTGAGAATACACGTTTCCGCACAGAGGAGACAAAAAATGGAGAAGCATTTTCTAAAGATCTTGCTTCTATTTGTGATGTTTTTGTCAATGATGCATTTGGTACAGCACATAGAGCACATTGTTCTAATGTAGGTGTTACACAGTTTGTTGACACGTCCGTTGTTGGTTATCTTATGCAAAAAGAAATTGATTTTCTTGGAAATGCAGTCAATAATCCAGTAAGACCATTTGTTGCTATTCTTGGCGGTTCAAAGGTTTCTTCAAAGATATCTGTTATTAACAACTTATTAGATAAAGTTGACACACTTATTATTGGCGGTGGTATGTCTTATACATTCCAAAAAGCTCGCGGCGGCAAAATTGGCAAGTCATTAATTGAAGATGACTACGTTGATTATGCAAAAGAAATGATGGAAAAGGCAGAGGCAAAAGGTGTAAAATTACTGATTCCTATTGATACTGTAGTGACAAAAGAGTTTAAGAATGATACACCTAGCCGTGTTGTTGTTGCAGGTCATCAAGAAGATGATGATATGGGTATGGATATCGGACCAAAGACAAGTGAACTTTATCAGGAAGCATTAAAGGATGCCAAGACGGTTGTATGGAATGGACCTATGGGTGTATTTGAGTTTGATAATTTTGCTAAAGGTACAATTGCTGTTGCACAAGAATTGGCTAAGTTAGAAGATGCTACAACAATTATTGGTGGCGGTGATTCAGCTGCTGCAGTTAATAATCTTGGTTTCGGTGATAAGATGACACATATCTCTACAGGCGGCGGAGCTTCGCTTGAATTTCTTGAGGGCAAAGAATTGCCAGGTGTTGTAGCAGCAAATGATAAGTAATGTTACAAATATATAAAAATTGCTGAACACAACTGACATATATAAATAATTTTTTTAATATAAATTAAAAAAATAACAGAATAAAAATGTGGCTTATTAAAATAAGCCACATTTTTTATTGGTTTAACAATTAATAAAACCACCTGCTATGCAGGTGAGTTCCCAG
>CAJUTV010000020.1 GCA_910589305.1 uncultured Lachnospira sp. | reverse complement strand
TTTTTAACTATCAAATCCAACAGATAACTTTTAATTATCTATCATAATTACAATATAAATAAAAAACAAACCCTCAATTTCTGTATTGACAGTTTGTTTTTTACGAGTTATATATGAAAATTCTTTCTTGGATGTTTATTTATCAATATATCACGTTGTTTTGACATAGCTACATGAGTATATATTTGTGTAATATTAATAGAACTATGTCCCAACATTTCCTGAATATAACGGATATCAACGTCTGCTTCTAAAAGGCTTGTTGCAAAAGTATGTCGAAACATATGGGGTGTGATATGTAAATCAATAGCTGCAATAGAGGCATATTTATTAATCATTCTTCTTACTGCTTGGTCTGATAATTTTTTTCCAGATTGATTTGCAAAAAAATAGCCACAGTTTTCAATTTCTGCTTCATATTCTTTTTTATATTCTTTCAATATTTTTACAACATCATCATTTCCTATTTGTATTCGTCTTTCTTTAGAGCCTTTTCCATATACCAAAACAGTTTGGTCAAATAAATCAATATCATTTTTTCTTAAGGAACATAGCTCAGAAATTCTTAATCCAGTAGCAAATAAAAGTTCAATAACGGCAGCATCTCGAAGTGCGTTTCTTTTTTGATAAATGGTATTTGCTTCTTTTTGTTGTTTATAGATGGTTGCTAAAAAAGTTTCTACGGTATAAAGAGGGATTGTTTTTGGAAGAATAATGGGTTCACGAAATTTGGTTTTTACTTTATTAAAAGGATTTTTTTCAATATAATCTTTATATTCTAAATAGCTAAAAAATGCTTTTATAGAGGCAATTTTCCTTTTAACAGTTTTAGGTTTATAGGTTTTATTTAGAATAGTAATATATTTTTCTAACATATCTGAAGTAATATCTGTTATTATTATTTTTATATGTTGCTGTGAAAATTGTCTTAAATCAATTCGATATGCTTTTAGCGATTTATCATCTAATCTTCTTTGATATTGACAATATTCAAGATAATTACTTATTTGTTCATCTAAGTTGTTCATAATGAAATCTCCCTTTGTATGTTGTAAATTAGTAAAAAATTTGTAAGTTTATAACTTGTTATAGAACAAAGTTATTTTATATATACTTAATTTATATATAAATTAAATATATGACATATATATTATACAAGTGAGGAAGAAAATCAATGTTTACATTAAAGTATAGTTTATGTGGTTTTGGATAAGTAATAAAAAAACATATAAATAAAGAGAATATCTTATTAAAAATCTTGATATTTAGTAAAATAAATAATATGATAAATATATAATTTCTAAATTTACAGAAAGAAGAAATAGGATGTATTTAAGAATAAAATAATGAATGTGGATGCCAATGAAACATTATATAAAAATAATATGTTGAATTTAGGAGTTTTATATTTTAAAGATAAAGCGGACATGCCTATAAAAATGAGGGTAGTTTAATCATGGGTGGAAATTGAAATATTATATTGCCTAATAAGCTCTAATATTTTTAAGTTAGAGCATTATACTTTGAAAAATAAAAATGGAGTAAAAAATGCTGGAAAAAATTGTTGAACTTACAAATTTATATATAGAAAATATGCCAAAAAAAGAAAGAAAAACATATGGGCAGTTTTTTACAAGTATAGAAACAGCAAGGTTTATGACAAGTTTATATGATATTCCTACTAATAAAGAAAGAATAACTGTTTTGGATGCGGGTGCTGGCTCTGGAATTTTGTCATGTGCTTTTGTTGAATGGTTGGAACAGTTTGATTCAGTAAAAGAAATTGAATTGATTTGTTATGAAAATGATGAAAATGTGTTAACGCTTTTACAAAATAATTTAGAATATTGTAAAGAAAATTCAACCAAAATAGTTAAATATTATATTCGGATAGAAAATTATATTACAAGTCAATATTTGGATTTTAATGATTTGATAGGCAGAAATCTTAATCCACCTAAATATGATTATGTAATTGGAAACCCTCCTTATATGAAGATATCTAAGGATGCATTAGAAGCGACAGTTATGCCAAAAATTTGTTATGGTACACCCAATCTTTATTTTATTTTTGCAGCTATGGGGCTTTTTAATTTAAAAGATAATGGAGAAATGGTTTATATAATACCACGTTCATGGACATCAGGAGCATATTTTAAACGATTTCGACAATATTTTTTGACAGAAGGAAAATTACAATATATTCATTTATTTACAAGTAGAAATAAAGTTTTTGAGAAAGAAAATGTATTGCAAGAAACAATGATTATAAAAGTTAGAAAAACTCATATTAATCCTGTACAAATAAAGATTACTTCTTCTAAATCAAATAAAGATTTTAATGAACGAACTTCTTTAACAGTGCCATATAATGTTGTTGTTGGTATGAATTATTATGTGTATTTAGTGACCAGTAAAAAAGAAATTGCGGTATTAAAGCAATTGCATAAATTTAATTATACATTGCCTGATATTGGAGTAAAGATGAAAACCGGAGTAACGGTTGATTTTAGAAACCGTAATATTCTTCGTAATGAGGCAGAAGATGGAACAATTCCATTGTTCTATTCACATCATATTAAACAAGGAACAATTCAATTTCCTATTCATAAAGAACATGAGTATATAATTGCACAGCAACAAGGATTGATGCAAGATAATAAAAATTATTTGTTTGTAAAGAGATTTACAACAAAAGAAGAAACACGAAGATTACAATGTGGAATTTATTTAGCAAAAAATTATCCACAATATAAAAAAATCAGTACACAAAATAAAATTAATTTTATTGATAGTTTATTAGATGAAATGTCAGAATGTTTAGTATATGGCTTATATGTGCTTTTTAATTCCACTTTATATGATGAATATTATCGTATTTTAAATGGTTCAACACAGGTTAATTCTACAGAAGTAAATGCTATGCCCATACCAGATATAGAAAGTATACAAGAAATGGGTAAAAAATTAATGAAGTCAAAAGATTTATCGGAGAAAAATTGTAATTTGATTTTGGAGGAATATTGTGAATAAACTTGAAGAAGCACGAAAAATTTTGGAATTAGTAGGTATGCCAAAAGCACAGCAAGCAGATATATGTTGTTATGTATTGCTGGCAATGGCAGATATGAAGTCAAATATGTCTTGGCATGAGGCAAAAAATGATTGGATTCGTATTCATGATATTATTCAATTTTGTAATACATTTTATGGTACTACTTATGCGGAAAATAGTCGTGAAACATTCCGTAAGCAGGCATTACATAGATTCCGAACTGCAGCATTAGTAGAAGATAATGGGGTGGCAACAAATAGTCCTAATTATAAATATAGACTTACAGAAGAAACATTAAAAATGTTAAAAACATTTCAATCTGTAGAATGGGAGAAATTTTTAAATCGTTTTTTAATGTATCATAATAAACTCATTGATATTTACACTTCTAAAAAAGAAATGACAATGATGCCTGTAAAAATTAATGGTGTGGATTTTAAATTTTCAACGGGAAAGCATAACGAATTGCAAAAAGCAATTATTGAAAAATTTGCTCCAAGATTTGCACCTAATTCTGAATGTTTGTATGTGGGTGATACTATAAAAAAAGATTTAGTAAAAAATATTGCAAAGCTAAAAGAATTAGGTTTTGAAATTACTTTGCATGATAAAATGCCAGATGTTATTTTATATAGAGAAGATAAAAATTGGATTTATTTTGTAGAATCTGTTACTTCAGTAGGTCCAATGGACCCTAAACGAATTCTTGAAATTACAGAATTAACGAAAAATGTTATGGCAGGAAAGATTTATATTACTGCATTTTTAGATTTCAAAACATATAAAAAATTTTCAGAATCGTTAGCATGGGAGACGGAAGTGTGGATTGCAGAGATGCCAGAACATATGATACATTTAAATGGTAATCAGTTTATGGGACCAAGATAGAAAAATAAAATAGGGAGTATATACGCACCATATTATTATAAAACATTTCCTTTTAAAATGTAATATAAAAGGAGAATGGAATGATAAAATATGATAGACTATGGGTTACTTTAAAAAAGAAAAATATCAGCCAATATAAATTGATTAAAGATTATGGAATTGATAAATCACAGCTTCAAAGGCTTAGAAAAAATATGATAGTTAAAACACTTATTATTAATCGTTTATGTACAATTCTTAGTTGTCAAATTGAGGATATTATGGAGTTTATTCCTGATGACAAAAACTTATAATTATTTAATTGATAAAATTCTTAGATATATTATGATAGTAGTTTTAATAGTCAAAACGGATATTTGCAATCCGTTGTGCTATTTGCTCATAACCTTATAGTTGTTATCGCAACGCAAGACCTCACCCACCACTTATGCCCCTGTGACATTAGAGTGGAAGATTTTATTGATGAGGTTAAAATAATTTATTTATAACAAAAATGCTCTAAATATTTTACAAACTATGATAAAAATCATAATTAATAAATATTTAGAGCATTTTTATAATGAATTATTTATATTTTAAGAATGAAGGCTAAATTATTAAGTCTAAGCTATTAAATTTAAACAATAAAATCTAAAGTATTAAACTTAAAACAATGAAGTAACAATAAATTCTTAAATATTAAATGAACTATTAAATATACCACTCACAATCAAAATCCTACACTTCAAACATCAAATCACCATAAGATGGGAATGGCCAAAATTTTTTATCAACTATCATTTCAAGTTTATCAGCAGGTGTTCTTAATTGTGTCATTGCAGTTTTTACGGTATCTCTGTAAAATTTTGCCTGTTCGCCTGCGTCTGTGATATTTCCAGCTTTTTCTGTAACATCAATAAGAGTTGTAAGGGCAGATTTCATATCTTTTAACAGTGCAGAAACGTCATTTAACAATTCTTTTTGTGCGCTGGCGTCAGCATTAGCATTAGAAACTGCCAGTACAGAATTAGCAAGCTCTGTTGAATAAGAAATAACAGATGGAATAATTTGTTTGCCAGCAACATCTATCATTGTTCGAGCTTCAATATTAATTGCTTTTGAGTAACCCTCATATTGAATTTCAACACGAGATTCCAATTCGGCTTTTGTAAATACGCCAAAACTTTCAAATAATTTTACTGCTTTGTCTGTAATAAGAGCAGGAATGGCATCAACCATAGAGGTGATATTTGGAAGTCCGCGTCTTTCAGCTTCTTCTATCCAATCATCAGAATATCCATTGCCATTAAAAACAATTCTATGATGATTTGTAAAGAGTTTTTTAATCATATCATGGCAAGCCATATCAAAATTATCAGCTTTTTCAAGTTCATCAGCAATTTCTCTAAAGCTTTCAGCAACAATTGTGTTAAGTACAACATTGGCAGGTGCGATTGAATCGGAAGAGCCTACCATACGGAACTCAAATTTGTTGCCTGTAAATGCAAATGGAGATGTTCTATTTCTATCTGTTGCATCTTTGTTAAAATCTGGAAGTGCAGAAGCGCCCGTTTTTAATTTTCCTTTTTGGATTGAGCTTGTGGCATCGCCTTTATCAATAAGCTGTTCAATAACGTCCTCAAGCTGTTCGCCTACAAACATGGAAATAATTGCAGGAGGTGCCTCATTTGCTCCTAGTCGATGGTCATTGCCGACATCTGCTGCGGATTCACGCAGTAAGTCAGCATGGGTGTCAACGGCTTTCATAACAGCACCAAGTACAAGAAGGAATTGAATATTCTCGTGAGGTGTTTTGCCAGGTTCTAAAAGATTGATACCATCATCTGAAGTGAGTGACCAATTGTTATGCTTGCCAGAACCATTAACGCCATCAAATGGTTTTTCATGAAGAAGGCAAACAAGATTATGTCTGTAAGCAACTTTTTTAAGTAATTCCATTGTAAGCTGATTGTTGTCTGTAGCTGTGTTGCACTGTGCATATATTGGTGCTAATTCATGCTGTGCAGGTGCAACCTCATTATGTTGTGTTTTAGCAGTAACGCCTAATTTCCATAATTCTTTGTTGACATCTTTCATAAAAGAGCCAATTCTGTCACGAATGGCACCAAAATAGTGGTCTTCAAGTTCTTGACCTTTAGGAGGCATAGCACCAAATAAAGTACGACCAGAAAATATCAAGTCTTTTCTTTGAAGATATTTTGCTCTGTCAACAATAAAATACTCCTGTTCTGCACCTACAGATGGTGTGACTTTTTTGGAAGTTGTATTTCCAAACAATCGAAGTATTCTAAGTGATTGTTCATTGATAGCATCCATTGAGCGAAGAAGAGGTGTTTTTTGGTCAAGCGCCTCACCTGTATAAGAACAGAATGCTGTAGGAATACAAAGCGTTGCACCAGTGGAATCTTCTCGGATAAAAGCAGGAGATGTGCAATCCCATGCTGTGTATCCGCGCGCTTCAAATGTAGCTCGAAGTCCGCCTGATGGGAAAGAAGAAGCATCAGGTTCACCTTTGATTAATTCCTTTCCAGAAAATTCCATAAGGATTTTTCCATCTTCTTTAGGTGCAGAGATAAATGAATCATGTTTTTCGGCAGTTGTGCCAGTCAATGGCTGAAACCAGTGTGTGTAATGTGTAGCACCTTTTTCAATAGCCCAATCCTTCATTGCATTGGCAATGACATCAGCATCGGCAAGCACAAGCTCTTTTTCGCCAGATATGGCAAGTTTGAGATTTTTATAGACATTCTTTGGCAGACGCGCTCTCATAACAGCATCGTTAAATACATTTTGACCAAAAATGTCAGCAACATTGAAAATTTCACTCATATTTTTCCATCCCTTTCTATTGTTTATGTAGAAAATATTTTAATAGTACAATCAAAAAAGGCATCCCATTATCCTAAAACAAATTAAAATAATTGGAACGCCTTTGTTCTACTATTAAATTACGACCTTAGCCGCTTTTAATTAAAATAACTCAAAACAACTTATAATGCAAGTGTTTTTTTGTATTAAATTAAATAATTAAGTCTATTTAAGCAAAAATATGGTAAAACAAATTAAATTCTTGCAAATTTGTTTCTTTTAAACTTAATCCGATATAGTAGTTTCCCCAACGTATACTCCTTGAATAACAAGTCGTGTATTACCGCCATCTGCACATGTTACAAGAGATACAATCTGTGTTGCCTCACTGACATCATAAGGTGTTGAATAGATAGACAGCTCTTTTTGCGTCTGTGCATAATTTCTCATACTAGATTGTGAAGAAAAATTATAACTAAAAGTAGCACTGATAGGTTCATTGTAGTTGACACTGAATATACGGTATTCTTTTAATTTATCTTCCGTGTATATAAAAAATTTATCATTGTCCTCGGAAGAATAAAAATCTGAACTACTGTAACTATGTAATTTAGAAAACATTTCATTGCTGTAAAGCGTATGTCCATAAATAATTAAGTGCATAGCAGACATTCCACCAGTTATATTGCAATCTAAAAACGGACAGCCATTAGAATTTGTTACGCCGTTAATCGTTGTCGTCAAATATTCTTCATTGTCATGGCTTTGAACAAATGGAAGTCTTAAATCAATACTTGGAACATAAATATAACCTAGTGCATCTGGATTAATTGCTAAAAGAGCATTATGGTCATATTTAAATGGAACAACAATATCCTCGCCATTAATATTGCCTTCAAAGTCATTATCATTATTTTCTACATTATTTGCAATACTTTTGTAGATATCATTTCCTTCTTTATACTCTAATAATATACCTAAAAGCTTATATGCAGAAAAGCAGAATATAGCAATGGAGATGATAAGTATAGTACGTCTTATAATGTTACCTATACGTTTATCATGTTCTTTTTTCTCAAACACTTCATCAGCGTCTTCTTGGGTATCCTCAGATTCTTCATATAAATCAATTATTTCTTCGTCTAGTATTTCATCTTCAATAAAAAATCCATCATCTATAGGATTTTCAAGGTCTTCAAAATTATCGTCTGGTTCATCAAAATCCTCTAGTAATTGTACATTGATAACGTCTTCTTCGTTAGGATTTTCTATATCTTTACCCATGAAATTGTGTACTCCCTATTTAATCTGTTTTAGGCTTTATCTGCTGAACCAAAAAGGGTGATTTTTTCACGCACTGTATTTTTGATTGCTTCAGCACCTGGTGCAAGGAGCTTTCTAGGGTCAAATCCTTTTCCTTCAAGGTCCTTGCCAGCCTCAATATATTTTCTTGTAGCAGCAGCAAATGAAAGCTGACATTCTGTATTTACATTAATCTTTGCCACACCTAAAGAAATCGCTTTTTTAATCATATCTTCTGGAATACCAGTACCACCATGTAAAACTAATGGCATCATTCCAACTTTTTCTTTAACTGCCTCAAGTGTTTCAAAACTGAGTCCTGCCCAATTTTCAGGATACTTGCCATGAATATTGCCAATACCTGCAGCAAGCATGTCTACGCCAAGGTCAGCAATTGCTTTACACTCGTCTGGGTCAGCACATTCGCCTTGACCAATAACACCATCTTCTTCACCGCCTATAGAACCAACTTCAGCTTCAAGAGACATTCCTTTTTCTCTGGTAACTTTTACAAGTTCCTTTGTCTTTTCAACATTTTCAGCGATTGGATAGTGTGAACCGTCAAACATAATTGAAGAAAAACCAGCTTCAATACATTTATAGCAGCCTTCATAAGTGCCATGGTCAAGATGAAGTGCCACTGGAACAGTGATATTTTGTTCTTCAATCATGGCCTTTACCATATCCGCAACAACTTTAAAACCTGCCATGTACTTTCCAGCACCCTCAGAAACGCCTAAGATAACTGGTGAGTTCATTTCTTGTGCTGTAAGAAGGATAGCCTTTGTCCATTCAAGATTGTTAATATTAAACTGTCCAACTGCATAACCTCCCTGACGAGCCTTGTTTAACATATCTGTTGCTGTTGTCAACATAAATAATACCTCCCATAAGAATATTCTAATAATTTGTGGCTGTGAAAAACTCCACTATATACAACCACAACGATTCTATAACATTATACCTTATTTCATTGTAAAAAAAAAGTATAACATAAAAAAATTAATAGCATTTATTTTGGAAATGTTTTATACTTTATTTAAGAAAATATTTAGATGTATATATTTTAAAATATATGCTATTTTTTATGGTGTGTTTTATGACTTGTAAGTTGTTGGATAAAGGAGGATATATTTTTTATGGATATTAATTTTTATGATTCAGAAGCTCATGCTGGTTCATCCTATTGGCCTTTTTTAGGGTTTATGGTGTTCTTAATTGGTTTTGTTGTTACTTTTATAGGAATTGTAAAGATAGTCAACGCAAAACATCAATTTAATTTGTTTTATGACCAAAGAGATAGGAAAAATTTGGAAGAGCCAAAATATATTAGAGATAAAAAAATAGGAATCATTTTAACGATAGTAGGAATTGTGATGATGGTGGCATCATTTTTTATAGAACGGTTATAATGATTTTAAAGGTTAATGGTACTTGGTGATATGTTAGAGAAGAGTTATCTTCCCCTGCTCGCGTACTGGGCGTTTGTCAGCTTGCTGATATCTTTTATTTGGACGCCCGTGTGCAAAAAAACACCGTCCACTTATGTGGACGATGAAAGAGGGAGGCGAGCTGTTTGTCTACTAACAACTCAAATTATGAAAAAGTATTTAACTTGTAAACATGTTTAATTCTCTTTAAGTATATGTGCCAAAAGTGAAGAAATGATGTTGATTATGTTAATTTAAATTAAAAGAAATATGAATAAATTATGAAGGAGTCTAAATTATGCCAATAACGTATAAATGCGCTTCTTGTGGTGGTATAATGCAGTTTGACAGTGCGAGTCAAAAGTTAAAATGTTTACAGTGCGGCAATACAAAAGATATTGAAACGATGGAAACGGATAACTCAATCGATACAACTACTAATCAAGAACAAGAAAATACTGTTGAGATGAAGCTGTATCATTGTAAGAGCTGTGGAGCAGAACTGGTTACAGATGAATTTACAGCGGCGACAATCTGTTCATTTTGCGGCAATCCATCTCTTGTAGGAGAGCAGATTCAGGGCGTATATAAGCCGCAAAGAATTATTCCATTTAAGATGAATAAAGAGGAAGCACAGCAAAAATATAGAGAATGGATAAAAAAAGGAATACTAACGCCAAAAGAATTAAAAGATAAGGCGACAATAGAAAAAATATCAGGATTATATGTGCCTTATTGGCTGTATGATTACAATGCACAGTCACAAATGACAGCCAATGCAGAGATTGTAAATACCGAAAGAAAAGGCGAATATGAGATAACCTATCATAAAGAATATCATGTTTATAGAGATGTCACAGCAGAGTTTAATAAAGTGCCAGCAGATGCCTCAAAAAATATGGAAGATAGTGTTATGGATAAATTAGAGCCATTTCGCTATGAAGAATTGAAGCCATTTTCAATGGAATATATGTCAGGATACTTGTCTGAGCGGTATAGCGTCTCAGCAGAGGAGATGAGACCGCATGTGGAAAAGCGAATTGATAAGTATATTACAGATATAACAAAAGATACAATAACAGGGTATTCACATGTTGGTGTTGTAAGCAATCATATTAATAAGATGAAAAAAGGTGTTGAATATATTATGATACCTGTTTGGCTTTTAAACTGTCGATATAATAGTAAAGATTTTCAGTTTATGATTAATGGACAGACAGGAAAGATTGTGGCAGATAGACCGATAAGTATTCAGAAATGTATATTAGCAGCAGTTAGTACCTTTCTGTTGTCACTTCTTGTTATAATGGCAGGAGATGCGCTTTTATTTGCAAAGGGTGTCAGTTTTGTTCAAGGTATGTGTGAAGACATGTTGATTAAATTAATTATTGCAATTGTTGTTACAGCGCTAGCGATAATGCTTATGCTTCGCAGTTCACGGGCGCATATGACAGTGGGCAGCAGTACATATGCAGGAGATAATATTCGTGTAGGCAGACGTGAAGATACATATATAAGAACAAGAAAAACAGAACGCAAAATAGAAAATAATAGTGGAAAATAACTTAGTCATTGAGCATTTTCTAATAATAACCCAAGATATGTAATTGTCTGATATTTTTTTAATTTAACCTCATCAAGGAAGTCCCCCGCTTCAATGCTGCAAAGGCATAAGTGGGGGTGGGGACTTGCGTTACGATAGTAGCTATGAGGTTAGGGTGTCAAACACCCGAGCAAGTAGCGTAGAGGATTGCGAATATCCGCTTAACTGGTCTGATGTAAAAAAATGTTTGGCTGCTATATTGAATAAATATGAAAACTCGGAGAGGAATTGTAACAATTTATCCTTTCCGAGTCTTTTATCATTATTTTAAAAATATTTTTAAAGATTATCAGCAAATATTTTAAAGTGTTTTTGGTGCTGGATACTCTACGCCAAATGTTTCAACTGTTACGGACTTCATTACAGGCGGTTTTTGTGGGCGGTCTTCCCAGTCTGTTGGCACTGATGCGATATCATTTAGTGTATCTTCACCTTCAATTAATTTGCCGAATGCGGCATAATCGCCGTCAAGATGAGGCGCATTTTCGTGCATAATAAAAAATTGTGAACCTGCTGAGTTTGGATTGCCAGAACGAGCCATAGAGAGAACGCCTTTTGTGTGCTTCAAATCGTTTCTAAAGCCATTGCGTTTAAATTCCCCTTTAATTGAATATCCGGGACCGCCCATTCCAGTACCGTTTGGGTCGCCGCCTTGAATCATAAAACCAGAAATAATGCGGTGGAATATAAGTCCATCGTAAAATCCTTTTTGGATAAGAGATATAAAATTGTTGACTGTATTAGGGGCTATTTCTGGATAAAGTTCAGCTTTCATTACTTTACCGTCTTCCATTGTAAATGTTACTATTGGATTTTGTTCTTCCATTGCTTTTCCTCTCAAAAAATAATATTTTAATCTTATCAGGAAGTTATCTGCATAAGAAGCAGAAGTTTTAACTTGCCTGCTTTAAAAATGTCACAAAGTGACAATGTGATGATGAGCAAGTAACCAAGCGGATTGTTCTATCCGTTTGACTAACTGCACATTGAACGATACTTCACCAGTTTGCTGCAAAGTATTGAGTTTAGAATAATAGTTGCAATTTTTCAAATATTGTATATGATATGTGAAAAAATGTCAAACTGAAGTCATTGACAGCGCTTTAAAGAATATAATATGTGAATAAATATTAGTATAAGAAATAAATTATTTTATAAAATAAATAAAATTAAATATATAGTTTGTGTTTGTCATTGTTTGATATAAAGTTATTTATGCAAAAAAATAGGAGATTACTATGTTAAAGCAAATTTATGTTTCAATGGATATTTTTAAAAAATTTCCTCAAATAAAAAAGGATTATGATAATTTTGTCTGTAGAATGAATGATAATAAGATTGATGTACAACAACTTGATATTAAAAATAGCTGCGATAATTGCAGTATTTTTATGGATATTTTAAGAGGATTAAAAAATGATAGTCTTGTATTAACAACAAAACTTAATGCAGTAAATATAGAAGAGAACAATATATTTTGTGTTGGATTTGGAGAAGATTATAGTGGAAAGCTGCCTTATATAATTACAGATTTATATGTTACTTATAATTATATGCGTCTTATCTATGCAAGATATACACATACGCCTTTTGTTGTTGCTAATACCAATCGTCTTTTATTAAGAGAAATACAATTATGTGATGTTAAGGATTTATGCAAGTTATATGATACGCTTTCAGATTGTCCATATTTGGAGCCTTTATATTCTTATGAAAAGGAGCTTGAATTTACTAAAAATTATATCTGTAATATGTATGGGTTTTATCAATATGGTCTGTGGCTTGTCTATGAAAAGTCAACACAAAAACTTATTGGCAGAGTTGGCATAGAAAACAGAGAAATTGATGGAATATTGCGGCAGGAATTAGGATATGTAATTGGAAAGAATTATCAGCACAAAGGATATGCGTATGAAGCGGCAAAAGCCGTGTTAAAATATGCAAAGGAAGAATTATTTTTAGATGAGATGTTTATATGTGTGCAAAAAGATAATATACCCTCTATTGGTTTAGCAAAAAAATTGGGCTTTACACTATATGGTGAAGCCCAAGAATTTGTACTATATCATTATTGTATTCCCATGAGCAATGAGGAAAATAGTCATATTCACATGGATATTTAACAATGCTGCAAGAAGCGAATACCTATTGTTTGCAGTAAGGTATTTGATTACAGAGAAAACGCATAACGGATAAATTCCGTTGCATTTTCAGGATTTTTGGCAGAGACAACAACACCATAGCAAGGATTATCCATAGTAAAATTGGTTTCAGATTTTATTTTGGTATGCTGTAAATTGACAGCAACAGGAATACTAGTGCCATCTTTTTTTGTGTAATAAACGATGTTTTCTTCGCCAATTTGTGAGAGTTCTTGTTGTGATAAAATCGTTGTTAAATCCATAAAATAAGGTTCTATATCGGTTGAAAAATAGGTGATATATTCTGGATTTGCCATAAATCCATCAATGGAGCCAGTAGAAGATAATATATAAAGTTTAGAACGGCTTACTTCTGCTTCTTGGTCCATTGGCTGTACAATAAGAGAATAATTATAATCAATCTCTGCGCGCTGTTTTTTTCCGTCAATTCCAAGATGTTGTGTAAAACCTTGTGTGATGGCGTCTGTGCGGTCATCGTATCCTGTTATTTTTCCATCAACCACAGCAATGTAACATACAGAATCATAATTGTTTTGAATATAAAAATAGACAAAACTTCCTATAATTAACGCGGTTATAACAATAGTTAAAATATGGAATTTATAATATTCAAATATATATGATATTTTTTCGCTAAAACTTAATTCTTTAAACAATGTTTTTCGTTCTTTAGGCATAGGTTTTTTAAATAATTGAAAAGACATATCCTTATCCCCCTGTCAATCAAAAGTTTATAAAGCAAACTTTTGTACTAATGCTTTGGCTATTTTAACATAATTATTTGACAATAAGTATATTTTTATAAATATTTAATAAAAATAGAGAAAAAACTTCCCATTTTATGTGGTATACAGTATAATCAAAACATTATGAAAATGAGTGGTCTATGTTGCTGTATAAAAGAATTAAGATGAAAAATAATGTCAATAAACAGATTTTTTATAAATAATTTTGTTGTTTATTTGCGTCTGTGTACTGTTTGACACAAAGTTAGCAAAAAACCAAAGCAAAGGTTCTTTACGCAAAAAGCAGCGTAGAAATGGAGGATTTTTATGTTTAGTATTAATGGAAAGTTATTTAGAACATTGTCAAAAGCAGGCGATTTTTTTATTTTAGAATTTTTAGTGATTGTGTTTAGCATACCATTAATTACTGCAGGAGCGTCAATGACAGCAGCATACTATGTTGGAATGAAATTAGTTCGTGATGAAGAAGGGTATGTATTTAGGGATTTTATAAAATCATGGAAGCAAAACTTAAGACAGAGTATTATTATTGAGTTGACAGTTATTGTACTGGCATTTTTGCTTATTACTGATGTAAGAATATGTTATATGTGGGCTGTAAATGAAGGAAATACATTTGCAAGGATTTTGATGTTTGCAGCATTGGGAATGTGTCTGGTTTTATGTGCCGCTGTATTGTATGTGTTTCCAATGCTTGCTAAATTTGAGAATAAAGTAGTTGCCATTATGAAAAATGCAGTTATTTTATGTATGCATCATTTTTTGCAAACCATTATAATGATATTTATTAATGGTGGACTGATTATTTTTACAATAAATTTTTGGACAGCCTTTATTGTTACCATTCCATTGTCCCTGTATGTCAATAGTTTTATATTATCAAGAGTATTTTTGATTTATACAAAAAATAGCAATACGGCAGATGTATATAATAATTCAAATAATCCTGAAAATAACAATAATAATAAAAACAGCGACAATGATAATATTGATTAAAAATTTATTTTCACAAGCAATAAAGAAAATAGCCATGTTTACATGACTGTTTGACGAAAGCCAAGAAGTTAAAGACTCCACTGCTTTGCAGCGGAGTCTTTGATTTTTATAAAGCGTCTATACCGCGTTCGCCTGTGCGGATTCTCACAGCATCATAAACATCATAAATAAATATTTTTCCATCGCCATAAGTACCTGTGTTAATTTTGTCAACAATGCTATTAATAATATCTTCAACAGCATCATCACAAACAATAGATTCTACTTTTACTTTTGGCAGTAAATTGCCATCAAAATCAATCCCATTATATGTTTGTTTGTGACCGCGCTGGCTTCCATAACCCATAATATTGGTAATCATAAGTCCATGAGAATCATGTTCATTTAGAATAATTTTCAAGTCGTCTAAGCGTTCAGGGCGTATAATAATTTCTAATTTTTTCATAATAATTCTCCATTTTTAAATAAAGTATAAAAATTATACAATAAAAATACAAAAAACATTTCTATTGTTTTTATCTTATTGGTGATATTTCAGTACAAATTAGATTAAAATTATTTGTCTGTGAAAAGCTTTAATAACAGTTATAAAGTTATGAGCAAGCAACGAAAGGGACTGCAATATCTGCTTTGACAAATAGTTTTGCTGTTGTCTATTTCATCATATGTTTTGTTGGGAGTCCTTCCATATATAATTGTTTGCATCCTGTAAGAACAACAGAACAATAGTAAATGGCATATATTACAGTGATGGCTTGTACAATAATAATCATCATATTTTTTCCAGACATAATTGCAAGAAAGTTGCAAAACATTAATATGCCTAAAATTGCCCATATCAATTTAAAAGAACGTGTTACAGCTAATTTTTCTTGAAATTGTGATTCCAATACAAGAGCTTCATTAAAATAATAAGTAAAATAAATTCCTGCAATAGTAGAAAACCCTGTATAGATAGCTATAATATCATTGCCTCCCTTAATTGAATTATAAATGCTGAAAATTTGTCCAATAATTGTAAGAAACAATCCTAATATCATAATATTGCGTGCTTTTTTAAACTCAACATTTCGATTGCTAAGAGGTAAGCCTCCAATAATAATAAGGATAAAAGCAATTGTATCATTAAACAAATCAATATATATAGTACCTATTTTAACATTAAACTGAAGAATTAAAATTAATACACCTGTTAAAATAAAAAGGATATTTTTTTTGTTCATAGTGACCTCCTTTTAAGTATACAACGTAATTAGGGCTATTGTACCATAAAATGTAATATGTTACAATAAGCTGAAAAAAAAGTCATCAGCTAATTTATTATACAATTGGCAAAAATATATATTTAGATGATTTATAAATGATATGATAGAATGATTATCAGTTTATAGCTGTTGGAAAGGCAAGGTGATTTTTAAGTGCTTCGATGGAAAAAACCAGAAATTAGTGATGGAGAATGGATTAGAAATATTGTGGCAAATGAAGATATGATGGGAAGTGACGTTTCATTTGCCAATATTTTTTTATTGAGAGATAAATATAATATTGAAATTACAGATTATAAAGGTGCATTTATCCGAAAATATAACGGAATAGGCACCAGATGCGGGTATACGTTTCCATTGGGGAAAACAGATTATAAAAAGGCACTTTCTGCGATTGAAAAGGATGCGTTTGAGAGAGGCGAAGATTTACAGTTTGCATTTTTGACAGAAGAACAAAAACAGGCACTTGAAAAATATATGCCTGGTCAATTTGTCTTTGAATCTAATGAAGGAGACAGTGATTATATCTATCTTCGGCAGGAACTTGCTGATTTGAGCGGCAAAGCATTTCATAAAAAGAAAAATCATGTATCAAAGTTTATAAGAACATATGATAATTGGGAATATCAGGAGTTAGGTGAATGTAACTGGGAAAAAGCAGAACGTGTAGCAGACCGATGGTATTATGACCATATCGACCAAGAGGATGAGTCACAAAAAATAGAATACAGAGAAATTAAAGAGGCATTGTATTATTTTGAGCAGTTAAATTTAATGGGCGGTATTGTATATGCAAATGGAAAGCCTTGTGCTATGACCATTGCTTCAAAGATAAATCAAGATGTGGCAGATGTGCATTTTGAAAAATCTATCGGTGAATTTGCTGTAAATGGAGGATATGCTGTTATCAACAATATGTTTGCCAAAAATGCCCGAGGAATAAAATGGTTAAACAGGGAGGAAGATATCAATATTGAAGGATTAAGACGGGCAAAAATGTCCTATCGACCAAAAACATTGCTTAAAAAGTATCATGCTTCTATAAAAGTTTCATCACTTTAGGCATAAAAATAAGTTGTTAAAAATGTTAAGTTAAATTTATATAAAAAGTTTTAAAATAAAGATAGAGTTAAAAAATAAATTAGGGCAGTATTGCAAAGGTGAATTGAAATTAGCTGGCAAAAATTTGTGTGAAAAACAATATAAAGATGGAGTATAAATATGTTAAGTAAAGTCTTAAAAAAAGAAACGTGTGCAGACTGCAAGTTTTGCTGTTCATTTAGAAGGGAAAGTTTGTGGGAAACACCGTTATTTCCAGTGGAAATAGTGGAAAAGTTAAGAAAAAAAAATTATAATAGTGGAAAAGATAAGAATGAACTTTTTATAATTGAAAAAGATAAAAAAGGCAGTTATGGCAGAATGAAATTAGATAATCAATATAAGACCAATAATCCAGATGAAGAAGTCCCTTGCAGCTTTCTTGATTTCAATAAAGGCTGTACGCTGTCGGATGAGGATAAGCCATTTGATTGTAAAATATGGCCGCTTCGGATTATGGAAAAGGATAATCACTGGGTGATTGCTTTAACGCCAACATGTCCAGCTATCAATAAAGTAGATATAGAGACAATGAAAGCGTTAGTTGATAATGGTTTAGGGCAAATTATATATGATTATGCAGAGAAGAATCATTTTATAGTAAAAAAGTATAAAGAGGGCTTTCCAATACTTAAAACATATGATTTGTGCTAAAGCGGATAGTCGCAATTCGCTACATTTCTTGCTTATAACCTAATATCGTGATATTAAAAAAGCAATAATATCAAAAAAATAAAAAAATGCTTGCATTAAAAGAAATCCTGTTGTATAATCCATTTGTTGTTACCGCATTGGGCTTTCGCCAAATGGTAAGGCACTGGATTCTGATTCCAGCATTCTGGGGGTTCGAGTCCCTCAAGCCCAGCTAAGTCCCTCGCATTTTGCGAGGGACTTTTTTACCTTGTTGAAATTATGTAATCATATATAAATTTTATAAATGAACTTATTTTTATATAAAGCATCTGATTGGTAAATTTGCAAGCAATAGAAAAATATAGATACAGATAGAAATGGAGAAATGAATGATAGAATTAGGTAAAAAGCAATGCCTTAATGTAGTGAAGAAAGTGGATTTTGGCGTGTATCTTGGAACAAAGGAAGAACGTATTTTGCTTCCGAAAAAAATGGTTCCTGAAGATATTGAGATTTCAGATGCATTGGAGGTTTTTGTTTATAGAGATTCAAGTGACAGGTTGATTGCCACAACAAAAGAGCCATTTATTCAATTAGGACAGCTTGCAAAATTAAAAGTATCACAAATTGGAAAGATTGGTGCTTTTCTTGATTGGGGATTAGAAAAAGATTTATTTTTGCCTTTTAAGGAACAAACAACGCATGTCACCGAAGGAAAAGCTTATCTTGTAGGATTATATATTGATAAAAGCAACAGGCTTGCCGCAACCATGCGCGTTTACAATATGCTGTCTGCAAATCATATGTATGTAAAAGACAGTGCTGTGAGTGGAACAGTTATAGAAATTAAGCCTGAATATGGAATATTTGTTGCTATAGATGATAAGTATTATGGCATGATTCCCAAAAATGAAATATATGGAAATATTAATGTGGGCGATATTATTTATGGGCGTGTTTCAAAAGTAAGAGAAGATGGCAAAATGATGATAAGCGTTCGCCAAAAAGCTTATATACAAATGGAAGAGGACTCTAAATTAATCTATGAAGTGATAAAAGAACAAAATGGGATTATACCATTTACAGATAAAAGCGATTCAGAGCTGATAAAAAAACATTTTAATATGAGTAAAAATGCGTTTAAACGAGGTGTGGGAAGACTTCTTAAAGAAGGGTTAATCACAATAGAAAAAGACAGCATAAAATTAAAGAACGATTGATTTTAAATAAAAAGTAGCGTATAATTTTTTATGATTTATTTTTAAATTATAAGGATTATACATAGGGTGAGATATAGTTCATCTATAAGATGTATTTTACTAAAATGATAAAATTTTAGTGAAGGATATATTATAATATTGGTTGCCGCAAGGCGGCAGATTGGAGGAAATATGCAAAAAGTTATCAGTACAGATAAGGCACCAGCAGCAATAGGTCCTTATTCACAGGCAATTGAAGTCAATGGAATGGTATTTACATCAGGAGTGATTCCTGTAGAGCCATCTACTGGGGCAATTGTTGAAGGAGGTGTGGAAGCTCAGGCAAATCAGGCATTTAAAAATCTTTGTAATTTAGTTGAAGCTTCAGGTGCAAAAGTGGAAAATATTATTAAAACAACGGTGTTTATAAAAGAAATGAATGATTTTGGCAAGATTAATGAAATTTATAAACAGTATTTTAAAGAGCCATTTCCAGCACGTTCTTGTGTAGAAGTGGCAAGACTGCCAAAAGATGTATTGCTTGAGGTGGAAGCTATTGTTTGTAAATAGTTTGGAAAGGGCATAGGTTTTATATGTGCAAAAGGATTAACATTTTTTTTCCTTGTTTAATGTTGTTTTACTTTTTAAGCAGTTTAGTTTTTTCATATTGGGTGAATGCTAATGGAATATATGTGCCATATTATGTTTCAATTATTATAAGTCAGTTATTCTTGTTGCTCCCAGCAGGAGTATATGTTGCAATATTTAATATAAATGTATATAGATGTATACCTTATCGCAAAATCAAACCTTTGGATATATTGTTGTCTTTAGCAGTAGGGTATTTATTAGTACCAATAACACTGATACTAAATTTTATCACTACATTGATTTTTAAAAATTATGTGACAGGTTCCATTTCAGAGCTGATGCTTTATCCTTTTTTTATTCAAATATTATTAATTGCAGTTATTCCTGCTTTGACAGAAGAATTTATATTTAGAGGATTATTTTATCATTCATATAGAAGAAATGGAATTGTAGGTGCTGCTATCTTTAGTGCCATTGTTTTTGGTGCAGCACATCTTAATATTAATCAATTTTGTTATGCAGTTGTTATGGGGGTTGTATTTGCGTACCTTGTGGAAGCAACAGGCTCTATGTGGTCGTCTATGTTAGCGCATTTTGCTTTTAATACATATTCCATAACGATGACTAAAATTTTTGATATTTTTAGAGTTCATGTGGAAGATGTTAATATTAGCATTTTTTCGCTTATTGGTATGGCGGTGGTAGGCGTTGTATTGACAAAGCTAATTATTGATTATATGGCAAAGCGCAATGGCAAATATAATATGATTCGATATCAAAATCATTTTGGTGTCGCTTCATACAATAATGAACGATTTGCAACAGTGCCATATATTGTGACAGTGGTGATTATTGTTATATATATGGTAGTATCTGAAATGCTGATGACAAGATATTTATAATTAAGTAATAGATGGGTAAAAATGGACAGATAAAAAATTTTATAAAAGTAGTTAAAAGATTTAGGTACGCAGGTGATTTAGTCGTTTTTATAGGTGAATATATGTAAAAAAATCCCCCTCTTGTAATATACAAGAGGGAGTTTTTTGTGGTAAAACCACTGAAAAGAAAATGAGAAAGGAAAAATATAAGAAAAATAATCAAAGTGAAATATCTATATTTTGCCCCAAGTATGGTGTTACAGAAGCTTCCATCATCTTCTGAATACCCTCACCTGTGGTCTCTAAATTGTCTAAACTTTTGCTGAGCATGGCAATCTGAACATCATTTTGAACGTTAGCCATACTACGAGAAATAGATAAAGAAACAATATCCATAATAATAACCACACCTTTCTAAAATTTTAATCTCTTAAGTGTCTACAATTATTATAGTCTTATGTGCAAAATAATGCAAGAGTTTTTTAAATTATTTTAAAATTTGTTTATTTTTTAAAATATTATCATGTATTTGTTAAAAATGTTAAGAAGAAAACAGCGAATTTGTACAATTTTCACATGAAATTAAATATCGTGGTAAATATGCCACAAAAAAGGAAAATTAATTTGTATATTTGAGATATGGTATTGAAAATGAATTTAGTGTATAGTTATCATATTGAAAGTGCAGAGATGTACGATTATATTAATTTAGGAGGATATTGTATAATGGCTAGTTTGTCACTTAAAAACGTATGTAAAGTGTATCCTAACGGATTTGTTGCTGTTAAGGATTTTAATCTTGATATTGCAGACCAGGAATTTATTATTTTCGTAGGACCTTCTGGTTGTGGTAAATCAACAACTCTTCGTATGATTGCAGGTCTTGAAGAGATTAGTTCAGGAGAGTTATGGATTGGAGATAAGCTTGTTAATGATATAGAACCTAAAGATAGAGATATCGCTATGGTATTCCAGAACTATGCTTTGTATCCACATATGACTGTTTATGATAACATGGCATTTGCTTTGAAATTAAGAAAAGTTCCTAAGGGAGAGATTGACAAGGCAGTACATGAAGCTGCTAAGATTCTTGATATTGAGCATTTGCTTGACCGTAAGCCAAAGGCTCTCTCAGGTGGTCAGAGACAGAGAGTTGCTATGGGACGTGCAATTGTTCGTAGTCCAAAAGTATTCCTTATGGATGAGCCTCTCTCAAACTTGGATGCAAAGTTGAGAGTTCAGATGCGTGTTGAGATTTCAAAGCTTCACCAGAGACTTCAAACAACAATTATCTATGTTACACATGACCAGACAGAAGCTATGACACTTGGTACAAGAATTGTCGTTCTTAAGGATGGTATTATTCAACAGGTTGATACACCACAAAATCTTTATAATACACCAAATAATGTGTTTGTTGCGGGATTTATTGGTTCTCCACAGATGAACCTTGTCGATGCTCAGGTAATTGCTAATGGTGCTACAGTTACATTGAAGATGAGCAGCACTGTTTCTATTCCATTGCCAGCAGAAAAGAGCAAGGCTATTCTTGATGGCGGCTATGCTGGAAAAACTGTTATCGTTGGTATTCGTCCAGAAGATATCAAAGATGATGATGAGTTTATTGCAAAACATTCAACAACAACATTTGAATCTCAAGTTAAGGTATATGAATTACTTGGTGCTGAAGTAAACTTGCATTATGATATTGCTGATGTTACATGTACTGCTAAGGTTAATCCACGTACACCAGCTCGTCCTGGCGATACTGTTAAGTTTGCAATGGATGTTGCAAGACTTCATGTATTTGATAAGGAAACAGAGCAAATTATTACACATTAATTTATTCTTGCGGGCAAGAACCGCCGCGAGAGTCAAATACCCGTTGTTTGCAGCAGAGTATTTGATTTTTTAAGTGTAAAATTATGTAAATTTTGAGGAAATGTATTGAAAATGTACATTTCCTCTTTTTTTTTTATTCATTTTGCATTACAATGTTAATGTGAAAAATCATAATTACAGTAAAAAGGAGAACTGTTCACATGATTTCTAATCAAATACTACAGACAACATTAGATGGGCTTAAGTCAATATCAAGAGTTGATTTATGTGTACTGGATGCAGACGGCAAGGTAGCAGCAACCACATTTGAAGAGTATCAGAATTGCATATCCGATGCGATATCATTTATTGATTCGCCGGCAGAAAGCCAAGTGATAAATGGATGTCAATTTTTTAAGGTTATGGACGAGTTGACTTTAGAGTATATTCTTTTGGTAAAAGGAAGTAACGATGATTTGTATATGTTAGGGAAACTGGCGGCATTTCAAATTCAGAATCTTTTAGTGGCGTATAAGGAGCGATTTGATAAAGATAACTTTATTAAAAATTTGCTGCTTGACAATCTGTTGAGAGTAGATATGTATACAAGAGCTGAAAAATTACATATAGATACGGATGTGAAACGTGTTGTTTATATTATAGAGACAAAACACGAAAAGGATACCAATGCGCTAGAGACTGTGAAAAATCTGTTTGCAGGCAGAGTGAAGGATTTTATCACGGCTGTTGATGAGCGGAATATTATTCTTGTCAAAGAAGTAGAAGAAAAAAATTCATATGAAGATTTAGAAAAAACTGCTCAGGTAATTGTTGATATGTTAAACACGGAAGCAATGAGTGCAGTGCATATTGCATATGGGACAATTGTCAGTGATATTAAAGAGGTGTCAAGGTCATACAAAGAGGCAAAGATGGCACTGGATGTCGGAAAGATATTTTACAGTGAGAAAAATGTAGTGGCATATAGTAAACTTGGCATAGGAAGACTTATTTATCAGCTCCCTATACCTTTATGTCAAATGTTTATCAAAGAGATATTTGACGGAAAATCGCCAGATGAATTTGATGATGAGACACTATCGACAATCAATAAGTTTTTTGAGAATAGTTTAAATGTTTCAGAGACTTCAAGACAGTTATATATTCACAGGAATACGCTGGTATATAGGCTTGATAAGCTGCAAAAAGGTACAGGACTTGACTTGAGAGTGTTTGACGATGCGATAACATTCAAAATAGCGCTTATGGTCGTTGAGTACATGAAGTATATGGATAGCAAAGATACATATTAATGGAGGATTACGTATGATAATCTTAGAAAATGTCAATAAAACTTATACCACTGGTGTACCTGCAATCAATGGCATAGACCTGCATGTACAAAAGGGTGAGTTTGTATTTGTAGTTGGAAAGAGCGGTTCTGGCAAATCAACATTGATTAAATTATTGTTGAAAGAACTAGACCCAACGGCTGGAAAGATTTATATCAACAAAAAATACTTAAATAAGGTTACTAGAAAGAAATTGCCATATTTAAGAAGAGATATCGGCGTTGTATTTCAGGATTTTAGACTTCTTCCAGACCGCAATGTATATGAAAATATAGCGTTTGCTATGAAAGTAGTAGAAGCACCATCAAGAAAGATTAAGAGCAGAGTTCTTGCGATGCTGTCAATGGTAGGATTGCTTGATAAATATAAGGCATATCCAAATGAGTTGTCAGGCGGTGAGCAGCAAAGGGTTGCAATTGCTAGAGCGCTTGTCAATGCACCGGCAATTTTGCTGTGTGACGAGCCTACAGGTAACTTAGACCCTGCAAACTCCAATGAGATTATGAAAATTCTCAGTCAAATTAATAAGATGGGTACAACGGTATTAGTTGTTACACATAATATGGAGATTGTTCAACATATGAAAAAAAGGACAATCACTATGAGCGAAGGCAAGATAATTAGTGATATGGAAAAAGGTGGTTATTTCTATGAGGATTAGGTCGATATTTTATCATATGAAGGATGGTTTTAAGAATATATATAGAAATCGTCTCTTTTCATTAGCGTCAATTGCTACAATAGCGGCATGTATATTTCTTTTTGGTATACTATATTCATTAGTGGTAAATTTTGAATATATGGTTAAAAATGCAGAGAGTGAAATTTGTGTGACAGTATTTTTTGATGAAGGTTTATCACAGGCCGATATTAACAAATTAGGTGATACTATCAGCAAACGAGTTGAGGTGTCAAACATTCATTTTACCAGTGCTGAGGAAGCATGGGAAAAGTATAGAGTAGAGTATTTTAAGGATTATCCAGAATTGGCAGAAGGATTTAAAGATGATAATCCACTTGCAAATTCAGCTTCCTATGAAGTTTATCTAAGCGATGCAAGTATGCAGGCAACACTTGTTACATATTTAGAGAATTTAGAGGGCGTTCGAGGAGTGAAGCGTTCAGAGATTATAGCAAACAGTTTATCAAGTGCCGCTAAATTAGTTGGTTATGTTGCTGTTGCGATTATTATTATACTTCTTGCCGTTTCAATATTCCTTATTACAAATACCATTGTAATCGGTATTACAGTACGTAAAGATGAAATTTCAATTATGAAATTTATCGGTGCAACCGATGCATTTGTCAATGCACCATTTTTTGTGGAAGGTATAACGATTGGAATTATTGGCTCTATTATTCCACTCATATTTCTTTGGTACATGTATCAAAGTATTATAGAATTTGTAATTAACAAATTTTCAATACTGAGCAATATTTTAGTATTTATGAATGTTAATGATGTATTTAAGATACTTGCACCTGTTGGAATATGTTTAGGTATTGGCATTGGTGCAATGGGCAGCTTTTTTGCTGTTAGAAAACATGCAAATGTTTAATTGCAGACATAATGATTTACAATAAAATGTGGCGTTTGCTGTTTATGAATGAAGAAACGATAAATAAAAGTCAATGAACAGTTATTGGCAATATACAGTCTTTAACGGGATTAGAAGAAAGGTTGGTAATGCAATGAAAAAGTTACTTCAATTAAGAATGTTACCTCTATTTCTCTGTCTTGTAATTACAGTTTTTACTTGTTTTTTATCTATTAAAGATGTTAAGAGTGTTTATGGCATTACAAGCGGTGAAATTAACGATGCCAAAAATGAAAAAGAACAAAAAGAACAAGAACAAAAAAATATTCAGGAAGAATTAGATAATTATAAGAAACAATCAGAGACTACAAAAGAATATATCGCAAAACTGGACGGGGCTATGTCAGAGCTTGATGGTCAAATATATGATGTTAATAACAATATAGAACGTTTGACACAAGAGATAGAAGAGACACAAAATAATTTAGATATAGCTATAGAAGATGCAGATGAACAGTACAAAATGATGAAACTTAGGATTCAATATATGTATGAGCGAAATGAAGAGAGCTTTTTAGCTGCTTTGCTTCAGTCAACCAGTATGGGAGAATTATTGAATCGAGCAGAATACTATACAAAGATATCAAGTTATGATAGACAACAGCTTGAACGCTATCAGTCAACTATAGAATTTATTAAAGTTGCAAAACAAGATTTAGAGAATGACTATGCAGAATTAGACGATTTAAAGGCATCACTTGAGCAGCAAAGAAGAGATATGGAGTATATGCTGGCGGAAAAACAAAAAGAGATGCAAAATCTTGATGCACAGATTGCCAATGCACAGAATAAAGAAACAGAACTTGCCTCAAGTATCAGTGCGCTTGATGATGAGATTGATGCAATGGAAAAGAAGTTAGCTGCACAAGAAGAGGAGGAAAGAAGAAAGCAAGAAGCCAATAATCAGTCTTCTTTAGGTGGCAATGTTGTAGGGACTGGTGCATGGTTATGGCCTACAATATCAAGAAGAGTTACTTCTGATTTTGGCGTTGTAGACGACCCAATAAGAGGCGGTGTTCCTCATAAGGGAGTGGATATAGGCGCAAGGACACCTGGTGTTTCTGGTGACCCTATATATGCAGTAGACAATGGTGTTGTAGCCGTTGCAGAATCAAATCAATCAGCTGGAAATTGGATTTGGATAAGTCATGGTAATGGCTTATATTCCGTGTATATGCACAATTCAAAATTGTTAGTATCCGTAGGACAAACGGTCAATAAAGGCGATACAATAGCGCTTATGGGAACAACGGGACAGTCTAATGGAGTCCATCTTCATATTGCAGCCCGATTAAATGGTACATATGTAAATCCATGGACATATTTAAAGTAAGCTGTTAGCTGTTTTTAAAAATCAGTCGTAGCAGAGAAGTTTAATATGTAAGAAAACCATAAAAAATTAAATATATAAGACAAATCGCTATATGGATATATGAGTATATCTGTATGGCGTGTTGTCGTTGTGGGAATAAATATAATAGTTGTTATATAATATACATTAGAGTAATATATGTAAAAAGTAAGGGATGCCATAAAACGTAATATGTTGTTGTATTTTGTCAGCATGGAAATCGTTTATAAATGACATTGCAGTTTTATTAGTATATGGCAGTATCATGGAGAATAAAAAGAATGGATAATAAAAAACGTAGTAAATTAGACTTAATTACAGCATTTGTAGGAGGAATTGCAGCAACTGTTTTTATTGCGGCAATGGTATTTGTAGTATTTTATCAGAAAGGATATATACATGTTGGTGTTGGAGGAGATGTGTATGTATCCGATGTGCCAGTAGATGACAGCGATGGTATTGGCAGTCAGGCGGAAGGTAAACTGAATGCAATTGACTCCGTTGTAAGTGAAGGTTTTTATTTTGGGGATATTGACCATGAAGCTGCTATTGATAGTATATGCAGAGGGTATTTAAGCTCATTGGGTGATAAGTACACAACATATTATTCAGCAGAACAGTATAAAAAGGTACAAGAATCCACAACAGGGATTGTTTATGGAATTGGTGCGTTATGCAAAAAAGCAGAAGATGGTACAATTTATATTTCAGGCGTTTATGATGAATCCCCTGCTCAAAAAGCAGGTTTAAAAGAAGATGATTTTATAGAAACGGTTGATAATAAGAGTGTCATTGATATGGAATTAGAATCAGCCATTGCGCTTATTAAGGGCGAAAAAGATACACAGGTCGAACTTGGTGTTATAAGAGATGGCGAAAAATTTAAACTTCGTGTGACAAGAGGTGAGATAAAGCTTCAAACGGTGTCTTGGAATATAGAGGATGGCGTTGGATATATCTATATTACTCAGTTTGATAAGGTGACTGTAGAACAATTTACAAAGGCTTTAAATGATTTAAAAGAAAAAGGCATGACAGGATTAATTATTGATTTAAGAGACAATCCGGGAGGCGTTTTAGATGGTACTGTCAGTATGTTAGATGAACTTTTGCCAGAAGGATTAAGATTGACGATAGAATATGCAGATGGCAGCAAAGAAGAACGAAAAGGCGAAAAAGGCAGTGATTTAAAAATACCGATTGCAGTTTTAGTCAATGGTCAGAGTGCCAGTGCAGCGGAGATATTTGCAGGTGCCGTTCAAGATTATGGCGTTGGGAAAATCATTGGGACACAGACCTTTGGAAAAGGTATTATACAGTTTATTCGCCCATTGACAGATGGCAGTGCCATTAAATATACTGCTGCTAAATACTTTACACCAAAAGGGCAGGATATACATGGCAAAGGGATTAAACCGGATATTATTGTAGAACTGCCGGAGGATGCAACAGAGGATTATCAGTATAAAGCTGCATTAGAGTATATTAACAAGGAGAGAAAAAATTGAAAATCGAGATTTTCAATTATGAGATTTGTGTCTGTGCGTTGCTTGCCACAAACCCATTTATAAACGAAAAGCAGCGCAGAAGTGGAGAAAAACATGGATAAAGTGATTCAAGTTACAGGAAAAAGCGAGTTGTTTGTAAGACCAGATACTATTCGTCTTTTGCTTTATATAAAAGGAATAGAAAATACCTATGAAAAGGCTTTAAATCAGTCAACAGCAGCAGTAGAACAGTTGAAAAAATGTTTTAAAGAGTTGGGATTTAATGAAAACGATTTAAAAACCGTATCTTTTGGTGTAGATACCCATTATGAAAATTATAAAGAAAATGATAATCAATGGAATAAAAGATTTGTAGGATATAAGTATAATCATAATATGAAGATAGAATTTCCAATTGATAATAAAAAGCTTGGACAGGTTGTATATGAGCTGGCACATTGCCATGTAAATCCAGAATTTAATATTCATTATACAGTCAAAGACCAAGAGACAGTAAAAAATGAATTGCTCAGTAAAGCTGTTATGGATTCAAAGATAAAAGCACAGATTTTAACAGAAGCAATTGGCGTGCGTTTACAGGAAGTGGTAAAGATTGACTATTCATGGGAAAGTATAGATATTGTCTCAAGACCTATGAATGGTCTTTTAAGAGGCGTATGTGAACCTGAAGCACAGACAGCAGCATATAATCTTTCTGTAGAACCAGATGATATCAGTATATCAGATAAGGTGACTGTAATATGGAGAATTGAATAAAAATACAGGTTCTTTATACTACTTGACCATATCAGGAAAGTTTTTGGCTTTTTAAAGCGATTTAGACTTTCCTGTTTTTTTATAGTATAAATAACAGTGAAGGAATGAGGTTACAAAGTGAAAGAAGAAGATTTTAAGGAGTACCCTATTATTGATTCAACGATAGAAGAATCGTATTGGTATTGCAATAACCTTTGTGTAAAGGGAAAATATAATAAAACGAAAGATGTAAGTAATGACAAAGATTACTATTATAATTTGTATTTTTCTGATATAAAAGATAGTGATATTGCAGACAAAAAACAAAAAAGTTATGAAAATACAAAAATTGTAGCGTTTGAAGTAAGCAAGGTTCATTCAGGGTTTAATATTTGTTTAACAATAGATTGCAGAAGTGATGGGATAGAATCCTTTGAATGTAGACAAACGATGCAGTTTTGGTGTAAAGATATACGTTACGATATTCTTAAATATAGAGGCATGTCGTATAAAAACGTATATTTTAATCCGCAGTATCAAGCTTTGTTTGCAAAAAATCGACAGGCATATGGCAAAGATGAGTATTTTTTGAAAGAAAACAGGAACGATTTGGAAAATGGCTATGTTGTTCAATGGGATTCCTATGGTGAATGTCGAAGAGCAAACAATGATGTTTTATATACGCATACATTTATTCAAAGATGCCGTCTTTTATATAAAGAAACAATGTTGTTTGAGTATGATTCAATATATGATATGGCACATGTTTCAGCAATTATTAAACATCAAAATGGAAAATCATATTTTCTTTTTAAGACGGATTTATATGGATTGAATGTATATGATATGAAAAGTAAAGAGATATTTTATTATGTGCCAGAAGGCTATCAGCATAGTTATCAGCAAATTTGTGGCGAGTCTTTTATTATTACATCCATTCATTATGATAATAAAACAAATTTGATAGCGTATGAAGGCTGCTATTGGGGTGGAACATCAGATGTGATGGTAGGTGATTTTTCCAATCCGATGAATTTTAATCCTATTTTAAAAAGTATACATGAAATAATAGACCCAGAGTATGACTATTATGATGATATTGATTTTGACAAGTGGGAAGATGGAATGCTGCATGTAATTGTAGATGGTAAAAAAGATATAGTTGAACCAATAAAGATAAGGATTGATGAATAAAGCAATCCTTATCTTTTTAAATTTGTATATTTTTTAAATTGTCTTTTTTTCTGTATGTAATAATTTTTTATATAAATTATCAACGCATATAGCTCCAAGCGGCGCAGTGATAAGAATAGATAATACAGCGACTGTTAAAACAATTTGACCGCAGGCTAATCCCATTGAGAGAGGAATACTGCCTATTGCGGCTTGTACAGTAGCCTTAGGCATATATGCAAGCATACAAAATAATCGCTCGTTTCGATTTAAGTTTGTTTTTATTAAAGATAAAGCAACGCCAAACATTCTAAATAATAGAGCGCCAAGCACCAGCAATATAGCAGATATTCCAGCCGATAGAGCGTATTGCAAGTCAACAGTTGCACCGACAAGAACAAATAGAAATATCTCAGCTACAATCCAAAGTTTATTATATTTTCCAGATAGTCTCTTTGCTAAAATATCATATTTTTGTTTTATAATTATTCCTAAACTCATAATAGCTAAAAGCCCAGAAATAGGTATAATGCCTTCTAAGCGATTCTGCAATTCAATAAGCAAAAAGGAAAAGCTTAAAATAATAAGCAGTTTTACAGAATCTCTCATATGAAAATATTGAAAGAATTTTGTCAGTATTATTCCTAATAACATTCCGACTAGAACGCCTAAAACAATGGAAATAGGTATTTGCAAAAAAGTGATTGCGGATATATTTCCAGTTGAAGCTAGTGAAGTAAATGCAGTAAAAAGAACAATTACAAAAACATCATCTACGGAGGCACCAGCCAATATTAATTGTGGAATATTTTTATTGGTTCCACAACCTTCTTCCATTAGGCGAATCATTCTTGGAACGATAACGGCAGGCGATACAGCAGCTATTACACTTCCTATAATGGCAGCTTCTAAATAGGTTGTTTTTAATAAGATGGGAGCTAATAAAATGGTTCCTAATAGTTCAGCACAGGCAGGAATAAAACACATAAGAACGGCAGGTCGTCCTACTTTTTTTAAGTCGGATAAATTTAAGGAGAGTCCTGCTCTGGTTAAAATAATTACCAGTGCTATTTGCCTTATATCGGCAGAAATGTTTAAGATGGACTCATCTAGTAAATTTAGGGCGTAAGGACTTAAAATAATGCCAACAATAATCATGCCTAACAAACTTGGCAGTTTTATTTTGCTGAACAAACTTCCTAAAATTAAACCAAATAATAAAATTAAAGCAATGCTCATTAACATATATTTTTCCCTCCTACTATCGCACAAATAAAAAATGCTAATAATTTCTGCATAATAGCTGCAGAAGTCATCAGCATTTGACGCGGTTTAAGCTGTATAAGCCAATCCTTTATTTCCTTCTTTTACGTAGGAAGTGTAACATAAATAAACTATATTTTCAATGATTTTTATTGAAAAAAATAATAATGAATGGTATAATAAATATATTATTACACAGATATATGGGGTTAATAACCATGTATGATAGGAAGAGAGGGAGAAAAAATGGATATTGAATTTAAAAAAATAACGGCGTTTCCTCGTGGAACACTCGCGGCTCTTTTAAAAGATGGTTATTCCTTTGAACCAAAATTTGAGCGTGATTGGCATAAACAATGGCAGGAGTTTGATGACTTTTTTTATGATAATCCACGTATTGCTGAGTTTAGCGGATTTATGACAGTCTTGAATGGAGAACCTATCGGGTTTGTTTCATGGAATCCAACAAATTTGCCCCAATCAACAGAAGTCGGGCATAATTGTATTTTGACAAAGTATAAGGGGAATGGTTATGGAAAACAGCAGATGAAAGAGGCAGTTTCCCGTATTATTGCACAAGGAGCAAAAAAGATTGTTGTCTGGACAAATGAGATTTGTGTTCCTGCTCAGCACACCTATGAAAGTGCAGGGTTTCAATTTGTAGAAAAGAGTGAGGAAACATTTTGTGCTGAATATGCAGGGCAACGGATACATTATGAAATTATAGTAAAATAAAAAATGTAGAAAGCTTAATGAAGACAGTGAGGACAGCAAAATATGGCACTTAGAATGGTAAAAAAAGAGCTGCTGTGACAATTTTGCAAGGTTATTTGGTAAATTTGCTGATAGCGTCAAAAGATATTTGTAATCCCTTTTACTGCTTGCCTGATAAGATTAAATTTTATTGTAAAGTAAAAATATAAAAATATTAATTAAAAAATGATAATAAAAATATAAAAAATACTTGACAATTAATGGAGTTTGAGATAATATAGTTCTTGCATTTAATTGAAAAGTAAGCGCGAGTGGCTCAGTGGTGGAGCACCTCCTTGCCAAGGAGGGGGTCGCGGGTTC
>CAJUTV010000019.1 GCA_910589305.1 uncultured Lachnospira sp. | reverse complement strand
AATCTTCATTCTTTTAGAATTTTCAGGGTTGGTTTACTATTCTGCTATCGTTTTTCGATTTAGCATTTGTTTTCAAGGTTCAATTATAAATAAAAAACAATTTTCAATATTATTTTTTATTTTTCTCTTTTTGTCGCTCTTTGCGGCTCCCGCTCGCGGCGACTTGATTATATTACCATCATAATTAAATTATGTCAATAACTTTTTTAAATTTTTTCTATTTTTTTCTATTTTTTGTATAATATTAAAATTTATCCCTTTGAAACAGAGAATTATTATATCTTTTCTTTACTTAATATATGTTTTTATATATCTTTGTTCTATTTTTAATAACACTATAATTAATTTTTAAACTTATACAATTATATAAAAACTAATTTTTTATATCATGCTATCAATCATACACAAAACATATTGAGTAAAAATTTTAAAATATATAATATTTTTTTGTTTATACATAAAGTAAATATCTTTGTTTTAAAAATATTCGTTCTGTTTCATTTAACTTATTTTTACCAATTTAAGTATATTTATACCAGAACTAGTTAAGTAGATATTCGCAATCCGCTACGCTACTTGCTTGGGTGTTTGACACCCTAACCTCATAGCTACTATCGTAACGCAAGTCCCCACCCACACTTATGCCTTTATAGCATTGAAGTGGAGGACTTCCTTGATGAGGTTAAATAAATATATATTAAAATCAAAAATTGATATCTACTATATTCATAAACTTATATCAGGTTAAAAAACCCCGTAAACTATATAGCTTACGGGCATCCTCTGCCAAGCGGAGAAGGAGGGATTTGAACCCTCGCGCCGGTTGCCCGACCTACACCCTTAGCAGGGGCGCCTCTTCAACCTCTTGAGTACTTCTCCATACCAATATTAAATATTAATCACGATGGTGATTATATCAAATGATTTTATATATGTCAACTATTAATTATAAACTTTTCTCCAATTTTTTCACCCATGCAAACCTTTGTTTCCATACCATTTATAGAATTATTCCAAATATCTTTATCTATCTTTATCTTATCCTTTTGAAAAATCAAGATAATAGAAGAACCACCAAACTCAAAATAGCCTTTTTCTTCGCCTCTTTTCACATTACAGCAACAATGATGATTTGTAATTTTTCCTACTAAAAGTGCGCCAACCTCCATCATAATAACATTGCCAAAATTTTTTGATTGAAGTACACTGTATGCTCTTGTATTTTCTTTGTATATTGGATACACATCATTGGCAACTGGATTAACTGTATGAAAAACACCTTTAATTTTTCTTTCCTGAGTTTGATATCCATCATCAATATACATATATCTATGATAATCATCAACTGTTAATCGAAAAATACAGACAACGCCCCCTTCATACTTTGATGCCAACTTTTTACTTCTAAGCAATCTTGACAATGTATATCTTGTATTTTTTACTTTAAATGACATATTTTTAGCAATAGGATACACACTAAGCTTAGAATAACAAGGACTAACCAAATGAGTTGGATTATAATCAATTTCTTTTTTATCTTCTAAAAGCTTTCTTGTAAAAAAATCATTATATGAATCAAATTCTTGTTTATTATAGAGGCTTAAATCAATATGATTACTTTTGCAAAAAGATGGAATAACTTTACTTGACCATTTTGTTGACAAGAACCATCCCCCCACCTTTGACACGCAAGGATGCACAAGTAACGATATAATAAATCTTCCCACTATATTAGAATAAAGACCTTTTAAAAATCTATCTTGTATATCATCACTTCCTTGTATTGTACCTGTCCTATCTATATATTTCATAATATTACAATCCTTTCTTTAATAGCAATTGTACCCTTATTTTTAAAGTTATATAAAATATCAATAAAATATTTTATATAATTATAATAAATATTTATAAACATATCACTATGCACATATATCTACATAAATAAAAAAACTATATAATAGTCAAATCTGATATTTACAATATGCTACTTGCCTAAACCACCTAGCTGCTATCACAACGCAAGTTCTCCCCCTCACTTACGTTTTTGCGGCATTGAAATGGGAAATTTCTTGATGAAGTAAAATTCTGTTATATGGAAATTATATAATAATAAAATATTTATAATACCCTGATAAAATATTACATTTGATATATTATTTTATTGTAAATGAGTAAATGTTTAGAATATTTATTAATTTAATTAAAAGAAATTAAAAATTTATTTTTAAATGCAGCATTTAATTTATTGCTTATAAAAATAGCAGTTTATGATGAAAAGTCTTTATGATAAACTTCCATTTGTTCTATTTCCTTCTTTGTAAAACGTCCAATATATACATGTGCAAATAAAGTAAAAATAGCACAAAGTATCAATTCTGTATAAAAAGTCAATGAACGACTTAATATCATACCCGGAAAAAGCAATGCCTGTCCAAATATCGGCAAATATACACGTTTAAATAATACCTCTGTGATACCCATACCACCTGGCAATGGAAGCATATCTACTGAAAGTGATATCACACATTGAAGCATCACAACAACATACATACTGCTTCCTGATAACCCATAAGATTTATATACAAAATAGGTTACAAAAAAATATGAGAATCTTTCAAAAGTCGTTACAAGCAATGCCTTTATAAAAATCATAATATGACTTTTTAAGTATTTTGCTGTTTCTGTATAAGAATTAAGAAAATTATCAATTCTTTTTTCTAATTTTTCACTTTTTTTCAATAAATGTATTTTTTTAAGAATATATAAAATACCTTGAATAATCTTTCTGGCAACCGTTTGATTAAATAATACTAACAACATAAATGCAACAACAACAACATTAATCACAATTCCTAGTATAAAAAAAAACATAATATCACTTAAATATGTTTCTATAAATTTACGGTCAAACAAAATTAAAAATAAACCAGCAACTACTAATACCAGCTTATAAGCTATTGTTATAATCATCATTACAACCGATGATATAGACACAGGTATTTTATTTTTTTTCATATAAAACATTTGAGCTGGCTGCCCACCCGTAGAAGATGGTGTAATACAGCAAAAAAAGAATCCAACACATGAATATAAAAAACAAGTAAATCTTTTTGTATATATTCCAATGTCTTTAAATAAAAAATGAATAACGCAAGATTCGCTAAAAATATGAGCGACTATCGCAACAACTGCCAATAAAAGCCATCGAATATCCGCCTCACATATTCTTTCAAAAAGTGTCTGTAAATCAATATCTTGTCCATAAAATATATAATATACTGTTAAACCAAATATAATTAACAAAAACAGTACATCAATTAACCTGCGTTTGCTCACTCTTATTAAACTCCTTTATTACTGATTCATATAAATTATTTCCTTTGCTGTCAATTACTACAATTACTGGGAAATTTTCAACTTCTAATTGTCGGATAGCTTCTGTTCCTAAATCATCATAGGCTATTACTTGAGCTTTTTTAATTCTCTGTGAAAGTATCGCTCCTGCGCCACCTACAGCCGCAAAATATACTGCCCTGTTTCTTATCATTGCATCAATGACTTCCTTAGAGCGTTTGCCTTTTCCAATCATTCCTACAAGACCTAAATCCAATAATGCAGGTGTGTATTTATCCATTCTGCTTGCTGTAGTTGGTCCTGCTGAACCTATTGGTTTGCCTTCTCTAGCAGGTGAAGGTCCCATATAATAAATAATATTATTTTTTATATCAAAAGGCAGTTTTTCACCTTTTTGCAACGATTCCACCATTCTTTTATGTGCAGCATCTCTTGCCGTATATATCGTACCTGTTATATATACATAATCCCCTGCCTTAAGCAACCCTGCATCTTCATTGCTTATAGGCACTTTTATATACTTATCCATTTGTCCCTCATTTCTAAAATTCTACAATTAAATAAATACTTACAATCTATATTTCTAACAAAATAAGCAATACAACTTACAAAAATCAAGCTGATATTTGCAATTTTTTGCTGTTTACTTATACTATCATTGGTGATTTATAATATTTGAACGAACGTTTCAACGCCTGTTAAAATCTGCAAATCTGATTTGTACTAAAAAACAAAAAACTTTCTGATACTGTTAAATCATTCTATGTGCATGTCTATTAACATGACAGCAAATATTAATTGCAACTGGAAGTCCTGCAATATGTGTTGGATAGACTTCAATATTGACTGCTAAAGCAGTCTGTGTGCCCCCAAGTCCACCTGGTCCTATACCCAGCCTATTAATTTTTTCAAGCATTTCTTGTTCTAATTCATCTACATATTTTACTGGTGATTTCTCTTCAAGATTTCGTGTAAGTGCTTTTTTTGCCATCAATGCACATTTTTCAAACGTTCCTCCAATTCCTACGCCAACAACCATTGGCGGACAGGCATTTGGTCCAGCATCTTTTACAGCTGTAAGTATAGCTTCCTTAACGCCCTCTATACCATCAGCAGGCTTTAACATAAATACTCTGCTCATATTTTCACTGCCAAAGCCCTTTGGTGCAATCGTTATATCTACCTTATCTCCTGAAACGATAGAATAATGTATAATTGCAGGTGTGTTATCTTTTGTATTTTCACGGATAATAGGGTCAGAGACAACGGATTTTCTTAAATATCCCTCAATATATCCTTGTCTTACACCTTCATTAATTGCATCTTCAAGATTGCCTCCCACAAAATGTACATCTTGTCCAACATTTATAAAAATAACAGCCATACCTGTATCTTGACATATAGGTATCATCTGTGACCCTGCAATATCCAGATTTTCTTGTAATTGATTTAACACTTGTCTGCCAAGAGAAGACTCCTCTGTCTTAACAGCTTTCTCAAATGTTTTTTTCATATCTTCTGAAAGAAAATGGTTTGCCTCAATACACATTTCTTTGACATTTTCTGTGATTAAATTTACATTAATTTCTCTCATATTAGCTTTTTCCCTTTTTAAGAATGATTTTTATTCCAATAACTTTTATTGTAATATTTATTGTATATATATAAATTAAACATTTTATTCGTTTATTACAATGTATTTAATTTTGCAATATTTTGCAGCTTAAAAATTGCTTTTATCTCAAAACAGTGTTTATAAAACGCAGCGTCCTTGTATTTAAAAACTCCCATTCATATTTTGCATCTTGTATTTTGTTATAAGTATAATCAAAATCCTTCTCATATTCAAGATAATATTCTTTGTCAAAAAAATTATCTTCTTCACGCTCCGAAATACATGCAAACATATTTTTAATATTCGTACTCAATTCCCCTATTATAGGTTTATCATTTTGTGAACTTATTTCAAAAACTTCAGGAATGATTGCTGCAAAATGCTTTTCATTTACATAATCTGCCAAGTATGTATGACACAGCCAGTCCATAGCACTTATATTTTGATGATAATAAAACCATAAACATTGAAGATTATCATTAGACTTTATATCATCTGGAAGAATTATTGTAACATCAATCATACGTTTTAACTTTATAGAAAACAAATTCATATTCATTATCGACATCTATTTGTCTCCTTTACAATATAAGAAATGGTTTGTTTGATACATTTATCCCAATATTCCCAATTATGACCGCCTTCTTCTTCCTGTAATAAAACAGTATATCCTGCTTTTTTTGCTTTTTGGGCAAATTCTTCACTCATATGCCTTTTTGAATCCTGTAATCCACAAAAAGTTATAAATTGAGTAGAGTTATCCACATTTTTTGTGGAATTATTGTTTATAAGTTGATATAAGTCATATAAATTGTTTATAAGTTGCTGTTTTGTACCAAATGTTGGGGACATCTCAAGACCTTGAGGGCTTTTATACCGCTCAATAATATTTAACAGACCTGAATAAGAAAATGCACAGTGATAAAATGACGGTTTTTTTAAGGCAGCATAATAAGCGCCGTAACCTCCCATCGACATTCCTGCAATATAGCGGTCAACGGACTCTTTACTAATCTTAAACCATTTCTGGCACATATCGGTTAATTCTTGTGTGATAAATGAAAAATAATCTTTTCCATTAATGTTATTTACATAAAATTTATTGTTGCCTGAAGGCATAATGACAGCTAAATTAGCACCTTCCACATAATCCGCAATTCTTGATTTAAGAATCCAGCTTGCATGGTCTCCGCCTGCTCCATGCAGCAGATAAAGAACCTTATAACCCCCATGACCTTGTGGAAGAAGCACATCTAACACAATTGGCATTTGAAGAATTGATGAATGATAATTTATTCTAATATGTGCCATAATAATCCCCATTTCTGTGCTGTTTTTATGTAAAGTATTGCTTTAAAGTTATCACAAATAAATGCAAACTCTTTTGTGATAACTTATAAATTACTGCAAATTATAGTCAAGCAAATATTCACAATCTGCTGTACTGCTTGCTCAAACCATTTAGCTGGTATACCAGCACAAATCTGCACCCTTATTTATATCTCTGCGGCATTGAAGCAAGAAACTTCCTTGATAAGATAAAAAAATTTTCTTAAATAGGCTCTTTTGATGGAATACCAGCTTTTCTTGGATATTTTTTAGGTGTTGTATGAATCTTTTTTATAAATACAAATGAACGCTCTATATCGGTATCTGGCAAGCAAAACTTATAGATATGTTTCACCTGTCCTCCCAATACTTTTATAGCTTTTTTAGAACAGTCAACTTCCTCTTCAATTTCTCCTGATTTATAAGCGACAAAATATCCGCCAACCTTTACAAATGGCAAAACATATTCAGACAATGTAGCAAGATTTGATACTGCCCTAGACACGCCCAAATCATATTGTTCTCGCATATGGATATCTCTGCCTGCATCCTCAGCTCTGCAATGAATTGCCTCCACATTTACAAGCTCATTTTTTGTTATCACTTCATTAAGAAATTGAACTCTTTTATTTAGTGAATCTAACAATTTTACAGAGCAGTTTTCAAATGCTATCTTGATTGGAAGTCCTGGAAATCCTGCACCTGTTCCTACATCAACAATATGGATTCCCTTTTCTAAATCAAGTATCTTACAAATATCTGAATCGATTTTTGACAATGCAGCAATAGCTGATTTAATTGCTAGACTATCTGCAAAATGCTTTACTAAAACCTCGTCATACTGCGTGATAGCCGTAAGATTCATAAATGTATTCCATTCTACAAGAAGTTCATAATACTTATCAAATTGCTGTAATTTAGCATCCGTAAGAATAATGGACTGTTTTTCTACTAATTCTTTTAATTTTAAATTATTCATTTATAATACCATTTTAATAATTATTTCTATATTTGTTTATATCAATACCTATTTTTGCACTGCTTTTCAATAAAAAACTGCAAATAAAAATTTGCATAAACCATTTACAACATTATATCAAACCTTTATAAATTATCCCACTACAATACTACCTTCTTGCCGCAATATAAACCAGTAAAACGGAAATATCTGCTGGTGAAACACCTGATATTCTTGAGGCCTGCCCAATAGAATGCGGTCTAAATTTATCGAGCTTTTGCATCGCTTCTTTGCGCAGTCCATTAATTTTATTATAATCAATCAAATCTGGAATAATTTTATTTTCCAACTTTTTAAATCGCTCTACTTGACGAAGCTGTCTGTCAATGTATCCCTCATATTTTAAATGAATATTGACTTGTTCAGCAACTTCTTCATGAAGCTGTGGTCTTTGTATATCAATGGATGCAAGACACTGATATGACAGTTCTGGTCTTTTAATCAGCTCTGCCAATGTGATACCTGTCGTTAATTCACTGCTTCCATAAGATGTGATTAACGCTTGCACAAAATCTTTTGTGCCAATATTTACATTTTTAACACGCTCAATTTCTTCTTGTATAAGACGTTCTTTTTCTTTGACATGATTCATTCGTTCTTCACTTATCAAACCAACTTGATAACCATACTTTGTAAGCCTTAAATCAGCATTATCCTGTCTTAACAAAAGCCTATATTCTGCCCTTGAAGTCATCATTCGATAGGGTTCTAACGTTTCTTTGGTGACAAGGTCATCAATTAAAACACCAATATAACTTTCTGAGCGGTCTAATATAAGCGGACTTTGATTTTTTATGTACATTGCTGCATTGATACCTGCAACAATTCCTTGTCCTGCCGCCTCTTCATATCCAGAACTTCCATTAATCTGACCAGCGGCAAAAAGCCCTTTTATACTTTTAAACTCAAGCGATAATTTTAATTGAATTGCCGATATACAGTCATATTCAATTGCATAAGCGTTTCGGACAATTTTAACATGTTCAAGTCCTGGTACGGTCTTATACATTGCATACTGTACGTCTTCTGGCATAGAACTAGACATTCCTCCAAGATACATTTCATTGGTATAAAGTCCTTCCGGCTCAATAAAAACCTGATGTCTGTCCTTATCAGCAAACCGTACAACCTTATCTTCAATCGACGGACAATATCGTGGACCTGTTCCATGAATCGTACCTGAAAATAATGGAGAGCGGTCAATATTATCCATAATAATTTTATGTGTCTCTTCATTTGTATAAGTCAACCAACACGATACTTGTTCTTTTTGAATGCTATCTGGGTCTGTTGTAAATGAAAATGGAACAACTCTTTCGTCACCAAATTGCTCGGTCATCTTGCTAAAATCAATCGAACGCTTATCTACTCTTGCTGGTGTTCCCGTCTTAAATCGTCTCACTTCAATTCCATTATCAACAAGCGATTTTGTAAGATGATTTGCAGGCAGCAATCCATTTGGACCTGTCTCATAACTTACATCACCATATATACATCTTGCCTTTAAATATACACCTGTACACAAAATAACTGCCTTTGCAAAATAGACTGCACCTGATACCGTTTTTACACCCTTTATCACTTTATTGTCTACAATAATTTCAGAAACTTCTGCCTGTCTTACAAGAAGATTATCGGTGTTTTCCATAACCATTCTCATTTTTTGACTATAGGCAGCTTTATCTGCCTGAGCGCGAAGGGAATGAACTGCTGGTCCTTTTGACTGGTTCAGCATTTTTGACTGTATAAATGTCGCATCAATGTTTTTGCCCATCTCACCGCCAAGTGCGTCAACTTCTCTTACAATATGTCCTTTTGAACTGCCGCCAATATTGGGATTGCATGGCATCATAGCTATACTTTCACAACTTACAGTAAAGCATATTGTAGACAGCCCTAATCTTGCACAAGCTAAAGCAGCTTCACATCCTGCATGACCTGCTCCAACAACCACAACATCATAATTTTCACATATATTTGACATAAAAATCCTCATTCTGAAGCGTAGCGTAAAAATTGACAATAGAAAAAACTGCTAAACAGTTGCAAAAGGCGATTTCTATTGTTGCCTCAAACTCTATTTGTGACGCTCCAACACAAATAGGCAACAAACTTGTATGTGAAATAATAAGTGCTTTGGCATTATTTTCCCATACAAAATTTGCTAAAAATCTGATTTGCCACGTCATCTTCCACTGCTTCACCGATAATTACCCCTAGTTTTTCATAGGCATTCATCAAATCAATGGTCAGAAAATCCTCACTCACTCCATCTTCTATCCCTATTTTTACTAATTTTAAACTTTCATAGGCTTCTTTTAACAAGGTTTTTTGACGTGTATTATGAATATATATTTCATCGTTAAAGGATATATTTCCTAAAAAAAACATTTCCTTTACCGCATTTTCCAATTTATCAAGTCCTGTTTCATTTTTAGCAGAAATAGAAATTGCAACAAATTCCTTATTGTATTCTTTTATTTTTTGCAAATCCTTTTCTGTTACTACTGGGTCTAAGTCATTTTTATTTAAAAGAACAATTACTTTTTTACCTTTAATTAAAGATATAATCTTTTCATCGTTTTCGTCAAGTTGTCTTGAACTATCAACCACAAATATAATTAAATCAGCATTTTGGGCATTTTCTTTTGCTTTTTTAACCCCTATACTTTCAACATAATCATTTGTATCACGTATGCCTGCTGTATCAACAAGACATAATGTAATACCGCCAAGATTAATCTGTTCTTCTAATGTATCTCTTGTTGTTCCTTCAATATCTGTCACAATTGCTTTTTCTTCTTTTGCCAATGCGTTAAGCAAACTTGACTTGCCTGTATTTGTTTTTCCCAATATCACAGTTCTAATTCCATTGTGCACAATACTGCCATTATCTGCACTTTTCCACAAGTTTTCCACAATATCCACACAGTTATCAACATCTTTGTTCACTTTATCCGCATAATTATCTAAATTCATATGCTCTGGGTCATCTAATGCCGCTTCTATATAAGAAATATGATTTAATAATAGGGTTCGTATATGTTTAATTTTTTCGGATAATTTGCCACTTAAAAGTTTTATGGAAGATTTTAGTGCATATTCATTTTTTGAATGAATCACATCAATCACTGCTTCTGCTTGTGATAAATCCATTCTGCCATTTAAAAATGCTCTCTTTGTAAATTCACCTGGTTCAGCTAATACAGCACCAAAATCAAGAAGAGTCTCTAAAACCTTTTTTGTGACAAGGATTCCACCATGACAATCAATTTCAACAACATCTTCTTTTGTATAAGTATTTGGTGCCTTCATTACAACAACTAGCACTTCATCAACAATATTGTCTTTATTGACAATATTTCCATAATGCACTGTATGACTATTTACTTCAGATAATTTTATACCCTTTTTTGACACAAAAACTTTATCTGCTATTTCAATTGCATCTTTACCGCTTAATCGTACAATATTAATTGCTCCACTGCTAACGATACTTGTTGATATTGCAGCAATTGTATGTTCCATATCTACCTCATTTCTAGCTCAATTCCCATAACAAGCAAATAAAGACTGCTGTATGTATGAAAGCCAAATACTTACAGCAAACTGCAAGGTATTTAATCTTTGCAGCATTGCCAAACAGACATGCTTGCATATCTGCTTGGCTCGTTGCTTGCGGGAATAAACGGTTTATAATTCAAAAGGCCTCTGCATAAAGCATCAGCCTTTTTTCATTACCTATGTGAATTTCGTTCCCTGTCTAAATATACTACAACATGTCTAAAAGGTTCTTCACCCTCACTTCTTGTTGATACAAACTTGTCCCCTTGAAGTGCAGAATGTATAATCCTTCTCTCATAAGGATTCATTGGTTCAAGTGAAACAGGCTTTCTGCTTCGTTTTACCTTATAAGCAATATTTCTTGCCAACGATTCAAGCGTCTGTTTTCTTCTATTTCTATAATCTTCTGTATCTACCTTAATTCTTACATATTTATCTTTTCCTTTATTTACAACAAGGCTTGTAAGATATTGGATAGAATCAAGCGTTTGACCTCTTTTGCCAATAAGAACACCCATATTTTCTCCAGAAAATTCAATATTGACACATTCAGGGTCATCAAAATCAATATCAATCTGTACTTCCATCCCCATAGCTTTAAACATTTCATTTAAAAATGTTCTTATTCTTTTTTCAATTTCATCATTTGGCATAACCGTTGTATATTTTGATACTTTTTCAACTGGTTTAGCAGACTGTTCACAAACTTCATGTGTTGCTAAAGTTTGATTAACAGGTTCACTTTTTACTGTATTATATTCAACTTCTTTTTTAGGACTATCTGTGATACTTGTTTTTTTATTTACTACTTTTGGTTGTTCAACTTTACTACTAAAATTTTTTTTCTCTTCTTTTACTTCCTGTGCATAAACAGTTTCTTTTACTTCTGCTTTTCTTCTTACACGGATAATTGCTGGTTTATTAAAAAGACCAAGAATACCCGAACTTCCCTTTTCTATCACTTCATACTCAACTTTATCACTTGTCGTCTCTAACTTAATAAGAGCGTTTGTCAACGCTTCATCGACATTTTTACCTGAAACTTCAATATAATCCATAGTAATCCTTTCATACTAATCTCTATGCTGTTTCTTAAAAACCGCAGCCAATAAACTATTTCTTTTTATTTTTTTCATTGTATTTTGCTACCATACCAGCTTTTTCAGCAAGACTTCCCGGTTTAGAAGATTTATAATATGTCGTAGAATCAAGAATTTCCTTCATCTTTTTATCATTTTCTTCCTTCTTTTTCTGAAGCGTCTCTATTTTTTGTTTATTTTTTTCTATCTGGTCAATTTTCTTTGTGCTCGCTGTAGCATTCTTTGCTATTTTTTCTGGCGGAAGCCCTTTTTTCTCTCTCTTTTTATTACGCTTTTCAACATTTTTTCTAATAATTTCATCGGTTCCAATTTTATCATAATAACGATTGATAATAATTTGAATAATTGTTTGAATTACAGCCGTTGCAATCCAATAAATACCCAGACCTGCAGGAACAGAAAAACCGATAAATGCAGACATCAAAGGCATAAATAATGTCATCATCTTCATTGATGCTGCCGCTGGATTATCATTGTCCATCTGTGACTTATCTTGTGCTATCTTCACACTTAAATATTGTGTTATACCTGCAAGAATAGGTATCAACGCAGCAGCACTTAAAGAAAATGTCGGAATTTGAGACATATTAACACCAAAACAAGTGTTAATATCTGTAATTTTTGCCTGACTTTCTGCAATCTTTGGTGCCAATGATGCAAAACTATTTTTTAATGTGTCCCATTGGTCAGCAGTAAATGAATTGATTGCAACAATTGTGCTTTCAACATTGTTCCAATCAACACTAACTTTATTTTCATAGATTCCATTCATAATACCATCAAAATTAGGCTGGTCCATGATTCCGCCTGTACCTTGTCCAAGAAAATCCATAAAATATACCTTTACAGACTCAATATAAATTGGAATCCTTTGAAATACCCCATACAATGCCATAAGAATAGGAAACTGAATAAGAAGCTGAATACAGCCGCCCATTTGAGACACACCATATTTTTCATATACAGCCTTTGTCTCAGCCTGCATCTTTGATGCCATATTTGGGTCACTTGTTTTTCCTTTGTATTTCGCCTGAATCTCTTTAATCTCTGGACTAATAAGTGAATTAAGCTTTGTCATTTTCATCTGCTTAAACGTAAGCGGCATCATACAAAGTTTAACTATTATAGTAAAGATTACAATTGCAATTGCAATATTGCCTATACCAATAACATCAAGACCTCTGAATAATATATCCAAAATATATCCAAGAACCTTAGCTATTGGATTGATAACTGCATTATACAAAAAGCTACCTCCAATATCGTTTTTTACATTTATTTTAGAATACGTTTTCCTGTTTTTACTTCATAGGAAAATACAAGTTTATAATAAACTTTGTTTATTTTATAAACTTGTGAGAGTTGCTTTGCAACTCTTTTTTTATCTTATAGACAAATTCAACCTATCAACAAGTTCATTTTATGAACTTGTGAGAGTTGCTTCGCAACTCTTTTTTTATAGGCACAGGGTCGTATCCTCCTTTAACAAATGGATTACATCTTATTATTCTTTTAAAAGCCATAAATCCACCTTTTGTACAGCCATACATTTCTATTGCTTCCTTTGCATACTGGGAACAAGTCGGATAATAATTACAATAACTTCTTCCTTTATATGGGGAAATCGCATGTTGATAAAACCATATTAATTTAAGAAATATCCTTTTCATAAATCCTCTTTCATTATTTTATGTAATTTCATCAAATGAAGCATAGCACTATCAGTTTCATTATAACTGCAATCTTTCAGACTTGCTCTTGCTACTACAACAACATCAAGACCTCTTATTATATTTCTACTATTTAGTCGAAAGGACTCTCTTATCAGTCTTGCAAGTCTGTGTCGGACAATGCTATTCCCGACTTTTTTACTCACAGATACACCCAATCGTATCGTATCCGTTCCATTCTTTTTTATATACATAACTAACAATTTATTTGCATATGATTTCTTATTGTTATACACTTTTTTAAAATCATTATTGCTTTTTAATGTTTCAAAATATTGATATTTCAATACAATAACCATGCCTTTCCAATATTGATTGAAAAATCTTTGATTTCTCAATGTATTCACACTCTTTTATTAGCAATTAACAAAAAACCATCTATATATTATTTACTTCTAAAATTAAAAACAGACAAATGCTAGAATATACTCAAGCACCTGTCTGCTATAGTTCTTAAGCTGAAAGTCTTTTTCTACCCTTAGCTCTTCTGCTAGCTATAACTTTTCTTCCGCCCTTTGTACTCATTCTCTGTCTAAAACCATGAACTTTTGACCTCTGTCTATTTTTTGGTTGAAATGTCATCTTCATTGATATGCACCTCCTTTTTTCACATATTTATATATGTGTGAATATATTTCTAATCAAATTCAAAAACATCATTCGCTATTATATTAATAACAAGCTGTGAAGTCAAGTAAAAACATTCACATTATTCAACAATTTTATCCACATTATGTGCAAAAATTGTGGATAACTATAAAAATATCACTTTTTTTCTACATTATTTTACAAAATTTACCACTTATTTGCCATATTTTAGATAACTTATCCACAATTTTGCTATTTAATCACTTTTTGTTATAAATTTCCACAAAATTTAGTTTATTATCTTAAATTTTTAACAAACACTTGTTTGGTTTAAAATTTTTTGCTAAAATAGTATAAAGTAATTCCTCCGATTTTTAAGATAAAAGGCTCTATTATAGTTTACTTGAAAAAAAAGTTAATTTGTTGTATGATGTATAGAAGTATGTGAATGGAGATTTATTTATGGAAGAATTAAAACAAAAATGGGATTACATTCTTGAGATGCTCAAAGAATTATATGATATTCAAGACATATCTTTTAAGACATGGATAAAACCTATTAAAGTATATTCAGTAGAAGGCAATAAAATTACATTAATTATATCAGAAAATTCTGTTGGTATTTCTTATGTTGAAAAAAAATACCTTACTGCTCTCAAAGTAACTATATGTGAAGTAATGGAGCGAGAATATGAAGTTATATTAATATCTTCAAAAGATATACGAGATAACAAAAAAGAAAAAACATTGCCTGTTCCTCCATTAAAAACAAACAATGCACTAAATCTTAATCCAAACTATACATTTGATACATTTGTTATAGGTAACAATAATAACCTGGCACATGCAGCATCACTTGCAGTTGCAGAAACACCTGGTGAAGTGTATAATCCTCTGTTCATATATGGAGGTGTTGGTCTAGGCAAAACCCACTTGATGCAAGCAATTGCTCATTTTATTATCAATAATAGTCCTACTCTTAAAGTGTTATATGTTACATCAGAAACATTTACTAATGAGTTAATTGATTCCGTAAAAAATCAAAAAAATTCAGAATTTCGTGAAAAATACCGCAATATTGATATATTATTGATTGATGATATACAATTTATAATAGGAAAAGAGTCTACTCAAGAAGAATTTTTCCATACATTTAATGCTCTTTATCAAGACCGTAAACAAATTGTTATATCTTCCGACCGTCCTCCAAAAGAAATGGAAACACTCAGCGAGCGTTTAAGAACAAGATTTGAAATGGGACTTCCTGTTGACATACAAATTCCTACATATGAAACAAAAATGGCAATTTTAAATAAAAAAGCGGAGCTTGGCGGATACAATATCCCTTATGATGTTAAGGATTATGTAGCAACTCATATTAAATCAAGCATACGAGAACTTGAGGGCGCCTTAACAAAGTTATCCGCGTTTGCAAAGCTTTCAACAACTCCAATTACTGTTGAATTTGCTGAAGAAACATTAAAAGATTTAATTTCCCCTGATACTAGAAGAGAGATAACACCAGAATTAATTATCAACATTGTCTCTGAGCATTTTAATATCAGACCAGAATATATTTTATCACAAAAACGTACTGCAAATATTGTTTATCCACGACAGATTGCTATGTATCTGTGTCATCAGATGACTACTGCAACCATGCAGTCGCTTGGCAAATCGTTTGGCAACAGAGACCATTCAACTGTAATGCACGGAATTGAAAAGATTAATAAAAAAGTACTGACTGATGAAAACACAAAATCAACAATTGATATCCTTATTAAAAAAATTAATCCTTATTAAAAGAACCAATCCTCTTTTATAAGTTTTTTCAATGTTGATAAACTACTTTAAGCAATAATTTTGTTGATAACTTGTGGATATTGTGTGGATAACTTGCAAATTTTTGTTGATAAGCTGTGGATACTATGTGGATAATTTTTGAACTGTTGTTGACAATTTGTGGATTACTATGTGGATAACTTGTGGATTAATGTGGATAACTATAATTTTCATCTTGTTATAAAAATATTAACAAAGTTATCCATAAAATATCCACAGCTTATCCCCGACTTTTCAACAGAGTTATCCAACGCGATGCGCCCAGTAATATCAAGGGTTTGAAAGGGTTATCCACTTATCCACAGCCCCTACTACTACTACTACTAATTATTATATATATATATATGTTTTCCATATTCTGGAACATATTGAAAGGAGTTATCCACCATGAAACTAATTTTTGATAAAAGCAACTTAACAAAGGCTGTTAATATTGTTTTAAAAGCTGTTCCTTCTAAAACAACCATGTCCATATTAGAATGTATCCTTATCGATGCTACTACAAATGTTATTAAATTTACATCAAATGACATGGAATTAGGTATAGAAACCTGTGTACAGGGCGATATTATAGAAAAGGGAAAAGTTTCCATAGAAGCAAAACTCTTTGCGGATATTGTAAGAAAACTTCCAGATAACAAGATTACCATAGAGACCGATGAAAACTATACATCCAAAATAACATGTGAAAAGAGCAAGTTTAATATCGCTGGAAGGTCAGGTGATGATTTTTCTTACCTTCCTACTATCGTTAAGGATAAAAGTATAACCATTTCACAATTTATGTTAAAAGAAATCATTAATCAAACCATCTTTTCTATTTCACCTAATGACAACAATAAGATGATGACTGGTGAACTTTTAGAGTTTAAAGAAGGGAAACTAAAGCTTGTTGGGTTAGATGGACATCGAATTGCTATCAGAAATGTTACATTAGAAGGCGAATTTGACGATGTTAAAGTAGTCGTTCCTGGAAAAACATTAAGTGAGATTAGCAAAATTTTGACGGCTGATGCAGAATCAATGGTTCATATATATTTTACAAATAATCATATTTTATTTGAATTTGACGATACCATTATTGTATCAAGGCTGATTGATGGTGAATATTTTAGAATCAATCAAATGTTATCAAATGATTATGAAACAAAAATTACAATTAATAAAAAAGAATTTATTGATTCTATTGACAGAGCAAATCTTTTAATAAGTGAATCGGATAAACGACCAATTATTATTAATATTATTAATAATTCACTCGAAGTAAAGGTTAATTCTGTCAACGGTTCACTTAATGAAGATATTGATATTGAAAAAGAAGGCAAAGATATTATGATAGGATTTAATCCTAAATTTTTAATGGATGCGCTAAAAGTAATTGATGATGAAATGGTTGATATTTATCTTGTCAATCCAAAAGCACCTTGCTTTATTCGAGATAAAAATGTCAATTATATTTATTTAATTCTTCCAGTAAATTTTACAGCGTAAATGAAGTTACTAAAAAAAATTAACATATAAAAAGTATTATATATATAATTATATATTTACGTATATATTTACAAATAAAATAAAGATAGGAAATCATATGCAAACAATTCAAGTACATGATGACTACATAAAACTTGGGCAAGCTTTAAAAGCAGCGGGGTTTGTCTCATCAGGTGTAGAAGCAAAAATTGTCATTCAAAATGGTGAAGTAAAAGTCAATGGGACTGTGGAAACGCAGCGAGGAAAAAAGCTTGTTGGCGGTGAAATTGTAGAGTTTAAAAATAATCAGTTAAAAATAGAAAAATAATATTATATATAATAATTATAATATATTGTTATGATACAATATGGAAGAAGGATTGCAGTGGTTATTAAGTCCGTAGATTTAAAAAACTATAGAAATTATAATGAATTAAATATAGAATTTGACAATAATGTAAATATAATTTACGGCGATAATGCACAGGGAAAAACCAATATATTAGAATCTTTATATGTATGCGCAACTTCTAAATCACATAGAGGCGGCAAAGATAAAGATATTCTTCAGTACAACAGTGAAGAAGCACATATCAAAGTACATGTGTTAAAACACGATATGAATTATAGAATTGATATGCACTTAAAGAAGAATAAGGCAAAGGGAATTGCGGTTAATGGCATCCCTATAAAAAAAGCAGTTGATTTGTTTGGCATAATGAATATTATATTTTTTTCACCAGAGGACTTAAATATTATAAAAAATGGACCTTCAGAGCGAAGAAAATTTATGGATATGGAATTATGTCAGCTTGATAAAATTTATTTGAGTAATCTTATTAATTATAATAAAGTGGTTATTCAAAGAAATAAATTGTTAAAAGAATTGACAACGATGAATAAAGATATGTTAGATACGTTGGATATATGGGATATGCAGCTTGTCAATTATGGAAAAGAAATTATTAAAACAAGAATTGAATTTGTTAAAAAAATTAACCAATTAATTAAAAATATACATTATAAACTCACAGGCAACATTGAAAGCATTGATGTTATTTATCAACCTTTTACGACGATAGAAAATTTTGAAAAAGCAGTTTTGAAATCAAGAGATAAAGATATAAAATATAAATGTACCAATGTAGGACCACATAAAGATGACTGTATGTTTTTAGTAAACAATAAAGATGTCAAAATATATGGTTCACAAGGACAAAAAAGAACAGCTGCACTATCGTTAAAGTTATCAGAAATTGAATTAGTAAAAAATATTATTCATGATACGCCAATATTGTTGTTAGATGATGTATTATCTGAGTTGGATAGCAAGAGACAAAATTTTTTGTTAGACAGTATTGGCGATATACAGACAATTGTTACATGTACAGGTTTAGATGAGTTTATAAGCAGCAGACTTTCAGTAAATAAGATATTCAAAGTTATAAATGGTAGTATTAGCAATCATCTTCTTGAAGGGAGGAGACAATGATGGAAGAACAGCAGTATGGTGGAGACCAAATACAAATATATGAAGGTCTTGATGCAGTTAGAAAAAGACCAGGAATGTATATTGGCACAACTTGTTCAAAAGGACTTCATCATCTCGTTTATGAGATAGTTGATAATTCAGTGGACGAAGCGTTAGCTGGTTTTTGTGATAAAATAAGTGTAATTATCAATAACGATAATTCAATCACTGTGACTGATAATGGACGAGGGGTTCCTGTTGATATCAATCATAAAACGGGCAAACCGGGTATAGAAGTCGTATATACAATGCTTCATGCTGGCGGCAAGTTTGGAGGCGGAGGATATAAAATATCTGGTGGTCTGCATGGTGTTGGCGCTTCCGTAGTTAATGCACTTTCTGAATGGATGGAAGTTTGTGTTAAGAGAGATGGGCATATATATATTCAAAAATATGAAAAAGGAAAAGTTTGTTTTCCTTTAAAAACAATAGGCGATTGTGATAGCAAAGATACAGGAACAAAAGTAACATTTTTGCCGGATAAAGAGATATTTCAAGAAACGCAAATGTTTGAGTTTGATACATTAAAACATAGATTAAGAGAGATTGCCTTTCTTACAAAAGGTCTTAAAATAGTGCTTGTAGACAACCGAGAAGGAGTAAATAAAGAGCGTGTATTTTACTATGAGGGCGGAATAAAAGAATTTGTAGCATATCTTAATAAAAGCAAAGACCCTTTGTATAGCCAAATTATTTATTGTGAAGGCACAAAAGATGGCGTACAGGTCGAAGTTGCATTTCAGCATAATGATGGATTTAATGAAGTGATTGATTCTTTTGTCAATAATATAAAAACGCCTGATGGTGGAACGCATCTGACAGGTTTTAGAAATGCGTTGACAAAAACATTTAATGATTATGCAAAGAAAAATAAAATATTAAAAGAATCCGAGACGGCATTATCTGGTGAAGATATAAGAGAAGGTCTTGCTGCTATTGTAAGTATTAAAATTGAAGACCCTCAATTTAACGCACAGACAAAGGAAAAGTTTGGCAATACGGTTGCGAGAGGTGCTGTTGATAGTATTGTAAGTGAACAGCTTGAAATCTTTTTTGAGCAAAATCCTTCTGTTGCCAAAGCAATATGTGAAAAGTCTATTCTTGCACAGAGAGCAAGAGATGCTGCCAGAAAAGCAAGAGATTTAACAAGGCGTAAAACAGCTTTAGAAAATACAGCTTTGCCAGGCAAATTGGCAGATTGTTCAGATAAAAATCCTGAAAATTGTGAGATTTATATTGTTGAGGGAGATTCGGCTGGAGGTTCTGCCAAGACGGCAAGAAGTCGTGCAACACAAGCAATTTTACCGCTTCGAGGTAAAATTTTAAATGTTGAGAAGGCAAGATTAGATAAAATTCTTGGCAATACAGAAATTAAAGCAATGATAACAGCGTTTGGAACGGGAATCCATGAAGATTTTGACATTAAAAAATTAAGATATAATAAGATTATTATTATGACCGATGCAGATGTTGACGGCGCCCATATAGCTACATTGTTATTAACCTTTTTTTATCGGTTTATGCCGGAATTAATTAAACAGGGGCATGTATATCTTGCAACACCTCCGCTGTATAAGATAGAAAAAAATAAAAAAGTTTGGTATGCGTACAGCGACGAAGAATTAAAAGATATTATGACTCAGATAGGAAGAGACCAAAGCAATAAAATTCAGCGATATAAAGGGCTTGGCGAGATGGATGCAGACCAGTTGTGGGAGACGACAATGGACCCTGAAAAAAGGATTTTGAAAAGAGTAAATATGGATGATGATGATTTATCTGAAGTTGATATTACATTTTCAACGCTTATGGGGGATAAAGTAGAGCCTAGACGTGAATTTATTGAAGCAAATGCAAAATATGTAAAAAATTTGGATATATAAAAATTTTGATTCCTATAAACAAAGTGATATGCGTTAAGTCAATTTATGGCTGATAATATTTGTTGGATAAAAATTACAAGTTTATAATTGTGCTGCTCTTAAAATTTGTCAACTGAAAATAGTAGCACAGGAAAAGAGGATATTAATGGATGAACATATCTTTGACCAAATACATGAAGTAGACATGCAAAAAACGATGGAGAGTTATTATATTGACTATGCCATGAGTGTTATTGCATCAAGAGCGCTTCCTGATGTTCGAGATGGTCTGAAACCAGTTCAAAGAAGAATTTTATATTCTATGATAGAACTTAATAATGGTCCTGATAAACCGCATAGAAAATGTGCCCGTATTGTGGGTGATACAATGGGTAAATATCACCCTCATGGGGACTCGTCAATCTATGAAGCTTTGGTTAAATTAGCACAAGATTTTAATACCCGATATCCACTTGTTGATGGACATGGTAATTTTGGCTCCGTAGATGGTGATTCTGCAGCCGCAATGCGATATACAGAGGCCAGGTTAAGTAAGATATCGATGGAGATGACTGCGGATATTGGTAAAAACACTGTTGATTTTGTTCCAAATTTTGATGAGACAGAAAAGGAACCTACAGTTCTTCCATCGAGGTATCCAAATCTTTTGGTAAATGGTACTTCTGGTATTGCAGTTGGTATGGCAACCAATATACCGCCACATAATTTAAGAGAAATTATCGGTGCAGTAGTTAAGATAATAGACAATAGAATTGAGGAAGACAGAGCAACTTCGATAGAGGAAATTCTTGAAATTGTCAAAGGACCTGATTTTCCAACAGGAGGAACAATTATAGGTAAAATGGCTATTGAGGAAGCTTACAGAACAGGACGTGCCAAGATAAAGGTTCGTGCTATATCAGATATAGAACCTATGGCAAATGGAAAAAGTAGAATTGTCGTAACGGAACTGCCATATATGGTTAATAAGGCAAGATTAATTGAAAAAATTGCTGAGTTGATAAAGGATAAAAGAATTGATGGCATCACAGATTTGAGAGATGAATCCGATAGACAAGGAATGAGAATTTGTATTGAGCTTAGAAGAGATGTCAATCCAAATATCATTTTAAATCAATTATATAAACATACACAGCTTCAAGATACATTTGGTGTTATTATGCTTGCACTTGTAAATAATCAGCCTAAAATACTAAATTTATTAGATATGCTTCAGTATTATATACTTCATCAAGAAGAAGTTGTTACAAGAAGAATTAAGTATGATTTAAATAGAGCTGAAGAAAGAGCGCACATATTACAAGGTTTAATGATTGCTCTTGATAATATTGACAGAGTGATTGCTATTATAAGAGAGGCGAGAAATGTACAGATTGCCAAAGAAAATTTAATTGCAGGGTTTTCATTAAGTGATGCGCAGGCACAAGCTATTGTAGATATGCGTTTGCGTGCATTGACAGGTTTGGAGCGAGAAAAATTACAAAATGAATTAAATGAACTTCTTTCAAAAATAGCAGAATATAAGGCGATTCTTTCAGACAAAAAACTTTTGCTTGGTGTTATAAAAAAGGAGATAGCTGTTATTGCTGAAAAATATGGTGATGATAGAAGGACATCTATTAGTTTTGATGAATATGATTTATCAATGGAAGATTTGATTCCTGACGAACCATGTATTATAGCCATGACCAATGTAGGGTATATTAAGAGAATGACGCCAGATAATTTCAAGAGCCAAAATAGAGGCGGAAAAGGAATTAAAGGTATGCAGACTCTTGAAAATGACTATATTGAAGATTTGTTTATGACTACATCGCATCATGTATTAACCTTTTTTACCAATGCAGGAAGAGCATATAAATTAAAAGCTTATGAAATTCCTGAAGCAAGCAGAACGTCAAGAGGAACTGCCATTATTAATTTATTGCAGCTTCAGCCTGGTGAACAAATTACTGCTGTGATACCAATAGTTGTTAAAATGCTGCAAGATAAAGATAATTTATTTATGACAACCAAAAAGGGCATTGTTAAGAAAACACCAGTTAAAGAGTTTGCAAATATTAGAAAGACTGGTATTCAGGCAATTAATTTAAGAGATAATGACGAACTTATAGAAGTGAAACTTACAGATAGTTCCTGCGATATTATTCTTGTTACGAAATTAGGACAATGTATACGATTTAAGGAAACAGAAGTAAGAGCTACAGGCAGAAGTGCTATGGGTGTTATTGGCATGAATTTGCTTGATGAGGATGAGATTGTAGGTATGCAGCTTAATGTTCAAGGAAATTCATTATTGATTGTATCTGAAAATGGTCTTGGAAAAAGAACAAGTATTGAAGAGTTTGATGTTCAGCACAGAGGCGGTAAGGGTGTAAAGTGTTATAAGATAAATGACAAGAGTGGCAATGTTATAGGTGTAAAAGCAGTTGATGATTCAAGAGAAATTATGCTTATCACTACAGAAGGCATTATTATTCAGATTAAATGTTCTGATATCACTACGCTTGGCAGAATTACATCAGGCGTAAAATTAATTAATCTGGATGATGGTGTTACAGTCGCATCGATGGCTAAAGTAAGAAAAAAACCAATTGATGGCAATAGTGATGCTGAAGGATTTGAAGATGAAGAACAAGATTCTGTAGAAGAATAAGAAAATATGTGAAAAAAGGTTGATTGACTTAAAATTATATATTTAAAATAATAAAAAACTGGGATTGTTGCAATACATTTTAACATTAGATATAGGTATTATTTATTTAGATAATATTATATCTGATATAAAATTTGTATTTTAAACAATCCCAGATTCTTTTTTTCTTAAAAAGTAGTGTTGCAAAATATTAAAAAAAGTATAAGGTTATAAGCAAGCATCAAAGCGAATTGCTAATATCCTTTGACCATTATTTTATTTTAATAATTTTGGGCATGTACTTCAAAGTAGCTTTGTGGATGATTGCAAGTAGGGCAAACTTCAGGAGCATTTGTACCGACTACAATATGTCCGCAATTGCGGCATTCCCAAACTTTTACTTCACTTTTTGCAAATACTTCACACATTTCAATATTATGAAGAAGCGCACGATATCGTTCTTCGTGATGCTTTTCAATAGCGGCAACCAGTCGGAATTTTTGTGCTAATTCCGGGAAACCTTCTTCCTCTGCTGTTTTTGCAAAATTTTCATACATGTCTGTCCACTCATAATTTTCTCCAGATGCAGCAGATTCAAGGTTTTCCTTTGTATTGCCAATTCCATTTAATTCTTTAAACCACATTTTTGCATGTTCTTTTTCATTGTCTGCCGTTTTTAAAAACAAAGATGAAATTTGTTCATATCCTTCTTTTTTTGCTACTGATGCAAAGTATGTATATTTGTTACGTGCTTCTGATTCTCCAGAAAATGCTGCTTTTAAATTTTCTTCCGTTTGTGTTCCTTCATATTTGTTTTTCATTATTTTCCTCATTTCTGCGCTGCTTTATGCACAAAAAATTAAAAGTTTTTACAAGTTTGTATCAAGCAACGCGCAAATATAAACTTGTTTTGCTCCATCTTTATGGGAATTTTTTAGTGCAAAAAATAGTTACATTTTATAATATTTTTGTGTTTGTACAACATAACTATTTACAAATAAATTTTTAACGATTATTAGTTGCAAATTTTTCTTATAGTTTTTACAACAGATAAAGAATTTTCAATTTCTGGGTATACAGCACTATTTTTTATAGCAGTAACCGAAATATTATCATTTATTGAACAATATTGTGATATAATATCATTAGCATTTTTAAGCTGTTCTCCTATAATAATATGAATATTATTTAGTTTTTGAATTGCTTTATCTATAGAAGCCGTAGTGTAGTATCCATCAATGCACATATAAATATATTTGGAAGCATATCCTGATAAATGTGCTGTTTCATGTCGTATCTGAGTAAGTAATTCTAATGTTTTAAAATTGGTATAATTACCATGTGCCATTAGATATTTTTTGATGTGATATTGGCTTGTACATATATTATATAATAAAGTTCCCAAGATTGGAAGATGAATCATTTTTTTTCTAATAATGCTGTTTTTATCAGGAATTAGAGTTGCTTTTTTTACCTCAATAGGATTGATAAGTATTATATTATTGATGATGTTTGGATTGTAGCGACAAGCCATAATTGCAATAGATGAAGATAATCCAGATGCCACAATATCTGTTTTTTCTTTTATAATATCGTTAATAAAATTTTCAAGTATTTGTACATACATAAATGTTGTGTAAGTGATATTAGGCTTATCGGAATAACCACAACCCAGCATATCAATTGCATAAACTTTATGTGTTTTGCTTAATGCTGGAATGATTTTTTTCCATTCAAAAGAACTTGAATAGGACGATAAATTATGTAAAAGTATAATAGGGGTGCCTGTTCCTGCTTCATAAAATGAAATTTTTCCAAATTTGGTTTCATAAAAATGATTTGATAAATTTGTAATGTTGTTTTTTATTGAATTTTTTGCAATATATGAATTAAGCATATGTATTCCGGCTAGTGTAGATACACTAGCTGCTAATGTAAGAGATAACTTTTTTAAAGTTTTCATATAAATCTCCATTTCTGCGTTGCTTTTTGTGCAAAGAATTTTTGCTTAAAAGTTATTAGTTATTTGTAATTTTTGTGTCAAGCAACGCATAGACACAAATCATTCTTTACCATATTTATTATAATATACAAATTCTAATTTTTCTAGTATGAAGTGTAAAATTAGAATTTATATAAAAATGATGTATTATTATAAATTTTTTGCTTTTTAAGAGAATTTATTGTTTTCATTATTTAAACTTTCATATATAATTACAATTAGGGATTATATAATTGTCTTTTTAGTTATTTTGAGGTATATGGATATGGATGAATATGTTAGGTATTTAGATATGGAACTAAAACGATATATTGAAAATAAAAATATAATTTTAAACAATATTCGTTCCATTAAATTAGATATTGAACAGTTTGAGATTAGAATTAAAGATTTTAACTTAAGCAAAAATTCAGGAGAAAAATTATTTTTAGGATTTAATAATGATTTTGATGATTTGGAATCAGCAAAATTGTCTGAAACGAAAAAACAACTAGAAGAACAATTAATTGCATTAAATAATAAATTGGATTTTAATAATAAAAAAATTGAAGAATTAAATAATATAAAAGAATGGATTAGCAATAAATATATTATTGATTATTCAATGATTGATATTATTAAAAATAAGTTATCTTTTATAGCAAGTTTTATATCTACAGATACAAACAGAGCATTCGTTGAATTAAATCAACTGTGTGATAATATGAAATCATTATTAAAAAATAATGATAAATCTTCAAATGTAGTAGGTAATCATAGAAAGCAAAAACAATTAGTTTTACGAAAAGGATTATTTGATTTAGTTTCTGCCATGATTGACCAATATATTACAGATTCTAATACGATATCAAGTTCTTTTTCAGGGGAAGACTCTATAATTACCAATCATTTAACTTCTATGATAGTATTTATATTAGATGATTTATTAGAATTATATAGTAGTGAATATGATAATTTAAAAATAATAATTCATGTTTTAAATTTAAAGGTAAAGTTGATTATAATTGAAAATGAAAATAATATTTTAATAAAGTTGGATTTTCCATTTTGATTTTTTTAGAGAGGTCTTTAACTTGCCTGTTTAAATGCTACAAAGCAGTAATGAACTTATGAGTAAGTAGCAAAGCAGACTGCAAATATTTATTTGAGTTATTGTTTGTTTTTATTATTTAAGAAGAGGATTATTACATAAAAAGTTTAAAGTATATGGTACAAGATATTAAATTTGTTAAAATTTATATAATGGTGCATTATAAAAATTAAAATAAAGTTTTTATGGAGAAAAGTTATGCAAAAGAAAATTGTATTAATAGATGAGAATGAGATTATAATGAGTGGACTAAAAACATTATTTTATCATATAGATTTATATAAAGTTGTACAAACTTTTAATTTTATTGATATAGACGAGCATTTGTTAATGGATTATATGCCAGATATGTTATTAATTAATTCAGATATTTCATCAAAAGAAAAGGTGATTCATTTTATATCTTCTTTTAAGTCAAGATATAATTATATTAAGATTTTAACGTATTCGTATAATGTTGATATTGATTATTTGATAAAACTTGTTAATAATGGGGGCGACGGTGATATTAATATCAATAAAAGTTTTAAAGAATTTATGGATGCTATTAAAGAAGCTTTTAATGATAATATTTATATTCATCCTGATATTTTACCACAATTTAATCATAGGATGGTTAAAAATGAAATTTTAAAAGAAAATGTAGATGATTTAACAAAAAGAGAAATACAAATATTACAGTTTGTGTCTAAAGGTATGTTGAATAAAGAAATTGCAAGTGCGCTTGGAATTAGTGAACGTACTGTTAAAAATCATATCTCCAATATTTTTAAGAAGATAAAAGTTACAGATAGAACACAAGCAGCAGTTTATGCAATTAAACATGGAATTGCAGAAATTTAAAAATGTTTCACGTGAAACATTGGCGCGAAACATTTTTAAATTTTATGCACTGTTTAAAATAAGTCTATCTAGTATGTATATTTTTTATTGTCAAAATTTCTATCTTTGCAAAAAGAACCAAATTTTTTACTAACGAATATATAAGCATAAGTTGCTAGTTCAATCTTATTTATCTTGTGAAAGGATTTATTTTTTATATTATTATCCATTGGAATATTCCTAATATAAGTAAGTGGATAGGATAAAATAGATAGAAAAACCATTTATTTATATTATTTTGTGAACCCGATTGCCCATTGTAAAAAAATTGGATTAAAATAGGTACCATAAAAATTCCAGTCATAAATAAGTAAGTCCACCAGATATCAGTAAAAAGAATAGGGGCACAGCATACAAGTCCAACTATTGAGTAAGCAATCCATTTTTGTTTTGGTTTATCTCGATATATGTAGAAGAAAAGACACCATAATACATTAAAAAATGCCCAATCTCCAATAACAGATATAATACATAAACCAATAATTCCTAATATCTTGCACCATTTAGGACATATTCCTTTATCCCACAACCAAATTGCCATAAGACCTAGAAAAAGAGTATAGATAACACCAACTGTTGAATGGATAAATAAATGTCCATTAATATAATAAATTGGCAATGTTCCAAATTCAAAATATACAAAAGGAATCCAAGAGATAATTGCAAATACACCTAAGCGAAGAGCATATTTTTTAATGTTATGGGTATAGTAATATCCTTCAGATATAAAATATGCCATAGTGGGAGCTGTCAATCGTCCAATAAAGTGCATAATTTGTCCTAGCACAGAAGCCATTGGAATAAAAACCCATGCAATATGGTCTATTAGCATTGCTATAATAACTAGATATTTTAATTGATTCCGATTCATATTTTCTCCTTTTAATGATTTTATTTAATAGATAATTGTAAAATTTAGATGTTTTTATTAGATATTGTAGAAAAATAAATAATTTAACCGCATCAAGGAAGTCCTCCACTTCGATGCTGCAAAGGCATAAGTGGGGGTGGGTGGGGACTTGCGTTACGATAGTAGCTATGAGGTTAGGGTGTCAAACACCCGAGCAAGTAGCGTAGCGGATTGCGAATATCCGCTTAACTAAAAGTGAATTATCTAAATACCAGTTAAAGTGTATACCAGTGATTACAAATTTGTATAATATTCTTATAATCTTTTTTGTGAATTTTTTAAGTGTAATTTCAAAAAGACCTCCCATATTTTTTAAAATTATCAATATAGTTGTATGGCGGAAATATATATAGTTAAATATATATTATAGTTTTGTTATGGCTATTACTTATAATTTAATACAAAGTAGAAAATTAAGAGTTGACAAAGTGAATTTACATAACTTAGTTTTGGCATGGTTATAATAACATAATTTAATATATAGTGAGAATAATAACTCAGCTATGCAGTGGTTATAATATCATAATTTTGTATATGGTCAGGGGTAAATATCAAAACTATACTGTAATGCTGTAGATGATAGTTAAAGATTTATGAAAAATTAAATCAATAAAAAATGTTTCACGTGAAACATAAAAAGTCAAGAAATATATGGATATATATTTTCATAGATGTTATAATACAGATAAATATTAGATATATGCAGTTAATTTTTAATGTATATAAATTTAGTTAATATAGGGAGGTAGAAAAAGCGAATGGGGAGAACGATAGCAATAGCTAATCAAAAAGGTGGTGTTGGAAAAACAACAACAGCTATAAATCTCTCAGCATGTTTAGCAGAGGAAGGACAAAAAGTTTTAGTTATTGATATAGACCCACAAGGAAATACATCAAGTGGTTTTGGAATAGATAAGAATAAAGCAAAAACAACAATATATGATGTTATTTTAAGTGAAGTTGGTATTATTGAAGCCATTAGAAAAAATGTGATAGATAATTTAGACTTGATTCCAGCAAATGTTAATCTTGCAGGAGCAGAAATTGATTTAATAGATGTTGAGAATAGAGAGTACTGTTTAAAGAAAGCAATAGATAAAGTTAAGAAAAATTACAACTATATAATATTGGATTGTCCGCCATCATTGAGCATGTTGACTGTAAATGCAATGACGGCATCGGATACAGTTCTTGTTCCAATTCAGTGCGAATATTATGCACTGGAAGGATTAACTCAATTGATACAGACAATTAACCTTGTAAAGAAAAAATTAAATCCTTCTTTGGAATTAGAAGGCGTTGTGTTTACGATGTTTGATTCAAGAACAAATTTATCATTACAAGTAGTAGAAAATGTTAAGGATAATCTTAAACAAAATATTTATAAAACAATTATTCCAAGAAATATAAGATTAGCAGAAGCACCAAGTCATGGAAAACCGATTAATTTATATGATAGTAAATCATCAGGTGCAGAAAGCTATAGATTGCTTGCACAGGAAGTAATGAAAAAAAAATAATAGACATACATTATATATAGTATATATTGATGATAAATTGAAAAATTAAAGACTTTTAAGAGTTAAATAGCAAATTAGCATAAAAGTCTAATTCGATAATTACATATTTATAATATATGAACATTGACAAATATATATATATTTGGAGGAAAATATGGCTCAAAGTAAGAAATCTACTAGTAAAGGTCTTGGTAAGGGATTAGGCAGAGGACTTAGTGCATTAATACCAGAAGATGATGAGAAGAGCGAAGTAATCGTAAAAGAAATAGTAGTAAAAGAACCGGCAGAAATAAAAGTACGTTTATCTCAGATAGAACCAAATAAAGAGCAGCCTCGAAAAATGTTTGATGAAGATGCTCTTATTGAATTGTCAGAATCAATTAAACAATATGGCGTTTTGCAGCCATTACTTGTACAAAAAAAAGAAGATTATTATGAAATTATAGCAGGAGAAAGAAGATGGAGAGCTGCTAAGTTAGCAGGAGTAAAAGAAGTTCCTGTAGTGATTAAGGATTATTCAGACCAAGAAATAATGGAAATTGCTTTGATAGAGAACATTCAGCGAGAAGACCTTAATCCTATTGAAGAGGCACAAGCATATCAAAGGTTGATTAAAGATTATAAATTAAAACAAGATGAAATTGCTGAAAAAGTATCAAAATCAAGAGCTACTATTACTAATTCATTAAGACTTTTAAAGCTGGATAAACGTGTTCAAGAGATGGTAATGGAAGGAAAGCTTAGCAATGGACATGCAAGAACGATTATCAGTGTGGAAGATAAAGATAAACAGTTTATGATTGCACAGAAAATTTTTGATGAAAATTTAAGTGTTCGAGAAGTAGAAAAATTGATGCGAGAGTTAGAAAAGCCAAATAAAGTTTTAAAGAAACCAGAGAATGATTTTGTGTATAGAGATTTTGAAGAAAATATGTCAAAATTATTAGCGACACATGTTACTATAAAAAATAAAGATAACAATAAAGGAAAAATAGAGATTAGCTATTATTCACAGGAAGAATTAGAAAGAATATATGATTTGCTAAAAAAATTAGATTAAAAAATGCAATACAATCTGTCGAGAAAATACGAAGATTTAGAAAAAGTTTATTAAAAAAGGAAAGGAGAAAGCTGCTAGACAAATATTTGTCCATATTTTGAGTAGCAGGAAAACAAATGATTGATTTTTTTGGTGCTTTTTCAATTGAAGCATCTTATATTGTAATTGGTTTAACAGCAATTCTTTTAACAGTTATTATATTATTAATCGTATTTATAGTTAAAACTTCCAAAATAAAAAAGAAATATGAGTCATTTATGATAGGTTCAGATGGGAAGTCCATAGAAAATATAATAAAAGAAAATATTAAAGATGTAAAAGCAATTAAAAGTTCAACAGAAAATAATTCCAAAGCAATAAAAGATATTTATGAGAAACTACAATTTACGTATTGCAAAGTGGGAATGATAAAGTATGATGCTTTTCATGAAATGGGTGGAAAACTTAGCTTTGCATTGTGTATGCTTGATAAGATGGATAATGGTTTTCTTGTAAATGTTATGCACAGTAATGATGGCTGTTTTGCGTATATTAAAGAAATTGTAAATGGAGAATCTTTTATAGAATTGGGTAAAGAAGAACAACAGGCATTGAAGGAAGCAGTGGCAGGAAAATCTGGAAGTGTAGATTTGAGTCCTAAAATAAATAAAATGCTTTCAGAAGATGTAAAAGTTGATTAAAATATTGATAAAAATATGGAAAATATCCAGAAAAAGTAGCATAATAAATTATATAAAGCAAGATACATTTGTGGCTTTGGTTCATGTATAGATAAGTAGAAAGGCGTGGTATTAAAGTGATTGATTTAAAATTTTTAAGGTCATATCCTGATATAGTAAAAGAAAATATAAAGAAAAAATTTCAAGAGTATAAACTTCCTTTGGTTGATGAAGTAATTGAACTTGATGCGAAGGCAAGAGCCGTTCAGACAGAAGCAGATGAGCTTAGAAGTAATAGAAATAAGTTATCTAAGCAAATTGGAGCTTTAATGGGACAAGGCAAAAAAGAAGAAGCAGAAAAAATAAAGACACAAGTTAATGATTTTGCTGGAAGATTGGCAGAATTAGAAAAACAAGAATCGGAACTTAATACGAAAATTACTGAAATTATGATGAAGATTCCAAATATCGTTGATGCTAGTGTACCTGTGGGAAAAGATGACAGTGAGAATGTAGAAGTACAACGATATGGAGAACCTATAGTACCAGATTTTGAGATACCATACCATACGGATATTATGGCTAGATTTGATGGCATAGACCTTGATGCTGCTGGAAGAGTTGCAGGCAATGGTTTTTATTATCTTATGGGAGATATTGCAAGACTTCATTCAGCTGTTATTACCTATGCAAGAGATTTTATGATTGATAGAGGGTTTATGTATTGTATTCCTCCATTTATGATTAGAAGTGATGTTGTAACAGGCGTGATGAGTTTTGAGGAAATGGACGCCATGATGTATAAAATTGAAGGTGAAGATTTATATCTGATTGGAACAAGTGAACATTCAATGATCGGTAAATTTATCAATACAATTATACCAGAAAAAGAACTTCCTAAGACACTTACAAGTTATTCTCCATGTTTTAGAAAAGAAAAAGGGGCGCATGGTATTGAGGAAAGAGGCGTATATAGGATTCATCAGTTTGAAAAACAGGAAATGATAGTTGTGTGCAAGCCAGAGGAATCAATGGTATGGTTTGAAAAATTATGGCAAAATACAGTTGATTTATTCTGTTCATTAGATATACCTGTAAGAACACTTGAATGTTGTACAGGCGACCTTGCTGATTTAAAGGTTAAATCGATTGATGTTGAGGCATGGTCACCACGTCAAAAGAAATATTTTGAAGTCGGTTCTTGTTCTAATTTAGGGGATGCACAGGCAAGAAGACTAAAAATAAGGGTACAAGATGAAAATAAGAATAAATATTTTGCACATACATTAAATAACACCGTTGTTGCACCACCTAGAATGTTAATTGCATTTTTAGAAAATAACTTAATGGAAAATGGCAATGTGAAAATACCAAAAGCACTTCAGCCTTATATGGGGGGTAAGGTTGAGCTTATAGCAAAATAAAGTTTACTTGTTGTGGAGTTGTAGTGAATAGGAAAGGTGTTGGGGACATATGAAGTTAGTATTAATTGATGAGTTAAAAGGCGACGAGACATTAGCAGTTCCAATCTTATCTCCGGCGAACAATGTTTTGATTCAATCGGATACTGTATTAAAAGACGAGTATATTGAAAAATTAAAAAGTTATAATTTATCCTCAGTATATGTTAAAGATGAATGTGATTTTGAAGATGAAGAAACAACAGAAGTCAAACTTTGTGAGCCATCTTTATGTCAAACAAAAAGTGACGAAACACAAGAACATTTTTCTATTGAAGAAACTTTTGCAAAATCAACAGACATAACGAAAAGCATATTGGAAAAACACATTTATAAACATAATGAAGAATTAAAAAAGATAAGCAGTGAAGCAGATAATATCATTAAAAATGTGATTTCAGAACCAAAAGTAATTAATTCAATTACAGAAATCAGAAATATCAGTACAGATATGTATACACATTGTATTAATGTATGTATATTATCAACCATAATGGCACTTCGTTTAAAAATGAATGAACGTCAGATAAGAAATATATCAAAAGGGGCTATCTTGCATGATATTGGGCTTAAATATATACAAGCCCCATACATAGATATTGAAGTTGGCGAGATGGTTCCAGAGGATGCTCTTGAATATAAAAAACACACCATATATGGATATAGTTCAATTCAAGAGGAAGAATGGCTTGCAGATGTTGTTAAAGAGATTATTCTTTTACACCATGAACAAATTGATGGGAATGGTTTTCCATTTAAACAAAAAGGCAGTAAATTAAAACAAGAAGTTAAGCTTGTTTCACTTTGTGATGATTTTGATAGTTTGATAAGTGGAATTGGCAATAAAAAAATGAAGATATATGAAGCAATCGAATATATTAGAGTAAATAAAGGTATTCGATATGATTCTACAATAGCAAATAAGTTTTTAGATACGGTGGCTGCTTATCCAGTAGGAACGGAAGTTATTACTAATGATGGTGAAAGAGGTGTTGTTGTTCGCCAAAATAAAGAGGCAATTGATAGACCAGTTATTAGAATCTGCATTCACTCAGATGGTTCACCTTATGAAGAACCAAAAGAGTTGGATTTATTAAAGGTATTAACAGTATTTATTGTAGATACTTTATAATATAATTTTTATAAATATAAAAAGAAAGGATGATTATGAATCTATACCTTAGTGCAATTGGATTTTCTAGCATAGATTCAAAACAAGAAAAAAAATTTATTAACGCGGCAGTAAAACAGTGTATTGAAGATGATTTAATTGTGAAAAATAAAGTGTTAAATCGAGGGATTGCTGTTGTAAGAGTTAGTTCATTAACAGGTATATATATATTTGGTAGATTTGAGGGAAAAAAATTTATATATGAATATTATTATCCTTTTACGATAGGAAATACTATAACATGTAATGATGAGATTATTATTGAAAGACATGTAGATAAAGAGTCGTATTCTGTTGTATGTGATGAGACAAAAATGGGAGTGACTTTAATTTTCTTTTTGCAAAATATTATGGATTATATGGATTTTATAGTTACACAAAAAGGATTTAAGAAAGACATGTTTAATCCAGATAGAAAAAATTTAATAGCAAGAAATCCAATTAAAGGCTGTACTATATATTTATCTGCATTGTCGCTAAGTGGAATGATACTACTTCCAATAAAGAAAAATAAAATAAGTTCTAAAAAAAACATGGAGGAACAACGAAAGAGAAGTCAATTAATTGCAGCTGCAAAAGAAGGTGATGAAGAAGCTATAGAAAGTCTTACGATTGAGGATATTGATATGTATACAAGAATTTCTCATAGAATTTTATCAGAAGATGTATTTTCTATTGTAGAAACAACGTTTATGCCATGTGGAGTAGAGTGTGACCAATATTCAGTAGTAGGCGAAATTCTTGATTTGAAAAGTGATGAAAATATTTATACGGGAGAAAAAATTTATATTATGGCATTAGAATGTAATAATATGATAGTTTCAATGGCAATTAATGCACTGTCATTGTTAGGTGAACCAAAAGTAGGGAGGCGTTTTAAAGGGCAAATTTGGCTTCAAGGAACGGTTAAATTTCCATTATTATAATTATTAATATAGGGGGCTTGAAAATAATGGAATGTACATTTTACAAGAATTTTAGTGTCATAAGTTAAAATTATTAATTACAATATTTGTGTCTGTATGCTGCTTGTCACAAATTTATAAGAATGTTTCATTCTTTATATAAGAGGCAGCGTAGAAATGGGGGGAAGATGAAAAAAAAATTAAGTGGGATTCGAGTAAAATTAATATTGTATTTTATAATTGCTATTAGTTTGCCTATAGCTCTTATTTCAATTGATGTTGTAAGAACTACAGAAATGACACAAAATGATAATATGAAGCTTACAAGTAAACAGACATTGCAAGAGACTAAGAAAGGTTTTGTAACATATCTTAAAACATTAAGTCAACCTGTGGATTTGTTGACAAGAAAAAATGAAGTAAAACATCTTGAAGACCAAGGGGTTTTAGAAACTAATATTGCTGCTGTTCAAGACTCTTTAATTGCATCAGTTAAAGTTACAAATGGTTCTGCCAGAGCATTTTATACTACCAAAACAGGTCATAAAATTGTAGGTTGGGTTGTAAGAGATGAAGCTACAAATAAGACTTCTAATAAAAAATCAGCTGTGACAAATGCCAATGATACAGCACAGGAATGGTATATCAATTGCAAAGGCTTGCCAGCAAGAAGTTCCATATTTGCATATTTTTCAAAACCATATAAGGATGCTGAAACAGGAGCAACAATTTTTACAGTTTGTCAAGAAATCAAATTTTCAGATGGTGAAAATTATGGCTGTGTTGGAATGGATATTGACTTTTCTGAATTGACGGCGTATGTACAAAATATTAGTCTTCTTAATACAGGATATGTTTTATTAGTTGATGAAAATGGTGATATACTTGTCAATAATGATAAAAATACATATATTGATGGCACATCGGTTGCGACAATGAATTTCTGGAATGAATTAAGCAGTAAATCACAAGAAGAAATCTATAATATTGATTCTTTTTCAGAGAAAGTGAAAGGTGAGGAATTAAATATTGTTACAGCAAAAGATGAAATAACAGGCTGGACTCTTATAGGTATTGTAAGTCAAAATGAAACATCAGCAGTGATTTCCCAAATTAATTTTGCAACAGCAAGAACGGGTATTATCTCATTAATTATAGGTATTATTATTGCTATTTGCGTATCGCTTTCATTTACAAAAGAAATTAATAAAATTAATATTGTGATGCAAAAATTAGCAGGCGGCAACCTTACAAATCGAATCCAAGTCAAGAGGAAAGATGAATTTGGTTCGTTGGAAAACAATTATAATACAATGGTTGATAATATTTCCGTTTTGATAAAAGATGTTGAAGAAAAGTCAGGAGTTATTATAAAAGCATCAGAGAATATATACGATATTAGTACTACGACAACAGAAACGGTTAATCAGGTATCAGAGGCGATTCAAAGTGTTTCTATTGGCACCGTAGGGCAAGCTGAAAGTACTGCAAAAGCAAAGATTGAAGTGGAAAATCTTGCAGAAAAACTCCATGAAACAAAGACATATGTTGGAAATATTAGTGATATGTCTGTTGAAACTCAAAAACTTAGCAATAAAGGAATTGGAATTGCAGATGATTTGATACAAAAAGCACAACAGTCTATTAAAAATTCAAAAATATCCAAAGATGTTATGGCTGAGATGATAGAGAGCATTAATAAAATTGATTTTATATCCAATGCAATTACAGAAATTACAGAGCAGACAAATCTTCTTTCATTAAATGCTAGTATTGAGGCAGCCAGAGCAGGTGACAGCGGAAAAGGATTTGCAGTAGTTGCAGATGAAATTAGAAAACTTGCAGAACAGTCACAAGCTTCTACCGATGAAATTAAAGTAATCATTAATGAAATTGGCGAAAAATCAAATTTAGTTGGAAAGACGCTTGATGATACAAATATTATTATTGAAGACCAAAACAAATCCATTGAAAAAGCGAAAGAATTATTTAATTCAATTTCTAATGCTGTTAATGCTTTAAAAGAAGGATTAGAAAATATAGAAAAGCTGAATGTTATGATGGATAATAATAGGGTTGCAGTGGTGGATAAGATGGAAGAAATTGCATCGATTTCTACAGGAACAGCAGCAGCTTCACAGCAAGTTACAGCTTCTGCACAGGAAGTAAATGCAACGATGCAAAATCTCAATCAATGTACAATTGAATTAGATGAGATTGCTAATAATCTTAAAGCTGCAATTGAAAAATTTGAATTATAGTTTGACCTAAAAATAATAGTGTGGTATTATTAAGTTTGTTGATAGCTTATAAGATAATATTTTATAGATTGTTTCAATGTCGCTATAGCTCAGCAGGATAGAGCGACCGCCTCCTAAGAAAGTGTTCCAACGCTCGCCTTGGGAGGGAAAGGGGAATGTTGCAAGTCCCACAATTTCATAGTTTTTATAAATGTTTCCGTAGCTCAGTTGGATAGAGCGACCGCCTCCTAAGCGGTAGGTCGGGTGTTCGAGTCACCTCGGGAACGCCAAAAACCCCGCCGAAAGTCCTGTAAAATCAAGGTTTTCGGCGTTTCTTATTTTCCGAGAGAAATCCGACAGATAGCAAAGTGCGATTAGCAGAAGCCCATCTTGCTAATCAGACGCACCAGAGAAAAGTCGAATTTTGATTTTTTCATTCATCGGTTAGCCTGCTTTGGCTTGCTAATGATTAGCAGGATTTTTGCCGAGTTTGCTAATCAAAATGCCTTTCCTGCTAATTTCCCGAAAAAAGCCAATTCCTGTATCTGTTGTCAAAGAAAAACAACGCCATGCGGCAGAAAGAATACCAACAGCTTCAACAGGCGGTTGAGAACGGCACAAAGCGGATAGCGGAAATCGACAGGCTAATTGAAAAGGTGTTTGAACAGAACGCAGGCGGCATCCTCTCTGATGAACGGTTTGCTAAAATGCTCCAAAGCTATGAAAAGGAGCAGAAAGCATTGACGCAGGAAGTGGAAGAAAACCGCCAGACCTTGCAGAACGCCGAACAGCGGGTAATGGATTTAAGGCTTGTCTTACGCACTTTGCGGGAAATGACCGACATTAAGGAACTTACCCCTACGCTTGTCAATTCGCTGATTGAGCGTATCGAAGTCCACAACAGCGACAAATCCAGCGGTCACAGCCATGTGAAGGTAGACATTTATTTTACGGCGGTGGGTATGATAGATATTCCCACCGAAAAAGAAATTCTTGCCACGATGGAAGAAATACAGAACAACCCGCAGGACTTCAAATTTGTGGCGTAACAAACGGATACGGCGCAGCCCTTTAAAGGAAGCTGCACTGCATCCTACATAAAAGTATCCTTATCTGGCGACAGCAAAGGCTGTCATACCTTTACGGTTTAAGGAGAGTTTATTTCTATTATGTAGAGATTTGGCTTCTACTTTTGAGGTACAAAGCCCCCTTGCGGTGGCGAGGATTTTTTTAACAGGTTATCCGCCCATCCTCGGTATGGTATATGTAAGTAGAAGCTGCTACTTGCAAGCAAAAAAATCCCTCCAAACTCAAACAGGTCTGGAGGGTTAAACTATTTTCGTTTGGGCGTGAAGATACAGCCCACCAAAACGCTGTTTTTTTTATTTGGTGGGCTATAACTTAAAATACAAGCCTTATCCCAAAGACTTCAAATTATTTCTATATTCCTGCATCTCCCTTTCGTCTGTGTTATCTAAAACAAATTGCAGTTCGTTTGTTACCTTTTCACGGTCATAGGGAAGATACGCCGTTACGGGCGTGAAATTAGATACCGTGTTCGCAAACAGGTGTGTGCGTATATTTAGGTTATTGATTAGGATTTGCAATTCACGGATACGCTCTTTTTCTTCGGCAGGTACAAACAAGCCCTGCTGTGCCATCTGGTAAAGCTCTGTGTCTGGAAAAAGCGTGAGAGAGTCCACGGAAATAAAATACGGATTAAGCTGACTGAACAGTTTTGCACTATTCCTTGCATTTTGGTATCCGCCGCCTTTTCCGGCAAGCCCTGTCATATAAACAAAGTAGTATTCAATGCCTGCTTCGTCCAATTTCCTGCATTGCTCCAGAATATCCGCCGAGGTATATCCTTTATTGGCAAGG
>CAJUTV010000018.1 GCA_910589305.1 uncultured Lachnospira sp. | reverse complement strand
ATCACAGGCTTATAGCCGCAGAGCAAACCACCAGCTTAGCTGGTGGTCCTGATTATAGGAACTGCTTTGAGAATTTTATAAAAACAAATAGATGAAACATGAGTGAAATATGTATTCCACATTGATGAAACATATAAATGCTATCCTTTTATTGTTGTGTGAATCAAAGTCCCATAGCAAGTTTTGGAGTCTTTGACTCTTGCAGCATTTGCCAAATGGATATGCTAGTATGTCAGCTTGGCTTGTTGCTTGCAGGAATAAATAGAAGAAAAATATTCAAAGAACAACAGAAAGCAGGTGTTTTAAGATGCAGTTATGGAAACGGGCATATTTATATGTACGCCGCAAAAAACGAAAATCACTTCTTTTATGTATTACAATTTTTTTACTGTCCTCTTTTAGTGTTACTGGATTGCTGCTATGCAGCGTAATAAATTTAGCTATTACACAAACGAGAGAAAGCCTAAGCGGAGCCCCTTTCGTATTGCTCCAGATATGAATAACGCAGAAAATGTAAAATTAAGTGAAGTGGACGGGCAAATCGTTATTAATTATATAGGTGAGCCATTAAATGAGAAAATTATAGACATAATACAAAGGACGCAAAAGATTGGCGCTTATAATGCTGTTATCAAAGACAATGTACAAATACAAGAAAATATAAGTCTTGTTGACTATAATGGTAAATATCAAGATGACCCTATTGCAATGCACTTCATATCAGTTGAAGCTGATACAAGCAGTTTGTATTCTACGGACTTTCAAAGGGAGCGGTTAAAATTGTCAGATGGCAGACATATAACAGCAGATGATACATATGCAGCATTAGTCAGCAGAAATTTAGCGGCACAAAACGATTGGAAAATTGGAGATAAAATACAACTTTCCCCATGTGAAAATTGTACAGGACAAAAAATCGGTGTCACAATTAAAGGACTGTTTGAGATAGAAGAAAAACAGCAGAATATAGATATTGCAGCTCCTGTCCATTTATTGGAAAATCGTATATTTATTGATATAACAAGTGCAAGTTATCTGACAGATGCCAAAGGTGTGGATTATATCGACTTTTTTGTTAATGACCCTGCACAGGTAATACCAATAATACAAGAACTTCAAAAAAACAGTGATATAAACTGGAAGTGTTTTGTAGTCACAGCAGATATTGAAGAATATAAGAAAATATCAAGTCCTTTACTAAATATGACTGTTCTGTTGAATGTTCTGCTAATAATTATAGGTGTGATGAGTATAGCTGTGTTGTCATTTATACAAATTCTTTTTCATAAAGCACGTGAACATGAGATTGGAATCATGTTATCAATAGGCATTTCAAAGACTGAAATGCTTGTGCAGCACTTTAGTGAAATGATAATCATAGCTTTGACCTCCTTTATATTATCGTTTGCTTTCTGTTTTTCTGGTTGGAATTGTATGAGCATAGCTGTTTGTAAAGTGACAGCATGGAATATAGCTATGAAATTAAATATGGCTTTGGCTGTTAAAACAATTGTTACAACTTTTGGTTGTGGAATGATTATGCTATTTTTATCAGTACTTCTTTCAAATTTATGGCTTATGCGTTTAAGTCCTAAAAAAATATTTTCATCATTGAGTTAAAGGAGAAAAATATGAGTGTTTTGAAAAGAGCTTTTTTGTATGTTTCCCGAAAATGGCAGCAAAGCCTTATTATCTTTTTGGTTCTGCTTATAGTTTGTACTTCTGCATTAATTGGGTTTGCTGTTTTGAAAGCCTCCACTTTGGCAGCAACAAATTTGCGCAGGCAATTTGGCGGCACATTTAACATGGAAATTGACATGAGTAATTTGGCAAATATGCAGGAAGTAGAAGCTACTGACCAATATACTGGAGGATATTATGTAGGAAAGTATTTAGACCATACGGTTATTGATGAAGTTATGAAAACTTCTGGAATTTCTGAGTACAGTGCCAATATTGGAGTAGTAGCAAACCTAAAATCTGGTAATGGAGTATATCACAATTTAATAGAAAATTCGCAAAATTACTATTCTTTACCCAATTCACATATGGCTCAGATACAAGGATGGACTTCTTTGCATCAATGTGGTTATTTTGCCAATCAAATTTTAGAGATTACACAAGGTGAAATGTTTACAGCTGACGGGTTAGGAGAAGCCATTATTAGCCGTGAACTGGCTGAAAAAAATCATATTAAACTTGGTGATATGCTTACACTTGAAATAAATCGTGAAGTTACAGGTTTTGATTTGCCGCTTGAAAAACAAATGTGTGTTTTTGAAATTGTAGGGATATTTGATATTTGCAAAGAGCAGCAAATAGACCAATATACATCACAAAGACAGATGCTACAAAATTGGGTGTTTGTTGATTCAAGGACACTGCTGATATATCTAAATGAGTTGCTCAAATCCATTGGTGAGCACCCCATAGGATATGAAAAAGTTACATTCAGTGTGAATGACCCTGCTGAAATGGATTCGATTATCAAGAATATCCAAGAAAACAAGGCGATTGATTGGAACTATTTTAAAATGAAAATAGACAATACAAATTATCAGAGTGCAGAAAGTGCATTAAACAATATGGATGGCGGGATTTGTATCATCATTATGGCGATTACCATTGCTGGAATTGGAATTTTGATTTTGTTGCTAAGTATTTGGGCAAAATCTCGAATGTATGAAACAGGAATCTTGCTTTCAGTGGGCAAAAGCAAATGGGAGATTCTTACACAGCGAGTTACTGAAATGGTATTGATTACTGTTCTAGTATTTATTATGACCTATGTTTGCAGTAATATAGTGGCAAATGATGTAGGCTATCTGTTGCTTTCACAGGCAAATAAACAAAGTATAGAGGAAACGAAAAAGAATCCACTACATTCAGATTTACCCATTTCAGTCAATAACTTTGATTTAACTCCTGTTTTTTCTGCTCCTAAGGTAGAGGAATTAACAGTAAATATATCTGCTGATATGATTGTTATAGTGTATGTAATGGAGCTGTTGACTGTATTGTTTTCTATATGTATTGCAAGCATTTCTGTTATGAGTATAAAACCAAAAATAATTTTTACAAAATATAAATAATGCCATATATACGAAAGGAGGATATTTAAATGAGTGTTTTGAAAATATGCAATGTTAAATATTTTTATGATAAAAACAAAATGGTTCTTAAAAATATATCTGCCGAATTTGAAGTTGGGAAAATGTATGCAATTCTTGGTTCTTCTGGATGTGGGAAAACAACATTGCTTTCTTTGCTTGGTGGATTGGATAGCCCATGCGATGGTCAAGTGTTATTTCAAGGAGAAAATATAGAGAAAAAAGGACTTGCTTGGCATCGAAAAAAGAATGTGGCATTCATTTTCCAAAGCTATAATTTGATTGATTATATGACGCCTGCTGAGAATGTGAGTCTAATTTCTAAACGGTCACCAATGCCCATTTTGGAGCGTTTAGGACTTACGAAAGAAGAAGCAGAAAGAAATGTACTAAAGCTCTCAGGCGGGCAGCAGCAGCGTGTGGCAATCGCCCGTGCATTAGCGTCTGATGCAAGCATTATCCTTGCAGACGAGCCGACAGGAAATCTTGATGAAGATACTGCCGCAGAGATACTAGTCATTTTGAAAGAATGTGCTCATCAGATGAAAAAATGTGTAATTGTTGTAACACACGCTAATGACCTTGCAAAGCAGGCTGATTTGGTTTTTCGTCTAAAAAAGGGTGAATTGCAGCAATTATGAAAATTTGCAATATAAATAGTAGAAACTTCATTTTCCCATAATGGATTAACCTGTTTTTCAATTCTTCTATGGTATTTTTACAAAGTTTCAAGGCTTTTTTTAAAAATTCATATTGTTCATTGGGACAAATATACTAAGAAGAAAGCGGCAATGCAAAAGATGTTTGATTTGCAAATGGTTAGACAGAAAAGACAATAAGGACAAAAAATAGCTTACGAAATGCTTTGCTAGTATAAAAGAAAAGAAGAATCCCCAGACTGTACGTTACTACAGCTTGGGGATTCAGTTCTTTGTCCACATGCACTTATCGTTTCTTTTAGCTTATTGGCATTATAGTATATATAATATTCTTTTTTAAGAATCATTGAATTATCATAATGTATATTTTAAACTATTTTTGTTAATATAGAACTTTTTATTAACTCCATCACTCCCTAATTAATATAAAATTATTAGGGAGTGATTTTGTATATATACCAATTTTTAACATAAGAAATATATAACTCAGGTCGCCATACCAAAAATATAAAAACATATGGATACCTTATGAAAAAAATGCAATAGAGTCTTTCTTAATTAATTTTATATTTTTATTTTAAAAAAGTATGAAAAAAATTGATGATATATCGAAATAAATACTGAAATTATGTATTATAAATAATTGATAAAAGTAAGTAGTCTTGCCATTGTTTTCTCTAATTAAGACATAGTATAACATATATAAACATGTAAATCAATAAAAAGTTAAAGTAATCAAAATACTAGAACAATATTAGTAAAAAATAGTTATTTTTAGTAAAATTTATTGTATTAAAAAATTTTTTTATATTTTTCAATAATATCAGCAGGAATGTCTGTTAATTCAATAATTGTACTTGTTGGATAACCTGCAATATATAATTAAATGATGTTTTTAGATTATTATTTTGTATTAAATTATTTGTTATAATATTTTTACAGTTGGGGCGGTGATAAATTCATCCTTTCTATTGTTCTTAATTTAATTATTGTAAAATGATTTTTTAAATTTCAGTTGTATTAATATTAAATGATATTAGCTTTATTTTAACAATTTCTTTTTGTATATTAATTAATTATTCAAAACTTTAGGTTCATCTAATAATAATCCTGTAACTTCAGAAATGATGTCTGTTGGAAGATTCTTTAAATAGAATTATGATATGTAATTATGAGCCTTTATATGGTAATATATAAGTACTGTATCAAGGCTCTTTTCTTCACAAAAAGAAAGGAGACTTTATAAATGGGTAAAGATTTAAAGGGAAAGGAGTTAGGCGTTGGTATAAGTCAACGTAAAGATGGATTATATACAGCAAGATTTACGGATAGGCTGGGAAAACGCAGGCAGCAGTATTTTAAAAAATTGCAGGAATATAAAAATTGGCTTGCAAATGCACAGTTTCAAAATAAACATAGAGGAATCTATGCAGCTAGTAATATGACTGTGAACGCATGGTTTGATTATTGGGAAAAATATGGTACGATTCAAACCTCCGACCGAACAAAAAAGACGCATATCAATAGTCTTGAAATACAAAAAGTGAAAGTAATAAGGTATAAAGATGAAAATGGAAAGAAGTTAGAGAATCCAATTGAAGAAGTGATAGAGGGTGAATATGATTATGCTTTACGTTATGATGAATTTATAGCACCATTAATAAAAGTGGTTCAAGAACAGCAAAAGATGATAGAGCAACAACAAAGAATCATAGAACAGCAACAAATTGCTATAGAGAATCAACAGAAAGAAATAGAGCAGATAAAAAAAGCGATTTCAAAAATGGATAGTTTAATGTAAAGGTGAGAATAGATGTTCTCATCTTTTTTGTTGCAATAAAATCAAAAGAAGGGAGCGATTAAAAATGTACTATGATGACAGTTAAGACACATTAGTGTCTTTTTTTAATGCAAAAATAGATTGCTGTAAGGCAGAAAGGAGTGTTTATGGAAACGATTATTTCAAGTGTGATTGCAGCAGTAACGTTACTTGTTTGCATTATTAATAATAGCCAGCAGGCAGCAAGAACAAGGAATTTATTAGATTACAAGTTAGAACGGCTTAGATTGCAGATTTGGAGGAGCATGAGCATGAACGAATTAAAGAATAATACAAAAAATTGGATAAAAGCGGTAGGAATTACAGCAATGAAGACAGTTGCACAGACAGCTATTGCTACGATTAGAATAGTAGCAGTTATAAGTAGTGTGGATTGGGGAATGGTTGTTTCTGCTTCTGTATTAGCAGGGTTTTTGTCTATATTGACAAGTATTGCAGGCTTGCCAGAGGTTAAGAAAGGATAATTTATGAAATACAAAAAGAAACCTATTGTAATTAACAAAAATAAATTATTAGGAGGTATGAATTATGTTAGTAGAAATTATTGGAAAAAGGAATGAAGAAAAGCTTATTACAACAAGCTTGCAAGTTGCAGAAGTTTTTGAAAAAGAACATGCAAGAGTATTAAGGGATATAAGAGAATTGTCCTGTAGCGAGGACTTTAGAAACGGCAATTTCGCCAAGTCCTCTTATATTAATTCTCAAAATAAGAAACAACCAATGTACCAAATTACAAAAGATGGTTTTGTTTTGCTTGTTATGGGCTATACAGGTGAAAAAGCCATGAAGTTCAAAGAGGACTATATCAAAGCTTTTAACAAGATGGAAAACGAGTTAAGACGCATTTATACAGAACATCAACAATGGCAGATTGAGCAAGATAAGGGCGTAGTTATTTGTCATATTTTAACAGATACAATCAAAATGAAGATTGCAGATAGCTCACACAAAAAATTTGCTTATCCTAATTATACAAATCTTATTTATCACACTTTGTTTAATAAGACTGCCAAAGAACTTGAATTTGAATATGGTGTGAAATCAAAAGAAAATTTGCGAGATTATTTTATAGGTAGCGATTTAGAAAAAGTGCAAAGTGCAGATTATAATTGAATAAAGATTAATAGAGTAGAAAAATGTAGAATAATGATGAAATATGTGGTATGATAAATACGTTACCGCCTCCTAGACAGGTGCAGAAGGGAGGTGTTCGATATGGATATACTTCTATCTTTGATAGTCGCTGTTGTGGCAAGTGTCATTAGCCATCTCATTTGCAAATGGTTGGACAGTGATGAATAGTTGGTAATCAGCCTATGGTTTAAGCCACCATGCTAAAATGGAATAGAAAACCCCAGTGTTCCAGCACTGGGGTTTTTGCTTGTCATCCGATATGGATAACTTCTATCTTTTTAGCCTATTGGCATTATAGCATATGTAATTTTGATTTGCAATATTCTTTTTTAAGAATCGTTGAATTATCATAATGTATATTTTAAACTATTTTTATTAATATGAAACTTTTTATTACTCCATCACTCCCTAATTAATATAAAATTATTAGGGAGTGATTTTGTATATATACCAATTTTTAACATAAGAAATATATAACTCAGGTCGCCATACCAAAAATATAAAAACATATGGATACCTTATGAAAAAAATGCAATAGAGTCTTTCTTAATTAATTTTATATTTTTATTTAAAAAGTATGAAAAAATTGGTGATATATCGAAATGAATACTGAAATTATTTATTATAAACAATTAATAAAAGGCCAGTCTTATTATTGTTTTCTCTAATTAGAAAATATTATAACATATATAAACATGTAAATCAATAAAAAATTAAAGTAATAAAAATGCTAGAACAATATTAGTAAGAAATATTCATTTTTAGTAAGATTAGTTTTACTAAAAAGTTTTTTTGCATTTCTTCAATGACATCAGCAGGAATATCTGTTAATTCAACAATGGTACTTGTAAATGGTAATTTGTGTTTCTTTGTATATGTGATATAATTTAAAAATAAGTGTAGTAGTTAAATTTTAAAATTAGCAACATAAGGAGAAAAAATGGAATTTGAAGTTACTATTCAAGGCATAACAGATTATATAGATTTAATTCTTAATCAAGAGAAAGAACTTACAAAAAGACCAGATAGATATGAAAAAATGTGTTTTAGGGGACATTCTGATAAAGAATATAGACTTTTACCATCATTAGCAAGAGGTAGAAAGTTTGCTTGTGATGTATCTATTCTTAACGAAGAAAGGAATATGATTGAGGAAGCTAAGTTTAAATTACCTCACATTTTTAATAATACACTTCAACCAGTAAATCTATTGGCATTATTACAACATTGGGGTATTCCAACAAGATTAATGGATATAACAATTAATCCATTAGTTGCGCTATACTTTGCAGTAAATACAAATAAGGATAAAGATGGAGAAGTTATTATTTTTATTAAAGATGATGAGAAAATTGGATATTTGAATGTTGTAATAGGATTTTATATGTAAATGCAGGAGTATATACAGAAAGGCAACATGCTCAGCAAGGAAGTTACATATTATTTAATAATGATATTGTACAAAACAGTTTTGGCAGATGTTTCAGTAAGGTTATTTCAGAAATACCTAAAGATGAGAAACATATTTGTAAAAGAATAATTGTACCAAAAGATAGTAAAAATCAGATTCTTAGTAATTTAGAAACATTAGGAATAACTCGGTCTAATCTGTTTCCAGAAAATATAGATATTATTTGCAGTGAAATTAAAGATAATGCAATGAAAAGAGTAAAGTAAAACATAAGTTAATAAAAAAATTTAAGCTTTGAATTGATATATCAAGGTATTGGTGTTAATACATACAAATAATTAGTAAAAAAATAACTGCTTAGTTTAACATACTATAAGCAGTTATTTTTGTAAGCTATTGAAGATTTTTTTTCATTTCTTCAATGACATTGGCAGGAATATCTGTTAATTCAACAATAGTGCTTGTTGGATAGTTTGCAATAATAAGCTTTTTGGCTACACTTTCAATACCTTGTTCAAATCCCTTTTCAGTTGCTTCCAGAACCATCTGATTATAATCAAGAATGGCTTTTTGTCGTGCTTCATATTCTAGTTGTTTTTGTTTATCTTGGCTAATAACTTGTAATCGTTCATAAGCACTGTCAATATAAGTGTTTTTAGAAGCTAACATTTGAAATTCCTCCTCTCGTTCAGCATTAATAAATTTAGCCCATAACAATACATCTGTATTGTTTTCTTTTAATTCTTTTGGAAGTTTTGGCAGTTCTATTACATGAAATTCCATTTTATCCGTATATAAAAAATGATGATTATCTTCCCTGATATGGAAGCAAGAATAAAATTCATCATCTGGTATTTTATTCTTGTTGGAAGTATTTTGAGTGTTTTTTAAATTATCAGGAAATAAATTAAAATTTAAAATACTGATACTAACACATTTTTTGAATTTAGTATAATTTTGTCCTGCTTGAATTTGGTCGGCATACATTTTAGACATATAGAAAAGAGAGCGGTCAGCCCATACCTTTAATTCAGCAAGTTGGATTTCAATATCAATTTCTGTGTCATCATTCATTAAAATTCGGACATCTAATATTCCTTGTTTATCTTCTTTATGTATTTTGCGTAAGTTTGTATTTAAAATGGTAGTTTCTCTTATGTCATCTGGATTCAATTTTAATATGGCAGATAAGAAACCAGTACGAGCTTTTTTATCTTCCATGATTTCCTTAAAAGCAAAATCAATTTTTGGTTTCATTAAAAATTTTGACATGTTTTTTTCCTTCCTATGTGTAATTTAATGAGGGTGACATCTTTTACAAGCAACATAGCCCATAGATGTCACTTCATCATAAGTACCTGTGTATTCGCTGTAATTCGTATTTTTAATTTTCTTTACATCTGAACAACTTGGAACGTGAAATTTTTTAGTTGAAGTATTTAAAACATAAGTAAATAGATTAGCAGATGTAGTTGCAGTTATATAAGGTTCTGTTTCCTCGTTATTATTTTCATTAGCTTCAGCATTATTATTAGAATTATTTTCGTTGTTCTCTTCATTAACAGATGGTTCAGATTCCGTTGTTGCTTCTTCAGTAGAAGTAGTTTCTTGGATTTCTGTTACATTTTCAGTCTTTGTAATAGTAGATTGATTTTCTTTTGCAGCAGAGGTCGTTTTATCCTTTATAGAACTTGTACTTTGTTCTTTTGTAGATACCTTATTTGCAACACTTTGTTGATTCGTAGTATTATTGTCGTTTCCAGAAGCAAGAGCAATAATAAACCAAAGTGAAAAAACAACACTTAATATAATTTTTGTCTTTTGAGTAAAATCTTTTTTCGTAACCCACATGTAAACAATGCCTATTGGTGGCAGAAATATAAGTAGTACCCATAGTAACCATTTTTTATCTTTACTTTTGTTCATAAAAAAAATCCTTCCTTACAGAGTATATGTATTTGTTAATAATGAATTGTGTACCTCCTTTCAAGATTATTATACAATCGTTATATACAGTTTTCAATAAAACATATACTTGTGTTTCTGAATGATTTTCAAATCGTAGTGTTACTTACGAATATTGAAAAAGGAAGGAGGAAACACAAATGATAATAAATGAATTAAAAGCTGCTATTTGTAAAATGATTGATGAAATATCAAACAAAAATTTATTAATAAAAATTTATACATTTATTAAATATTTGAAATAGCATTATAATAAAATATTAAGGATATGCGAGGATTATTTTTGCCCTCGCATATTGTCAGATAACTTATTTATGAAGTCTTGAAACAGTTTTTTACTTTCATCATCAAGTTTACAGTATTCAATAAGCAGGCTTCTAACAAAAGTGTCGTTAGACAATGTAGCAGCAGCTTTGGAAAATTCATCTTCTGTGAAATCAAGAAACATCTCACCATTACCAGTGCGCAGCCATTCTTCACGTACATTAAATTCACGACATATAGCTAATGTCATCTGTTCAGTTATTCCTCTATCTCCACTTTCTATTTTTGAAATACCTGCACCTGTAACACCTAACCTTCTTCCGAAAGCTGCTTGACTTAAAGATAAAGATTTTCTAATAACTTTTAAGCGTTCTTTCATTTTTTATTACCTCTCTGTGAATCATTCTAAGCAAAGAATAGCAAAATAACTTGGCATAGTCAATAAAAATGTAGAAAATACATTGACAAAATTAACTATGACAATTATAATTATGGCATAGCCAATAAAAGTATATCACAAACAGAAGGGAGGAAATTAAGTGAATATAGTAAAGGAAATTAAACAGGAAACTGTATCTCCTGAAGTAAAAGAGGTTGCAAAGATTCTTGAAAATTTAGATGGATATTCTATAGTGCTAGTTAGAACATATATGACAGCATTATCTGATAAGCAAAAGGTTGAAGAAATAAAGTCAGCAGTGTTATAGAAAAAATGGAAAGGAGAAATTGTGAAAGATAGAGAACAAATAACAATTCGCCTACCTGTAGAACTAATTGAATGGTTGCAACAGGAGGCGAATAATAAAGGCATAAGTTTTAATGCTTATATTCTTATGCTCTTGAACGAGGAACGAACCCATCATCAAAAAGAATAGGACCATGTGTCTTTTCCCAAATTTCGATGTGTTTCAAAATTAATTGTTCAATTTCTTTATTAGCAGAGCGACCATTATATTCTGCAATGTATTTTAGTTTGTCCATAGTTGCTGTTGGGATACGTAGACCGTATTGAGGATTCTTATGTGGTGCATTAGGCATTTTAATAACCTCCTATTGTCAATATGACAACACAATAACACAAAGAATATTTTTTGAAAAGTTATTGCCAACATATTGCCAACATATAGGTAACTATTTATAATAAATGCCAATAGGTGGATAACCACCAGAAAGCAGGTGAAAATTTGGAACAAAGAGCAAGAACTGGATTAAGGATTCCATATGAATTAAATACATGATTAACTTTAGAAGCCAAAAAACAAGGATTTTCTAAAAATGCACTTATTTTAAAAATTCTTTGGAAGTATAAAAAACAGAAAGATGAGAAAAAAGAAAAAATTATAAAAGATAGAGAACAAACAACAAAGTAAGCAACAAGAAAAGAATTTAAGGGAGTAACCGACAAGAAGTAGAAAAATAGCGTAAAAAAATGAAATATATTGCATATGAAAATAGGTAAGGGAGAAGTAATATGCGAAAGAATTTAAAAGAAGCCCGCCAGAGGGCAGGCATAACACAGAAGCAAGTAGCAGAGTATTTGGGGATAAGTGAAAGATATTATCAACGTATTGAAGCAGGGCAAAGAATAGGAGATTTTATTATATGGGATAAATTGGAAGATTTATTCAATGTTCATCAACGGAAGCTTCGCGAGATTTACTGTAATCATGCCGACAAAGTAATTCATCAAGAGAGATATTTAAAATAATAGATAATTGTAAAAGTGTTTCAATATTTGGTTCTCTTGTGCCTGCTTCATAATGTTGGTAAGCTCGTTCAGAAATTCCTAATTGAGTTGCTATATTTTTTTGAGTTAAATGGTTAGCTTTTCGCACTTCGCGTAGTTTTTCAATAAATTTCATAAGACCTCCTAAAAAAGTGTTGACACGGACAAAATGGCGTGATAGGATAAAAACACGGACAAAATGGCGTGGTAAATTTAAAATAAGTGCAGTAATACTTTATTTTATCATAAAAAAGAAGGAAAAACCAATGTTATCAGAGCAAATTGTAGAATTAGAACTTGAAAATAAAGAACTCAAGGAATTGTTGAAGTAAGTAAATGAAGATATACCAAAACCAAAAAAGTGCGAAAAATGCAAATATTATATACAACATTATGGCAGGACTGCTACAGGTATTTATTTTAAATTGTATACAAGACATTGCACTTGTGGAGTGCCAATAAGGCAGCGAAAAGGGAAGAAAGAGCCAATACCAGATGATACATGTTCTTGTTTTGAATCAAGAAAATAAGAATAATAACAGAAAATTTATTTTTTTTAAAGTGTAGCAAGAATAAATTAAGAAATGTGAGGGATGAATGTATGAATAGTTATGTAAAAATTGACAGAAATATATTAGATTGGGAATGGTGGTCTGATATAAAGACAAGTAGGTTATTTTTTTATATGATACTAAAAGCAAAGTGGAAAGATGGTAATTTTAAAGGAATAAGTGTTCCACGAGGGTCTTTTGTTTCTTCTGTAGCAAAATTATCAGAGGGAACAAATTTAACGGTAGATGAAGTAAGAACAGCATTAAAGCATTTAAAATTTACCAATGAAATCACAAGCAAATCATATGGTAAGTTTACTGTATTTACAATAAATAATTACAATACATATCAAAATAATACCGAAAAACTTACCAATAAAGTACCAAACAAATCCCAAGAAGATACCGAGCAAATCTCAAGTAAATACTGAACAAATCCCGAATAGTTCCCAAGAAGATACCAAGCAAATCCCGAACAGTTCCCAACAATAGAAGAAAGAAAAGAAGAAAAAGAAAATATAACTGTAATAGTTTCTAACGAAACTATTTGTCAGACTGATGTCCAACGTGTCATTGAAAAATGGAACGAGCTACAAGGCTGTGGTATAACGCCTATATCAAGACTAGGCAGTAATTCCAAGCGGTATAAATCATTAATGGCGAGGATTAGGGAATATGGTATATCAAATGTTCTTACTGCAATGGATAGGGTAGCAGCAAGTGATTTTTTGCAGGGAAAAAATAATAAAGGCTGGGTAATAACATTTAACTGGTTTGTTTTACCAAACAACTTCCCTAAAGTTTTTGAGGGAAATTATAAGGTTAATCAAAATGTGCAAAAAAGTAAAAAGAATAATTTTAGTAATTTTGAACAACGTGCTTATGATTTTAATTTATTAGAAAGTCAATTATTAAGTAATTGAGTAACAAAAGAAAGTAATTAGAAAAATTGGAGGTTTTGGAGTGACAGAGAGTGAAGCAATTGAAGTATTGACAGATAGACATACAAGTATTGGAACAACAAAATGTGATGATGTGGCTTGGAGAAAATTAAAACCTGCAATAGATATAGCTGTTAATGCTCTTGAGGAAATCCAGCAGTACCGAGCAATCGGAACGGTCAATGAATGTCGGGAGGCAAGGGAAAGGCAGAGGATTAATAAACTTATTTTAAATGAAAATGAAGAGAAGGGAGTTAAAAGAATGGCAGAGAAGAATTGTGAACTTGAACTTTACAAATTGATTATGGAGGGGGCTAATTGTGGTTTTCCTTATGTATCTGAATTTGGCTGGATAAATGAATGTCAATTTGTCGTTTGGGTTGATTATCTTTGGGTTAAAGAATTTATGGACAAGTTGATAGAAATTTTTTGAGATGGCATATTTGAAGATTGTCGCCATTTTCATGCAACCATGCAATCACATGCTATATGTATTGATTTGATGGATTTACTTGATGGATTTGTGGATATTGAAGAGGTATTTCCAAAAGAAGATTATAAACATTAAGAGTGAAATAACCATTACTTGAATCTTACCACTTATAAAAATAAAAGATAATAGCAATTAAAAGTAAATAAAATGTAGACAAATATGGAGTAAATTAATGAATAGAATGACATGGAATCAGCCTGATGGAAGCTGGGGCATAAAAGGTGTGAAATTGGAGACACTTCCTCCTAAAGTATATGGTGCATTGTACAAATTGATGAATTATGAAAAAACAGGATTAAGTCCAAAACAGATTGAAGAAATGGATTTTTTGTATACAGAAAAATGCAAAGAGGTAGCAAAAATACAAAGAATGTATCAAAATATGCAATAAATATTAAGTTTAGGAAGGGAAATTGTATAAACATGAAAGAAAAACTCAAAGTTGAAATAAAAGATAAGTTAAATTTAACTGTTGAAGAGGCAGCAGAATATAGCAATATTGGGATATGCAAGTTAAATGAGATTTTAAAGAAGCCTAATTGTCCCTTTGTGCTTTACATCGGAAGAAAGAAACTAATTAAACGCAAGGAATTTGAAAAGTATCTTGCGACTGCAATAGAATTATGATATGTAATTATGAGCCTTTATATGGTAATATATAAGTACTGTATCAAGGCTCTTTTCTTCACAAAAAGAAAGGAGACTTTATAAATGGGTAAAGATTTAAAGGGAAAGGAGTTAGGCGTTGGTATAAGTCAACGTAAAGATGGATTATATACAGCAAGATTTACGGATAGGCTGGGAAAACGCAGGCAGCAGTATTTTAAAAAATTGCAGGAATGTAGAAATTGGCTTGCAAATGCACAGTTTCAAAATAAACATAGAGGAATCTATGCAGCCAGTAATATGACTGTGAACGCATGGTTTGATTATTGGATAAATGAAATTAAAAGAAATAATGTTCGGGAGAGTACAAAAGCATTATATGAAAATAGGTATAAAATCAATATAGAAGAACAAATAGGAAATATGGTTATTGCAGATATAAAGCCATTGCATTGTCAAAATATATTAAATAAAATGGCTGATACTTATAGTAATAATACAATTAAAAAAGTTAGAACGATTTTGTATAGCTTGTTTGCGGACGCAGAAGAAAATGGATTGATTTCCAAAAATCCTGTTACGAAAAGTGTAAAATGTACATCTGGAAAGAAGCCAAAAGAAAAAAAGGTTTTATCTGTTGATGAGCATAAAGCCTTTTTAAAGGTCGCAAAGGAAAGCAGCTACTACAATCAATATTCTTTTATTTTGCAGACAGGGTTGAGAATTGGAGACAATATGGTACTTGTCAACTAAATGATATAATGATAAAATAGATATAAATTTTATCATTAAAATGGGTAAAAATATTTTAATATTAAAAAGAATAAATATTTATCAAGATAAATTTGGTGGTACAAAATGACAAACGAATTTCAGGTGGGTTACTACAAAATTGAAGTAATAGATATTATAGAAAAAATGTATTGTAAATGCTTTGTTCCTATAAGGATTGATAGGTGGTTTGATAGAATCCAGATTCGATCTGAATATAATGCACTATTATTGCAGATTTATCGGAAAATAGGTCATATAGAGGGCATGGTCGCTTTACTAAATTGTGAAGAAATAGAAAATATTAACGGTCTGATTGACAGAATTAATTTTATGTACTGTCAGCCAGATGGGAAGCAGGCATTAGATATTTTGAAATTTTTTAGCCAAATTCATGGAGATGAATTAATGATACAATCCTTAAAAGACCAAATAACATTATATTCAGACATAAATGTGTTGAGGTCTCGACATAGAAAAAAATTCATTATTTTAAGAAATGTCATTTCTGCATTAAGGGAAGAATTTAATCCGGTTTCACCTGAAAGAATTGGAGAAAGCATAGATGATTTGCTTGATGTGACATCAAAGTATGCAAATTATTATAAAAAGCACAATGATGTGTTGAATCCGATTTTATTTAGTGGATTGCTTTTGTATCAGTTATTGACATTAGCTCCATATGAACAAAATAATATTGTTTATTCGAAAGATATATGCAAAAGCTAAAAGTATTACCAGAAGTTTCACTTCCGTTTGCAAAGCTAATCCAAAATAACATAAATGAGTGTGAGGATCGTATGGCAGAGGTAAGATGGTCGTGCAATATAAATCCGTGGCTAACTTTTTATTTAAACATAATGGATAAGGCGTTGGAAGCAGTATGTAGATTTGTTCAGGAGCAACATAAGCATATGGAAACAAGTATAAATGCAGTAAACAGGGTTAAAAATATCTCTCCAAATATGAGAAACAAAATGATAATGGAATTAGGGTTCATGCAGCAGATGCCGTTTTTCCGGATAGAAGATGTAATGAATCACTGTGATATTACACATAGTACTGCGACTAAAATGGTGGATATATTAATCAAACTGAAGATTGTGAAAAGGGTAGATAATAAGCAGCGGTATCGGGTATATGAATATGTATCACTGATAGAATGTATTAAGAAAATATAATAAATGATAAGGTATTAATTTATTTTTTATTAGACTTGTGTAGTAAAAGTGTGTTCGTTACATATACCATTTTATGGTTAATTACGGAATATATAATTTGATAGAACTTATTGTGTGCAGTAACTTTTTATAAGGAGTGAAGGGGATGAATTGGCAGCATTTTCAAACATATAATGAAGCAGCGACACGAGCATTTGAAGCGTTGTGTAATCAGTTATTTGAGCTGTGGATTAATAGAGAATGTAAGAATACTAAACAATCTTTCGTGGTCGTAAATGGGGCTGGCGGTGATGGTGGAGTAGAGTCTTATGCTACGCTTAAAAATGGGAAAGAAATAGGGATGCAAGCTAAGTGGTTTCCAGATAGTATTACTACTTCTCAATTTAAGCAGATAAAGAACTCTATTGTAACAGCAATAGAAGTTCATCCTCAATTGGAAAAATATATAGTCTGTGTACCTAGAGATTTATCAAATATAAAGAAAGGGAAAGATGGAAAGATTGTTCAGGAAACAGAGTATTCTAAATGGAAGAAAATTGTCACAGACATTAAGAGCAGTTATCCAGAACTTAAGGTGTTTTTTTGGGGAGACCACGATTTAGAATGCCAGCTTCAATATGCAGAAGCAGAAGGGGTTAGACGATACTGGTTTGAAAAAGAAGAGATTACAAAAGATGCTTTGCAATATTCATTTGATAAACAAAAATCTGGCTGGTTAGATCAGCGATATATTCCTGTTTTGCATAATCGGGGTACTATTCATAAAGACATAATCAATTTCTTAGGCAGTTCAGAAGAGTGTTTTCATTTGCTGAAAGAGTTAGAATGCATAGAAAAAAATTATGAAATGTTAATAACGCAGATTGATGTTTTATGTAAGTTGCTGCGTGAAAAGAAGTTATATATTGAAAAAATAGTAGAACTTGAAGAATTATGTAAAAGAGTAAAGATTCAGTGTACGGAACTGCATAAAATGAAAAATGGTTTTCGATATGAATATAAATTGGAGCAGTGGAATGAAAGTGTTTTGACTTATGCAAAATTGAAGGATATAGAAGAATGGTTGTATAAAAATTCTCATGGGGATAATTATTGTCATTTTTGGGATGTTAAGAAACTGATTGAGAAAATTTGTAATGTCAATATATTTCAGGTGTTTGAAAGATTGAAACAGAGGTGTAATTTCAAAAAAATGATTGTAATTGGAGGGCAAGGAACTGGGAAAACACATGGGATTGCAAATATGGTTGAAATACAATTGAAGCAAGGATATCATATACCAATTTTAATTCAAGCAAAGAGTGTTGCGCCACAAGATGAATGGAAGGATATGTTAATTCGTGTATTGGGGTTATCTCAGAGGTGGAGTGAAGATGAACTGTGGGCTGCTTTAGAAGCATTATCATATAGGAATGAGATAAATTGTCCCATGTCGGACATGGAGAATGAAATCCATATAATTCCAAAAGTAGTAATCTGTATTGATGGAATAGATGAAATAAAGCCGTATGACCGTTGGAATGAACGAATCAATCAGGTGAATGTAATTACTTCCAGACATCAGAGGATTAGGTTTTGTTTCACAGGTCGTCCATATGCTTTTAACCGTGAAAAGACTGTGCTTGATAAGAAATTGAAGATGGTTGTTTTATCTGATGATGGAGATGTTCCAGTAAGAAAGATATATGATGATTATATCAAGCATTATAAGGTTGATGACAACGGTGCAAAATGGCTTCGTTATGCTATAAGTACGCCATATGCTTTGAAGTTATTATGTGAGCTTTATGAAGGCAAAGATATTGGACAAATTGGGAAATCAAATGTAACAATTACTAATTTATTGCGAGAAAAATTTGATAAACTAAACCAAGAGTTTAAAATCCAAGCAGGTTTTGATGAAGATACGGGTGATCAGATTGTAAAAGTAGTGCTGCTAAATATTAATGAAATATTTGAAAATCAAAATGAAGCTACACGGGCACAGGTAAAAGCAGCTTTGAGAAAATTGGATGTTTATTATTATTTAAAAGAACCTGGATTAGATAAAATACTGAATTTTTTACAGAAACACTCTTTTTTGCAATCGTATGAAAAAAGTGTTAAAAGTTTCTTTGAAGAAAATGAAACAATCTATTTTTTAGGAACGCAGCCTGTCTATGATTATTTGAAAGCTCTTCGCTTATTTGAAAGATGCGAATATTCGGATGATTTAGAATTAGATATTCAGGTTATGGAGAATACAGGGGCGCTGCAAATGTATGCAGTAATGATTATGGATAATTATGGAAAGGCATTATGGGGTAATAAATCCTGTCGGGAGTATCTGTATGAAGAAGATTTGTTTAGCGTTGTTGCGTTTGCTTTGGTAAACGTAAATGAAGACATTTCAGTGCAATATGTAGGGTGGCTTAAAGAATTGATGAGAGGGAATGCATATGCATTATCTCTGATAGTTAATAAAATAGTCTTTCCATTAGCAAGGGCAAAGAAACATCCGTTAGGAAGCGCACTTCTTGACCAGTGTTTGAATGAATTTGATAAGTCCGCTGAGAGAGACATTATCTGGTCAATTCCTTCGAGACTAAAAGGTAATGATGATTCTATATGGAGTCGTTATGAAGATATAGATTATGCAAATGAATCAAATAAATTGGAGGACACAGACTGTTTTGACGGAATGCCATTAGTATGGGCATGGGGATTGACATCTGTTGATAATGAACAAAGAAGAATTGTCCGTCAGGAAATTACAAAATGGGGGATTGCACGGCCAGAAGAATTTTACAAATTATTTGAGCATTTTGCAGATGTAAATGATATTCAGGCTAGAACCGATATTTTTGCAATTGCAATGGCTGTCACACATATGTGCCGGAAAAATCATGGGTTTTTAAAACTAATATCAAGATGGGTATATCATAATATTTTTCTGTATGGGAAAATAAAAGGTATGCACAATGCAGCAATTCGATATTATTCAAGAGCAATTATGGAGTGTGCATTTTCAGAAGGTATTATTACTGATATATGGATTGGCAAGTGCCGTCCACCGTATAGAACAACTGCATCATTATTGCCTTTTTCTGTTGAGGCTACAGAAGGAACGAGGATGGCGGGTTATAAAACGATGGATTATGATGTGGCAAGATATGTTTTATGTGATCCTTTAGATAGAATGTTTTTTAATAACAGAAACTATATGGGAGAGATCAAAAAACTTATAAAGAGGTATGAAAGAAAATACCACTTGTCTGATTTGACAAATGAGAAATGGGTTTTAGGAAGTGCCTTTGCGCAATTAGAGGTAGCAGGATGGTCTGAAAATATCTTTTACGGAAAGCCAAATGGTGGCAGAGCAGGAGAACAACTGGGATTAGATATCGCAATAAGCAGGCAGTTTGGATCTGCAACACATGGAAGTATGAGTCGGATTATGACAATAGCAGAAAAGTATAGTTGGTGTGCAAAAATGGAATTATTAGGGTATTTAGCAGACAGGTTGCCGTTTTATGAATATGAGAACTGTGATGAGTATGTAAAAGATTATGGACAATTGGATGATTATGTGAATCCCTATCAAGAATTATGTCAGATAGATGTGGATAGAGTAATGGAAGAAACAGATTGGGTTTTACCGGAAGAGTTGACACCTTCTATTAGAGGTTACGATTATGATAAAGATGGTATTCAAAAGTGGCTTAATGAATCAGCCACGCCTGATTTTGAAAAATGGATTAATATTCAACATGGAAAAATAACATTGTTTGCATCACATTTTATAACTAATGAAATGCAAGGTGTTACAACTATGATGTGGATCTCTTCTGGACTAATAAGCAAAGGTTCGATATCTTCGTTTGTAAAAAACTTAAAAGAAAGAGATTTTGCTGTAGGTCTGATAAATGCTGCAAATATATTGGCATATCCTGCTTCAGAATGTTATGTTTCGCCATTGGAGGTATGCTGGTTTGATTGGAAAGACGAATATGATTCAGAAATAGAATATGGCAATAATATATTATATAAAAATGTTGCAAAATGCACTTGTGATATACAGGGGAAAGGTGAAACGGAATATGAGATACCATCGAAAAAAGTAAGGAAACTGATGGGAATTGTTAATGGAGATGGATATCATTATTATAATAATGATGGTATTGAGGTTGCAAGTTACAGAGAGGCAGGAGAACGTTATGATGATAGCCAGCATATGCTTCTTGTCAATAAAGAAATCTTTATTTCTAAAACTACCGAATTGGGGTTGCAGCCTGTTTGGATTATTAGAGTGTTAAAGGAAATATCAAATAAAGCAAGAGAGCGATTTGGTTGCTTTATGGATAAAGATGAAACGTATTTGATTTGGAGGAATAGCAAATACTGGCAAATAAGGAAAATTGAATGGGAGGATTGATTTTGAATGACTGTCAGGAAGAAAACTTAAAGTAAATCAAATCTACTGTTTCAACAAGTTCGCAAAAGTGTAGGAAGCGAAAATGGAAGATATAATAGCATTTTATAATTTTTGCAAAGAAATGTTGGTGGTGTAGTCGAATAAGATAAGGACATCATAGAAGCTGATTCTGTGGTGTCTTTTTCTTTATGATAAAATGATATTTTTTTTAGATTTAACTTGACAAAAGCAGAACTTACAGCGCTACAATGGGAAGATGTGGACTTTAAAGCAAAAACAATTCATGTAAGACATACCATTGACTTAAACGGAAAAGAAAAAGTTATAAAAATGAGTGGCACAAAAACGAAAGAAGGAGATAGAATGATTCCTTTGACGAATGAGGCATTACGGATATTAAAAGAAGAAAAGAAAAAGAGAGCAGAATTGAGTATTGTCCCTATACAATTTTCTAACTTTGTTTTTCTAAATAAGCATGGAATCCCAACCTGTCGTGCTGTATATAATGAAGATTTATATAAATATGCTGATAAAATAGGAATTGAACGATTTTCAGTACATACATTAAGGCATACATTTGCTACACGTTGTATAGAAGCAGGAATGAAGCCAAAGACATTGCAGATGATTCTTGGACATTCCAATATCAGTATGACAATGGATTTATATGTCCATGTCACAGAAGATGAAAAAGAAAAAGAATTAAAGAATGTAGAACATGTATTAAAAATGGTGTAGTAATTGGTGTAAACGAACGGAGGAATAACAAATGCGAAAACATTATATTGATAATTTGCGCAACTTTGTGATTTTATTATTATTTCCAGTACATACGTTTATGATTTGAAGAGTGATATTTTTATAAATTTATATATCTTTATATATCATTATAAAATTAATTTTGGCAATATTTTGATAAATATATAAATGAATATATGTTTTTGTAAATAAATATTAAATTGGTGTAATGATGGTGTAAATTGATTTAGAAAATATAATTTTGATTAATAGAAATTTAGTAATGATATATTAGGTATAAGAGTGGGTAATTCACTCTTTTTTTTATTGTAATAATTTTTAAAGTTATGTAAGTAAAAAGTTTATAAAAAATTTTTTCTTCATGTAAATAAATATAAGTTATTATAAATTGTTATATTTTAATAAATAGTAGTTTTCAGCAGTTTTGATGGTGTTTACAAGCAAATTTTACCATGATATTATAATGTAAAAGAAAGAATTTATTACACCAAGGGAAAGAAAAATATTTAGAATGTTAATATAAATTAGAATAGGAATAGAGAAGATTTACAGAATGGAGAAGAATTAAGCATTTTGGCGGGCAGCATGAAACAAAGCCTATAAAAGAACAAAAAGAAATAGACGCACTATATAATTATTTTTTAAAACAGATTGAGAGTTCAAAATCAGATATTAAAAGATACCAAGCAGAACGCAATTATATGCTAATACACATTGGTTTAAATACAGCTTTTAGGGCAGCTATATGTTGCCAATGTAAGAAAGGGATATAAAAGCGGCTTGATATAATGAAAATATACATAAATAGCGTATTGGTAAGTTGTTTAAAAGGCAAAGAAATTTTAGGGATTATATATCATTTTTTGGAAATATAGGGAAAGATAATAAATGAGGAGAGAGCATTGCCAGATAATTTTAAAAAATTATTGAAAGAATATAATAATTTAAAAGAGGAAAAGAAAGATATACAAAATTCATTATCAAAAATACAAAAGCAGCTTGATCGATTAGAGCAAAAGGGATATAAGGTAAAAGATTCTGTAAAAGGCGGAGAAGGTGGAATACAGATATTTAAAGTAGAAGGATATCCATATCCAGAATATATTAGAGTAAAGACAAAGAGTCTTTTGCAGCAACAAAAGTTAAATATAAAAATACAAAAAATAGATGAGTTATTAAGTGAAATAGATGATTATATTGATTCCATAGAGAATAGCGAAATACGAAGAATTATTACATATAGACATGTAGATGATATGACTTGGCAACAAGTTTCAAAGAGAATGGGCAGATATTATACAGCTGATGGATGCAGAAAGCTATTGGAACGATATTTTGAAAAAGTAAAAAATACTTGACTAATGTGTGTAAAATATAAAAAATACTTGACTGAAAAATGGTCTAGTATACTAAAATAAATAATAAATCATTTAAAAAATTTAAAGTTGTCCGTTTTGTCCGTTTTTTCTGTGTTAATATTTAAGCTGAAGAAAGAATCAAGATTTTTAAAATTAAGTTAGAAAAATGTTAAAACTTTATAAACCTTCTGCAAAGCAGTCCAGTAATGTCTGGACTGTTTTTGTGTAATGGAGTAAATTTGGGAAGGAGATAGGCAAAGAGGTGGTGACTTATAAAAAAATATGAATTAGCAGAAAATGATTATAAAAATGGAATGAAGTATAAAGATATAGCACAAAAGTATGAAGTGAGCCTTGCTACGGTAAAGAGTTGGAAAACTAGATATAAATGGGAGCGTTTAAAAGGTACGCATACAAAATCAAATAACGTATGCGTACAAAATGATAATAGTATACAAAATAAATATGAACTAGCTAAAAATGATTTGGATTTATTTGTGGAAAATGAGGAACTTACAAAAAAACAACAGCTTTTTTGCATTTATTATGTACGCTGCTTTAATGCTACAAAAGCATATCAAAAGGCTTATGGAGTGGATTATGCAACAGCCTCTTCTATTAGTTATCGATTGTTGGAAAAAGATGGTGTTAAAAGTGAAATTATGCGGCTTAAGAAAAACCGTTTAAATAGAGAAATGCTTAGCGAAGAAGATATTGTGCAAAGATATATAGATATAGCCTATGCAGATATAAATGATTACATGAGTGTAAAAGATGGTGACATTATATTGAAAAATTCAGATGAATTTGATGGAATGTTAGTAAAAAAGATTGCAGCAGGAAAAACGAAGTCGATTGAATTACATGATAGTTTAAAAGCATTAGATTGGCTTACAAAGCATATGGGAATAGCAACCGATGAGCAAAAGGCAAAAATTGAACTTCTTAAAGCACAAGCAGATAAATTCAAAGATAAAGGAAGAGATGAAAACGAAGGTGTTATAATCGTGAATGATATTAAAGAATAAGAAATATAAAGAATGTGAAGGTTTTTAAGTAAACAAATGATATTAAGATAATAAGGTGATGGATTTGCAAAAATTATCATTACAAAAGTTAATTGGCAAAGGATATGCCGATTTTTGGAATACAAGAAAAAGATATCGAGTATGTAAAGGTTCAAGAGGTTCAAAGAAATCAAAAACAACAGCTTTGAATATGATATATAGGTTATATCAATACCCTGAAAGCAATGGTTTATGTGTTCGCAGATATTCTAATACTTTGCGTGATTCTGTGTTTAGTGATTTAAAATGGGCGATTCATAAAATGAAATTAGATGCTTATTTTGAATGTACAGTATCTCCAATGCAGATTATTAGAAAAAGTACAGGGCAAAAGATATTATTTAGAGGATTAGATGATGGTTTAAAAATCACGTCCATTTCTGTTGATAAAGGTTATCTTTGTTTTGTATGGATAGAGGAAGCTTATGAAATTAGAGAAGAGGATTTTAACAAGCTGGATATGTCTATTCGTGGTGAAGTACCAGAAGGATATTTTAAACAGATTACGCTTACTTTCAATCCGTGGAGTGCAACAAGTTGGTTAAAAGTTCGTTTTTTTGATAATCCAGATGATGATATTTTTATAAAAACAACTACTTGGGAATGTAATGAATGGCTTGATGAAGCAGACCGCAATATTTTTAGAAAAATGAAAATAAACAATCCTCGCCGATATCATATAGAAGGTGAAGGAGAATGGGGGATTGCAGTAGGTTTAATATATGAAAAGTGGAAAGTAGAAGATTTTGATATTGATAAAATAAGACAAATACCATGTATTAAATCAGCATTTAATCTTGATTTTGGATTTACGGACCCAAATGCTTTTGTCTGTGAAATGGTTGATAACACTAATATGATTATATATGTTTTTGATGAATGGTATAAGACAGGTGTTACCAATAAGATGATTGCACAAGCAATAAAAGATAAGGGTTATGGAAATCAGATTATCATATGTGATAGTGCTGAACCTAAAAGTATTGTTGAATTACAGGAAGAAGGTATTAAAGCAATGCCTTCACGTAAGGGGAAAGATAGTGTAAATCATGGTATTCAGTTAATACAAAATTATACGATTATTATACATCCTACATGCACAGAGTTTTACCATGAAATACAAAATTATTGCTGGGAACTTGATAAAAATGGAAAGCCAACCAATAAACCAGACCATGAATTTTCACATGGTATGGATTCAATGAGGTATGGAGTATCAAAAATATTGCAGCCTGAGGCATTTAGTTTTGATTGATAATATTATATTTAGCATATAGTTTTGAAAACTAGCGTTTTCAGGCTTTTTTTATTTTGTGGAGTTGCAAGAGTTGCTTGCAGCTTTTTTTATGCAGGAAAGAAGGTGAAATAAACTTGTTTGGTAATTTCGTTGATAAATTAATGATAAAGATTGGTAATTTTTTTCTGTCTGGTGTTCATTCAAAGGTAACAGATAAGCAGTTTATAGAAATGGAAATACGCAGATGGGAAAGTTCACCTGAAAGAATTATGCAGATTAAAGGGTTTTTATATTATGAGAATGAACATGATATTTTAAAGCGTAAAAGAACCATGATAGGAGAAGATGGCAAACTAGAAGTTGTTGAAAATTTACCAAATAATCATATTATTGATAATCAATATGCAAAGCTGGTAAATCAAAAGGCAAATTATCTATTTGGACAGCCTATTACATTTGATGGCGAAAATAAACAGTATATTGAATTATTGAAAAAAATATTTAATAAGAAGTTTATGAAAGTCTTAAATAATAGTGGCAAAGCTGCTTATAATGGAGGAATTTCATGGTTATATCCCTATTACAATGAACAGGGAGAGTTTACGTTTCGATTATTTCCATCTTATGAGATTTTACCCTTTTGGAAAGATAGTGAACATACAGAGCTTGAATTTGCAGTTCGGATGTATTTGGTGATTGGATATGAAGGAACAAGAATAAAACTAATTAAAAAAGTAGAAATATATGATTTGAATGGTATTCATCAATTTATTTATGATAAAGGTTCATTAATACCAGATATAAGTGATAAACACAAAGATATGTATCATGTTACGGTGACTGATAAAAATGGAAAGGTTACAGGTTTTAATTGGTCTAAAATACCACTTATACCACTAAAATGCAATGAAAATGAAATGCCTTTATTAAAAAAAGTAAAATCTTTACAAGATGGTATCAATATTATGCTTTCTGATTTTGAAAACAATATGCAGGAAGACGCAAGGAATACGATTCTTATTATAAAAAATTATGATGGTACTAATTTAGCTGAATTTAGAAAGAATCTTGCAACGTATGGAGCCATTAAAGTGCGATATGATGGTGAAACAAAAGGTGGAGTTGAAACACTTGAAATTAATGTAAATGCTGATAATTATAAGTCAATAGTGGAATTATTTAAAAAAGCATTAATTGAGAATGGCATGGGATATGACGCCAAAGATGACCGATTATCCGGTAATCCTAATCAGATGAATATTCAATCTATGTATTCGGATATTGATATTGACGCTAATGATATAGAAATAGAATATCAATCTGCCTTTGAAAATATATTGTGGTTTGTTAATGCACACCTTGCAAATACTGGACAAGGGAATTTTGAAAAGGAAGAAGTAACCATTATTTTTAATAGAGATATCCTTATAAATGAGAGTGAATCCATTGATAATTGTCAAAAGTCCGTAGGTTTATTGTCTGATGAGACTATTATCAGTATGCATCCTTGGATTGATGACCCACAACTTGAACTAGAGCGTTTAAAAAAGCAAAAAGAAGAAACCCAAAAAGAAATGGAGCAGCAATATTTTGGAGCAGACAATCAAGAAGAAAAACCGCCTGATGACATAAATACAGCCAGTAAGCAAGGTGGTGAGGAATAGTGTCTAAAAAGTCATCAGAATATTGGCAGCACCGATTTAAGCAAATAGAAGAATCACAACATAATATGGGGCTTCAATGTTATGCAGATATTGAAAAACAGTATCGTATGATACAACATCAGCTTGAAACACAAATAAATGCTTGGTATGGCAAATTTGCTACGAATAATGGTATTACAATTCAGGAAGCAAAGAGCATGTTAATCAATAGACAGCTAGAAGAACTAAAGTGGGATATTAATCAATATATTACATATGGTCGTGAAAATGCAGTTAATGGACAATGGATGAAACAGCTTGAGAATGCTTCTGCAAGGTATCATATATCACGATTGGAAGCACTAAAGCTTCAGACACAACAGTCTTTAGAAGTTCTTTTTGATAATCAGCTTGATAGTGTTGATAGGGCAATGAGGGATATTTATACCAGTGGATATTATCACACAGCTTATGAAATTCAAAAAGGCGTTGGTGTTGCTTGGAATTTTGCAACACTTGATGATAAACAGATTTCAAAGGTTCTTTATAAACCTTGGGCGGCTGATGGAAAGGATTTTTCAAGCCGAATATGGACCAATAAGATAAAATTAGTAAATGAATTGAATACAACTCTAACTCAAAATATTATATTGGGAAGGGACCCACAAAAAGCCATTGATGAAATTGCAAGGAAAATGAAGGTATCAAAAACAAATGCTGGAAGACTTGTAATGACAGAAGAGGCTTTTTTTAGTTCAGCGGCGCAAAAGGATTGTTTTAAAGAATTAGACGTTGAACAGTATGAAATTGTTGCAACATTAGATTCGCATACTTCGGATATCTGTAGGAATATGGATGGTCAGCATTTTAATATGTCCCAATGGGAAGTGGGTGTTACAGCTCCGCCTTTTCATGTAAATTGCAGGACCACAACAATACCATATTTTGATGATGAATTTGACTTAGTAGGAGAACGAGCAGCAAGAGGGGAAGATGGAAAGACCTATTATATACAAGGAAATATGACATATAAGGATTGGCAAAAATCCTTTGTAGAAGGTGACAAGTCAGATTTGCAAGAAATCAAAAAAAATGCTAAACTATCAATAAAGGAAGAAATTACAAATGCTGAACAGAAATTAAATTCTTTACAAACGGAATATAATGAACTAGCAGAAATAACCAACAAGTTCTATATGTCAAGGGATGATTTTAGTACTATGGAAGAAAAACAGGCTTGGCAGGAATGGAAAAAAGAGTTTATGCAGTATGATAATATAGGAAGAGTTCAGCAAAGAATGATGGAACTGACTTTTGAATTATCAGATGTAAAAGCTGAACTTGCTACTGCAAGGATGCGTCTGCTGAAAGAAGGCAGTATTGATTTTACACCAGCAAATACTATCAAAGAAGCAAATGAATATGCAAAAAAAGTACTTGGAATCAATGCAGAATACAAAGGTGTTGACATCAGAGCTGCAAATGAGTGGAATCAGGGATTGACCAACATGAAACAAATTTTTCCAGATTTGGTGGATATCAATTTTAAATTTGTAGGTGAATCTCATGAAAGAAATGCCATTGTTAAAGAAATTGAGTTTAATCGACAGCTAAAGTGGATAAAGGAAAACAATATATATGGCTGGACTGATGAACAATGCACAAAATGGGCAAATAAACAAGCAAGTAGTTTTATCAGGAAACATTTGGCAGTAGGAAAGACTGAAATGGCATCTAGCTGGTCACCTAAACCGCCTTTTGATATTTGCAAAGGAATTTGTTTGAACAAAGGCTATTTTGGAGACTATGATAAGGCATTGCAGAGCGGAATTAAACAGGTGGAAAGGAAGTGGCATCCTGTAGGGTGTTCAACTGTCAAAGCAACCTTTGACCATGAATTTGGTCACCAACTTGATGACTGGCTTGGTGTAAGTAAGCAAAAGAATATTCAAGAGTTGTTTAATGGTCGAACTGCATCAGAATTAACAAAGGACCTGTCCGAATATGCTTGGAATAATGGAAATAGAAACAAATATTCAGAAATGATTGCAGAGGCATGGTCTGAATATTGTAATAACCCCTCACCAAGACCGCTTGCAGTTGAAGTAGGGGAAACGATAGAAAGGTTATATGTGGAATGGGCAAAGAGGAATTTTTAGAAAAGGCAAAAGAGATGGGATATACCCAAGAGCAGATTAATATTATTGTGAAAGATGTGGAAGAAAATAAACTTAAGTTGGGGCTACCTCCTGCTTGGGAAATGGAATTAATAGAATTGCCATATAACGATTAGCACATTCAAAACATTGTTGAATGGAAATAAACAGTATGCCTCCAAGTGTAGCAGATTTCGATTTTATGTTGACACATGAGTATTCAGTGGTATTTGTATTATGTCATGATGGGACAATTATATAGTATACAGGATTATTGTGTTTGAATATATCAGAAAGATGTTAAGGAGTTTGAGAGCAGTTTAAATTAATATAATAAAATAACGATAATTCAAAGGGCATCCACCAACGGATGTCCTTTTGTTTTATAAAAATATATTTGAAAGCGAGGTAAAACAATGACAAAAAAGCAGTTAGAGGATTTGGGCTTGTCTAAAGAACAGATTGACAGCGTTATAAAAATCAATGAAGATGACATTAAAAATGAAAAATTTGTTTCTTCAACACAAATTCAAAATTTACAGACTGAAAATGATGGATTAAAAAACCAAGTTTCAGACAGAGACAAACAGCTTGAGACACTAAAAACATCAGCAGGCGACAATGAGGCTTTGACAAAGCAGATTGCGGACTTGCAAGCCGAAAATACCAAAGCAAAGGAAAGCCATGAAGCTGAAATGAATCAGCTAAAAGTAGATTTTGCAGTTGAAAAAGCATTAACTGGAGCAAAAGCAAAGAATGTTAAAGCTGTGAAGGCATTGCTTGATTTAAGCGAGGCTAAATTTGACAAGGAAGGGAATGTTAAAGGATTGCAGGAACAGATTGAAAAGTTGGTTGCTGCTGATGATACAAAGTTCTTGTTTGAGACAGCACAGCAGATACAGCAAACATTTAAGGGTTTTCAGCCAGGTGTATCAGTACAGCAAAAACCAGGCACACAAGTGGATACTTCTAAGATGAATTATGATGAACTTTGTGCTTATTTAGCAGAAAATCCAGACAACACATTAGGCGAATAATTTTAAATTAAAAAATAAAAGAAAGGTTCGGTGAAATATATGCCAAACGATAAGTTTGATTCTAAGAGTTTTAATCCGCAGGCTTTTAAATATATGGTTGGGAGAGTTCCAAATCTTCATATGCACGAAATTAAGAAATCAAAAGCACTAGCGGGCAATCCTGATATTAAGGCAACATTAGGAGGCAGTCAGGGCGGAACAGGTTATGCACGTATTGCAATGCGTGGTTTATTAGATGGAGACGCTGTCAATTATGATGGACAGACCGATATTACTGCAACAAGTACAAAGACCTTTGAACAGGGGATTGTTGCTATTGGTCGTGCAAAGGCTTGGGTTGAAAAAGATTTTAGTTATGATATTACTGGCGGTGTAGACTTTATGCAAAATATAGCTGACCAAGTTGGCGAATACTGGGATGGAGTTGACCAAGATACAATTATTGCAATCTTACAGGGATTATTTGCTATGACTGGAACAAAGAATCTTGAATTTGTCAACAATCACACATATGATGTGACTAAAAAGATTGATGGTAAAATGTCAGCAACGACATTAAACAGCGCAACAAATAAAGCGTGTGGTGCAAATAAGAAAAAATTTACATTAGTATTTATGCACAGTGATGTTGCAACAAATCTTGAAAATCTGAATCTTGTCGCACATTTAAAATATACAGATGCACAAGGTATTCAAAGAGAACTTGATTTGTATACTTGGAATGGCAAATTAGTAGTGATTGATGATGATATGCCTACGGTTGCACAGGAAGGTTTTTATATCAAAGCAAAAGCCACAGATGAGGGTGCTTTAGAAATTGTCGATGACAGTGCAACAGCAATGACAAAACAGATTAAACTTACAGCTGTTACTCCTGTTGCAGATGATTATGGAACACCAGCAGTTGGGGATTATGTTGTATTTGTAGATGATTTTACAGAATATACCACATTTGTTCTTGGAAATGGGTCATTTTCTTATGAGGATTTAGGCGTAAAAGTGTCTTATGAAATGAACCGCAATCCTTCAAAGAATGGCGGTGAAGATACTCTTTATAGCAGACAACGTAAAGTGTTTTCACCTTTTGGAATTTCTTATGAGAAGAAATCACAGGCAAGTCTTTCACCTACGGACGCAGAGCTGAAAAATGGTGATAATTGGTCGTTGGTACATTCAGGTGAAAAAACGGAAAAAGAACGTAGCTATATTAACCATAAGGCAATTCCGATTGCTCGTATTATTTCAAGAGGATAATTAAAGGTAGGTGATTTGTAATATTTGATATCAATTCTTTAAAAGAAAGATTAAGGTCATTTAGTTATGAGGTCAAGGAAGATGATGAATTTTCCTTGACTTTTTGCATTGAAAAGGTACGTAATTCAATTAAGAATGAAATCAACTGGAAAGAAGTACCAGAAGAACTTGAGTATATTGCAGTGGACATGGCAGCAGGTGAATTTTTACAGGCAAAGAAAACATTTCAGCCAGATGATCTTGAACATTTTGATTTAGTTTATGCAGTGAAACAAATTCAAACAGGAGATACAAATACAGTCTTTGCAGTGGGGGATGGAAGTATGACTCCAGAACAACGGTTAAATGCTTTTATTAATTATCTTTTAAATGATGGAAAAACGGAATTGCATTCCTTTAGGAGAATACGATGGTAGAGGCAATTTGTGCAGCAAGAAAGGCAGCAAGACAAGCGATTGAGAGTACTTATGATGGTGTTGCAACGATTATAGAACATCAAAAGATAAAAAACGAACAATCAAAATTAACCTATTTTGAAGATAATGTTATTTTAGAAAATCAGCCTTGTAAATTGTCATTTAAAAATTTATCAACTGCAAAACAAGGCGAATCGGCAGCAGCCATAACACAAACGATTGAGTTATTTATATCGCCAGATATTATAATTAACCCAAATTCAAAAATAATAGTAACACAAGCTGGAATTACAACAAGTTATACATGCAGCGGTGTGCCAGCAGTGTATGATACACATCAGCAGATTATTCTTGAACTTTTTACGGAGTGGGCATAGATGGAGAAATATGGAAGTGTTGATATTCAAGGATTTAAAAAGCTGCAAGAAGAATTAAACAAGATGAAAAATTATAATGATTTTGTAGAATCCTGTGCAAAGGAACTAGCGGCTAGACTGCTTGCTAAAGTTGTAAGACGTACACCAGTAGGCGATTACTCTAGGGAAGTTGAAGTTGTAGCAAAAAGGGATTCTAAAAAATATAAAAAGGGTGATACCTATAAGAAAAAAATAAATCCATCTGGCAAGATGGGTGGTACTTTAAGAAGAGGGTGGACAATTGGGGAAATTAAAAAAGAAGGTGGTGTATATAATATTGATATTATAAATCCAGTAGAATATGCCTCCTATGTTGAATATGGTCACAGAACCCCTAATCATAAAGGTTGGGTTGAAGGTCATTTTATGATGACTATATCTGAACAAGAATTACAAACAATTGCCCCCAAAGTACTTGAAAACAAGCTTAGAAAATATTTAGAGGAATGTATGAAATGATAAATTTGATACTGAAATCAATTAGTATTGCTTTAAATACTGAATTTAATGAAAAAGAATATGAAATCTATATAGAACAAATCAAGCAGGATTTAAAAGAACCCTGCTTTTTTATTGCGTGTTTGAATCCAACAAGCAAGTTATTTCTTGGTAAGCGGTATTTCAGGAAAAATCAATTTTGTGTTCACTACTTTCCAGAAAATAATTCAAAAGTGAATGAGGAATGTCATGTAGTTGCCAGTCGTCTTTTTTTATGTCTTGAACAATTGGCAGTAAAAAATGATTTGATAAGAGGCACACAGATGTCTTATGAAATAATAGATGGAGTTTTACACTTTTTTGTAAATTATGATGTATTTGTTTATAAACAGAGAAATGTCCTTCCAACGATGGAAGACATGGAAGAAGAAGTTTCAGTGAAAGGTAGGTAATAAAATAGTGCAGGAAAATAAAATTCAAGAGTCAGCAACTCCTAAAAATGTTGACAATAAAGAAAATAAATTTTCAAAAGAAAGTAAATTTTCAAAAGAACAATTGCTTGCTGCTAAATGTTTTGAAAACAGAAAGGATATAGTAGACGCTCTTCTTGTACAAGGAAAACAATATACAATAAAAGAGGTACAACAAAAAATTGAAAATTATATGAAAGGTGAGGTGAAATAAATGGCTTTAGGCGGTGGAACTTTTGTTACGCAAAATAAAGAATTGCCAGGTGCATATATTAATTTTATTTCAGCAGCTTCCGCAAATGCTGCACTTTCTGATAGAGGCATTGCTACAATGCCTCTTGAATTAGATTGGGGAGTTGATGGGGAAATTTTTAAGGTGACAAATGAAGAGTTTAAAAAGAACAGTTTAGAAGTCTTTGGATATGATTATACACATAGTAAACTCAAAGGGCTTCGGGATTTGTTTTTAAATATCCAAACACTTTATGTATATAAACTGACATCTGGAGGACAAAAAGCAAACAATGATTTTGCAGAAGCTCTTTATAGTGGAGTACGAGGCAATGATTTAAAAATTGTTATTCAGCAAAATACAGATGATGAAACATTGTTTGATGTAAGGACCATACTTGAAACGGTAGTTGTTGATGAGCAAACAGTTACGGCAGCAAGTGAGCTGATTGCAAATAAGTTTGTAAAGTGGAAATCAGACATAACATTAGCAGTTACAGCGGCAACTCCGCTTCAGGGCGGCACAAATGGAACGGTTGAAGGTGAAGCACATCAGGCTTATCTTGAAAAAATAGAATCATATACCTATAACACAATGGGCGTTGTCGTAACAGATGAAACGACAAAAAGTTTATATGCTGCTTTTGTTAAACGCTTACGTGATGAGATGGGAATTAAGTTCCAGCTTGTACTTTATAATAAAATAGCCGATTATTATGGAACAATCAGTGTCAAAAATAAGGTTCTTGATGAAGGTTGGAGTGTAGCAAGTCTTGTTTATTGGATAACAGGCATTTCTGCTGGGTGTGAAGTAAACAAGAGTAATCAAAATAAGAAGTATGATGGTGAATTTACGATTGACGCTAATTATACACAAACAGAATTAAAGAAAGCAATTAAAGCAGGAGAGTTTATACTTCACAAAGTTGGTTCAGATATTCGTGTATTGGAAGATATTAATACGATGATTACAACGTCAGATACAGAGGGCGATATTTTTAAAGATAATCAGACGGTGCGTGTTATTGACCAGATTGCAAATGATATTGCCGTTTTGTTTAATACAAAGTATTTGGGTGTTGTTCCTAACGATGCAGCAGGGAGAATTTCTCTTTGGTCTGATATTGTGGCACATCATCGTCAACTTGAAAAAATACGTGCTATTGAAGCATTTGAAGATTCGGATGTAACAGTAGAAGCAGGCAGCACAAAAAAGAGTGTTGTAATAAGTGATTCTGTAACAGTAATAAATGCTTTGAGTAAGTTGTATATGGTTTGTACAGTAGTATAAGGAAAGGAGTGAAAGAGTATTATGGGAAATAATATAATGATGAATGCAGCCGATGCAGTTTACGGCAGTCTTGCAGAATGTTATGTCACCATTGAAGGAAGACGTTATAATTTTATGTCCCTTACAGAATTTGAAAGTAAATGGGAAGTAAATATTGCGGATGTACCTATTTTAGGCAAGGTCGGTATGGGACATAAAGCAGCAGGTGGAAAAGGTACATGGAGCGGTACAGCACATTATAATCAGTCTCATTTTAGACAAATGGCGGATGCTTATCAAAAAACAGGTGTTCTTCCTTACTTTGATATTCAAGTAAGTAATGAAGACCCTACTAGTGCAGTAGGCAGACAGACTATTATTCATAGAGGTTGTCTGTGCGATAATTTTATCCTTGCGAAGTTTCAGGCAGGTGAAGACCTTTTAGATGAAGAACTTTCAGGAACATTTGAAAGCTGGGATATGCCAGAATCATTTAAAACATTAGATGGATTTTTAACAAATTAATAAAAAATTAAAGGAGAATAGAAAAATGTCAAAATTTAGTAAGTTTATGAAGGCGAATAAAACAGAGAAAAAGAATGAAATGTATGCGGCTACAAAATCGCTTTGTGATGAAAATGGTAAGCCGCTTGAATGGGAGTTTAGACATATTACTTCCAAAGAAAATGAATCGTTAAGAGATGATTGTACAATTGATATTCCAATTACTGGTAAGCCAAATATGTTCCGTCCAAAAGTACAGTCTGGAAAATATATACAAAAGATGATTACAGCTTCTGTGGTTATGCCAGACTTATACGATGCCGAATTGCAGGATTCATATGGTGTGAATACACCAGAAGACCTTTTACTTGCTATGGTTGATGACCCTGGTGAATATAATGAACTGGCAGCTTTTGTTCAAGGATTTCAAGGGTTTAATGTTTCGTTTAATGATAAGATAGACGAAGCAAAAAACTAATTGAAGGAGGGGATTGGGAGTCTAATTTTGCTTACTATGCCCTTCTTAAATTACATATTTTACCTTCTGTTTTTCTTGAAATGGAGGAAAAAGAAAAAGCATTTGTTATAGCAGCCATTCAAGTAAAAATAAAAAATGATGAAAAAAAAGAACGAGAAATAAAGCAAAAATCCAGAAAAGGAAAAAGAGGCAGGTGATACGATGGGAAGTATTCGGACAGCGATTGAATTACAGGATAATTTTACAGGTATTATGATGAATATTATTAATGCGGTAAATTTGTCTGTTTCTACTATGCAGCAGATGCAGGAAACGATGAATCATTCAATGGATACAACTTCTATTGAGGGGATACGAAATCATTTAAATCAAGCGACAATTGCAGCACAGCAATTAAGTGCTGCTATGCAAAATGTAAAGACATCAACACCAGATGTATCCTCTCAAGACCAGCCTCAATGGCAAAGTTATAAGGGATTAGAAGTATTTACTTCAACAGGAACAGAACGCTTTGAACAGGAAATTTCAAGTGTAAATTCCATGATGGAGCGTTTAAGTAATACACAATATAAAATTACTCAGCAATCAAATGAATCTACGATTCTTTCTCCACAAGCTGCTTATGATATTCAAAATGTAGAAAATAGAATGAGTCAGTTAAGCGGGATGATTGAACAAGTTAAAAACAATCCTTTAAATGTAGGAAATGACAGTGCTAATGCAGGGTTAGAACGATTAAGGGAACAGTTAAATCAAACATTAACATTGCAGGCTAATTTGAATCAGGCTATGCAGGGAATGGACACAGGAGAAATAAATGAAGCTTATTTACAGTTATCTCAAAGTATTAGAAATACAGAAAAACTTGTTAGAGATTCGTTTTCTAATATACCACCTGTAGAAGTCCCCATTACTTGGAGTTCAGATAATGTAGAAGTATTTACAGGAAGCGGCATAGAACGCTTTGAACAGGAAGTTCAAAGTGCAAATCATATGTTGGCTACTTTAAATCAAACACAAGCCCAAATTGCAGCAAAAGCAGCACAAACGAATATATTTCCGCCCAATATGGTAACAGATATGAATGGTATGCAAAATCGATTGCAAGCCATACAAAGCCGTATTCAAACCATACAAAGCAATCCGTTAAACGTGGGAAGCGATAGAGCAAATGCAGAGCTGGAACAGCTAAGAGGACAGCTTCAGCAGGCAGTCCAGCAACAGGAATTAATGAATCAAGCTGTTGAAAATATGGATGTACAGGCAGCAAATGAGGCTTATTTAAGGTTATGTCAGATTGTTGGAAATACAGAAAGACATATAAGGGATAATACAGATGAACAAGGAAGATTCAATGATGAACTTGAGAGAGGCACAAATAAAGCAAATGATTTAATGAAAACAATTAAGCGAGTAGTTGCGGCATATGCTACAATTCAAACATTTTCTTCTGCTTTGGATTTATCAGACCAGTTAACTTCAACAACTGCTCGTTTGAATTTAATGAATGATGGCTTACAAAGTACACAGGATTTGCAAAATATGATTTATTTATCCGCTGAACGAGCAAGGGGAAGTTATCAGGCAACTGCTGATGCAGTTTCAAAATTAGGACTCATGGCAGGTGATGCTTTTAGTAGTTCAGAAGAAATTGTTGCTTTTATGGAACAGGTAAACAAACAATTTACGATTGCTGGAACAGAGGCATCAGGAATTGATGCCGCAATGTTACAACTTACACAAGCAATGGGTTCAGGAGTTCTTCGTGGTGAAGAATATAATAGTATTTTGGAGCAAGCCCCCAATATCATACAAGCAATTGCTGACTATATGGAAGTTCCAAAAGGAAAGTTAAAGGATATGGCGGCAGAAGGAAAGATTACTGCTGATATTGTAAAGGCTGCTATGTTTGCGGCAGCTAATGAAACTAATGCAAAATTTGAGCAGATGCCACAAACATTTGAACAGATTTGGACTTCTTTTCAGAATACAGCAATAACAGCTTTACAGCCTCTTTTAGAGAACTTGAATGAAATTGCTAATAGTGCCGCTTTTCAAGAAGTTGTGAGTCATGCATCTAGTGCATTATCAAAGTTGGTTGAGATTGTTAATCCAATAATAGATAAAATTGCAAACAGTCAGGTATTATGGGTGTTTGTAAATGGACTGATTGATGGAATTACAACAGGACTGCAATATCTTTTAGGCTTTTTGTCATGGCTGGTAGAAGGCGCACTTAATTTTGCACAGGTTATTATTGATAATTGGTCTTGGATAAGCCCTATTATTTATGGAATTATTGGGGCTTTAGCAATTTATTATGGTTGGCAGTTAGCAACGAATGCTATAAATTTAATAAGCAAAGGGATTCATTTTGCAATGGCAGCAGCACAAATGATACATGCAGCGGCAACTAGGTCATTAACAAAAGAAAAAGCAGCTGAAATTGCAGCGCAGAATGGACTGAATGCTTCTATGCTAGCTTGCCCTATTATGTGGATTATTATTGGAATTATTGCATTAATTGCTGTGATTTATGCCGTGTGTCAAAAAATTGCAGAAATGACAGGTGTTGCAGAGTCAGGCTTTGGTGTTATTACAGGTGGTGTTAATGTAGTTATTCAATTTTTTAAAAATTTAGGTCTAAGCATTGCAAATATTGCCTTAGGTATTTATGAGGCTATTGCAGCACTTGGTTCCAATATTATGACTGCATTTCATAATGCAATTTGTTCTGTTCAATCATGGTGGTATGATTTATTGTCAACTTGTTTGTCTGTAATTGCAAAAATTTGTGAAGCATTAAATAAATTGCCTTTTGTTGAATTTGATTATTCTGGCGTTACATCAGCAGCAAATGATTATGCAGCTAAAGCAGCAGAAGCAGAAGGAAATAAAAGAGAATATAAAAGTATTGGAGAAGCATTTGATAAAGGATTTCATACATTTGAGACCTTTCAAGATGGCTGGGTAAGTGAAGCATTTGATGCAGGTGCTTCTTGGGGAGATAATGCTGCAGATAAAGTTAGTAATTTTTTATCAGATATATTTGATACAGAGGAGATGTCTTCAGCTAAAGATTTTGCAAATGATTTAGGAGCAGGTGAAATAGGAAGCGGTGTTAATGATATTGCAGCAAATACAGGTGATATTGCAGACTCTATGGATATAACAGAAGAAGAACTGAAATATTTGCGTGATATTGCAGAACAAGAAACGGTAAATCGTTTTACAACTGCTGAAATTAAAATAGAACAAACAAATCATAACACCATATCAAATGATATGGATTTAGATGGCTTTTTTATAAGTTTAACAGAAGCAGTAAATGAAGCAGCGGAAACAATGGCAGAGGGGGTGCATGTCTAAGGTGGACACAGGATATGATTTTTATTTAGATAAATGTTTATTGCCAGTCGCTCCTGATAAGCTTCAAATTAAAATTAATAATGCAAATACAACGATTACACTTATTAATGAGGGAGAAGTTAATATATTAAAAAAGCCCAAATTAACGGATATTGAATTTGAATGTATGATTCCACAACTTTTGTATCCATTTGCAACCTATAAATCAGGATTTAGAGAGGCTACTTATTTTTTAAATTATTTTGAACAGTTGAAAATAAATAAAAAGCCATTTCAATTTATTGTTTCAAGGACTTTGCCAACAGGTAAAGTTCTTTTTTCAACGAATATGAAAGTATCACTGGAGGATTACAAAATTACAGAACAGGAAAAGGATAGTTTTGATTTAAAAGTAAAAATTCAGTTGAAGCAATACCGTGATTATAATACAAAAACAGTAGAGGTTAAAATTGCGGATTCTAAGCCAAAAGCAACACTCCAGCAAGCACGTGCGGCACAAAATAGTCCTGCTCCATTATCAGCACAGACATATACGGTTGTCAGCGGTGATTGTCTTTGGAATATTGCAAAAAAATTTTATGGTGATGGTTCAATGTATGCAGCTATTTATAATGCAAATATAGATGTTATTGGCGGCAATCCGAATTTAATTTATCCTGGACAAGTTCTTACTATTCCAGAAGCATAAGAAGTGAGGTGTCTTAATTGAATGTTGAAATATTCGTCGGAAATGAATTAGGAACAAAAGTTTTTCAGCCTATTGTCGGGGAAGGTATAGAGTGGAGTACAGAACGAAGAGGCGCGCCAGGAAAGTTGACTTTTAAAATAGTAAAAGATAATATAATTGATTTTTCGGAAGGAAGTCCTGTAAGGCTAAAAGTTGATGGTGACAATATATTTTTTGGATTTGTATTTAAACAGCAATATTCAAAAGACCAAATTATTACCGTTACAGCTTATGACCAATTACGCTATTTAAAAAATAAAGATACAATTGTCTATGAAAATAAAACCGCTTCAAAGTTTATTAAAATGATTGCTGATGATTATGCACTAAATATTGGCAAATTAGAAGATACAAAGTATGTTATTGATACAAGAGTTGAAGAAAATACATCTCTTTTTGAGATGATTGAAAATACACTTGATTTAACACTAACCAATATAAAAGAAATGTTTGTATTATATGATGATTTTGGAAAGTTGACATTAAAAAACATATCTAATATGTATGTAGGAAAACAAGGTGCATATTTGATGATTGATGAAGAGACAGGACAAAACTTTGACTATACATCAAGTATAGATGAAAATACTTATAATAAAATTAAATTAACTTATGATAATGAAGATACAGGAGTTCGAGATGTATATATTGCACAAGATAGTTCTAATATTAATAAATGGGGTATCTTGCAATATTTTGATACCTTGTCAGAAGGGGAGAATGGACAGGCAAAAGTGGATGCACTTCTTTCTCTTTACAATAAAAAGACCCGCAATTTGAAAATCACAAATGCTTTGGGTGATAATCGTGTTCGGGCAGGCTCAATGATAGTGGTGAATCTTGAACTTGGCGATATAAAAGTGAAAAATTTTATGTTGGTTGAAAAAGTGAAACATACATATAAAGAAAATGAGCATTGGATGGATTTGACTTTAAGGGGAGGTGAATTTATTGCCTGATGCAGTAGAGTTAATGAAAACAATCAAACAGGCAGCAGTGGAAGCTGTGGATGCACAAAAACCTGCGGAAGTTTGTTTTGGTAAAGTAACAAGTGTTTCGCCGTTAAAAATTGTAGTAGAGCAAAAAATGATATTAGGGGAAGCACAGCTTATTCTTTCCCGAAATGTGACAGATTTTAAGACAGAAGTTACAATTAATATAATAACAGAGAGTAGTCTTGAAATGGATGCACCTATCTCTGAAAGTGTCCAATTAAACCTTGCACATACACATCAAATAACAGGAAGAAAAGAAATCACTATTCATAATAGCTTGGTTGTTGGTGATTTAGTTATCTTGATAAGACAACAAAAAGGTCAAAAATATTTTGTGATAGATAAAGTAGGATAAATGATACCTTCAACAATAGGTTTTTTAGACCAAGATTTTGAAATTGAAGAACAACCAAGCAAAACGTATAAAATGGATTTAGATGGAAATTCTGTTAGAGGTTTTTGTGACAAATTAGAAGCTATGAAACAGACTATTTTTAGAATTTTAAATACAGAAAGATATCAATATATTATATATTCATGGGATTATGGAATAGAAACAATGGACTTATATGGTGAGCCTGTCTCATGGGTTTGTCCAGAGCTTGAACGAAGAATCAAAGAGGCACTTTTAATGGATTCAAGAATAACAGATGTAACTGATTTTAAACATGATACAAGTATAAAAGGAATCATTCATACATCATTTACTGTTCATACAATTTATGGAAATTTGCAGGCAGAAAGAGAGGTGCGGGTCTAATGTACGAAAAAGAAACATATGATGTGATTTTACCAAGAATGTTAGAGAGAATATCAGATAAACTGGATAAAAGAGAAAGCTCTCTAATATGGGATACTGCAAGTTCAACTGCTGTTGAATTACAGATTTTATATATTGAATTAGAATATTTAATTAAAAATTCTTATGGTGATACTGCTTCGAGGGAGTTTTTGACATTGTTGGCGAAAGATAGAGGACTGGTACCAGAGCCTGCAACAAAGGCAATTCTAAAGGGAGAGTTTACTCCAACAACAATAGATGTTACTGGCAAAAGGTTTAATATTGGTGAAATAAATTATATTGTTTTAAAGCAAATAACATCAGGACAATATGAAGTACAATGCGAAAGAGAAGGAACGATTGGCAATCAATATTTAGGAAATATGCTGCCAATAGAATATATTTTAGGATTACAAACAGCACAATTAACAGAAATTTTGATACCAGGTGAAGATGAAGAAGACACAGAAAATTTTAGACAGCGATATTTTAATAGTTTTCATGCACAGTCCTTTGCTGGAAACAGAGCAGCATATCTTGAAATGGTGAAAAAGATTGATGGTGTTGGTGGTCTGAAAGTAACAAGGATATGGAATGGAGATATTCGTCCTGCTGATATGATACCAAGTGAAAAAGTCGCTACATGGTTTCATTCTGTTGTTAATGGATTAGATGTGGAAGTTGCAGCATGGCTTTCTGCTGTTTATAGGGCAGCATATGAAAAGAAATTAACAGTTGGTGGTACAGTTCTTATAACCGTTGTCAATTCTCTTAATTTTGGTGAAGCATCGGATATACTGTTAAATAAAATTCAAACAGAGCTGGAGCCAGAACAAAATGCTGGTGAAGGATATGGAATTGTTCCTATTGGACATGTAGTTCATGTGAAAAGTGCAGAAGTAGTTGAAATAGCAGTTACAACAACCATAACATTTGAAGATGGTTATAATTGGTCTAATATTAAAACTCCAATTCAAAATGCGATTGAAGATTATTTATTAGAATTAAGACAAGGGTGGGCAGACAGCAGCTATATTGTAGTAAGGATTAGTCAGATTGAAACAAGGATGCTTCATGTAAAAGGTGTACTTGATGTGACTAATACTGCAATTAATGAAAGTACAGAAAATTTGACATTAACGCAATATCAAATTCCAATGTTAGGTGGTGTTTCTGCATGATAAGAGAAGTTGACCTTGTATCGTATTTACCAGAATTTATGCAGCTTTATAAAGAACCTATCGAAATTTTAAAGGCTGAAAATCCTGAATTTCAAATCATATGGAAAGTAGCAGACAAAGCCTTTTATAATCGTTTCATTTCTACTGCTGATGATTATGGTATTTCAAGATTTGAGAATATACTTGGTATATATCCGAATGCTACGGATACACTTGAAAATCGAAGAATGAGGCTACAAAGCAGATGGTTTAATAAGATACCATATACTATAAGAAATTTAGCAGAAAAAATAAATAATATATTAGGCGGAGAATATAACTTTGCTATTCAAGCAGATTTTAAAAATGCTTATGAGCTGTACTTAACAGTTTATACAATCAATGACAGTCAAAATGAAGAATTAGAGTATATATTGTCCATTGTTGTTCCTGTAAATATAGTAACAAATATTATATATGAAGAGGCAATTGAAGGAGAAATTTATTATGGCGGGATGATGTATGAATCGGACATTATTGAAATAAAACAAAGGCAGGTGTAAAAAATGGCATGGACAAACTTAACATTGACAGTTGATGGGCGAAATGCACTGAATCAAGCACAATTTGACAATCAGTTAAATTTTAAATCAATTGTAGTAGGTGATGGAACAGCTCCAGCAAATTTTCGAACACAAAAGAAATTAGTTCATCAGCTTTATGAATTGATAGATTTAAAAATTGATAAGACAGAAAGTGGTTGTACATTAACAGCCGATTTTCCAAAGGTTGATTATGATTATTACTTTAGAGAGGTTGGCATTATAGTAACAACAAAAGAAGGTGATAAGCTGTATGTGTATGATAATTGCGGAGAGGATGCACAATATATTGTTTCAAGTACAGGAGCAGAAACAACACAAAAACGCTTGCGATTAGCTTTAGTTATTAGTGATATAGAAAATATAACGATATCAGAGCCAAGTATTCTTTATGTAGCTTATGATGATTATGAACGGACTATTTTAGAATTAAATCAAACAAAAGTTGATAAGGTAGAGGGAAAAGGCTTATCTACAAATGATTATACAAATGTTGATAAAAATAAGTTGTCAGGGATTGAAGATGGAGCAGAAGTAAATGTTCAGGCTGACTGGAATGTGTCAGACAGTAATTCAGACGCTTATATTAAAAATAAGCCTCAATCAATGAAAAATCCCACTAGTTTAAATATATCATTAAATGGGATTTCTCAAGGTATTTATGATGGCAGTTCTCAAAAAAGTATAAATATTACTGCTAAAAATATTGGTGCAGATACAAGCGGAACAGCAGAAACGAAAGTGTCTGAACATAATACTTCAGAAGCTGCACATGCAGATATAAGAAATTTAATTACTACACTTGCAAACAGGTTTAATGCACTTGCTAATAGTGATGATACAACACTTGACCAATTAAGTGAAATAGTAGCTTATATAAAAAATAATAAAAGTTTAATTGATGGAATTACTACAAGTAAAGTGAATGTGTCGGATATTATAGATAATCTTACCTCCAATGTTGTAAATAAGCCGTTATCTGCTAAGCAAGGAAAAGTTTTAAAAGATTTGATTACTACATTAACGAGTATTGTTGATGGAAAAGTGAATAAGGCAGGAGATACGATGACAGGAGATTTAATTGTCCCAAACACTAGACCAAATACATCCAATCCAACATTGCCTGCTAGTGGTTCGCTTGTATTACCTAATTTAATGAATTTACGTGACTACAGAGGATTTTTAGGGACATATTCAAGAGATGGCAATTCCGATTGGAATTATCTTATAAATGTTCGACATAGGAACGGATTTGGTGATGGCAATTTATATGGAATGTATATAAAAGCTCCTTTATCTGGCAATGATAAAAATCTTTCTTGGGGATTTCAGCATATCGAAGAATGGAGTAAGGAAAGAACAATACTAGATAGTGTTAATTATAAAAGGTTTTGTACGCCTGAAAATATTGGACTTGGAAATGTAAATAATACACCAGATTATCTGAAACATGTAGAGGCAGCGACTTATTTAACTGGTTGGGGAGATACAAGAAATGTTGAAACAACACCAAATACTTACAGTGAAAAATTCAAAGTCGTTGGGTTAAAAACAGCAGCAGCTTCAAAAATAACAACGGGTTCAAGTTTTGCAACGCTTCTAGGAATTAGAGGGTGGAGTGATTCTAGTGCAGGTAAGGCACATGAATTAGCCTTTGATGGTAATGGAAAGTTACTTCATAGAGTTGGTTTAACATCATGGGAAAGTTGGAAGGAAATTGCATATATAGATGATACAGTTCTACTGTCTGGCGGAACGATGAATGAAAATGCTATCATACATATGAAAGGCACTAATACTAGCATTGATTTATCAGCAGGCAATAACACTACTTGCATAACAAATAATAGTGTAAGTGTCGAAAACAATGTTTGTCAGTTATCGTTTCTTTCAAAAATAGAAAATACGGATAGATGTGGACTTCAAGCATTTACTAAAAGTAATAGTAGAACAGGTGGATTATATTTTTATAATGGAGATATTTTCC
>CAJUTV010000017.1 GCA_910589305.1 uncultured Lachnospira sp. | reverse complement strand
TATCACAGGCTTATAGCCGCAGAGCAAACCACCAGCTTAGCTGGTGGTCCTGATTGATGCACAAAGGCAAAAATAGTAATTATTGCTGCAATTTTGTATAGCAGTAATAAAGGTATGAGCAACCAGCAAGGTGGTTATAAATTGTTTGCAAGTTGTGTATGCGTGCTATTGACATGAAATCACAAGAAGTTTTTTGATTTTTTGCGCAAAAACAGCGCAGAAATGGAGGTTTATTATGTTTGAAATTAAGGGTAAAGAAAGTACAGCAATTTGTTATGCAGCTGTGGTGGAAGAGGAAGCAATAGAGCAAATTCGCAGAATGTGTGACTATGAGTTTACAAAGGGAAGCAAGATAAGAATTATGCCAGATGTTCATGCAGGAAAAGGCTGTACAATAGGAACAACTATGACAATAACCGATAAGGCTGTACCTAATATTGTCGGTGTGGATATTGGATGCGGTATGTATACAGTCAATCTTGGAAAAGAAGAGATTGATTTAGCAAAGGTTGATGAGGCGGCACATTTTATTCCTTCAGGCAAAAAAGTGTGGGAAGGAAGAAAAGAAAAATTTGATTTAGAGGAGCTAAAATGTTATAGACAATTAAAAGATACAAAATGGCTGGCAAGAAGTTTAGGAACACTTGGAGGAGGCAATCATTTTATTGAGATAGACAAAGCATGTGATGGAACGAATTATCTTATTATTCACAGCGGAAGCCGTAATCTGGGCAAGCAGGTAGCTGAAATTTATCAGGCACTTGCCATTGATTTGCATAAGGGCAAGGAAGAATATTTTAAAGAAAAACAGCGCATTATTGACAGCTATAAAGCACAGGGAAGAAGAAAAGAAATTCAATCAGCGCTGAAAGCGTTAAAGTGGCAATGCAGAGAATTAATGGTGCCAGAAGATTTATGTTATTTGTATGGAATCTATTTAGATGATTATCTGCATGATGTGGTTATCTGTCAAAAATTTGCAAAACGAAACCGCGAAAAAATGGCAGAGGTTTTATTAGAACGAACAGGTTTGACAGGAACGGATGCATTTCACACGATTCATAATTATATTGATACCAATGAGATGATTTTAAGAAAAGGTGCCATAGCAGCACATGCAGGTGAGAAAGTTTTGATTCCAATTAATATGAGAGACGGAAGCGTGCTTGCGATTGGAAAAGGAAATAAAGAATGGAATGATTCTGCGCCGCATGGGGCAGGAAGATTGATGTCACGCACAAAGGCAAAAGAAACATTAAGCATGAAAGAGTATAAAAATGCAATGGAAGGTATCTATACAACTTCCGTTAATGAGGCAACTTTAGACGAGGCACCAATGGCATATAAGTCTTTGGAGGATATTATTGATGTTATTAAAGAATCGGTGGATGTTATTGATATTATGAAGCCTATATATAATTTTAAGGCATCCGATTAAGTATCCAATATTTTTAACATATCAGGTGAGGCATCCGCTTTTTAAGTGGGCGTTTAGCCTGTTTGTTAAAAATGTAGCAAAGTGGATATTCGTAATCTGCTATGCCACATGTTCAATGGCGTCTTTGTGCTGCAAGACGCAAAATTGCAAAAGATACATTACGTGATATATTAATAAGCTATTTTTAAAATGGCATTTATATATGCAGAAGCAGCACAGAAAAGAGGATTATTAAATGAAGGTAGGATTAGGAGAACATTTTAGTTATAAAAAATTGTTTCGGTTTGTATTGCCATCTATCGTTATGATGATTTTTACGTCTATTTATGGCATTGTGGACGGAATATTTGTATCCAATATTGTTGGCAGTAATGCTTTTGCATCCGTTAATTTTGTGATGCCAGTGTTAATGATAATTGGCGCAATTGGATTTATGGTTGGCACAGGAGGCAGTGCGCTTGTTTCCTTGACAATTGGGCAAGGTCATCAAAAAAAGGCAAATGAATATTTTTCATTGCTTGTCTATTTTTTATTAGCCATAGGTATTGTGGTAAGTTTACTTGTTTTTATTTTTGTGGATAAAATGGTAAGGTGGTTAGGTGCCGATGCAACGATTGTAAATAATTGTATTTTGTATGGAAGAATTTTGTCCGTGTTGATGCCCTTTTTTTTACTTCAAAGCTGTTTTCAAAACTTTTTGGTTGTTGCAGAAAAACCAGGATTTGGGCTTATTATCACGGTTGTTGCAGGTGTAACCAATATGATTTTGGATTTTTTATTTATGTATGTTTTTAGAATGGGCGTTGCAGGAGCTGCACTTGCAACAGGAATAAGCTGGATAGTTGGCACTACAATTCCATTTTTATATTTTTTAAAAAGAAAAGAAGATAAATTAAAACTTGTAAAGCCAAAGTGGAACAAAAGTGCGGTTGTAAAAAGCTGTGGTAATGGATTAAGTGAAATGTTAAGCAATATTTCACTTAGTATTGTAAATATGTTATTTAATATGCAGCTGATGAAATATGCAGGTGCAAATGGTGTTGTGGCATATGGAATTATTATGTACGTCTCTTTTATTTTTGTCGGTACATATCTGGGTTATTCGTTTGCGATAGCGCCTGTTATTGGGTATAATTACGGGGCAAAAAATAATAAGGAATTGAAAAACATCTTTAAAAAAAGTATAATTGTTATTGGTATTTTTTCGGTGGTAATGACTATTGTCGCAGAAAGTTTGTCTCCATTGCTAGCTAATATTTTTGTAAGTTATGACAAAGAATTAGTAGCCATGACAGTATTGGCAATACGTATTTTTTCACTGTCTTTTATTATAAGCGGCTTTAATATTTTTGCCTCTTCATTATTTACTGCTTTAAACAATGGAATGATATCCGCGTTGATATCGTTTTTAAGAACATTTGTTTTTCAGATTATTATGATTTTTGGACTGCCATTGCTTTTTGATTTAAATGGATTGTGGATGTCTGTGGTCTTTGCAGAGATATTGTCCATTATAGTAAGTATTTGTTGTGTTTTGTGCAATCGAAAAAGGTATCAATATTTTTAATTTGGTGATAGGTTGAAAATGATGCTAAATTATGTTATTCTTATTACTTGATAATATGTAGATTCCTGTGAACGAGAGGGTTGTAATGAATATAACAATTGATGGGTATAACATTGATTATAACATAACAGGTGAAGGTGATAAAACAGTCGTGATTCTTCAAGGCTGGGGAACCAAACATGAGGTCTATAACTTGGCAGCAGCTTGTATTCATACAAGTTATAAAGTTGTACAGTTTGATTTTCCTGGATTTGGGAATAGTGATGAGCCAAGAGAAGCGTGGTCGGTATCGGATTATGCAGTATTTTTTATAAAATTTATGGAGGCACTTCATATAAAAAAAGCAACGTTAATAGGACATTCATATGGAGGCAGGGTGATTATTAAGCTTGCGGGCAGTATGAATGTTCCATTTGAGATTGAAAAAATTGTTTTAATTGACAGTGCAGGAGTGCTTCCAAAAAAAACAACAAAACAAAAGTTGAAAGTAAAACGTTATAAGTTTCTTAAAAAGATTTTTAGTTTTAAACCTATCTATGCTATTTGTCCGCATTTAATAGATGACTGGAAAAATAGACAGGGGTCAGCGGATTACAAAAATGCTTCGCCAATGATGAAGCAATGTATGGTAAAGGCAGTTAATGAAGATTTAACACCTCTATTTTCGTCCATAAAACAAGAAGTGTTGCTGATATGGGGAGATAAAGATACAGCAACACCTATTTCTGATGCAAAGCTAATGGAGGAAATGATGCCAAATGCAGGGCTTGCGGTGATTAAAGGAGCGGGACATTTTTGCTTTTTAGAACAGCCTGTAGTTTTTGCTAATATAATGAAGTCATATTTTAAGATATGATGGAATAATTTTCGTATAAGAGTAATTTGTATTGAAACGCTGCTTGATACAAATGAGTGATTGAAGCAGCGTAGGAATGAGGATTTGAGCATGTTATTTACTGCAATCATTTCAATTATATGTATGCTTCCGACATTCGGACTTGTTTTACGATATAATCTTCATATGTTTCAGCTTAATGGCTATAAAAATAAGGAACATATGACTTGGATTAAAAAGAATAAAGGAAAGCAAGGTTTGTTGGTGCTTGTTGGAATAGCAGGCATTGTTGCCCTTATTATTCCGTCAGTATGGTCGTTAGCTGCACAGATTATAATATGGTTGATTGTATGTAGATATTATATCTATTTAAAAAAAGTAAACACAAAGAAAAAACTTGTGTATACCAAGAGAGTGCAGCGACAGATTTTTACAGATGTAATTATTAGTGTGATTGCTCTTTTAGTCGTGTTTGTCATTGCAGGTCTTCGCTTTATAAGCGGTACATGTGGTATTCTTGTGTCATTGCAGGGAGTTTTATTATTTGTGATAAATAGTATCAATAAACCAATAGAGACATCTATTAATCATTATTATATCAATGATGCCAAAAAGAAGTTAAAACAAGTACCAAACCTTAAAATTATTGGTGTGACGGGCAGTTATGGAAAAACAAGTGTAAAGTATTATCTTTATACGTTGTTGAGAGAGCATTTTAATGTGTTGATTACCCCTGAAAGCTACAATACGCCGATGGGGGTTGTCAAGACCATAAGAGAATCGCTAAAACCTACACATGAAATTTTTGTGTGCGAGATGGGTGCAAGACATGTGGGCGATATTAAGGAAATATGTGATATTGTTTACCCGCAGCATGGTGTGATTACTTCCATAGGAGCACAGCATATAGAAACATTTTTTAATATAGAAAATATTGTAAAGACTAAGTTTGAACTTGCCGACGCACTTCCAAGTGATGGGATGTTATTTTTAAACGGCGACAATACGTATATAACGGAACATGCAAAGAAATATAACAACAATGTATTTTATAGCGGCAGTCATGATAGACAAGAAATTTCTGGCTATTTTGCAGAGGATATCAAGTTATCTCAAGTAGGTACAGAATTTACCGTTGTTGCGCCGAATGGGGAGAAAGAGCGCTTTCAGATGCGGCTTGTCGGCAAACATAATATTGTCAATGTCGTGGGGGCGATTGCTGTTGCCAATCGTTTTGGCGTGAGTCTTTCAAAGTTAAAGGCAGCAGTCCGAAAAATACAGCCCGTAGCACATCGTATGCAGATGACACAGCATGGTAATATGACAATTATTGACGATGCATACAATTCTAATCCTGTAGGCTCAAAGGCGGCAGTTGAGACGCTTGCTATGTTTGATGGAGTAAGGATTCTTATAACGCCGGGTATGGTAGAGTTGGGCAAAGAAGAGGAAGCGTATAATTATAAGTTTGGCACATATGCAGCAAAATGCTGTGATTATATTTTGCTGGTTGGGAAAAAACATACAGAGCCAATACAAAATGGAGCAATAGAAAGTGGTTTTCCAAAAGAAAAGTGTATTGCTTACGACAAGTTAGAAGAGGCTCTTAAGTATGCCTATTCCATTAATGAAGAAGGACATAAATATATTTTGTTAGAAAATGACCTTCCAGATAATTATTAGAAAAAATAGATAACAGCAAAATTTTTATAATTGATATTTTAATCTTATCAAAAAAGCAGTAAAGCGGATTGCAAATATTCGCTTGATATAAAGTTATTGTAATGATTTAAAATTAAATAAGGAAAGAAAGGTGCAAGATATGTCTACAATAATAAAGACCAGAGTTGCAGTAATGTTTGGCGGCAGAAGCGTAGAACATGAAGTTTCTGTTATTTCAGGGATTCAGGCAATGATGAGCATGGATACAGATAAATATGAGGTGATTCCTGTCTACATCAATAAGAATAATGAGATGTATATTGGTGATAAAATTGGCGATATTGAGGCATACAAAAATATTAAGGAACTAATTGCACAATCACAGCGTGTAATTATGATAAATGAGGGCAATAAAGTGTGTCTTACCCCTTATCCGCTCAAAATGTTCGGCAAAAAAAGCGTTATAGAAATTGATATTGCATTTCCTATTGTGCATGGTACGAATGTTGAGGACGGAGCGCTTCAGGGCTATCTAAAAACAATTGGTATTCCGTTTGTCGGCTGTGATGTGACAGCTTCAGCGGTGGGAATGGATAAGTATATTACAAAGGCAGTGTTAAAGGAAAATCAAATTCCAGTTTTGGACTGTCAATGTTATACAATATCAGATTATTCCGATATGGATAATATGGTTGCTAATATAGAAAATCATTTAGGTTATCCTGTTATTATAAAACCAGTCAATCTTGGCTCTAGCGTTGGTATTAGCATAGCAAAAAATCAGGCTGAATTGATTACATCAATTGACGATGCATTTACATATGCAAAGAAGATTATTGTGGAACATGCCATTACAAAATTAAGGGAAATTAACTGTTCTGTGCTTGGCGATGAAAATGAGGCTATTGCCTCTGAGTGTGAAGAGCCGCTTCACTCAAAAGATATATTAAGTTATGAAGATAAATATTTGAGTAACTCAAAAAATGGCGGTTCAAAGGGAATGGCTGGTGTGTCAAGAAAGATACCAGCACAGCTTGACGCTCAAAAGAGAAAAGAAATTCAAGATATGGCAGTGAAGGCATTTAAGATTTTAGGCTGTAATGGTGTTGCAAGAATTGACTTTATGATAGATGAAGAAGATGGAACGCTGTATTTTAATGAAATCAATACAATTCCAGGCTCTCTTTCATTTTATTTGTGGGAGCCTGTTGGTGTTTCTTACAAAGAGCTGTTAGACCAAATGATTCAGTTATCTTTGAAACGTTTAAGACAAGAGGAAGCCTTGACTTTTGCGTTTGATACAAATATTTTAAATCAGCAGCCTTTGTCAGGAATGAAGGGTGCTAAGGGGGCAAAGCTATAAAAAATTGGAGGATTTTATATGAAAGAACAAAAAAGAGCGACTTGGAGTTCAAGAGCAACATTTATTCTTGCCGCGATAGGTTCGGCAGTAGGTCTTGGCAATGCGTGGCGATTTCCGGGATTAGCAGCAAAACATGGCGGAGGAACGTATTTATTCGTCTATTTGATAGCTATGTTTGCAATTGGTATTCCGCTTTTGATGATGGAAGTTTCCATTGCTAGAAAGTTTCATAAAGGTGCAGGCGAATCACTGCGAGGCATCAATAAAAAGATGGAGTTTGTTGGGTGGTCGGCAACAGCAAATGCCTTTGTTATTGTTACTTATTATTCGATTGTATTTGCATGGGTGCTGATGATGGTTGTCTATGCGTTAAAATTTGCAGGCATGACAGGCGATGCGACTGCTGCCAGTCAGGTATTTGCAAATGCAACACAGACAACATGGGATGTCACAGGATATACGATACCAATACCAGTGTTGATTTCAGTTGTTATAGCATGGCTGGCAATCTATTTATGTATAAGAAATGGTGCAAGCAGTGTAGGCAAAGTTGTAAAGTATACGGTATTTCTTCCAGTTCTTTTATTGCTTATTATGGCTATAAAAGGTTGTACAATGAATGGCGCTATGGAAGGGCTTAAAATGTTTTTTATTCCAGATGTCAGTGCGCTTTCAGACCCTTCTTTATGGATAGATGCTATTGGACAAGTTTTTTACAGTTTATCCATTATGATGGCAATTATGTTTGCCTATGGCTCTTATCTTGATGAAAAAGCAAACGTTGCAGTAGACTGTTGTATTATTGCTTTTTCTGATGCCGCTGTAAGTTTGCTTTCAGGTATCGTTATGTTTTCAACAATGGGCGGCGTTGGTATGTTGGATTCCATATCGGACTCAGGAATTGCAACAGCGTTTGTCATTTATCCGCAGGCAATTGTCAATTTAACCAGTGTTGGCTGGGTAAATGCAGTGTTTGGTATAATTTTTTATTTGATGCTTGTAACGCTTGCTATTGATTCAGCATTTTCAATTATAGAAGGTGTTTCTGCCTCAGTATCAGATAAGTTTCGTCTTAATCCAAAAAAGGCAACAAAAGTTATCTGTATCATTGCCTCTGTTATTTCATTGCTCTATGCAACAAGAGCAGGTCTTGCATGGCTTGACATTGTTGATAATTGGACAAACCAGATTAACTTAATTATTATAGGTATATTAGAATGTATTGCTATAGGGTGGTGTTTTAATATTGATAAGGTTTGGAAACAGGTCAATAGAAATACGGTTAAATTTAAGATGCCAAGAATGTGGTTTAGAATATCAATACGATATATTGCACCGATAACCTTATTTATTTTGTTTGCTTGGAATATTTATAATTTATTTGTTGTAAAAGGCGGCAATTATAGTTATGCAATCTGGGCAGAGTGTATAGCTGGCTGGTTTGTATCGGCGCTTGTATTTGCAAGTGGATTTATTATGAAAAGTGTAATCAAGTACAAAAAAAGCAAAGGGTTTGTAGAAGCTGAAATTGAGTGGAAAGAGGAGGATTAATAGCATATGAATAGCGATTTATTTAAACAATATAAATGGCAGAATATTATAACAGCCGTTATCTATATTTTATTTGGAATTGTTCTTGCTATTTTTCCTACTACAGCCGTAAAGACATTGGGGTATATGCTTGGCGGTGTTATGATGTTTGTGGGTGCGGTGAAGATTCTTCTTTATATGAAAGAAAACCATCAAGATAATTATTACACCAATGATTTAATGATTGGAATTATCGTAGTTGTTGTTGGTGTGTTTGTTGTATTTAAGATAGAAGTTCTTTTATCCATTATTCCATTTTTATTTGGGTTATTAGTTTTGGTAAGTGGAAGTATGAAATTGCAAAATGTGATAAATTTAAAAAAAGCAGGGTATAAAAATTGGATGGCTATGCTTATTATGGCATTATTAGGAATTGTACTAGGAATTATTCTTATTATTAATCCATTTTCAGGTGTTGAGTTTTTGTTTAGAATTGTAGGTATTTGTTTTATTTATAGTGGTGTTACAGATATATGTATGTTAATTGCAATTTCTAAAAATTTAAAATAAGTGTACAAGGGGGCGATTATTATTAAGTATAAGGTATTGATAGGCGGTGCAAACCGTATTATTGTAGATAACTTGTTTTCGCAAGTTTCATCGACATTTGAATGTATGACTACATCTGAAAACTGGGATGATATTTTATGCCATATAAAATATTTTAAACCAGATGCGTTTGTGTATTTAATCGAGAGTACGTTTAGAGATGAGCTGATAAAGCTTCGCACATTGAGAAATAACAATGAATATCTCCCATTATTTTTAATAGGGGAAGAAGACATTTGTGATGAAATAAAAAGGCTTGCACCAGATATTGCAGAACTCTTTTTTAAGAGACCAGTCTCGTCAATGACAATTAAAGAAAATATAACGGATTTTCTGGATAAACAAAAAGAGGCAGCCAAAATTATGGAAGATATGAAAAAAGCTGCACAAGAACAATTACAACTAAATCAAAAAGACCGCTGTAACGTTTTGGTTATCGATGATGACAGAGGAGTCCTCAAAATGTTAAAAGAGGTACTAAACACAGATTATGAAGTTACTACAGTGACAAGCGGCAAGTGGGCAATGAAGTATCTGGAGACAAAAAAACCTGCCTTGATACTTTTGGATTATGAGATGCCAGAAGAAAGCGGCGCTGAAGTTTTTAAGAAGATATTAGAACATGATGAATTAAAAGAAATACCCGTTGTATTTCTTACGGGTGTTGCGGATAAAAATAGAATACGAGAGGTTCTTGCACTTAGTCCCGCAGGTTATTTGTTAAAACCAATTAATGTAAATCGATTGAAGGATACAATTGAAGACGTTATTGACAAGTAAAAATCAAATGTCCTGTTACAAGTAATGGGGGTATTTGCATCTCGCGGCATTGTCAAATATTCATATAAATATGGGTTTTTCTTTATTGCATGCGGGAATAAAGCTACATATCGTTTTTTAATACTTTGCAGTAGGGAGGGCTGTGTATGAGTGATGATATTTATTTAACAGACCTTATTGATATTGAAACGTTGCAAGAACTGCAAGATGCTTTTTCTGATTTTACAGGTATGGCAGCTATTACAACCGATAAAAATGGTGTTCCTGTGACAAATTACTCTAATTTTTCGGAATTTTGTTTAAAATATACAAGACAGAGTGAATTAGGCAATAAGCGTTGTATAGAATGTAATAAAACAGCAGCAGAAGAGGTTTTATTTAAAGGAAGCCCATGTAATTATTATTGTCATGCAGGACTGATATATTATGCAGCTCCAATTATGGCAAATGGCAAGATTGTAGGAAGTTTTATCGGTGGGCAGGTATTGACAGAAAAGCCTGATTTAGACAAGGTAAGAAGTATTGCAAGAGAGCTGCATATTCCAGAAGAAGAATACATAGAAGCAATTGGAAAGGTCAGTATTAAAAGTTTAGAAGATGTTAAAAAGTCCTCAAAGTTTTTATATATGATTGCAAATCTTCTTTCACATATGGCATATAGCAGATATTCAATGTATCAAAGTAAAAACGAAGTTGAAAAAACGTCTCATATGAAATCAGATTTTTTGGCAAATATGAGCCATGAAATTAGAACGCCTATGAATGCTGTACTTGGAATGGCAGAGATGGCTTTAAGAGAAGATATGTCTCCAGCAGCAAAGGATTATGTGCGTCAGATAAGGTCTTCTGGAAAGACCTTGTTAGCAATTATTAATGATATTCTTGATTTTTCTAAAATTGAATCAGGTAAATTGGAAATTATCGAAGATAATTATGAGATTATCAATATTATAAAAGATGTTACTAATATTACTATGGCAAGAATTGGCGCCAAAGATATTGAATTTTTGGTAGACCTCAATCCTAATATTCCTCGAGTATTACATGGAGATGCTGTAAGAATACAACAGATTTTTATTAATATTTTAAATAATGCAGTAAAGTTTACAAAAAAGGGAAGCATTCAAATGTCTGTAGACTTTATGAATTTAGACAGCGGCAGAATATTACTTATGGTTTCCATTAAAGATAGCGGCAGCGGTATTAAAAAAGAAGATATCGGAAAGTTATTTAGTTCATTCCAGCAAGTTGACAGCAAAAGAAATCGTATGATTGAAGGAACTGGATTAGGTCTGGCAATTTGCAAAAATTTAGTTCAGCTTATGGAAGGTGATATTCATGTTGAGAGTAAATATAGAGAAGGCAGTACATTTTCTTTTGAGATAACACAACAAGTTGTTGACGCTGCACCAATAGTAGAAAAGTTTGAAGATAGTAAAGAAATTGCAGCATTTATTATTAATTCGTATATTGATAAACAGATAAAAAAAGATTTGCAGAAATTAAATGCAAATGTATTTTCAGATATTACGATTGAAGAACTGAGCAAAAAAGAGCCAGAGTATCTTATTATAGAAGAATCCCATTTTGATGAAGCGCTGCAGCAGTATGTAATGAGTCATCCAAAAGTTAATGCAATTCTTATAACAGATTATAATAAAGTATATGAAAATTCGATTCCAAATTTAAGAATATTAAAAAAGCCTGTATATTGCGATAATCTTGCCATTGCTTTGGGGATAAAAAAAGAAAATGATATTGACCTGATTGAAAAAGAGGAAAGTGCATTTCATTTTAAAGCACCCGATGCAAAAATTTTAATTGTTGATGACAATGCAATTAATCTTACTGTTGCCGTTGGGTTATTAGAGCCGTTAGGCATGAGAATTGACGAGGCATACAGTGCAAAAGAAGCAATTGAGTGTATTAGCAAGGTAAAGTATGATTTAATCTTTATGGACCATATGATGCCAGAAGTTGATGGCATTGAGGCAACACATATTATCCGAAGGATGTTTTCTAATTATAAGAGTGTGCCTATTATAGCGTTGACTGCCAATGCTGTAAGCGGTACGGAAGAAATGTTTATCCGTGAGGGAATGAATGATATTGTTGCAAAGCCAATAGAGACAAAAGTTATCCTTTCTAAATTAAAAAAGTGGCTTCCAGAAGATAAGATTGTAATGTGCAGTGCAGAGGAAGCAAAAACTTTAGAAAAATGTAATGAAGAGATGGAAATTCCTGATATTCAAGGGCTTGACACAAAGCAGGCAATATCGTTATTAGGCAGTACAAAGCTGTTTTGGTCGGTATTAAAAGATTACTATAAAGTGATTGACAAAAAGATAGAAACGATTAGAAAACATTTTTATGGCAATAAGACAAAAGATTATACAATTGAAGTTCACGCATTAAAGAGTGCATCAAGACAGATTGGCGCAATGGAGCTTGCAAAACAGGCAGAATTGCTTGAAAAAGCTGGTAATGAAGGGGACTGGAATTATATATGTGACCATACGGAAGAAATGCTTTTGTTTTACCAAAGCTATAAGAAAATTTTAAGCTTCTATGTTGAAGAAAAAGAAGAAAATACAGAATTTAATGGTATTGATACCTCAAAAGTAATTGTTCATTATCTTGAAAAAATACAGGAAGCCATCAACCAATTTGATGTGTTAGCCATTGAAGATATGGTTGATACACTCAGAGAAAAAGTAAAGAATCAAGCAGATATACAATATCTTGAACAGTTGCTACTGGCATTGGAAGACAATGATATGGATATGTGTGAAAGTGTTGTCAATGAGTGGGGTATTAAAAATAGTATGTAATTTAGGAAGTGATATATGCGTGAAACAGTTGCTTGTTTTTATGTTGCAGATAAGCAATATAAAATAGCTTGTGAAAATGGAAGTACACAGATACCTGTAGAGTATATAACAGATTTTCATTTTGATTTAGAAAAGATGGATTTTATTTTGATATGTAATGAGAACCAGTACATATTGAGAAATTTTTGGCAGCTACATGAAAAGAATTTGACATATACATCTTGTCTTGTACAAAATGGAACGGATATTTCACTTCAGGCAGTCAGTGCGTTATGTTATGAATTTATTATGCACATTAGACTGGATGGAGATACACATACAAAAACAAGGGTTTTTCTTAAAGATTTAAAAAGTGTGGAGTGTAATAAAAAAGGCATTGTTGCTTGTATTGATTTGATTGAGGGGCTTATTACAGCACAGCATTTTATGAAGCAATTGGACGAGTTGGAGCAAGAGTTGGATACATTTGCTTTTCAATCAATCAATGCAGTGATACGAAAATGTGGCTGGAATAATCAATGCGATGAAAATCAGAAAAAAGTAATTGATACAATTCGGCAGGAATGTCTTAAGATAGAATGTTTGCTAAAAAATAAAAAAGAGTGGAAAACAATATGGCAGGTAGCTTATGGGATTCATAATTTGCCTTGTTTGTTGGTTCGATAAAATTTGATTTTTATTTATACATGGGAAAGTTATTGAAATTTCGTTCTATATGATATTGGATAGAGAAGAAGCACCCGCTCCAAAGGCGGATGCTCCAAACAAAAAAATTTGCTCTTATAAGCATTGCCTATCTTGTAAGTCAGACAGGATAGGCATTTTTTTCCGCTTATTAGGAAAGTAACAGTTTATTCAACCATTACGCATTTGCCATAGCACACAATTCTGTAAGCATTTTTGGAAGTTCTATTTCCATATTTTCATCAGAAAATTGGCATGTTCCAACAGCTTTATGTCCGCCGCCGTTATATTTTAACATCAAACTTCCAACATCTATATTTGATGTTCGGTTTAATATGCTGTATCCAACTGCCGCAGAACAGCCCTTTCCGCCGCGTCCGCTTACAATCCAAGCAGATATATTTTGTTCTGGATACATACTGTATATCATAAAACGATTGCCTGTATAGATAGGGTCTACGCCTCTTAAATCGGATATAATAACATTTCCTTCTACACGCGTATATTTTTGAACCATCTCTTTAAACTTTTCAGTCTGTTCGTTGTAAATTTCAATACGTTCTACAACGTCAGGCAATTTAAGTATCTCTTGTGTTGTCATTGTGCGACATGCATCCATTAAATTTATCATCAATTGATAGTTAGAAATAGTAAATTGTCTCCATCTTCCCAAGCCAGTACGTGGGTCCATAAGAAATCCGATAAGTATCCAGCCTGTAGGATTCATTACTTCATCAATTGTAAGATTGCCAGAATCAACTTTGTCAACGGCAATCATCATATCATCAAATTGTGGGAAGCGTTCTTTTCCACCATAATATTCATAAATAATTCTTGCACATGATGGAGCAATACGACTTTCACCTTTGTATTTTCCAGCAAGTTGGTTTCTTTCATGTTCACTTGAATGATGGTCAAACCACAGTCCACAGCCTGGAACATATGGTACATTGGCAAGACAGTCATTTTCATTCACTTCCACAAGTCCATCTTGTAAGTCTTTTGGATGTGCAAACTCCCATGTATCGATAATACCAGCTTCTTTTAACAAAGCTCCACATGCAAGTCCGTCAAAATCAGAACGAGTTATTAATCGCATATGTAAATTCCTCACAAAAAATAGTAGTAGTTATTAATTCCCTCTCCAAGGACATATAAAAGCTGCCGTATAAAGCAACAAGGCTTATACGACAGCCTTATAGCTGTTAATATTATAAAGCATGTAAAAGTGATTTTCAAACAATTTAGAATAAAAAAGCGAATTTATTTATGTTTTAATTGAATCGTTGTATTTTTTGTATTGTTTTTAATCTTTGTAGTTTATTTCTTTTGCAAGTTCATTCCTTGCTTCTTTTATTTTTGACAAATCGCCAATGTCCATATTACATTGTAAACAATTTTAAACCCCTCCTAAAGTATTATATATCAAACAACATAAATATATTTATTTTATAATCAATATCCGTTCGCTTCTGCGCCATATACAGCTTCTTCATGAGAAAATCCTTCAAATTCAAGTTGACTTATTAGTTCTTCTCTTGAAAAAGGCATCATTTCTAAATAATTCTTTGCAGATTTAGCTGCTTGCTTGTTCCAATCTGCTCCACAGTTATCAGCAGCATAAACTGCATCATCATGAGAATATTGTTCAAATTCCAATTGTTCTACTAAACCACTATAAGAAAACGCCATCATAGACAAGTAATTTTTTGCAGACCTTAAAGCATTTCTTTGTCCTATTGTAGTTGAAGAAGTGGGTTTATTTTCTTTTGTTTTTTCCTCTTCTGTTTTAACCTCAACAGTTTCGGTTTCGATTTCAATTTTTTCATTAGCATAATCGTCTTTTATAGTTATGGTTTGAATTAATTTTTCAAAGTCTTTTGAATAATCAACATTTGAAGTTTTTTCATTCATAAAACCAATATTATATATATTTTTATTATAAATAAATGCAATGGAATGGAGTATATATCGTTTTTCATTTACAGTTTCTTCAATTGATGATTTAATTGCTTTTCCTATTTCAAGTTCAATTATTTCTACATTTAATATTTTTCCATCATTGTTTTGTATCATTCCATTAATGTAAGAATCAGAATTTCCTGAAAAACTCTCATTTGTAAAGTTGTTTTCTTCCTTACAACTTTCTGCAAAGAGCAAATCATTATAATAATAATATATCCATTCTCTATTTTCACTTGTATCATCTTTAAATATTTTAGGAATTTGAAATTCAATATCACCTAAATTTTCAATAGATAATTCTTCTGTTTCATAAAGATTGCTAACATTTTTGAATTTATTTTGAGTAGAAACCTCTCCACACCCCACTAAAGCTATACAACACATTAACGCCATAATTATTTTTAGTATTTTTTTCATTGTCTTAATCCTCTTTCGTAGTATATATTTTTATCATACAGTAAAAAGAGGGTGTTTTCTACATAAATTTAAAAATTATTTAAAATATAATGTTTATATTAATCAAAGCATACATTTAGGATTTATGATATCTTATTTATTTGTTTTTAAATTGGAAGGTATTGTATTGGTATAGAAATTAGTAAAATAGTTGGAGTTGTCCAGCAAAACAAGATAAAAGAAAATAAGATTCGTTTGGAAGATGTTGTCGCAGTTTTTCAGTAGGAGTTTATACTCCCATTAAAACAAGTAAGTCCTCCGCCATTTATGCCTTTGCAGCATTGAAGTGGGAGACTTCCTTGATGAGGTTAAAATATTATAAAAATAAACAAGGCTGTTGCAAAAAGGGTTTAAGTATTATATATAGTTTTATTTTTATTGAAAACTACTATATATAACATAAAATTTCTATTTTGCAACAACCTTGTTGTTTTATAAAGCAATATTTTTAAGATTTAGCAGTAGCAGGTATTTGGTCTTTTTTGACGATAGGATACAATACTCTTGATATAATACTAGCGATAACAAAACATACGCCTGCCTCAATCACTCCCTGTATTCCAACAAATGCAACAACAAAGAGAAATGGATTAGCTGCACCAAATTTTGTTACCATGCCTTGTATGTATTCTGTATGGTAAAAGATAACAACAAGACTACTCATAAATAATAATGTGTTTAGTATAGGACAGCAAAAAGCAGCAATATAATAAGAAATTTTTTGAATTTTTTTATTATTGTGCAGTGCTTTAAAAATAAGACCTGTCAATAAACCTTCTAAAGTTCTTGGAATAATAGTAAGAAATACTGTTCCTAAAGGATTGATACCTAACAGTGTTGCTGTGAAAGCTGAACCGCCTGTCAATGCTTGATAAAAGCTGGTAAGCCCAAATGCAGCGCCACATATAAGTCCGCCCATAGGACCTAAGACAATCGCTCCTACTGCAACTGGAACGGTCAAAAAGGTAATGCTTAGCCCCGGCAGTCGAATATAGCCTAATGGGGTAAAAGACATAATGATGATAATAGCTATCATCAGAGCAAGTTCTACAAAGAACTTAGTGTTGAATTGTTTTGTTTTCATAATGTGCCTCCTTAGTAACTGCCTTAAAGGTCAGTTCTTTTGCGCCATGAAAAATAATTGGCATTTTTAAGATATGTCTTCATTGTGAATGACATTCAAGGAAATTTTATCATATCTTATAAAAAGTAACAAGATAAAAAATTTTCTTTAAAGAAAATCTTATTTGAACAAAATTTTTTGCTTTGACATGGTAAAAAAATATAGTTTATAATTATTATGATAGATTTGGAAGTTTGAAATCAACATAGTTTTATCTTCTGCCTTAAATCATATCCGAATGGCTGGCGGGACTACTATATTGTGTCCCAAAAATATCAATGGGTTAAGGCTCACTGTTTATATGTGCAAAAAGCTGTATAGAAATGGAGATTTTAATGAAAAGATTTGTAAAGTATATAAAACCTTACATAAAATATTATATTTTAGGTCCTTTGTTTATGCTTGTAGAGGTAATAGGGGACGTCATTCTGCCATGGCTGCTTGCCAAAATAATTAACAATGGCGTTGCAAACCATGATATACCTTATATTATTACAATGGGATTATGTATGGTTGTGGGGGCTGTTATTATGGCAGTCGGAGGCACATTAGGAGCATGGTTTGCCGCTAATGCTGCCATGAATTTTGGAACCGATTTGCGCATGGATTTATTTGAAAAAATACAAAAATTTTCTTTTAATAATATTGATAAATTTAGCACGGGTTCGCTTATTACACGGCTTACCAACGATATTACACAGATACAAAATATGATTATGCGGACATTAAGAGCATGTCTTCGCTCGCCGGGTATTCTTATAGGGGCTATTATTATGGCTTTTGTTATAAGCCCACAGCTTGCATGTATTTTTCTTATTGTTGTTCCGATACTGAGTGTATCTATAATCATTATTATGAAAAAAGCATTTCCAAGATTTAAGCGGCTTCAAAATAGTTTAGACCGATTAAATTCGTGTATTCAAGAAGGTCTTGTCAATATACGCTTGGTAAAATCCTTTGTCCGCAATGATTTTGAGGAGCAAAAATTTGATAATTACAATGATGATTTAAAAGACAAAAATATGTCCTCTATGGGAATTATGATAAAGTATCAGCCAATTATGACGCTTGCATTAAATCTTACAACAGTAGCCGTTGTATGGTTTGGGGGCAATATGATTATTGTTGGTGATATGAAAGTGGGGGATATGACTGCTTTTGTCAATTATATCACACAGATTATGGGAAGCATGACTATGATGTCGATGGTGTTTATTAACTGGGCAAGGGCAATTGCTTCTTTTCGGCGTGTCAGTGAAGTTTTAGATGAAACAATTGATTTGACGGACGAAACTGCTAAAAGAAAAGAGGCGTTGGTTCAAGAGGGAAGTATTGAATTTCAGCATGTCTCTTTTAAATATTATAAAGATTCTAAAGAGTGGATATTAGATGATATTAGTTTTTTGTTAAATGCTGGGGAAACATTGGGTATTATCGGTTTGACTGGAAGCGGCAAGACAACGCTGGTTTCCTTAATTCCACGTTTATATGATATTGATAAAGGAACAATTTTTGTTGATGGAATTGATGTAAGAGCGTATGCGTTAAAAAATCTTCGTGATGGAATCGGTGTTGTTCTTCAAAAGAATACATTATTTTCAGGCAATATATATGAAAATTTGCAGTGGGGCGATAAAAAAGCAAGTAAAGAGGACGTTCAATTAGCAGCTTCCCATGCGCAGGCAGATAAATTTATAGAACATTTTAAGGAAGGTTATCATACGGAATTGGGGCAGGGCGGTGCCAATGTTTCAGGTGGTCAAAAACAGCGGTTATGTATTGCAAGGGCATTGCTTAAAAAGCCTAAAATCTTAATCTTAGACGATTCTACAAGTGCAGTTGACACAGCTACGGAGCATTACATAAGAGAGGCGCTGTATCACAAATATAAGTCGATGACAAAAATTATTATAGCACAGCGCATTACATCCGTTATGGAAGCCGATAAAATATTAGTTTTAGATAATGGAACGATTGCAGGATTTGGTACACATGATGAATTAGTGCAATCGTGTGCAATTTATAAAGAAATCTATGAAGTGCAGTTTAGAAATACTGCGTCAGGGAGGTGAGATTATGCCGCCAATGGGTGGAGTGACAGGAGCAATGCGTGGTACAGGCGGCAGAAGTCGCGGGGCGAAAAAAGAAAAGCCAAAAGATACCAAAGGGACGATTTTGCGCTTGTTTCGGTATATGAGCAACACCAAAGCGGCTTTGTTTGGTGCGCTTGGCTGTGTTGTGATAAGTACAGTCAGCAGTCTTGCAGCTTCCTATATGCTAAGACCGATTATTAATAAGCACATTGTAGGATTTAATGAAAATGGCGGCATAAAAGGCTTTATTACAGCACTTGTTATTATGCTTTTAGTATATATGTGTGGTGTTGCTTCTACGTATATTCAAGCTAAATTAATGCTTTATGTATCACAAGATGCATTGGTACGATTAAGAAAAGATTTATTTATTCATATGCAGAAGCTTCCAATCTCTTTTTTTGACAAGAATAGCAAAGGAGATTTGATGAGCCGTTTTACAAATGATATTGACGTTGTGGGAGAAATGTTAAATAATACAGCAGTGCAGTTGCTTTCTGGTGTGATGACACTGGCTGGAACGTTTAGTATGATGGTATATACAAATATTATGTTGTCCATGATAACTTTTGTAATGATTCCATTGATTGTATGTACAGGACGGTTTTTAGTTTCAAAGAGCAGAAAATATTATGCGGCACAACAACAGTCTATTGGTGCGCTCAATGGCTATATCGAAGAGACAATAAGCGGACAGCGTGTTGTTAAAGTGTTTAACCATGAAGCAGAAGCGATTGAAATATTTAGAAAATATAATTATGATTTAAAAGATAAACAGATAAAAGCACAGTTTTTTGGCGGCATTATGGGTCCGACCGTAGGCAATTTGGGGCAGGCAAACTATTCGCTTACAGCGGCAATTGGCGGTATATTATGTGTTTTAAAGGGATTTGATGTCGGGGGACTTGCTATTTTTGTCACTTATGCAAGACAGTTTTCAAGACCTATCAATGAGATTACTATGCAGATGAATATTATATTTTCAGCATTGGCGGGAGCAGAGCGTGTGTTTGCTGTGATGGATATGGAACCAGAAGATATGTCTGGTGTTTCTGTTGAAAAGATTTCTGGCGAGCTTGTTATGGAACATGTAACTTTTGGTTATCGGCAGGATACGCCTGTATTAAAAGATATTTGTTTATGTGCTGAAAAAGGTCAAAAAATTGCCTTTGTAGGTTCAACAGGCGCAGGAAAAACCACCATAACCAATCTGATTAATCGGTTTTATGATGTATGGAGCGGGCGCATTTTTTTGGATGGTGTTGATATTAATACGATGAATAGAGCACAGTTAAGAGAAAATATTGCGTTGGTACTGCAAGATACACATTTATTTACAGGGACAGTGATGGAAAATATCCGATATGGAAGACTGGAAGCTACAGATGAGGAAGTCATTGCAGCAGCGAAGACAGCAAATGCGGATTATTTTATCAGAAGATTGTCCGATGGATATAATACAGTGCTTGAGGGGGATGGTGCAAATTTAAGTCAAGGGCAGCGGCAGCTTTTAAATATAGCAAGAGCAGCTCTGTCAAAAGCGCCGGTTTTGATATTAGATGAAGCGACAAGCTCGGTAGATACAATAACAGAGCGTCAAATTCAAGAAGGAATGGATAGATTAATGCAGGATAGAACGACGCTTGTTATTGCTCATAGACTTTCCACTATTCGCAATTCTAAAGCCATTATGGTTCTTGAGCATGGTGAAATTATTGAGCGTGGAACACATGAGGAGCTTATGGATATAAGAGGGCGTTACTATGAACTTTATACTGGAAAGGTTGAATTAGATTGATGAAGAAAATATATATGGCTCCGATGGAAGGGCTGACAGGTTATGTTTTTCGCAATACATATGAAAAATATTATGGAAAAGGAAACATTGATAAATATTTTATTCCATTTATATCGCCCAATAAAACAGGCGGCTATACATCAAGAGAACGAGAAGATATAGACCCTGTAAACAATGTTGGCATGTACGTCGTTCCACAGATAATGGCAAATGATTATACGTATTTTTTGCGCGGCGCAAGATTATTATTAGAGTTAGGATATAAGGAAATTAACTTAAATATGGGGTGTCCTTCTGGCACTGTAGTAAGTAAATTTCGCGGTGCAGGATTTCTTGCCAAACCCGATGAATTAGACCAATTTTTAGATAAAATTTTTAAGGATAAAGAATTGCAGCATATTCATATATCGATTAAAACAAGAATTGGGATAACATCAGCAGAAGAATTTGACTATTTACTTACAATATATAATCAATATCCATTGAAAGAGTTGATTATTCACCCGCGTGTACAGAAGGATTACTATAATAATTCACCCAATTTAGAAGCATTTTCAGAGGCAATGGAAAAGAGCGTGAATCCATTATGTTACAATGGCGATATTTTTACATTGGAAAATTTAAAAGTATTAGAGCAGCGCTTTCCACAACTTGAAAAAGTAATGATTGGCAGAGGATTGGTAGGCGCGCCATTTATGATAGACCAGATAAGACAGAATGCAGAACAAGAAAAACTGGATAAGAAACGAAAAGAAAATAATTCGATAGAAGATGATGTGAACCAAAATGTTATACAGCAAAACAGTGATAATACAAGTAAAAATTTTAGCAGTCAGACGGATAAACAGGAAATAAAAAGACTTCAATCCTTTTTAAATGAGCTGCTTGCAGGTTATATAGAGACATTAAAAAGTGAGACAAATGCCTGTCACAAGATGAAAGAAGTGTGGAAGTATCTTAGAACTTCGTTTGATGTAAAAGAACGAGAATTTTTAAATATTAAAAAGGCAAATCATCTTGATGAATATAAAGTAGCTGTGGACTCATTTTTTAGAAATGCGGTATTGAGGAAGCTTTAACAGTGTTGTTGACCGTATTTATTGCGTACATTGCGTATTTTTTATGGTTAAAAAACATGGATTTTATCAAGGTTTAATACCATAAATACATCTGCTTTATCGTTTGTATTATATCGTTCAATTTGTATAAATCCCGTTTTTTCATATAACGAAATGGCTTTTTTGCTTGAGGATAAGGTATCAAGATAAATTTTTTTATAACCTACTTGTTGTGCTTTTAATAGGGCTGTTTTTAAAAGTCTATATCCAAGTCCTTTTTTATGATATTGTTCTAAAAGATATAATGATTTTAATTCACAATGTTCATTATTTAGTTTTTTTAATGCAACCGTACCAATTATATTATTGTTATCAAACAGACACCAAAAATATTCAAAAGATGCATCAATATCACAATACATTTTATGGCGTCCATTTAAGTCTAAATTTCTGCCAGATTGTGGTAGGCATTTTTTTAAAAATTTTATTATGCAGTTATAATAATCTTGATTGTATTTTTGTATGGTAAACATAAATTAACAACTCCTTAAATAGTTGGAGAAAATGAAAAATAAACGCGTTCTTGCTGATTTTATCGTATAAGAGTATAATATTTTTGTTCCTGCAAGCAGTAAGCCAAGTGGATATGCTTGCGGCATATTTGTCTGTTGATTTTACTTGAAACAAAGTGTCAACTACTCCATAAAACTTTAGAATGAGGAGTTGTTTATAAAATTACATTAGATTGGAGAATTGTTGTGAAATTTATTTTATATAGATGGAAAGTATTTTGTCAAGAAGATTTGATTGAAAGTCTTGAAAAATTTGGACATACAGTAGATTCGTATTATTCGTTAAAGCCTGAAAAGACCATGCAGGAGCTGGAAGCAGAAGATGTTAATAAGGGTATGGAAAATTTTGAGTGTCAGCAAAAGAAAAAGATAGAAGAATTAGAGCGTGCATTTTGCAATTATGATGCGGTGATTTCGTTTAATTATTTTCAGGAAGTATCGCAAGCCTGTGAAAATTGTAACACCAAGTATATTGTATGGACGATTGATAGCCCAATGTTGTCAATGTATCATCAATCAGTTTTTAATAAATGCAACTATCTATTTTTGTTTGATAAATTTTGTTATCTGCAATTTAAAGCAATGGGTGTTCAAAACGTATATTATTTGCCATTGGCAGTTAATGTGGAGCGTGTAGAGCGTACAGTCAATTATATGACAAAGCAGGATTTTGACCAATTTTCTCAAGATATATCCTTTGTTGGGGGAATTTATGATAAAAATTTTTATGATGGAATCGTGGACAAACTTCCAGAGTATTTGCGAGGATATTTTGATGCTTGTTTTCAAGCACAGCTTGATACATTTGGCGAAAATATGTTTGACAGAATGATGACGCCAGATATTCTTTCACAGCTTGAAGAGATTATAACATTTAAACAGGAAGAGGGAAGTCTTTTAGATATTAAGCTGTCGTTTATCTCAACATTTTTAGGTTATAAAATGGCACAGATTGAAAGAATAGAGAGTCTTTTAAGACTTGCAAAGGTTGGGCGTGTCAACTGGTATTGTGATAAAATGTATGATGAATTGCCTAATATTTATTACAAAGGGACTGCCAGTTATTTTGACGAGATGCCAAAAGTTTTTGCAGCATCAAAGATTAATATGAATTTTACAATTAAAAATATAAGGACAGGTCTGCCATTGCGAGTGTGGGACGTACTTGGCGCAGGAGGATTTTTACTTACTAATTTTCAGCCAGAACTGTTAATGTATTTTGAGAATGAAAAAGACCTTGTATATTATGACAGTCTTGATGATATGCAAAAAAAAGCCCAATATTACCTGACACATGAAGAGGAACGAATGGAAATTGCAAGAAATGGACATGAAAAAGTAAAAAAGCTGCACTCTTATGATAAAAGAGTACAACAGATATTAGATATCATTTGGAGTTAATATAAAAATTATTTAAACGATTGGAATATACGCTTTGACCATTATAGTTCAATGGCTGGAGCTTAAAGTTCGTTCATTATTGTAAGAAAAAGATAATAAAACCGATTCCATAGGTATAATTTTAATGTTAAAACATATCTATATTTTTGAGATATGAAAATATAGAATGCAAATTCGGTACCCTCTAGTACTTGAAGGAGGGGATGCCTATGGACACAATGGAAGTTTTAACTTTATTGTTGGTAATATTTACTGCATTGGCATACATAGATAACCGACACAACAAAAAATAGCACCCTGACCGTCCAAAGTTTGGATGCTATTTTTAACACTATAGCTTGGGGTATCGGATTTGTATCCGAATACTTTTGTATCTTCATTATATAGTGGGTACTTGAAAAAAGCAAGTACCCTTTTTGTTTTTATAATTCTTATTGTGCATGTGCGCTAAATACGCCATCATATTCAAGAAAGAAAGTTTCCTCTACTTTTTTAAACATAACCGTCACATGATTTTCTTTAAAAGTTAGAGCAATATATAAATTGCCAACTGCATAATCATTAATTTGTATTTTTATAACAAGAAAATCGTCAAGTCGCCAAGCGGCTGAGGCGGCATATTGTAAATTGTAGTCCGGAAATATGCCGTAAGCGTTGTTGCCAAATTCAAAATTTATGGTGTGTTTGCCTGTTTTGTTGGTGTAGTTAAATGTTCCATTTGTCTTTGTAATATCTACACATATATCGGTGACACCGCAATTATTATCATCACATATATAGGTAATGCCTGAAATTTTTTCTGTCATAGAAGAGTGATAATTGCCTGTTATGGTATATAACTTTCGTGTATTTAAAAAGTCATTCAATTCTTTATCAGAAACGGGCTGATTAGAATTAAAATCCCACGCACAAGAATTATTGGATTCAGGTAAAACCGAATGCTCTTGTATTTTTGTATAGATTTCTTCCCAAAAGGCATCGTAAATAAGCTGTACGCCGCCCTGTCTGCCTTGTGTGTCAGCAGTAGTAATCATATAGATATCTTTTTCTGGCACATATAGAGCTAATTGTCCTCCCATACCAAACATAACATATCCATTATGCGTGGTTTGCCATAACTGATAACCATAGCCTTGTATTTCTTCTAAAGTTGCCTGCTTTACAAAAGGGTCACTGTGCTTTTGCTTTGCTTCTCGCACAAAATCCTTTGGCAGATATTGCTTTCCGTTCAATGCTCCATCATTTACAAGAAGCATCATCATAAGAAGAATATCTCTTGAAGTGGCACACATGCCAGAGCCACCCATACTAACGCCGTTTGGGTCTGTTAGAATATAAGCATCTTTAGAAAATCCCAATTCATCAAGACCTTTACTGCGAAGATAATCAAGAATTTTCATGCCAGAAAGTTTTTCTACCAAAGCGCCTAAAACGTGGGTGGAACCTGTATCGTAAGAAAAGTTCGTTCCAGGCATATGGTTTGGCAAAGTTGTAAAAAAAGAGCCAACCCAGTCGGTAACCCCTTTTGCTTTAAATGTTGTCTCATTGTGGCAGGTTCGCATAATTAACATATCTTTAATAGTAAGCATAGCCGTGTAGGGATATGCGCCATCTTTTGGTAGTTTTTCTTGAAAATAATCGACAATATGGTCATCAAACTTTAGTTTGCCCTCTTCACAAAGCAGACCAATAGCCATAGCTACAAATGTTTTTGTAATAGAAAACATACGATGGAGCGATTCTTTTGTATATGGAGCATAGTAGGTCTCCATACATATTTGATTGTTTTTCATAATAATGGCACTGTGAAGCGGAATTTGTTGATAATCCAGTCTTTTTAAAAAATTCATCAGCCATTGAGGTTCAATTCCTACATCGGAAGGTGTTGTTGTTGAAAAATTCATTTTTAGCCTCCATGCTGCGACTTATTTTTAGGAGCAGCTAATGGCTCAAGTTTTGGCGAGGCTATATAACAGCCTTTTATGCGCAGCAATTTTTTGCACAAAACTTGTTGATTGAAAATTTTAATTTTCAATCTTGTCCTCCATGCTGCGACTTAGTGTAAGAGTAGTTCATGGCTCAAGTTTTGGCGAGGCTGTATAGCAGCCTTTTATGCGCAGCAATTTTTTGTACAAAACTTGTTGATTGAAAGTAAAGGGGTTCAATTTTAGCCTCTAGTTTTATGTCCAGCCGCCGTCTATTGTTATGATTTGACCTGTAAGATAAGAGGGACTGTTACATAATTGTTTAACAAATTCGCCGATTTCTTCTGGTTTTCCCATTCTTCCAACAGGAATTTCATCAGCTAGTGATTGTTTTTCATCATCATTTAGATGATGATTCATTTCAGTATCAATTGCTCCACAAGCAATAGCGTTTACTTGTATATTACTAGGAGCAAGCTCTTTTGCTAAGGCTTTTGTCATCGCATTAACAGCACCTTTTGCAGCCGAGTAGGCAACTTCACAGCTTGCGCCTACATTTCCCCAGACAGAGGAAATATTAATAATTCTGCCGGATTTATTTTTAATCATATCTGGAATACATAATCGACAGCAGTTATATATGGAATGTACATTGACATGAAAAGTATGATGCCATTCAACAGGAGTGGTATCTTGAAGCAAGCCAATAGCTGAAACGCCAGCATTATTGATAAGAATATCAACGTCTCCATAAAAATGATGCATACAGGCAACCAAATTTTCCACATTGTTATAACACCCAACATCACCTATATCTATTTGTGCATTGCCGCCAATCTTTATAATATCTTGCTGAACTTGTGCCAGAAGGTCTTTATTTTGAATGCAGTTAAGTACAAGATTGTTGTTTTTATCTGCCAGTGCTAGAGCAATAGCGCGTCCAATTCCCCTAGAAGCACCTGTTATAATGATGTTTGACATTAATGGTTGCCCTGCCTTTCTATATCAAAATATTAATATAATAATATAATGAATGGGACAATGTTTGCAACTGTTTATCGAATGTTTAAATGAAAAAAATGGAATAAATTTTATATCAATAGAACGTGTAAAAAAATGGATATGTAAAAAATATTAAATATAAAATTAATATAAAAATATTTGTATTTTTGTTGGAATAAAATCAATACATAAATTGACGTTAATATATGTATAGCGATATAATTTACTAGTAATATAATATTTTAAACTAAAAATATAATATTATTTATATGTTTTAAAATTGATTATATTTATAAAGGAAAAATAGATTCAATTGCAATTAATGATATAATTGATATATAAATTTATTTATATAGGATAGGCAAAAATCATGAAAAAGAAAAAATGTATTATTATTCTTGTTGGAATAATAGCAATATTTGTGGTAGTTGGAGTGTTAATAATAATTTCAATAAAATTAGATACAGCATTTCTTAGAAAGCCAAATCAAGCATATGAAAATGTTGATGTGATAGATGGTGATAATGGAATTTCAATAAAATTGTCTGATAAAGAAAAAGAAGAGTTGTTTGAAAAACTCAAACGTTTAGAATTAACGAGGGATTTTTTTCATAAGCCATTAACAGAATGGCAGTATCAGATACAATTTATAATAGAAGGGGAATTATACATTATTACTATTGTTGATGATAATTGTATAGTTATTAATGAAAATAAATTTTATAAAACTGAAACAGGAAAGTTGGTTGATTTTATAAAGGAAATGTTGCTGGGGTATTTGATTTGAAAGGAGGGGGGTAGGAAAATTAATGTAGTGAGTATAAAGTATGCTAAAGGGTAACAGATGGGTATTGTACAGTTTAAGTGAATGTATTTTAGTGCAGTAATAAAGAAAGAAGATGTAAACAGTTTATTGCAGATAAGATACAACACAGAAATGGGGGCATTTATGAAAAAAATTAAAAGAACAATAGCATGTGTAATGACAGTCGTTATGTTTTTAGTAAATTCGAGTGCAGTTTTTGCGGCACAAGATGAGGCGGCAGGAAATAATGTGCGTATTATTTCAATGAAAGAAGCCGAACAAGCAGCTACTATACATATTAAAAATGTAATGAGTACAAATGAAGAATCGTTGTGGAACACAGGCGTAAAAATTGGTGTAAGAAGGGCAATATTTGATAATAAGAATCGGTTAGAATGTTATTATTTTGGCATAAAAGATAAGGATAATAACGATTGCGGCTATGTAATAACAGGAGCAAATACAAGTATGTATCCAATTATTGAATTTGCTGAGGAGGGAGAGTCTTTTTTAGATGTGTCTATCGAGCATGTAGTAGAAAAAGTCAATGATATGGAACAGACTGATTTAAGCAGTAAGAATTGTAAGTTATATTATATGGGGGATATGAATTATGCTGTGGAATGTAAAGTTAATAGTAATGATTCTAAAATATATGATATAACAACAAGTGATATTGTTGAGATGGAAGAAGTTTGTCAGAAAGAGGAAGAAATACAGGAACAGGATTATTCCGATATGTGGGAGATATATCTAGATATGAGCACTAGAAATAGTAATCCACCTGATTCAGAGGGAGGGGATTTTATAACAAATCCTAATAATTATGAGAGTGGATATCAAGATAGTAAATATTATATGGTAGATGGTGGATTTATATATTACAATGTTATGACTGATTTTAGCAGTGGAGGTGTGTGCGCGCCAACAGCAGCAACAAATTTATGTAAGTATTGGTATCTGAGAGACCCATCTAAATATAGTGATTTATTTTTAAATTGTTCATGGGATGATGTGTTTTGGGAGATGTTTGAACTTATGGAAACTGATAAAAAAGAAGGAACACTTCATGTTAATGTGCCTAATGCATATGAAACATATTTTAATAGGGTGAGATTAAACTGTAAATCATATTTGATTTATGGTACGAATTATGGAAAAGAGATTGTTAATGAATTAGATAATAATAGACCATGTCATTTAATAGTATTAAATCATTATAAATATGGAAATCATAGTGTAGTTGCGTTAGGTTATTCACAGTTTACATATTCTATTGGAAATCATAGTATATATATAAGGATAGCAGATGGTTGGACAAATTATCCTTCAAGATATGTTTGGGGAAATTGTCAAGGAAATTGGAATTATGTAGTAGTTTTACCATATTAGGGAGAAAATCTATGAAGAAACATAAAAAGTTAATTGCGATTATTATTGTATTTCTTATTTTAGCATTAAGTATATTTATTATAATAAGGTATAATTATTTATATAGTTATTCAAGTCGAGAAAAAGATTTTAAGTCTAACATACGAGTAGCAGATGAAGTTCGTATTGTAAGCGGAAATACAGGAGAATATATTTTATTATCAACAGAAAATATAGAAAAACTGGCTGATAAGGTAGATAAAGTTGACTTTGAATATGTATTGCGTGTACCACGTTTAGAACAGCGTGCAGGTTGGTCGCATGAAATTTTGTACAGAGTAGGTGAAAATGACTGGTGGAGTATGGTTTTTGGCAGCGGATATACACAAATTGTACATAATAATGATTGGAAATATTATCATGATAATCGTGATTTGGAAGAGTATATAGAAACTATGTATAAAGAATTAGGAGGAAAGTAGATAAAATATTTCTAAATATCATACAAGAAGATAAATTATACAGTGGTTATACCAGATTAGAGGTGAAGCCTATGAAAAAACATAAAAAATTCATAATAGTTGTTTCTATATTTTTAATTGTAGCATTGATTGTTTTTATTGTGATAACCTACATTTATTCAAGTCGAGAAAAAGATTTTAAAGCAACTATACGACAGGCAGAGGAAGTACGCATTATGAGTGGAAATACAGGGGAAAACATTGTAATATCAAAGGAAAATATAGAAAAACTGGCGAATAAAATAGATGAGTTTCATTTTAAACCTGTATTATTTCCAAAACAGTATGGCGGCTGGTCGTATAGGATTTCATATACAATAAATGATACTGATTGGAGTATGTTGTTTGGTGGAGGATATATAGAAATTTCATATAATGGTGATAGAAAAAGTTATCAATGTAATCGTGATTTGGAAGAGTATGTAGAAACTATGTATAAGGAATTAGGAGGAAAATAGATAATATATTTTAAAATATTATGCAAGAAGATAAAATCATATGGTGATTATACCAGATTAGAGGTGTGGTTATGCAAAAATATAAAAAATCAATCATACATATTATATTGTTTTTAATTGTAATATTAATTATTTTAATTGTAATAATATACATCTATTCAAGTAGAGCGAAAAATTTTAAAGCAACTATACAACAGGCAGAGGAAGTACGTATTATGAGTGGAAATACAGGAGAAAGTGTTTTGATAACAAAGGAAGATATAGAAAAACTTGCTAATAAAATAGATGAAATTAATTTTAAGCTTGTATTGTTTCCAAAACAGTATGATGGCTGGTCATATAGCATTTCATATACAATAAATGATATGGATTGGAAAATGTGGTTTGGAGGAGGACATACACATATTGTATATAATGATGATACAAAAAGTTATCAATATAATCGTGAATTAGCAGAATATGTAGGAACGATGTATAAAGAATTAGGCGGAAAATAGACAAGATATTTCTTGACATTAAAATTAAATTATAGTAGTTTATAAAAAAGTAAAGGCTGTTGCATAAAAAAATCAGGTATAAGATATTTAATGTGACAGCCAAAAAATAATTTAGGAGAAACAAATGCAGAACTTACATTTTACAATGAATGATATGTACATGTATTACAGACATACTTAATTGTGATTGTGTTCCGATTGAAGGCACAGTTGCAGAGGTGGGTCTGATATGTCTGTGCATATATATCGGTAAAAGTAAGTTTTCATAAGAAAATATTTTTTAAAATTAGGATATTTAAAAATAGCATTTTTTAAGTAGAATATTTTTTATAACCGATAGTTTTAACCAATGCACTAGACATATTGTATGTTTAGTGCATTTTTTGTACTCAGAAAGGTGGTTGTATGAAATTAGAAAATGGAACACAAATTCTTGTTAAACCTTATCAGGAACAAGATGCAGAGGAAATTGTCCGATTGATTATCCGAAATTTTAGAGAAGTCAATGTAAAAGATTATGGCGAAAAAGCGATAGAACAATTCGTTGCTACACACAATGTAAAATGGTTTCAAGGTATGGCAGAATATGCAAATATTTATGTGTTTTGGAATGAGGGCAAAATAGTAGGAGTTGGCGCTATATCAAGTTTTTGGGGAAGCCTTACAGAAAGCATATTGCTCACTATTTTTGTACTGCCGGAATTACATGGGCAAAAAATTGGCAGTTATATTATTGATGTACTTGAATCAGATGAGCTGTTTTTACGAGCTAAAAGAATAGAAATTCCAGCATCCATTACAGCGACAGAATTTTATCGAAAAAAAGGGTATGATTATAAAAATGGAATAAAAAAATTAGATGATGAGCAGCATTATCGATTGGAAAAGTTTAGAAATGTGTAAAGGAATGAGGATAAAAATGATTAAAAGAAGGAATATTATGAAAGTGAGATTAGTACCAGTAACGGTAAAAGATGTAAAAGAATTACATAGTATGCAGATAAAAGCATTTAAAGAATTGCTTGATAAATATCAAGATTTTGATACAAATCCCGGAAATGAAAGCATAGAAAATATAAAAGAACGTTTAAAACAAAATTTTACATATTACTATTTTATTTGTATTGGTTTACAAAAAGTAGGTGCTATTCGTATTGTTGATACAAAGGAAGCAGGGAAAAGAAAGAGAATATCACCATTATTTATTTTGCCAGAATTTCAAGGACAAGGTATTGCACAGAAAGCCATTCAGTTATGTGAAGAAATACATGGAAAAGAAAAATGGGAATTAGTAACCATTTTGCAGGAACCAAAAAATTGTTATTTATATGAAAAAATGGGATATAAAAAGACAGACAAGATAAAGATTATAAATAAAAAACTTACATTAATATGTTATGAAAAAACAGGACAGTGAATAAAATTTATAGTAAGCTTAAAATTAACAAACCATTTACAAGGAAACAAATTTGTGCATATTGACGAAAAATAGAAATTTGATGTATTTTTTGCAATAATTTGTTGAAAAAGATAATCAGTTATCCACAAGTTATCCACAATTTTAAATTGCGTTTATCCCAGTTTTTTAAGTTATCCACTGTTTTATCAACATTATCCACAAAGATAGGATAAATTTATAAAAGTAAAATGTGGAAAAGTACGGGATAACTTTTTGTACATAAATAATAAAAATTATAAATGCAATAGAAAGATATATTAAAGTAAAAAATAAGATAGCGATAATTATTATAGTTATGCTTGTTTTATTTATATTATTTTTTAATTGTTTAAAATATAAATAAATAGTTGAAAAAAATTATAAGAAATCATAAGTTTATGTAATGATTTGTTAAATTTGTACAAGGAATGATTAAAATTAAAATAAATTCTGTGAATTTTGCTTGTTTATTTGGCTAATTGTGATATAATAATCACATCAGATGGGGTGTGACTAACAGTTGCATGTTTGAGTGAAAAACGGTTCTTTTACCCTGATCGTGATAATACATAATAAAGGAGTTGGACATCATGCGTTTTATTATTACAGGAAGAAATATCGACGTAACAGAAGGGTTAAGGTCGGCAGTGGAGGACAAACTTGGAAAGCTTGACAGGTTTTTTGCTCCAGAGACAGAAATCAGCGTAACACTCAGTGTAGAAAAGGAGAGACAAAAAATTGAGGTTACTATTCCAGTAAAAGGGAATATTATCAGAAGCGAACAGACAAGTAGTGATATGTATGTTTCAATAGATTTGGTTGAGGAGGTTATTGAACGACAACTAAAGAAATATAAAAATAAGATTGTGGATAAGCAGCAAAATGCAGTTGCTTTTTCAAAAGAGTTTATTGACAATGATTATGAGGATGAAGAAGAAGTAAAGATTATCAGGTCAAAACGATTTGGTGTTAAGCCTATGGTTCCAGAAGAAGCTTGTGTGCAGATGGAATTGCTTGGACATAATTTCTTTGTATTTTTAAATGCAGAAACGAATGAAGTTAATGTTGTTTATAAAAGAAAGGGCGACACATATGGTTTAATTGAGCCAGAGCTTGATTAATCAAATTTTTATAAAAATAGTGCTTGAATAAATATTTCGTTAGAGTGTCAAATATTTTGCAGCATTTGTTAATAGAATGCTGTTATATATAAAAGCAGTACAAATAGGATTATTGTTAATAATACCATACTTGTACTGCTTTCGTTTTGATATGAAAATGTATATTTTATAGTGAACCAATCATAGGGATAGAAGTATCTTCACAAAAATTTTTTATATTATATAAAAATAAATATTCTGTAATATCGTTATGGCTGATATAGTCATTTAAATCCCCTTTAAAATACCGCAAGTCAATGATATGAATGGTCTCATAATCGGAAAGTAAAAAAGGAATAAACGCATTTGCAAAAGAATCTTTAAAAATTAGCAGATGTTTGTTATTGTTTACATTGGTTGAGATAGTAAGCTCTGGATGATTTCCATTTAAAAATACTTGATATTTATCTTTTTCATTAAGATGTTTTAATTCGTATACACTATCGGTCTGTGTTTTTCCAAAATTATAGCTGACCTCATAGTCTGGTTTTTGTATTTTATCATAAATATAAATTTCATCAAAAGCACAATCTGTGTTTAAAACTTTGGAGTAAAGAGAACCTTTAAAATTATTTGCTGCCAATGTTATATGATAGTCTGAAAGTTCTGCCGAATTGCCATTTTGACGTTGCCATTCCATATATCCTAGATAAGCACCTAATGTTGTCCAATGATGGTCAGTCTTATAGTAAATATATTCTGTTTTATGCGCATCGAGTGTTGGGCGAATGTCAATTTGTTCACAGTTCTTGCCTAGTTTTGAGTAAATCATATCAAATGCTTTATTTTGGTTTAACACAGGTGCATTTTTAGGAAGCCTATCTTGTAGAGGTAAACTTGCAGTAGGTACGATTAGAATGGTTCCTTTTTTATCTTGATTTGCTTGAACAAATTTATTGATACTTTCAATGTTTCGTTGTAAGTTATCTGTATTAAAATCATTTTCTGTCCATTTTTCAAATAGATATCCATCACTGCCTAGATAAGTGCCGTTAATATCGGTTTTGCCAAATAATCGTTGAATATCGGTTTTTAAAGCTATCCATTTATCACGCAATGGAAATTGGTCATTTAAATAAGTTTCAAACGTATCCATAAATTTTCCAGATGAAACATCTTCCATTGAAATATCAGGTTTTGTGGTAAGATAGCGGTTCTCGTTTTCTGAATATTCTTTATCATTTACTAAAAAAATAGAAAGTGAAACAATCCATAATGAAGTTAGAAAAAGTATAACAGCAATTCGTTCATATATTTTTTTCATAATACGCCTCATTTCTGCGTTGCTTTTTGCGCAAGAATTGTTAAGTTAAAAAATTTAGCTTGTGAAATTATTTATTTTTTATATAAATTTCCATTTTTATCTGATGGATTTATGTCAGTAAAAATAGATATAAAATGTGTGTAAAAAAGTATTGTTAAACCTATCTTTTTTAGAATCGAAAATATAAAAATGGATTGTAAGTATCCCCTATCAAAAAACTGATGCTAACAATAAATAGGGCAGCGAACAGCAGCATAGTAAAACAAGAGCGCACCCATCCTGTTTTTGAAGCAAGGAGCGTTGCAAGCTTTGTTTTTTGCCATTCCATACTCAATAAAACACAAATAATAAGCAATACAATATAATTGCTAAGTAAATATAATGTTTCAGCGTTTAATATGCCTGATTGATTGATGCCAAACATTGCTTTTAGAAATTGTGCAATTTGTGATAAGTCTTCAAACGCAAAAATAACCCAGCTGATAATAACAAAAATAAGTGTGTAGAGATGACTTAACAGTGGTTTTGCTTTTTCAAGAAATTTCAGTAAAAAGAGCTTTTCTATAATCAATAGAAAGCCAAAGTACAATCCCCAAAGAATAAAGTTCCAGCTTGCCCCATGCCAAAAGCCTGTAATACCCCATACAATTAAAAGATTGCGGATTTGTTTTGCGATGCCTTTTCTGCTGCCGCCTAATGGTATGTAGATATATTCCTTAAACCATGTGCCTAGAGAGATATGCCAGCGTCGCCAAAATTCAGTAATACTTTTTGATATGTAAGGATGGTCGAAGTTTTCCAAAAAGTGAAATCCAATCATTTCACCCAACCCTATTGCCATATCAGAATAACCTGAAAAATCAAAGTAAATCTGAAAAGAAAATGAAATCGCGCCGAGCCAAGCCGTTGCAGCAGGCAATGTTTCCAGATTTCCAGCAATAATGGTTTCCCATAATAGACCAATATTGTTAGCAATCATTACTTTTTTAAATAAGCCAATAATAAAACGTCGAATACCATATACAAAACCACTTATGGTTTCCTGTCTTTTATCAAGTTGTTTTGCGATGGTTTTATACCGCACAATAGGACCAGCTACAAGCTGTGGAAACATAGTTACATAAGCGGCAAAGTTTATAATATTTTTTTGTGCAGACACTTTTTTTCGATAAACGTCAATAGTGTAGGACATTGTTTGAAAGGTATAAAAAGATATTCCTACAGGTAATATAAGTTTTAAAAGGCTGATATTTGTATTGCAGACAAAATTAACATTTGCAATAAAAAAATCGCTGTACTTAAAAAAACAAAGTATAGACAGGTTTCCAACTACTGAAAGGATTAAAATAAGTCGTTTTGCTGCATTGCTTTTGCTTTTTTCAATCAATAGACCATTTGCATAATCAAATATTGTAGAAAACAACATAATGAAGATATAAATAGGTTCTTCCCACGCATAAAAAATGAGACTTGCTAGAAATAAAATGGTATTTCTTAATTTTGGCGGACAAATATAATATATTGTCAAAAATGCAGGGAGAAATAAGAAAAGAAAGACCGTACTGCTAAAAACCATTGTTTTATCCTCTCTATCTGCTTTCAGGAAGAATTTTAAACTCTAAAGAGCCAGCACTTCCAGCAGCAATTTCGTACTTAGGAAATACGACCACAACATTCCCATCTTCAGCAATGTAAAAATCTGTATTTTCCGTAATAACATTTGTAAATTCTAAATTATCCCATAATAATTTTTTTCGCTCCTCATCCCATGAAGCAATTTCTTGTTCAATACTGTCTGCTACAATTTGCTTATATTGTGTCCCAAACCAATCTTTAAGCGTAATAATTTGCCCTGTTTCAATGTCAATATTGTAGAAATACTGCATATTATAAGCACTAAATTTTGTCTCATAATAAAAAATAATAAAAGAGACATATTTTTGATTGATGCATTTGATATCATAGTCAAGAGTAACGCCAAGCGGGATATATTCTTTAGGATTTCCGCCTGTTTCGACGAATGCTTTATAGTATTCCTTTGCACGTTTAGTTGTATCTTCCAAAAGCTGATTGGTATTTTTTTGGATTTCTAAGTTTACTCTTTTTTCCATTTCTGTTTTTCCAGTATTGTCAATATTAGGAATTTTAACATCAATATATTGAATATTATCCTCAACATGTTCTTCTTTAAATGTGATGATTCGGCAGAGTTGTCCAACTAGCGGAATTTTATATACGACTGCTGCAAAGGATTGTGATGTGTTAAGGACAACAATAAAGCACAGTACAGAAGCAGTAGCTATGGCACATTTTTTTAAAAATGTATGTTTTATATGCTGTTTTGGATTTAATCCTTCTTTGATTGCATGATTTACAATATAGGAAAGTTCTGAGGGAATATCAATATTGTGATAGCCATTTTTATCAATCATTCTCAACCTCCATGTTTATTTTCAGCACTTTTAAAGCTTTGTAAAGTCTAGATTTTACAGTGCTTAAGTTTACACATGTTATCTGTGCAATTTCTTCTAGTTTCATATCTTCAAAGAAGCGTAGTAAAACAACCGTTTTTAGTTTTATTGGCAGCTTATCAAGGGCTTGGTATAAGTCAATATACTCGCTTATATTAGGTTGTGAGTCGTGTCGATTGGTATACATTGATATATTATCAAAATAGATAATTCGGTTATTTTTTCTTAAATACACAAGACATTCATTAATTAATATCCTATAAAACCATGTTTTAAAATATTCAGCGTTCTTAATGGTATGCTTTTTTTGTAAAGCCTTTACAATAGAATCGTGAATAGCATCCAGTGCAGTGTCGCGATTTTTCAGATAACTAAATGCAATTCTGTAAAATTTTTCCTGATTATTTTCTATAAAATCAATAAATTGCTCAGTGTTTACAGTTTCTGGTTTCATAGGTTACTCCATTTAATTAATTCGTGTATTCTCCAATTATTTTTTTGGCAGTATCGCCTTCAGATACACATACAATCAAGTAACGTCCTGTATTTTTTACAATAGCGTTCTCTAACTTTTGTATTTCTTTTGGGTTGTATGTTGCATAATCTGATTTTTGCTGTGAAATTCGGTTTTTGGCAGCTTGCAGCGCATTTTTGGCATCCTCTGTATTGTTAAATTCAAATACAGCAATTTCTTCAGCCGTTGCGCCGCTGCCGACATATACATATTCATTTGCAGCATTTTCAATATTGTAGAGCAGTGCCACTTTTTCTTGATTGATTTGAACAAGCTCGTCTTCAAAAGCCACTTGCTGTAATAAATGGTCGCTTAAGTCTTTTATATTGATTGAGACTTCTTTTTGAGAGCAGGCAGACAACGTTAATAATAGAATCAGTATTGTAAAAGTTAATGTTATTTTTTTCATTTTAATCTCCATTCTTACTTAACCTGCAAGTTTGTGCTTGTGCCTAAACTTGCGTGTGAAAAATTTATTTTTCTGTACTTCATTTTGAAACATAGTGTAAAAATTATATCAAGTCTTATTTGCAGTGATTCAGTACAAATAAGCAATAAATTTATGTATGAAAAAGAAGTGTATTGACTTATTTTTTATATTATTCTCATTTTAGGTACACAAATAAATATTATATAGCATGTTTTTTTAAATATTCAAGCCATTTTTGACAGTATTCTTTTTTTAAATGAATCCCATCAATAGCAGCATCGTCTGGCAAAGCACCATTTGGAGCAGCAACAGCCTCAGCAACATTGAGATAATGCACGTTTTTTTCTTTCGCTATTTGTGCGATAAAACCATTATATTCATTGATTTTTTCATTTTTAATATAATCATGTGTTGATGATACTTCATTGCTTACTGGCAAAATGGATTGTAAATATATCGTAGCATTTGGATTGATGCTTTGAACTTCATCAACTAATTTTGTGTATTTTTCAATAAAAACACTATTATATGCCCAACCTATCTCATTTACACCAAGCATAATGTACACCTTTTGAAATGAAGTTTGCCGCAAAGCTTCTGTAATTGAAAGCTTAGAGCCATTTATATTGATAACAGGGTCTGTAAATACAGTTTCAACAGTAAGTCCTTTATGAGCATAAGCTTTTGCATTTGCAAGGTCTGTATACATAAAGAAGCCTTCTGTGCGTGAATCACCAATAAAAACAGCATCGTTAAAATAATCATTTTCAACAGGCAAAGAAGATGGGACAGTTTCTGGAATAGTCTCTTGTATGGCTGTAGTATTTTCTTGCGTAGGTTCTATATTTTTTGAAGGTACAGTTGTTTCTGAAGGCTCTATGCTTTGTGTTGATTCAATATCTTGTGAAACTTCGTTGTTATTTAAAGGAGTATCCGTAGTTGGTTCACTAGAAGTTTCTTCACAGTTTAATGAGGTTTCTGTGTTTTTATTTGAAGCCGTCATCTTGGTATTAGACTCCTGTAAATGGTGTGCATCACCTTGATAGGGCAGAAAAATTACAACACTAAACAATAAAATAAATAATAGAAAGGTGGCTGTAATTAAAAGTATTCGTTTAATTCTTTTTTTCAATCGTCTTTTTTTGCGTCGTTTAGATTTTTTTTGTGTATATTTTTGGTTTATCATAATGTACTCCCTTAATTTATTTTTAGTAATCTTATTTATTTTAGTGATTATAATACTTAGATGCAAGAAGATATTAAAAAGTTTAAAAAAGTTAAAAAAATTTTTTTCGTTGATTAAAACGTCTATTAGTGGTACAATTATTCAGATAATTTAGCATTTTTTGCTCTTAGAGATTATAGAGTATTCTAAATAAGAGGATTATGGAGGCTTTTGGAATGGGATTAATGCAGAAATTGTTTGGTTCACATAGCGAGCATGAATTAAAGCGTATCAAACCGATTGTTGATAAGATAGAAAGTTATCGAGAAGCAATGGGCAAGCTTACGGACGAACAATTAAAACAAAAAACAAAAGAATTTAAGGAAAGACTTTCAAAAGGAGAGACACTGGACGACATTTTGCCAGAGGCTTTTGCAGTGGTGCGTGAAGCTGGCAAAAGAGTGCTTGGTATGGAACACTACAGAGTTCAGTTAATAGGTGGAATTATTCTTCATCAAGGAAGAATTGCAGAGATGAGAACTGGTGAAGGAAAAACACTTGTGTCAACGCTTCCCGCTTATTTGAATGCACTTGCTGAAAATGGTGTTTTGATAGTAACAGTAAATGATTATTTGGCAAAGCGTGATGCTGAATGGATGGGGCAGATACATCAGTTTTTAGGTCTTACAGTGGGTGTTGTTCTCCATGACCTTCAAGATGATGAGAGAAGAGCCGCATATGCGTGTGATATAACATATGTGACAAACAATGAACTTGGTTTTGATTATCTTCGTGACAATATGGCTATTTACAAAGAGCAGCTTGTACTGCGCAATCTAAAGTATTGTATTATTGATGAGGTGGACTCTGTTTTGATTGATGAGGCAAGAACCCCTCTGATTATATCAGGTCAAAGCGGTAAGTCTACAAAATTATATGAATTGTGTGATGTTCTTGCCAGACAGCTTCAAAAAGGCGAGTATAAAGGCGAGATGACAAAGATGCAAGCCATTATGCAGGAGGAAGTTGAAGAAGACGGTGATTTTATTGTCAATGAAAAAGATAAAATTGTCAGTCTTACAGAACAAGGTATTCATAAGGTAGAACAATTTTTCCATATAGATAATTATGCAGACCCAGAAAACTTAGAGATTCAGCATAATGTTACGTTGGCATTAAGAGCGCATAATTTGATGTTTCGAGATAAAGATTATGTGGTTAAAGATGATGAAGTCCTTATTGTTGATGAATTTACAGGTCGTATTATGCCAGGACGCCGTTATTCAGATGGTTTGCATCAGGCGATTGAGGCAAAAGAACATGTGAAAGTAAAGCGTGAGAGCAAAACACTTGCAACAGTAACATTCCAGAACTTTTTTAATAAATTTGAAAAGAAGGCAGGTATGACTGGTACTGCCTTGACGGAAGAAAAAGAATTTAGAGAAATTTATAATATGGACGTTGTTGAAATCCCTACCAATAAGCCGATTGCTAGAAAGGATTTAAACGATGCTGTATATAAGACGAAGAAGGGCAAATTTGATGCCGTTGTACAATCAGTTATTGAGTCCCATGAAAAAGGACAACCTGTTTTGGTTGGTACAATTACGATTGAAACGTCTGAATTAATTTCTGAGATGCTTAGAAAAAAAGGCATTCCACATAATGTTTTAAATGCAAAATTCCATGAAAAAGAGGCAGAGATTGTAGCAGAAGCCGGCAAACATGGTGCTGTGACAATCGCTACAAACATGGCAGGACGTGGTACTGATATTAAGCTTGACGATGAAGCTAGAGCGGCAGGCGGTCTTAAGATAATTGGTACAGAGAGGCATGAGAGCAGACGTATTGATAATCAGCTTCGAGGACGTGCGGGACGTCAAGGTGACCCAGGCGAATCCAGATTTTATATTTCACTTGAGGACGACCTTATGCGTTTATTTGGACAAGAACGATTAATGAGTGTATTTAATACATTAGGAGTGGCAGAAGAAGACCAGATTGAGCATAAGATGCTTAGCAATGCGATTGAGTCTGCACAAAAAAAGATAGAGACAAACAACTATGGAATAAGAAGTCATTTGCTCCAATATGACCAAGTTATGAATGAGCAGAGAGAAATTATTTATAGAGAGAGAAATCGAGTGCTTAATGGCGAGAGTATGCGCAAAACGGTTATCAAGATGATTACTGATTTTGTTGAGAGCGTTGTAAACAGATGTATTAATGAAGATGCCTCATCAAGCGAGTGGGATTACGACGAGATTAATAATGTAATGTTAGCAACCATACCAATTGAGCCAATTAAGCCAGATGCTGCCGTTAAAAATAAAAGCGAGCTGCTCCATAGCATGAAAGAGAAGGCTATAAAGCTGTATGAAGAAAAAGAAGCACTTTTTGCAGAGCCTGAGCAAATTAGAGAGATAGAGCGTGTTGTTCTTCTCAAAGTGATTGACCGTAAGTGGATGGACCACATTGACGATATGGAACAGTTAAAGCAAGGTATAGGGTTACAGGCGTATGGACAAAGAGACCCTGTTGTTCAATATAAGATGATGGGCTTTGAAATGTTTGATGAGATGTCAAATGCAATTACAGAAGATACGGTAAGATTGCTTACCCATATTCAAGTTGAGCAAAAAGTAGAGAGAGAACAAGTTGCAAAGGTTACTGGAACGAACAAAGATGACAGTGCATCAAAAGGACCTGTAAGAAGAACAACAAAAAAGATATATCCAAATGATATGTGTCCTTGCGGAAGTGGAAAGAAATATAAGAACTGTTGCGGAAGACAGGCGTAAATGATTGTAAAACTTGAATTTTTATTTTGTAAATTTACATTTAAAATAACAAGTTTTACAATCCATAAATAAAAAAATGGAAAGGATAGTTATGGTAGAGTTAGACCAGTATAGATTGAAATTGTCTGGTTTTTCACAGCCAGTAGAGCAGATAAGAAAATCGTTGGATTTAGATAATAAACAGAAACGAATTGAAGAGCTTGAGGCTGATATGGAAGCACCAGGATTTTGGGACGATACAGAAAAGTCTCAAAAGTCTATGAAAGAACTAAAAGTCTTAAAAGATGCTTTTGAAAAATTTGACGAGCTCATTCAAAGGATAGACGATGCAAATACGTTGATTGAGATGGCAGACGAAGAAAACGATACTTCTTTGATTCCAGAGGTAGAAGAAGAGGTTGAAAATCTTGAGAGCAAGTTAGAGGCTTTAAGGATTGAAACATTATTGTCTGGCGAATATGACAATAAAAATGCTATTCTTACACTTCATGCAGGAGCAGGAGGAACAGAGGCCTGTGATTGGTGTCAGATGCTGTTTAGAATGTATAACCGGTGGGCAGATAACAATGGATATACAACACAGACGATTGACTATTTAGAGGGTGATGAAGCTGGTATTAAATCCGTTACCATTGAAGTATCAGGTGATAATGCGTATGGGCATTTAAAGTCTGAACATGGTGTTCACAGACTAGTCCGAATATCTCCATTTAATGCAGCAGGTAAACGTCAAACTTCATTTGTCTCCTGTGATGTGATGCCAGACATTGATGAAGATATTGATATTGAGGTTGATATGGACGATTTGCGAATTGATACGTATCGCTCTAGTGGAGCTGGAGGACAGCATATCAATAAAACGTCTTCTGCAATTAGAATTACGCATTTACCGACAGGAATTGTAGTGCAGTGCCAAAATGAACGTTCACAGCACCAAAATAAAGATAAAGCAATGCAGATGTTAAAGGCAAAGTTATATCTTTTAAAGCAGGAAGAAAATGCTCAAAAGTCTTCAGATATACGTGGTGATGTAAAAGATATTAATTTTGGCAATCAAATTAGAAGTTACGTCTTGCAGCCATATACAATGGTGAAAGACCATAGAACCAATAAAGACGTCGGAAATGCACAAAGTGTGCTTGATGGAAATATTAATCCATTTATTAATTCATATCTTAATTGGATAAGCACAGGAAGTACCGAGTAGAAAAGGGAGGATATTATGGCGGAGTATGTTAAACCAGTAGTATTTAAAGTGAATAATGAACTGTATGGAGTAGATATTAATTCTGTACAGTCTATTGAGAAGCAAATTCAGGTAGTATCTGTTCCAAATGCGGTATCATATATTAGAGGAATTATTAATTTAAGAGGAGAGGTTATTCCTGTATATAGCTTTAAGAGGAAATTCAAACAAGATGACAGTAAATTTACAGGTAACGCTATTATTATTAATGTTGGCAGTGTCAAAATTGCGCTTGAAGTTGATGAAGTTATGGAAATAAGCGATATTGATACAGAGAACATTATGGAAATGCCTCGTATTGTCAGAAATAAAGAAACCATTTATATGGATAAAGTGGCAAATGTTAATGGAAAACTCATTATTTTGATTAATGTCAATATATTATTATCAAGAGAAGAAAAAGAAAATTTAAAGAGCATGGTGGAAAATTTAAAGGATTAATCTGTTTTTTGGGCAAAAACGAGGATAGTGTGAAAAATTTATTTTTTACACGCAAGATTGTGTCTGCGCACATTTGACACAAATTTGTAAAAACTTTTCGTTTTTTGCGCAAAAAAGACGTGCGCAGAAATGAGGATTAAAATGGAAAAGGTGAAATCATTTGAGAGAAGTGCAGGCATACTGATGGCTGTAAGTAGTCTTCCTTCCAATTATGGTATTGGAACATTTGGAAAAGCAGCTTATGACTTTGTGGATTTTGTAAGGAACTGTAATCACAAATATTGGCAGGTGCTTCCATTAGGACCTACTACATATGGGGATAGTCCATATCAGTCTTATTCTGCATTTGCCGGAAACCCATACTTTATTGATTTGGATATGTTGGTAGAGGACAGTTTATTAAAAAAATCGGATATTTTAAAGATTGACTGGGGCGATGGTTTTGTTCCAGTTGATGTGTCAGAAGAGGAAGCGTTAGAGGGAAGATACGCGCATAATTACGATATTCAAATTGGTGATAATCGATATGTAAGTTATGAAAAAATTTACAATGGACGATTTGCCATTTTGCGTAAAGCTTATGAGAATTTTAAGCAGGTGTATGTGGATAGCAAACGCACGCTTGCAAAAGGGCTTCCGCTGTATAAACAATTTGATAATTTTATTAGTGACAATAAGGAATGGCTTGATGATTATGCCTTATTTATGGCTGTTAAATATTATAACAATCAAGTTTCATGGGCAGAATGGGATGACGATATCAAATTTCGTACACCAGAAGGAATGAAGAAGTATAAAGAACTTCTTGCTGATGATATTGGATATTGGAAATTTATACAGTATGAGTTTGATAAACAGTGGACGAAACTAAAACAGTATGCAAATAATAAGGGGGTTGAGATTATTGGCGATATTCCAATTTATATGGGATATGACAGTGTTGATGTATGGGCAAATGCTAGTGAATATCTTTTGAATGAAAATCTTACACCTACAAAAGTTGCAGGCGTTCCGCCCGATGCATTTTGTGATGGCGGTCAAAAATGGGGAAATCCTTTATATGACTGGGAAAAGATGGAAAAAAATAATTTTGCATGGTGGAAAAAGAGAATGGTTCGTTCCGCTTATATTTATGATGTGATAAGGATTGACCATTTTATTGGAATTGTTCAGTATTATAGTATTCCAGCCGAGATGCCTGATGCAAGAAAAGGTGAATATCAAAAAGGACCAGGTCAAAAGCTGTTGGATGTTATCAATGAAGCAATTGGCGGAAAGAAGATTATTGCAGAAGATTTAGGGGTAAGTCTAAAAGAAGTTGACGAGCTTTTAGAACATAACGGCTATCCTTCTATGAAGGTGCTTGAGTTTGCGTTTGGAGGAGACAGAAAAAATCCGCATCTCCCATATAATTATAAGACAAATTGTGTTGTATATGGCGGAACACATGATAATGAGACCTTGTTTGGCTATTTTACACAGCATAATGAATGGGAGCTTGGATATGCCTTTGATTACCTTGACACAAGGGATAGAGATAAATTAGTAGACCAAGTATTTCGAGCAGGATATGGAAGTGTTGCGGTTTTATCCATCTTTGCTGTGCAGGATATATTAAAGTTGGATAATACAGCTAGAATGAATCTCCCATCAAGTATGGGAACGAATTGGAAATGGCGTATGAAGCCAGAAGCTCTCAATGATACCCATGTCAATAATATGAGATATCTTGCCAGTGTATTTGGCAGAGAAATCTAACGGAGACGATTGTGAGAGAAGAAAGCAAGTATTATGTTGTCAAACAGAAAGCCTTGCCTGAGGTGCTTATTAAAGTAGCGCAGGTCAATAAATTAATTGAGACAAAGGAAATATCCGTAGCAGAGGCAACAGAACAGGTTGGAATCAGCCGAAGTTCGTATTATAAATATAAAGACGATATTTTTCCTTTTAGAGATAATGTCAAGGGACGAACCATTACATTTGTCTTGTCGATGGACGATGAACCAGGATTACTTTCAGCAGTGTTAAATAAGATAGCTGAATTTAAGGCAAATATACTAACCATTCATCAAACGATACCAGTAAATGGAGTGGCTTCTTTGACACTAAGCGTGGATATTCTTACAACGACAGGAGATTCATCTGTAATGATAGAAGAAATTGATTCATTAAAAGGTGTGAGATATCTAAAAATATTGAGTCGTGAATAAAAAGCATATACAAAAAGTATGATGTGGAATGGAGAAAACTATGGCAAAGATTGCAGTATTAGGATATGGTACAGTAGGGTCAGGAGTTGTGGAGGTACTATCAACAAACCATGATTCGATTAGCAAGAGAATAGGGCAGGAGATTGAAGTTAAAAGTGTTCTCGATATAAGAGATTTTCCAGATGACCCTATACAGGAAAAAATTGTTCATAATATCGATGATATTATAAATGATTCAGAAATTGATGTTGTTGTAGAGGTTATGGGAGGAATTGAGCCTGCTTTTACATTTGTAAAAAAAGCGTTGGAGGCTGGAAAGAGCGTATGTACTTCTAATAAAGCATTGGTAGCAGCACATGGTCCAGAGCTTCTTGCAATGGCAAAAGAAAGAAAATTAAATTTTATGTTCGAGGCATCGGTGGGCGGTGGAATACCAATTATAAGACCGCTTAATCAGTCGCTTACAGCGGACGAGATTATAAATATAACAGGCATTCTCAATGGAACAACGAATTACATACTGACAAAGATGAGCAATGAAGGCATCGATTATGAAGTTGTATTAAAAGAAGCACAGGATTTAGGTTATGCAGAACGCAATCCAGAAGCGGATGTTGAAGGTTTTGATGCCTGCAGAAAAATAGCAATCTTGACTTCTTTAGCATATGGTTCAACCGTTCATTTTGAGGAGATATACACAGAAGGCATCTCACATATCACAACACAAGATTTTAAATATGCACAAAAGCTTGGTTATGTAGTAAAGCTTTTGGCTACAAGCTATAAAAAAGATGGCAAAGTATATGCAATGACAGCACCATTTATGATAGAAAGCTCACATCCATTATATAATGTAAATGATGTTTTAAATGGCATTTATGTCAATGGCAATGTGCTTGGCAATGTGATGTTTTTTGGCGCAGGAGCTGGAAAGCTTCCTACAGCTAGTGCCGTTGTATCCGATGTGGTTGACTGTGTGAAACACAAGGGAACCAATGTGATGACTGTATGGAGCAATAAAGAGCTTGAACTTGGAAATACACAAGATGAGGTGCGAAGCTTTTTTGTAAGAGTAAAAGGCAGTTTGGACGATTTGACAAAGATAAAAGAAAACTTTGGCAATGTGAAGACAGTGACTGTTGAAGATATAGAGGACGAATTTGGATTTGTTACACAAGATATGACTGAAAAAGAATTTACAGAGGCAGCAAAGAATATTCCTATGATTAGCAGAATACGAATTGACAAGACTGTATTTTCATAATTAATTTCATTTTTGTACTGTTTTATTGTGCAAAAAACAAAATTTTTTAAATTTTGTTTTTACAAGTTGGTGTATGTGCACACAAATTTGAGCTTGAAAATTTAAATTTTTAAGCTTCACTTTATCGAAATTTTATAAAAAGAAAGGCAAAAATAAATCATGGTTAAAGTAGTTAAGTTTGGAGGAAGTTCACTTGCAAGTGCAGAACAGTTTAAGAAGGTTGGCAATATTATTCGCAGTGATGAGAGTAGAAAATATGTAGTTCCTTCTGCACCCGGAAAGCGATTTGACGAAGATACAAAAGTTACCGATATGCTTTATAAATGTTACGCAGAGGCAGAAGCAGGCAAGTCCTTTGACAGGCATTTAAAAGCGATTGAGGAGCGATATAATGAAATTATTAAGGGGCTTGGACTAAAACTTTCCTTAAAAGAACAGTTTGAGACTATTAAAAAGAACTTTCAGGCAAAGGCAGGCAGCGATTATGCTGCTTCCAGAGGAGAGTATCTAAACGGTATTATTATGGCAAAATACCTTGACTATGAATTTATTGATGCGGCAACTGTTATTTGTTTTGATAAAAATGGTGAATTTAATGGTGAAAAGACAAATGAAGTTATGGCACATAGGCTGGAGGGAACAAAAAATGCAGTTGTACCTGGATTTTACGGCGCATTGCCAAATGGAGATATAAAGACTTTTTCAAGAGGCGGTTCAGATGTTACAGGCTCTATCGTGGCAAGAGCATTAAAGGCTGATGTGTATGAGAATTGGACGGACGTATCAGGATTTTTGGCAGCAGACCCAAGAATTGTTGATAATCCTAAGCCAATTACAATTATCACATACAAAGAGCTGCGTGAACTGTCGTATATGGGTGCTTCTGTACTGCATGAATCGGCTATCTTTCCAGTTAGAAAAGAAGGAATCCCTATCAATATTAAAAATACCAATGCACCAAACGATAAGGGAACAATGATTGTAGAGACTACCTGTAATAAGCCAGATTGTATTATTACAGGCATTGCAGGAAAAAAAGGATTTGTTTCTATTAGTATTGATAAAGATATGATGAACTCAGAGATTGGTTTTGGACGTAAAGTACTCCAAGTGTTTGAAGACAATGGAATTTCGTTTGAACATATGCCATCAGGTATTGATACAATGACCGTGTTTGTTCATCAAGATGAGTTTGTGGAAAATGAGCAAAAAGTGCTTGCACAGCTTCACAGGGCAGTCCATCCAGATACCATTGAGTTGGAGGCAGACCTTGCATTGATTGCTGTTGTTGGGCGCGGTATGAAAAATAATTCTGGTATTGCTGGAAATATTTTTTCTGCGCTTGCTAAGCAAAAAATTAATATTAAGATGATTGACCAAGGCTCAAGTGAGTTAAATATTATTATTGGCGTAAGAAACCGCTATTTTGAAGATGCGATTAAGACAATTTATAATGTTTTTGTGCCACAAAAATAAATACGTATAGAATGAGGTTATACAGTAACAATGGATATTACGAAAAAAATTGCTGAGGAATTACAGATAAAACCAACACAGGTGGAGGCAACGATAAAGTTGATAGATGAAGGGTGTACGATTCCTTTTATTGCCAGATACCGTAAAGAAATGACAGGTTCTCTTGATGATGAGCAACTCCGAAATTTAGATGAGAGATTGCGTTATTTAAGAAATTTGGAGGATAGAAAAGAGCAGGTTCTCGCTAGTATTTTGGAGCAGGGAAAGCTGACAGAAGCGTTACAGTTGCAGATTGAAGCTGCACAGACAATGGTTCTTGTTGAGGATTTATATAGACCATACAAGCCAAAGAGAAGAACAAGGGCAACAATAGCCAAAGAAAAGGGCTTAGAGCCATTGGCTGCTTATATTTTTTCTCAAAGTGCAACTGAGCCTCTTGAAGCAGAAGCAGCAAAGTATATTAGCCAAAAAGAGGGATTGGAAGTTGCAACCGAAGCGGAGGCAATTGCAGGCGCTTTTGATATTTTGGCAGAACAGATATCTGATGAGGCAGATTACAGAACTTATATCCGAGAATTGACATTTAAAGAAGGTCAAATTAAATCGTTGGCAAAGGATGCAGATGAGCAGTCTGTCTATGAAAATTATTATGATTACAGCGAACCGCTTGCTGCTATTCCAGGACACAGAATCCTTGCAATTAATCGTGGAGAAGCCGAGAAATTTCTTACTGTTAAAGTAGAAGCGCCAACGGAACGTATAATTTTATATCTTAACAATAAAATTATTATAAATGATAATGAATATACAGCTCCTTGTTTAAAGAACGTTATTGAAGATTCATATAATCGGTTAATTGCACCTGCGATTGAACGTGAGATAAGAAATAGTCTTACCGATATGGCAGAAGATGGTGCAATGAAGGTATTTGGAAAAAATCTTCAACAACTTTTGCTTCAGCCGCCAATTGCTGGAAAGGTTGTTTTAGGGTGGGACCCTGCATTTAGAACAGGCTGTAAACTGGCAGTAGTGGATTCTACGGGCAAAGTCCTTGATACAAAAGTCATCTATCCAACAGAACCACATAATAAAGTGGAGGAAGCAAAAAAGGAAGTTAAGAAACTGATTGATAAATATGGAATCACTTTGATTTCATGCGGCAATGGGACTGCTTCAAGAGAGTCCGAAAAGATTATTGCTGATATGATAAAAGAGATGAATCTTTCTAATGTGGATTATATTATCACAAATGAAGCAGGTGCTTCAGTATATTCGGCAAGCAAACTGGCAGCGGAGGAATTTCCAGATTTTGACGTTGCGCAAAGAAGTGCTGTGTCGATAGCAAGACGTGTACAAGACCCATTGGCAGAGCTTGTTAAAATTGAGCCAAAATCAATTGGTGTCGGACAGTATCAGCATGATATGAATCAAAAAAAGCTTGGAGAAGTGCTTGACGGTGTTGTGGAAGACAGTGTTAATAAAGTGGGCGTTGATTTAAATACAGCCTCAGCTTCACTGCTTGAATATATTTCAGGCGTATCAAAAACGGTTGCAAAAAATATTGTTGAATATAGAGAGACTAACGGAAGGTTTAACAATCGAAAGCAGCTTTTAAAAGTTGCCAAACTTGGACCAAAAGCATTTGAACAATGTGCTGGTTTTATGCGTATATCAGGAGGCGATAATCCGCTTGATGCCACAAGTGTACATCCAGAAAGCTATGCAGCGGCAACAAAATTATTAGAGTTATTAGGATATCATCTAAGTGATATTTGTGTCGGAGGATTAGCAGGATTACACGGCAAAATAGACAGTATAAAAGAGATGTCTGAAAAACTTGGCGTAGGAGAGTTTACGCTAAATGATATTGTAAAGGAATTGGAAAAGCCTGGAAGAGACCCTAGAGAAGAGTTGCCAAAACCAATCCTTCGCAAAGATGTTCTTGAAATAAAAGATTTAACACCTGGTATGATATTAAAAGGTACAGTTCGCAATGTAATTGATTTTGGTGCTTTTGTAGATATAGGCGTTCATCAAGATGGACTGGTGCATGTCTCTAAGATGTGTGCCGATAAAAGAGTTCATCATCCTTTAGATGTTGTAAGTGTCGGTGATGTTGTCGACGTCAAAGTGTTAGAAGTTGATGCCACAAAGGCTCGAATTGCACTTTCAATGATTCTTGAGGAAAAGAAAGAACATTATAAGAAAATGAATAAGCCTAAGAAAAAGAAAAAAGAAGGTTTAAATCTAAATGGCTTAACGAAATTTATGCGTTAAAAAATAAATTAATTCATAAGTGAAGTAAGATTGAACGGGCAAGTTAAGCAAAAATGAGGAATTTATAGAATGGAACAAGAAAAGGTAGAATTTGTAACCGATATACAAATGAATGATTTAATGGATTTTAAAATATATCATAATTATCACAGTTTTAGCGGTCTTGCTACAGTTTTATTTGGGGTGATTATGATTGTTATATCGTGTGTATCAATTGGACGATTTAATATTGCATATACACTGATGACAGGATTTTTTGGTTTCTTTTTTACCATCTATACACCAATTGGAATATATTTAAGAGTAAAAAAGCAGATAAAAACGATACCAGCATTTAAAGAACCTGTTAAATATACTGTTACAAATGAAAAAATAGCACTCTCACAGGGCGATATCACAGAGGATTTGTTGTGGAGTGATATTTATAAAATCAAGTTTACTGGAAAAAACATGGTTTTATATATCACATCCATAAATGCAAATATTATCCCATTGCGTTGTGTTGATGGTTGTTTAGAGGATTTTCTTGAAATTGTAAGAAAACAATTAAAGCCTTATCAGGTGAAATTTAGTGATAAAAAGGTGTTGGCGGCTGTAAAGAGGTGATATATTGATTGTTGAGACAAATAACACAAATAGATATAATATCGATGCTAGACAGGCAGCAAGTGATATATTGATTGTTGAAACAAATAATGCCCATGAGACGTTTGCGTTGGGAAAAAAGTTAGGCAGTGAGGCAAAAGCAGGCGAAATTATTTGTCTGAATGGGGATTTAGCTGTAGGAAAAACAGTGTTTACACAAGGGTTTGCCAGTGGGCTTGGCATAACAGAGTCCATTAGCAGTCCTACATTTACCATTGTACAAGAATATACAAAAGGCAGACTTCCATTATATCATTTTGATATATATCGTTTATCAGATATATCTGAATTAGATGAAATTGGTTATGAGGAATATTTTTTTTCAGATGGTGTATGTCTGGTTGAGTGGGGTAATTTATTTCCAGAAATATTCCCAGAACAAACGACTTATATCACAATAAAGAAAGATATTGAAAAAGGCTTTGATTATAGGGTGATTGAGATTATAAACAAATAACATATGGGAGGCAAGAATGAACATTTTAGCTATTGAAAGTTCTGCAATTACAGCATCGGTGGCAATTCTTACAGATGAATGTGTAACAGCAGAATATACGATTAATTATAAAAAAACACATTCGCAAACATTGCTTCCAATGATAGATGAGATATGCCGTATGACTGATATAAACTTAGAAAACTTGGATTTAATTGCGGTTTCTTGTGGTCCAGGTTCTTTTACAGGGTTAAGAATAGGCGTAGCTACAGGTAAAGGAATTGCCTTTGCTTTGGATAAAAAGATGATATCTGTGCCAACGCTTGAGGCGATGGCATATAATTTATATCATACTGAAAAATATGTGTGTCCTATTATGGATGCTAGAAGGCAACATTTATATTGTGGAATATATTATTATAAAGAAGGCAAACTCCAAACAAAGTTAGAGCAATCTCTTTTATCCTATAAGGAGCTTGTCTCAATGTTAAATGATATAAATCAATCGGTTGTTTTTGTCGGTGATGGTGTTTATGTAGCCAGTGATTATATAAAAGATAATATCATGTGTCCGTATGAGTTTGCACCTGCTCATTTGTCTACACAGAGAGCTTCAAGTGTTGGTGTCTATGCAAAGTATTTGTATGATAAAAATGGAGCATTAGATGGTGCACAAATTGTTCCGAATTATCTTAGACCATCTCAGGCAGAACGACTATTTGGAGAAAAAGAATGTCAAAAGTGAATATTAGACCAATGAATGTTGATGATACATTGCAGGTTTACAATATTGAAAGAACGATTTTTTCATTAGCGTGGTCGCAAAAATCATTTATGGAAGCGTGTCAAAAGCCCGAAAATATTTATTTGGTAGCACTTATAGATGGTCAGATAGTTGGATATTGCGGCATGTGGACAGTGATGGAAGAAGGTAATATTACCAATATGGCTGTGACATGTCCATATAGAAAAAATGGAATTGCTTTTTTATTGATGAAAGAAATGGAACGCATTGCTGCTCAAAAAGGTATTACAGCCTTTTTCCTTGAGGTAAGAGAAAGTAATGTAAATGCTATAAAATTATATGAAAAAATGGAATATAAAAGTATCGGTATAAGAAAAAGTTTTTATGAAAAACCTGTTGAAAATGCTATTATAATGTCCAAAATAATGGAATGATGAAATCAAGAATAGCATGAAAAAATGTATTTTTACACGCAAGTTTGTGCTTAAAGTGTGCAGGTTGAGTAAGAATGGGAGATGAAAATGCTAGATGTTTGTTTACTTGGAACAAGTGGTATGCTTCCTTTACCAAACAGATGGTTGACTTCTTTAATGACAAGATATAATGGAAGCAGCCTGCTTGTAGATTGCGGTGAGGGAACACAGATTGCCATTAAAGAGAAAGGATGGAGTTTTAACCCTATTGATGTAATATTATTTACACATTATCATGCAGACCATATTAGCGGTTTGCCAGGATTGCTGCTGACAATTGGCAACTCAGACAGAAAGACGCCAGTTACATTAATAGGACCAAAGGGATTGATTAAAATTGTAAATGCCCTCCGTATTATAGCACCGGAATTGCCGTATGAGCTTCAATTTATTGAATTATCAGAAAGTTCCCATCATCTTGAAATAAACGGTTATCATATTGATGCATTTAGGGTTATGCACACTGTTCCTTGTTATGGGTATAGTATTAGTATACCTAGAATTGGCAAATTTGATGTGAATAAGGCAAGAGAATTAAATATACCACAAACTCTGTGGAATAAACTTCAACATGGCAGTGAAGTCGTGGTTGGGGATAAAGTATTTACTTCGGATATGGTGGTAGGAGCGCAAAGAAAAGGAATAAAAGTAACATATTGTACAGATTCAAGACCAGTTAATGCCATTTCATTAAATGCAGCAGATTCTGATTTATTTATTTGTGAAGGCATGTATGGTGAAAATGATAAGGAGTGTAAAGCAAAAGAAAATCGACATATGACATTTGAAGAGGCGGCAAAGCTTGCAAGAGAAGCCAATGTTAAAGAATTATGGCTGACTCATTTTAGTCCGTCATTAATACGACCAGCCGATTATATTGACAAGATAAAAGCAATCTTTCCAAATGTATGTGTGGGGGTAGATGGAAAAAGTGTGCTTCTTCATTTTGAAGAGTGAAGAATTAGCAGATGGCAAAGAGGAGGTTTGTGTAAAAAATAATGCAAATGTTGTTATCTCTTTGTGCCGAAGCGTCACAAAGAAGGAAGATTTTAGCAATACATTTTAGAATTTGATAAATGTTTATTGCGTGATTCCTATGCTACGCTTCAGAATGGGGGATTCTTATGAAAAAATACGGCAAAACAGTGATATTAGGAAGTATTATGGTGTTATTGTGTGTGGGATACTTTTTTTATCTTTCGCGCAGAACACCAACGATAGATGCGACGGACAAGGCTGTCCAAGACCAAGAAATTGCGGCACTTACAACAAGGAATATAGAAGATAATTATCCTGAGACACCAAAAGAAGTTGTGAAGTTCTATGCAAGAATAACAAAGGCTTATTATAAAACGGAACTTGATGAAGAAAAGATTGAGGCGTTAGGAAAGCAGGCAAGGTTATTGTTTGATTCGGAATTAAAAGGAAAACAGACAGACGAACAATTTTTGCAGGCATTAAAAGATGATATTAAAAATTATAGGTCGCTCAATCGCTATGTTGCTGATTATGTATTGCAAGAGGGTTCTGAAGTGAATTATTCTACATTTCAAGGACAAAAATATGCCTTTGTAAATGTTGTATATAAGTTAAGGGAAAAAGAGACGTTGATAGATTCTAATACAAAGTTTACATTAAGGCAAGATAGAGACGGAAGATGGAAGATACTGTACTGGGAGTTAGTTAAATAATGGAAAATCGTATAGAAGATGTATTGATATTGGCAATTGAGAGCTCATGTGACGAAACAGCGGCATCTGTTGTAAAAAATGGACGTGAAGTGTTATCCAATATAATTAATTCACAGATTGCAATTCATACAAATTATGGCGGTGTTGTGCCTGAAATTGCTTCAAGAAAGCATATAGAAAACATTAATCCTGTTGTTTCAATGGCATTAAAAGAAGCAGGTGTAACATTAAATGATATTACAGCAATTGGCGTGACTTATGGTCCGGGACTTGTGGGGGCGCTTCTTGTTGGTGTTGCAATGGCAAAGGCAATAGCGTTTGCCACAAAAAAGCCATTAGTTGGGGTACATCATATTGAGGGGCATATATCAGCAAATTATATTGAAAATCCAGATTTAAAGCCTCCATTTGCAGCATTGGTAGTTTCAGGAGGACATACACATCTTGTTATGGTGGAAGAGTATGGAAAATATGATATTATAGGGCGTACAAGAGATGATGCGGCAGGGGAGGCATTTGACAAAGTTGCAAGAGCTGTAGGGCTTGGCTATCCGGGAGGTCCTAAGATAGATAAGCTTGCAAAAGAAGGAAATCCTCATGCAATTGAATTTCCTAGAGCAAATGTAGAAAATGCGCCGTATGATTTTTCATTTAGCGGAATTAAATCAGCCGTATTAAATTATTTAAATCATTGTGAAATGAAAGATATAAAAGTAAATAAAGCAGATTTAGTTGCTTCGTTTCAAAATGCTGTAGTGGATGCGCTAGTAAGCAGAGCAATGCTTTTTATTGATACAAAACATATTCATAAATTTGCAATTGCTGGAGGAGTTGCCTCCAATTCGGCGTTGAGAGCTGCCTTACAAAATGAGTGTGCGAAACGAAATGTAGCATTTTATTCTCCTTCACCAAAGTTATGTACAGATAATGCAGCTATGATAGGTGCAGCAGCATATTATGAATATATAAATGGGACAAGACATAGTTATGATTTAAATGCAATACCAAATCTCAAACTGGGAGAGCGTGTAGAATAGTGCGCAAAGTTTTTTTGGAGTTTAATTTTTTTAGCCTAAATAATGATGATAATTCCAATTTACTTACAAGTTCTTTTTTTGTATAATCTTTGGATTTTAATCTCATCAAGGAAGTCCCCCCCACTTCAATGTTGCAAAGGCATAAGTGGGGGGGGTGGGGACTTGCGTTACGATAGTAGCTATGAGGTTAGGGGGTCAAACATCCGAGCAAGTAGCGTAGCGGATTGCGAATGTCCGCTTAATGAGATTCATTGCCCGAACAGTAGCTCTTTTTGATAACAATAGAAAATAAGAGTATAAAGCTAGAAGGCTAAAACTTGCTTTTTATGAACGGATTTTTTATTGTGTAACAATTTGAATTATAAAGCATCATCAAGAGAAAATTAGACTTGCCAGTTTAAGAGAAGTGACCAAATAGCAATGAAATTGTAAACAATGAGATTATAAACAAGTAGCAAAGTGAATTGTAAGTATCCGTTTGATTATTTGGAAATGATTTGAGTATAAATAAAAATCGCTATTTTAAGGGCAAGATTAAAAATTAAAATTTTCAATAGTGGGATTTGGGTCTGCGCGCTGCTTGGCGCAAATCCATAAGAATTTTAGTTCTTTATTAAAAAAGCAGTGCAGAAATAAGGGGAAAAATGAAAATTTCAGCAATTGTATTGGCAGGCGGCAAAGGAAGTAGAATGAACAGCGATATACAAAAACAATATTTGCTTCTTTGCGGAAAGCCTGTTTTATATTATGCGCTTCAAGCATTTCAACATTCTTCAGTAGATGAAATTATCCTTGTGGTAGGAACTGGTATGGTACAAAACATATCAGAAGAAGAATACTGCAAAAAAGAATTTATTGATAACTGTCATTTTAATAAAATAAAACATATAGTTATGGGTGGCAGTGAACGATATGATTCTGTTATGAATGGCTTGGCTGCAATTCATAATGATGTGGATTATATATTAATTCACGATGGGGCAAGACCTTGTATAACGGTTGAATTAATTGAGCGTTGTATTCAAGATGTGATTGATTGCAAAGCTTGTGTTGCAGCAGTTCCAGTTAAAGACACAATAAAGGTGGTAGATTCAAAAAATTATGCAGTTTCTACTCCGGATAGAAGCACATTATGGCAGATACAGACACCTCAATGTTTTGAATACAATATGATATGGAAGGCATATCATAATATGGCAGCAGATACAGACAAATCAAATATTACAGACGATGCGATGGTGGTAGAAAAGTATAGTGACAATAAAGTGAAGATGACTTATTCGAGTTATAAAAATATTAAGATAACAACACCAGAGGATTTACAGATAGCAAAAACGTTTCTTTTTGATAAGCTTTCAGAGGATAAAACATCCGTAAAATAAAAATATTTATAATTATGAACATATAATAAAGTCAAAGTGGATATTTGCAATCTGCTGTGCTACTTACTCATAACTTTATAGCGATTATCGAAACGCAAGTCCCACCTAGCACTTATACCTTTACTATTTGCAAGCTATTTTGTTTATTTTTCTACGTACCTTATCTGGTTAATTACTGCGGCGTTGAAGTGGATGATTTCCTTGATGAGATTCAATTTTGAAAATAAATATTAGAATATAATTATAAAATAATGTTTTAGTGGGAGAGTAAGTTTTTTAACCTCATTCAAAAGACATGGCTTTTGGAGTGTGGGTTTTATTTGTCTATTTTAGCAGAAGTTTAAACTTTTGTTAAATTGTTATGGAGTGGCAAGTTATGAATAAGCAGTAAAGTAGATTGTAAATATTTGCTTGATAGACTATGAAATACTTTGTAATATGGAAGAGCAGATTATGAATATTTTGTTGATATCAAATAAAAAATTTTAAATTTTTGAAAAATTTTCAAAAATTATGGTTGACAAATACAATTATGGGTGATAATATGATTAAGTCGTTGAGGCGACGAGCTAAATAATATAATATGGAGAGGTACCGAAGTGGTCATAACGGGGCGGTCTTGAAAACCGTTTGTCTTCACGGGCGCATGGGTTCGAATCCCATCCTCTCCGCTTGAAAAAACCACTACGATAGTGGTTTTTTCTTTCCTAAAAATAAGTTAGACGAAATCTTTAAAATAGAATTATTCTTTATTTATAATTTATAGCTGTGTTATAAGTTTGTTAAATTATAGTGAAACTTTTTATATCAATCCTTTTTAGGGCATTTATTATCATTGAAGAAGTGGGAGCTTTCTTAGTGAAGATTAAATGAATATTAAAGAAAATAGCAACATGCTTATTTGTATATTTTTTTAATAATAAAACAAAAGGTGACAAAAAATAAAGGATTCTTTATCAACACATAAAATGTGTTATAAAGGATTTCATATAGCAAAAAAGTGGGAAGTTTGTTAATATTATATCAATATCATGGAGTTTGTTAAATATAAAAACGGTTATTAATAGCAATGAATAGATATTAACAATTTTTGTTATAATAATTTATTAATAACGTATAAAGCTTAATAGTATTAAATAATCATTTGTTTTTTAACTGCATTTAATTGAAGTTGTATGATTTGCGCTTTTTTTTGTCGCTCTTTGCGATTCTCGCTTGCGGCTACTTGATTATATTACTATCATATGGAGATATATTTTATTAAAGGGCAAATTGTTAGTGGAATATATTAATGTTAGAATGATTTAGTTAATTGTATTGTGGCTTTTTGCGTTTTTAAATATGGAAGTTATTATATTTGAACCTCATTTAGGAAGCCTTTAATTCAATGCCATAGAGGCATATATAAGGAGAAAATTCGTGTTGCGATAGCAGCTATGAGGTTAGGGTGTCAAACACCCGAGCAAGTAGCATAAGGATTGTAAATATCTGCTTTGATTAGAATAAATGGAAAAATATGTAGAAAAATGAAAAAAATAGTTGACAAACATATTTAATAATGATATTCTATTAAAGCTGTCGGTGCAAAAAAAATTGCAGAGGGCAGAAATGTAAAGGATATTAGAAGATATAAAAAGTATAGTAAGTTGTATTTTTAGATTTTGAAAATATCCCTAATAATAAAGAAAACAAGGAATTGTAAATATAAATAGATTCCAAGTAGACGATTGAACCTTGAAAACAAATGCTAAATCGAAAAAACGATAGCAGAATAGTA
>CAJUTV010000016.1 GCA_910589305.1 uncultured Lachnospira sp. | reverse complement strand
AAAGTCTTGAACAAGACTTTCATGTATGGTATAGTTAATATGCAGTTTTGATGGAGCAATCAAAAAAAGCTAAAAGTATTCCTCGATAGCTCAGTCGGTAGAGCGCGCGGCTGTTAACCGCGTTGTCGTAGGTTCGAGTCCTACTCGGGGAGCTAAAGACCAGTAAATTTTATAATTACTGGTCTTTTTTTATTTAACAATTAATAAAATCATCTGCTATTACAACATGATAAACTTAAGCAAAATTAATAATATAATTAGGAATCTTTGTAATTCTTAAAAACTAGATTCCATTTTTCTATAAATGTTTTTATAAAAAGCGTAAATTTTTTATTTGAGAAATTTGCGCTTTTTAAAAACTATTTTCTTGATTATTTTTATACTTATTTGATATGTTTTTTTGGCGTTTATGTTCTGGTAATTTCCTTTTAGGCAGGACATGCTCTTCCATCTCAGTCTGTAGTTTTAAAAGAAAAAACTTCTTTTTTATAGGATTTTCTTCCATTATAATTTTTATCATACTTTTTTCAATATCTGCTCTTAAATAGTCCAATTGCTACATTCTCATTGGTATGTTTACAATATTTATTTCTTTTTTGATATCCTTTTTGTTTTTCTTCACAATCCGCATTTTTGAGGATATTTTGCATCGTGTTATAAACCAATATTTGCGCATAAAAATTCTAATATACATATATTGGAATATACTAAAAAAGTAAACACAATAATGAATACCTATTATAAAAAAGTAAACATAAAAAGGAGGAACAAACATGACTGTTTTCCTTCAAAATAAATACGATGATGATTTCAAAAAATTAAAATAGTTTTTTATATTAATTATAGTCCAACATCTGAAACTTAAAATTGAATAATAGATTGTTTTTCAGTGCCTTTAATGGGGCTAGAGGGCTGAAGTGTTAAAGAACTTTTTTAAAAATGAAACTAAAAGTTTGTTATAAGTAATGTTGACAAATTAAATGTGAATATGTTAGTTTATAGTAAAGTTGTACAAAAAATGTTAAATTTTTGCAACTTATGGAATAATATTTTATAAAAGGAGGGATTAAAAAGTGTGCAGGTCTAGTATTAAGTCAAGTAGTTCTTAATAATATTTTATAAAAGGAGGAATTAAAAGACGTAAGGGGTAATTCGAGGAGTAAGAAGCTCTTTGTAAAAAATTTATAGCTTATGTAGTCAGTAAATGATACAGGGCGGAAAGGTAGAAGGTATAATGAAAATAAAGAAAGTAATGAGATTTTTATCAGTAGTTCTTACGGCAGTCATGGTATTTATAACATTCGTGCCTCAAAATGTTTTTGCAACATCGCAGACAAATTTAAGTTATCCGGCGCAGACAGTTAAGATTATGGCATATGGTGGAGCCAGAGCGCTTAATATTACAGGATATGCAAATGATTCTAAATTGAATACATATCATATGAATGGGTCGCAAAATGAAAACTGGAGAATTGATTATGTATCAGATGGAGTTTACAAAATAGTAAATGTTGCTGCTGACAAACTTATTTCGTTAGAAAATAATTCAGCTGTAGCAAATGCCTATTGTGTGTTAAAGAACGATAACGGAAGTGATAGTCAGAAATGGAAAATTGAAGGCGTTGAAAAAGATTTCTTAGGTAATTACTTATATTACAAAATTGTCAATTATGCTAATCCAAATCTGGCAATTAGCTGGAATACGGAAACACATGAAATTACAGTTAAAAGTTATACAGGGGCGAATAATCAGAAATGGAAGTTAAACTGTGACGGACTTGCAGGATTTGCCGGAAACTGTGTTGTTGACGAGGGAGAAAAGGCAGGTACAATTGGAGGGTTACTCGGAAAGACAGTGTATGTAAGTACATTTGCAGACCTTAAGGCACAGCTTCTTAAAACAGAGCCTCTGACAATCGTTATTACAAAGGATATCAGTGGATTTGTTGAAGAGGGATACGATTTAAGAGTAGAGGACAATAAGACAATTATCGGTTCATATTCGGCTAATACATTATATGACCCTAAATTCAGAACAGATGATTATTTTCAAAAGGAAAAACCTAGCGATAATATAATATTTAAAAATCTTCATGTATCAGTAGGCGAAGTGGAAGATATGATGGCGATTGCTGTATATGGTTCTAAAAATGTATGGGTTGATCATTGTACATTTGAAAGCTCACTTACTATATATTATGATGAAGTTGGTAAATATATATGGGTAAATACATCGTCATATGCAAAAGAAAATCCTGATTTTGTAAGTATTTCTTATAATATATTTAACCGTAAATTCTGGGGAGTAGCATTTGGCGCAGATACAACGGGAGAGAACAGAGCTTCTGTTATGTATAATAAGTTTGTATCTATAGTAAACAGAGCGCCACAGCTTGGAAATGGTACGCTTCATATATATAACAATTATTATGTCAGAAATGAAACATCAATTTATAATGATGGTGTTGCAAGTATAAAATGTGGTTCAGGCGCAGTTGTATATTCAGATGCACAGCGCTTTGAGAAATATCGCAAGGAATCAAGCGGTTACTGGGATAATGAAGTTACAGTTGATTCAAATGCATCATTTAAAGATGTGGGTTCATACACAGACAAGGGGGAAACTCCTGTAAGTACACCGTATGCTTATCAAGCGCCTTCATGTACTGTTACAACATGGAATCCATCATCAAATTATGATTACAAAATTATCAGCGCTTACGGCTCAAATGATATAAAGGAATTTTGTAATAATTACAGCGGAGCAGTTACAAACTTTGATAATCTTAAATATATTAATTATTCAGAATGTAGCAGATATGTAAGTAAGAGTGTTCCATCACCATTTACATTTAATTATACAGATAAGTCTGACAATGGGGAGGATACATCATCAGGTGGAAATTCGTCAGGCGGCATAACTGATGGTGGAATCTATATGATTAAAAATGTAAACAGCGGAAAGTATCTTGATGTTGCAGGCGGAGTTGCAGCAAACGGTACAAATGTACAGCAGTGGGCAGGAAGCAATCCAGGAGCCTACTATAATACATGGAAGCTTGTTAGTGTTGGAGACGGATATTATAAAATCTATTCACAGGTAGGAGACGGAAATACGTATTTGTTGGATTTGACAGACGGCTTGACAGGAAGCGGAGCTAATATCAGAATCTGGCAGAACACATATTGTGATGCGCAGACATTTAAACTTCAGAAAAATGATGATGGTACTTATGCTATTTTGACAAAGGTAACAGACTGCAAATTAGGTCTTGATGTTGCATCAGGTTCGTCATCAAACGGTGCAAATGTGCAGCAGTGGGGTTATAGCGGTGGAAATCACCAAAGATGGATTCTTGAAAAGGTTAATTAATTTGTAATAATTAATTTATAAAACGTAAAAAAATGCTTCAGTAACATTTGATTATGGAACTGAAGCATTTTTAATTTATGGGTTTTAGCCTGTTGAGGGCATTTTTATTTTTCGGAATACAAAAAACGCTAATGCCCAAAACAAAAATTCACCTGCTATGCACAACATCATAATGAAAATTTTTTAACCTCATCAAGGAAGTCCCCCACTTCAATGCTGCAAAGGCATAAGTGGGGGGGACTTGCTTGTTTCAGTAGGAGTATAAGCTTCCACTGAAAATCTACGATAGTAGCTATGAGGTTAGGGTGTCAAACACCCGAGCAAGTAGCGTAGCGGATTGCGAATATCCGCTTAACATTTATTAAACAGCTTTTTTTAGCTTAAAAGGTGAAATATAACAATTGTAAATACTAGATAGGATATCGCAAAGGACAAATCAGATTGACTTCTTCAGAGAAATGGGTGCTACTAGAATAAGGATAATATTTAAAAATAAAGATAATATTTATAAAGGAGATGTTTTTTATAAAGAAGTACAATATTTATAAACATATAGGTAATTTGTCCAAGTCAAATAATAATTGGACAAAGGAATTAAATTTTATTTCATGGGATGAACGGGAACCTGTTTATGATATACGAACATGGAATACAGAACATACTCAGTATGGTAAAGGTGTTACAATTACTACAGGTCAAATGGCTATATTAAAAAAACTGCTCAATCAAATGGAAATATTTTAACCTTATCAAGGAAGTCCCCTACTTTAATGCTATAGAAACATAAGTAAGGGAACTTGCTTATTTTAGTAGAAAAGTTCATTGAGACAGCCAACAGTTAAGGACAATGGTATTGAAAGAATTGAAAGCATTTTAAAAAATTTATTAGATTATAGTAAATAATAGATATGGAGGAGATTTTATATAGAAGATAAAGGAATTATGAATATTACTTTAATCGATAAATATGTATTGCGTATTTTTGAAAAAAATGGTTGGCATCCAAATCGTCAATTTGAATATGCTGATAAGTGGATTAAAGAAATTGAAAAAATGGGGTACTATTGTTTTGATTATGCTAAAAGGATTGTTTGTGAATTAGGAGGATTAACTTTTAAAGAATATGCGCCAATGACTTATTTAAATATGGTGGCATTACAAGAGAAAAAGATGGAACAATTACCCAAAATGAAAATAAGTGCAGAAATAAAAAATAAATGTGAAGCAGCATGTCAAATTTTACAGGAGTTTCATATGATTTCCAAAGCCTCAAATTATAATGGAGCTGCGTTTGCATTTAATGCGTTGGAGGCTGCATAGAAGAGGCTATTAATAGTTTGTTTTTAAAATCATTAAATCCAAGACTTATTTATCATAGTTAATAGAAAACTCTCTTATTTAAAAAGTTGGAAGCTTTCCTAATGAGATTAAAATATATATCATAAATATATAAAAAAGACATTAATGTTACTAAAAGATAGAAGTAAAATTGAATAAATTTTGTTTTTTATTTTTGAATGAATAAAGTTGTGGCTAAGTTGAAATAATAATAGAGAATTATAATTATTTTAGGAGGTGCCACATGGCTAAGAATTCAACTAATTCAACAAACTCAACAAATTCAAGCAACTATTCAAAGAATTCAACTAATTCAACAAATTCAAGCAACTATTCAAAAAATTCAACTAATTCAACGAACTCAACGAACTCTACTAATTCAACAAACTCAACAAATTCAAGCAAAAATTGTGGAAGAAATAGCTCAAAAAATTCATACTAAAATAAAAAATAAATTGAAAAACATTTTAGTGGTTTCTTTATAGTAAGACACATTAATAAGGCTTTATAAGTTGTTTTTCTTAACGAATGTATGGGGTGGTTCTGTATATATATACAGAACCACTTAATTATTTTAATTTTTTGCTGGTATTTTGATAAATTAATCAATTGACACAAAATCAATGGGGTTATAATATAGTATTGTTATGAAAAATTGTTTATTATCAGAAAGTAATGAGATTAGGACCATATTTTTTTAAGTTGTCTGTTTGGAGGAAGGATGAATACATTTGAGTTGATAGCTCCTTGTCATTTTGGCTTGGAGTCAGTATTAAAAAGGGAAATATATGATTTAGGATATGAAATTTTGTCTGTTGAAGATGGAAAAGTAACATTTGAAGGCGATGCAGAAGCCATTTGCCGAGCAAATATAGGATTACGAACAGCACAAAGGATTTTATTAAAAATTGGTGAATTTAAAGCAGTGACATTTACTGAATTGTTTGATAAGACAAAAGATTTGGCATGGGAAAATTTTATACCAGTAGAAGGTAAATTTTGGGTTACGAAGGCAAATTCAGTTAATAGTAAATTATTTAGCAGTTCTGACATACAATCTATAATAAAGAAAGCGATTGTTGAAAGGTTAAAGAGTAAATATAATGTCAGTTGGTTTACAGAAGCAGGTTGTTCATATCCTTTAAGAGTTACTATAATAAAAGATATGGTTACAATAGCATTGGATACGACAGGTGAATCTTTACATAAACGTGGATATAGGCGTATGGCTGGTAAGGCTCCTATTTCAGAATGTTTGGCGGCAGCGCTTATTATGTTGACGCCTTGGAATAAAGATAGGATATTAGTAGACCCATTTTGTGGAAGCGGTACTTTTCCAATAGAGGCAGCTATGATAGCAGCTAATATTGCACCTGGTATGAATAGAGCATTTATTGCTCAAAAATGGGATAATATAATAAAATATAAATTATGGCATGAGGCGGTTGAAGAGGCTAAAGATTTAATTGATTTAAGTATAGAAACGGATATTCAAGGTTATGATATTGATGAAGATGTATTAAAAACGGCAAGAATCAATGCAGAAAAAGAAGGCGTTTCTAAACTGATACATTTTCAAAGCAGAGATGTATCACAACTTAGACATTCTAAAAAATATGGATTTATAATAACAAACCCTCCATATGGTGAGAGAATGGAAGAAAAAGAAGCTTTACCTGCAATATATGGTGCATTGGGGCAGCAATTTGCCAAACTTGATAGTTGGTCAGCTTATGTAATAACTTCTTATCAGGATATTGAGAAATATATGGGAAGGAAAGCAGATAAAAATCGAAAGATATACAATGGAATGTTAAAAACATATTTTTATTCATTTTTGGGTAAAAAACCGCCGAAAAGAAAGGATAAAGATTGAAAACAAAAAGGATATATCTTGGATTTATATTAGTTTTACTTGCTATAGTGATTTATTTATTGGCACTTGTTTCACAAGATAGAGGAATTGCTTTAGGTAATGTTGTTATGGATGAAAACAATATTCCCGATGCATGGAATACGATTATTGCCAATGAGACAAATAGCAATACAATTAAGTTAATGGTTGATGGTGTTGAGACAAATATTGATAACCATATTTATATGGATAATGATATGAATATTATGTTGCCCGTCAAAAAATTTAGCAGTATTTTTAAATGTGCAATTAATTCAATTAATGATGAAAAAATAGAATTTCAGCGTGGAAACAATATTGTTGAGGTGTATAAGGAGAATGCTGTTATTGTTGTCAATGGTGATTCTTTAACGCTGGAAGCAGGTCTAAAAATAGTTGGCAATCAATATTTTATTAATACAAAAGTATTAGAAATGGGTTTTAATTACGATTATAGATGGGATTCGCAACAAAATATTTTAATGCTTAGTGATACAATGAAAGATGAGAGTATTATCCCAACAAAGTATTCTTATAGGGAAGTCGGAAGATTGCCAGATATTAAAAATCAAGGCACTTTTGGGACTTGTTGGGCATTTGCTTCACTTACTGCTGTGGAAAGCAGTTTAATGCCAATGGAAAAGTTTGATTTTTCAGAGGATAATATGGCATTAAATAATGGATATTTTAGTTCACAAAATGATGGAGGCGATTATACCAGAGCAATAGCTTATTTGACTTCTTGGAAGGGACCTGTTTTGGAAGAGGATGATATATATGGCGATGGAGAGATTAATTATAATGCCAAGACAATGAAACATATACAAGAGGTTCAAATTATTGACAGTAAAAATATTGAAGCGATTAAAAAAGCAGTATTTTTGTATGGAGGGGTTGAGTCTTCTCTTTATACAAGTATGAATCAGGCTGGAGAGAGTTCTATGTTCTATAATCCAGAAACAGCTTCTTATTGTTATATTGGTGTAAACCGACCAAACCATGATGTAGTCATTGTTGGTTGGGACGATAAATATCCAAAGAGTAATTTTAATGTTGAATTGGAAGCAGATGGAGCATTTATCTGTATGAATAGCTGGGGGACAGAATTTGGCGATGATGGCTTATTTTATGTTTCTTATTATGATTCTAATATAGGAATACACAATGCCGTTTATACAAGAGTTGAAGATACTAATAATTATGATAATATTTATCAGAGTGATTTGTGTGGCTGGATTGGTCAGTTAGGATATGATGAAGATACAGCTTATTTTTCAAATGTTTATACAGCTAAAGAAGATGAGATGATAAAAGCTGTAGGATTTTATGCAACTGGCAAAAATACATCCTATGAGATATATTATTTAGATGAATTTGAAGGTGTAGAGTCCTTTTCAAAAAAACGGTATATTCAATCGGGAATGCTTGCTAATAAAGGATTTTATACGATTGATTTGGAAGACGAATTTCAAGTGAAATCAGGAGAAAAATTTGCAGTTATTGTAAAATTAACTACTCCAGATACTGTACACCCTGTCGCGATTGAATACAGAGCAGGAACGTCAACAAGTTCAGTTGTTCTGGATGATGGGGAAGGTTATATTAGTCTTTTTGGAAAGTCTTGGGAACATGTAGAGGAATCTAAAGCTTGCAATTTATGTTTGAAGGTTTATTCAACAAATATGGCAAAAGAGGGCTGAAAAATCATACTAAATAAAAATATGATTAAAAACAGTACAATCTACGCCTTGTGATGATTTTATTGTTGTGAATTGAAATTTTTAATTGTGAGATTAAAGTCTGTGCGTTGCTTATTATAAAACTTTAAGAATCTTAGTTTTTGTAAAAAAAAGCAGCGCAAAAATCAACAAAATATAGAAATGAGGAACCAATGAAAATTATTTTAGCATCCAATAATAAAAATAAAATAAGAGAAGTAAAGGAAATTCTTGATGACATTAATGTAGATATCCTATCAATGAAAGAGGCAGGAATTGATATTGATATAGAGGAGAATGGCAGCACATTTGAAGAAAATGCACTTATTAAGGCTCGTGAAGTGATGAAGCTTACAAAATGTATTACAATGGCAGATGATTCAGGATTAGAAATAGATTATCTTCATAAAGAACCAGGTGTTTATTCCGCTCGATTTATGGGGCATGACACACCTTATGATATAAAAAATAAGGCTTTGATTGACAGACTGCAAGGCGTTGAAGGCAAAGACAGAAGCGCACGGTTTGTTGCCGCAATAGCAGTTGTTTTTCCAAATGGAAAAGAAATTGTAACGAGAGGAACAATGGAAGGAACGATTGCGTATAAGCCATGTGGCACAAATGGTTTTGGATACGACCCCATATTATTTTTACCAGAGTATAATAAGTGTTCAGCCGAGTTGTCCAGTGATGAAAAAAATAAAATTAGCCATCGAGGAAAAGCATTAAGAGCTATGAAAAGCAGGTTACTTATGATTGAGGAAAAATAAATGTTATTAAAGGAATTAGCTAAACAAGCTTTCGGCAGAAAGGATGAAGAATGTGTTGCACGTTTTTTAAAAGAAAAAGGGTTTGATAGGTGCAATAATGATACGGCACAATATAATCTTTTACAAGAAAAATGTAAACAATGGAAAAAAGAAATTTTATTGTGGGATAGCAATACATTTATTTATGGCATTAATGGGTGGAATTTTGATATAACGGTTTGTAGAATGACTTTGCCAAAACAAGAAAGAAATTGGATAGAATACTTGTATTATACAGCACTATTGACTCTTGTAAATAATTGGGATATAAATGATTGGAATATATTGATAGAACATGGAGATAATAATTTTGATATATTTCAGTGGGATTTTGATATAGATTCTTATGTAGAATTAAATAAAGAACAATGGCTTAATGAGTTAAAGTGTTATCGTGAGCAATCATGGGAGCGATATAAAAAGTACAAAAAATCTCATAAAGAATATATAAAATATGATGAGAGTATGAAAAAAAATTATCCTGAGTATGATGTTATTTTAGAATATCTTGTGCAAAATACAAAAGAGTGTGATGTGGTGCGAATGAATAGTGATGCAGATAATGTTATTTGGTATTTTGCAAAAGATGCGGATAGTCTTTATGTGACCTATATATCAGATTGTATGTAATAAGAAGTAAAAATAATAGAAATTTAGAGGTTTAAATTATGCAGAGGATAATGGTGGTAAGTGATACGCATGGTCGCCTTGAAAATTTAGCAGAAGCACTTAGTAGAGAAGGTAAACTTGATATGCTGATTCATTTAGGGGATTTTGAGGGGGACGATGAGGTTATCTGTGAGATGGCAAATTGTAAGGTATTGATGGTACCTGGAAATAATGATTTTTTTTCGACATTAAATAGAGAGATAGAAACTCAAATTGGAAAATATCATGTTCTACTTACACATGGACATTATTATTATGTCTCTTTAGATTTAAAGACGTTGCATGATGAAGGTATTGCAAGGGGATTTGATATTGTTATGTTTGGACATACACACAGACCTGTTATTAATGTAGGGGATGTGATTACAATGATTAATCCAGGAAGTCTGTCTTATCCAAGACAGCAAGATAAAAAATCTACATATATTATGATGGAGGTAGATAGTAAGGAAAATATCAATTTTTATTTAAAGGCAGTAGAATAAAAAGGGCTGTAAGTTTTTTTAAAAACAAATAATTAAATTGTTATGGTATATTTAAAGAAATTTAAAAAAAATTTAAAAATAAGTGTTGACATTTATCTTTTCATGTAATATAATCATACTTGCGTTGCGGTACTGGAAAGAATTTCAAGAAGCGGTTTGACGTATGCACATTGAATATCGGGGTGTGGCTCAGCTTGGCTAGAGCGCTTGATTTGGGATCAAGAGGTCGCAGGTTCGAATCCTGTCACCCCGATTATATTTTCCATATGCGGGTGTAGTTCAATGGTAGAACACTAGCCTTCCAAGCTAGATACGTGGGTTCGATTCCCATCACCCGCTCTTATGTGTCCGTAGCTCAGCAGGATAGAGCAACAGCCTTCTAAGCTGTGGGTCGAGGGTTCGAATCCCCCCGGGCACATTGCGTTTAACAATAGGTATGAACTGTGTCTATATTTTACGTAGCATGGTGGGTATAGCGCAGTTGGTTAGCGCGTCAGATTGTGGCTCTGAAGGTCCAGGGTTCGAATCCCTGTATCCACCTTTGTATTATTGGGCTATCGCCAAGCGGTAAGGCACAGGGTTTTGATCCCTGCATTACGCTGGTTCGAATCCAGCTAGCCCAGTTAAGGTTTAAGTTAATAATTGGACAAGCGATGGTTATTAGCTGTAAATCTAAAAAATATATAGTAGTGAGGGCTCATAGCTCAGTCGGTAGAGCACTAGACTTTTAATCTAGGTGTCCCGGGTTCGAACCCCGGTGGGCTCACTTATCAAATTTTGGAAATCAGTTTAACGCTGATTTCTTTTTTTATGTTTATATATGATAAAAAGCACAACCCCTAAATAAGAGATAGTGTGTCACAATCATACTACTGTAAACTAAAATGTAAAGTATGCACAATATTTGACAGGAAATGAATGACAATAATTATTTTTTATTATATAATGTGAAATAGAATAATTAATTAAGAAGGAACAATACAGAGGCATAAATATTAAATGTTATAAGTAATTAAAACAGCAATAAAAGAATAGAAAGGGAAAATAATGGAAGAAGGAAATTATTTTAAGAAAGCATTATCTTCTTTTTCAGCAGATGTAGCATATGCTGATGCGATAAGGCATTTATATGACAAAGGAATGAGTGCTATTCATATAAAAGACCATCTGTCTTATCCTGTTTCTATAGATATCATTGAGAACGTGATACAAGATTATGAGGCGAAAAAGAATACAAAAACAGATAATATATTTGTGCAAGATGTAGACAAGTATGGAAGAAAAAGTTTTCGATTAGTAAAAAAGGAGTAAAAGTATGGAAAATAATTATGTAGCAATTATAGAGACCGATAAGCATATTTCAATAAGTTTTTATGTGGAAAATAAAGAGATTTTAACTATTGGTGAAAAGATGAATGAAATCAATGAAGAAGCTTATATGAATGGCTATAATTGGGAGGCATTTTTTAATTATTATCTTGCAAAAAATGCGCCTGATGTACTTGATGGTATGGAATCAGACCCAGAAGCAGGCATGTATTCAGCATATTATAAAAAAACGCCAGAGAACAAATTAAAGGCGGAAAAATTTATGAAAATCATTTGTTCGCTAGTTGATGGTGAAGAAGAACTTTATCGAATTGTCAAAGAAGAAGGCGATGAGATTGAGTGGGATTAGATATCATAGAATATAGCTATTCTTCCATTAAACCATGTATAATACTATTTGTAAGTTGATTACAAATAGATGTATCAAAAAATAGACGTAGAATATTGTATACTTTTTTCTTTGCATAAGGAATATCTGATTTATGAATAATAGTTAATGGCAACAGTAAAAAAAAGATACAATCATCTATATTGTTTTGTGTATATTGGAGCAAATCTGCAAATGGAAAAATAAAAATATTGTATTCTGCCCCTGTGCATCCAATTTGATTATTATTGATATAATATACAATGTCACAGGGGTGAAATTCAATTTTTAAAGTTTGGGCAGGTGTAAGGTTATAAATAAATGTTTTTGGATTATTAATATAACCATCTGATTTTTCTAAAATCCCATCATAATATCCTGTAAAACGATTCCACCATTCAATATCAGCTAGTATATTTTCAGGTGATATATTTTTTTCAATGATTTCACTGAGTGACATATCTGTTGTTTCATCGAAAGCAGTAGGAAATGATGAAGCTATAAAGCCTGACCAAAATTTTTTGTTAGAAAAATTAAAATCATCTAAACTCATATACATATAAATCTCCTTTTTTGCGTTGTCTTTTGCATAAAAAGTGTTCGTTTTTTTGTCATTTTTGGTCAAGTAATATATACAGAAGAAATGTTACTAAATATTGATTTGTTTATAAATAAGCAGCAAAGCGGATTATAAATATCCGCTTGACTACAAATTATTGATTTCCATAAACAAGTTTTAAAAAATTTTCACTCGATGAAAGTGCTTCTGATAATATATGCTGTGTGGATAATCCAACAAAAGCGGCAGCAGCTTTTGCTTGACAATTAATTGATTTTTGTGGATTAAATTCAATGTCCGAAAAACTGTCATAGCAAAGTAACTGTTTGGCAAGCTCTTTATTTTGAGATAAGGCATTGATATATAACCAATTATAAAATAAGTCTTTTGGTTCAAGAGGATAGTTCTTGTTAAAGTATTGAAATTGAATCAATGCTCCGCTTGTCTTTAATCGCTCATCTTTTTTTGCTTCCCTTGATGTCTTATCAAACAAATCTGTATAAGGACCGCCATTTTCAAAAACCTTGCTGCCTTGAAAAGCACATTCTACAGAAAAAGTTTTTGATTCATTGGTTAAAGTTAAGTTAAAAGCACTCAGTGAAATTCCAAGATTCATGGTACTTTTTGATGAAATTTCTAAAAGGTTTCTGTCGGGATAACTGTCTAAATAGGCTTCATGTAAACTTTTTATACATTTTTGCTTTTGAGATAAGGAAAAGCCAGGATAAAATTCAAAATCAACATTGATAGCCTCATAGAATGGAGGCTTTGTTGTTGCATGATAAATAGGTCGATTTGCCATCATTATCTCCTTTTTTTCTTATAATAATTTTTCTTGTGATATCGTTGTCTGCGCAAATAAATATTGACTATAATCATTGTAATGATTATCAATATTAACAAAGCAGTTATTACATATATCACAATTTTTAGTGAGTCTGTAGAGGTATCGTTGTTTAGTTGTGCAGAATCTGTCTTATTTGTTATAGAATTTGTTGAGGCTTGTGTGGGATTAGCTGCTGCAAGGCTTTCTTTTTTTGCATCTTCGATTGCTTTTAAATCCGATTGATATAATGTGTAATTGTCTGTGTAGCTGTATCCACATTGTGAACAAGTATAAGTTGTATATCCATATTGTTCATCGCTACTTTCTGTAACTGTCTTGTTATATTGAGGATTTTCGCACATATCTGGAAGTAATACAGTATCATAGTCATAATGTTCATCTCTTGTGAAATTAGCAGTACAGCCACCCCAATCATAAGACCAATTTAAGACTTCGCCAACATACTCTGCACAGTAGGCTCGTCTGTCTTCATTATCTTCAAAAAAAGAGATGACACCTTCTATATGATTGTTTGTGATATAAGATGTATATTGTGTACCAGCAGGATACAGTGCAAACATACCAACAAGACCACCATTATGAACATATCCATAATCGGATACAAAACCATTTACTGTTACATTGCAGTCGCCAAGCCCAATATAGCCAGTGGCATAAGCTCCTCCTAAAAATTGTTCATTTTTTTCTATTTTGTTAGTATCAATACATATAAGTGTCATATCAGCATTTGTTCGGTCAATCGTACCATTGCCAAATCCAGCAATACCACCGACGCCAAACATATTGGCAGTTGTCTTAAGGCTTAAATTGCCAGAGATGGTACAATCTTTAATAGAGCTTTTATCCATATATCCTGCAATACCACCAATAAAACAAGGTGTGTCACAAGTAATATCTGCGCGAATATTAATAAGATTTAGGTTAGATACAACAGCTTCTTCTTCAAGAATATCAAAAAAACCACAAAATACAGTGTCATACGTTTTCATATTACCATCATAAGAAGTTCTAGTCACAGTTCCAGTTTCTTTAATTGTGACATTGAGTATAGAATGTCCATTGCCATCAAAAGTGCCTGTGAACGTTAAGGGAATCCAATTCTTACCAGATAAATCCAAGTCATTCATAAGAATATAGTTGCCTGAAGGATTTTCTTTTATCTTTAATAGTTCTTCATAGGAGGTGATAGGGATTGAATTTTGTGCATATGCTGTAAAATGGCTTTTGTTTAGTATAAATATATAAATTATATTGCATATTAAAAAAGCAGATAGGATAAATAAACAGGGATATTTTTTCAATATACGCTTAAAATTAGGATTCATTTGAAGCAGCAGTCCTTTCTTACATATTTTGTTAGTTCCTTTATTTGGATATTTCGTATATAATTAGGTAAAGGTTTGAACATGAAATAATTATAGACATTTTATTTTTATATTTCAAGTCAAAGCAGTATACATGTGAAAAATTTTATGTTCATATAAAAGAAAGGAGTTTATTGTAAATGATGAAAAGAAAAGTCATATCTGTTATTCTTTTAATGGTGCTAGTAGTGAGCGGATTATTGACAAATAGAACGGTTTGGCAGGTACAAGCAGCAAATCGAGTATTAAAGGAAGGAAGTATAGGAATGGATGTCTCATCACATCAATATGTTGATTGGGACACAATTAAAAAAGATAATTACATAAAATTTGCAATATTAAGATGTGGTTATGGTGATGATGATGTAGAACAAGACGATTCACAGTTTCAAAGAAATGTTGCTGAATGTAAAAGATTAAACATACCATTTGGAGTATATTTATATTCCTATGCAGTCAATGAAAAAGAAGCCCTAAGTGAAGCTAATCATATTAAGCGTATGATTGGTGATTCAAAACCACAAATGGGTGTGTATCTGGATGTAGAAGATACAGCATATTACATAAAACATGGTCTTAATGTATATACAAATGAAGGAAGAAGAAGGCTTACAGATTTGGTGAAAATTGTGTTAAATAATCTGTCTGATACAGGGTGGCGCACAGGGATATATTCAAGTTATAATTATTATGCAAATATATTATATGCAGATGAATTATCAGCTTATAGATGGATAGCAAGCTGGCCAGATTTGGACAATCCAGACAAAGTTTTAGAGGCAGAAAATAAAGTAAGACAGATGAAAGGTGTTTTATGGCAATATCGCAGTGATGGCAGAGTACATGGTGTGTATAATGCAAATCATCAACCTGGCAATGTGGATTTGGACGAGCTTCTTATAGATTGGGAATTAGAAAGTGATGAAGCAGACACAAAACCAGGCGGTTCAAATTCGCAGGAGTGTGTGCCAGGTGCTTTGGGAGATGTAAATAACGATGGCTTTATTAATATTAGCGATGCTGTTATATTAAAAAAATATCTTGCAGGATATAGTGATATACATATTAATGTTAAAGCAGCCAATGTAAATAAAGATTATGATGAAGAGCAAAAGGACTTGATTTCTGTTGGTGATGTAATTATTATATTAAAACATTTGGCAGGTCTTGATACAATAAAGCTGGGTGAGGTTATTCCAGAATGATAATAGGACAAGCTATTTTGATAAATAAATGGTTTGAAGTAAAGAATGATAATAAATTTTTAGGTTTCACTATATATATGTTTATGATATAATAACCACAACATAGTTGTGGTTATTGTATTTTGTAAAATGAATTTTTTTGTGAAGTTGTGTAGAATTTACAATATAATAACTGTAGTAGGGTAGGTATTTTAGAAAGGTATGGTTATTTAATTTGAAAAGTGAATTTGAAAAGGTTGCTATGCGCGTTTCGGCAGTCAGTATTGTAAGTAATATTGTACTTACAGTGTTTAAATTGCTGGCAGGCGTTATAGCACACTCTGGAGCAATGATTAGCGATGCGGTTCATTCGGCTTCAGATGTATTTAGTACATTTGTGGTGATAATAGGAATTAAGTTATCTAGTAAAGAATCCGATAAAGAACATCCTTATGGACATGAACGCATGGAATGTGTGGCAGCTATTTTTCTTTCAACCATTCTTTGCATAACAGGTTTAGGGATTGGCGGTACAGCACTTAAAAATATTATCTCACGCAACTATGGCAATTTGGCAATGCCTGGCATATTGGCATTGATAGCGGCATTAGTATCTATTGTTACAAAAGAAGCAATGTATTGGTATACAAGAATCAATGCTAAAAAAATTGATTCTAGTGCGCTTTTAGCCGATGCATGGCATCATCGTTCCGATGCTTTATCATCAGTAGGGGCTTTAGTAGGTATTATTGGTGCAAGAATGGGATTTTTAATTTTAGATTCTATATCAAGTCTTGTTATTTGCTTTTTTATAGAAAAAGCAGCATTTGATATATTTAAGGATGCGATTGACAAAATGGTTGATAAAGCATGTGATGATATTGTTGAGCATGATTTAAAAGAATGTGCATTGCAGCAGGATGGCGTACTTGGTGTGGATATGTTAAAAACAAGAACATTTGGCAATAAAATTTATGTGGATATTGAGATTTGTGCGGATGGTTCACGAACATTGTCAGAAGCTCATTCAATTGCTGAAAATGTGCATGACTCAATAGAACATAAATTTCCAAAAGTAAAACACATTATGGTTCATGTAAATCCAATGTAAAAACAAAAATTATAAATAGTAGAAACAAGTCCATATAAAAATAATGCAAATTGCAGCATATTTAACCTCATCAAGGAAGTCCCCAACTTCAATGATGCAAAGGCATAAGTGGGGGTGAGGACTTGCGTTACGATAGTAGCTATGAGGTTAGGGTGTCAAACACCCAAGCAAGTAGCGTAGCGGATTGCGAATATCCGCTTAACTTAGATACAACCATCACTGAATACCGATAAAGTATAAGTGATGGTTGTATCTTGTTGTTTAACTTTATCAAGGAAGCCTCCCACTTTAAAAGTAGAGGTCTTGTTACTATGAAAGATAAAATAAAATTATATTTCAAAAGAACATTTATCAGGTAATATTTTTTCAAATGCTTTGATAATTGTTGCTTTTCCAGTTTCAAAGTCAATATCAAAACAAGGGTCATTTAAACAAATCATTTTATATTTTTGATTTGTTATTGCTTGATATATGGCTTTGTTGTCTTTGCCTGCATCAAAATATTTTAAAAACTTGTTAATATTGGAAGCAATAAAATGACCGCTTAATTTTTGCCATTCTCGAATGAGGTATTGATTTACATCATCATTATGACGAAAGCGGTGATTGCAAGTATTATTTAATACTTCAAATTCTTTTTCCCATATCATTGCCAATGTCGATTTGCAAAGAGGAGAAGGACCATGTGTAGTATAAAAGCCAGTAAATAGAGGAAAAGTTAATTCAAGCAGATTATATATAAAATATATCAAAGGATAGCCTAGTTTAAAATATTTGTTAGGTTGTTTTTTGATATTGTTTCGTTTATTAAAATGTTTGCATAATATTAAGGAATTATTGAGAAATATATGTGACATTGTAGGATTTTGAGGATTAGCAACAATAGGCTGGAGTGCAAGCATATCACGTGGTATGCCATTTACAAAAAAATCATCAGGTTTTGTTATACTGGTGAAAAAAAAATCATCATTAAAATATAAAAAATTTTCGGATAATCCACTGATTCGGTGAAAATTAAGTTCAATAGGGTGAGAGCTGAATGTAGGCAAATATTGTTCTGGAATATAATCAGAATGTTTAACAATATGCAGTTTAGTAGCTTTTGTATTTAACCAAGATGGCAGATGTCCGCATGTCACAAAATGAACGGTTCTTACATAGGAAGCAAATTTTTCAATTCCACGAAATAAATATTGCAGATTTTCCCAGTCTCTATAGCGTTGAATTGTATTATCTACAGAAGTTGTTGTATTTTTGTTGGAAATTGTATTTTTAGGGGTTTCATACAAAGCTTTTGTTTGCTGCCATTTTGAGTCATTGCCGTCAACCCAAGCTATTACAATGTCTATTGGATAATTCATTATGATGTTCCTTTCATATCAGATAAGTGTTATTTTTGGGTATTGCATTAGAAAATATTTATCAATGTTGATGAATTAGTGAAATATTGATATATATTTGTAAATAATGTTTATATTTAAAAAAAGTTAAATTAATTTTATCATAAGTAGCTTTAATATAAATGTCAAGCATAGTGAATAGATATTTTTAAGCGGATAAATATTTTTAAGTATATTTATTTTTTATTAGTATTTATTTTTATTATATGTTTTTAAAAAGGAATTTTGATACAATAAAAAATATAAAGTTTTAAATTAGTATGTCGATAGAATCAAGAATTTTTTTCTAAATCTCATGTTTTATTATGTGTTAATATATTGATAAAAAAGGTTTGATGTAAAAAAGATTGTATTAAATATTAAAGACAGCACATTGCTGAAATAGGAAGGAGAATAACATATGAAAGCAGTAATTGTTTATGCATCCACACATCATGGAAATACAAAAAAAGTTGTAGAACAAATGGCTGAAATTCTTTCAGCAGATTTAATTGATATAACGAAAAATCAAAAACCCAATATTTCGTCTTATGATATTGTAGGATTGGCATCAGGCATATATTTTCATTCATTTGATGAAAAATTAAAAGCATTTATTAGCAATAACAATTTTCAAAGACACCAGAAGGTATTTCTTGTTGCTACTTGTGGAGTTCGATATATGGATTATACAAAAAAGATTGAAAAAATATTAAAAGAAAAACAAATTGAATGTCTAGGAAGTTTTCAATGCAGAGGGTATGATACATATGGTATTTTAGCAAAATTGGGCGGAATTGCAAAACAGCATCCTAGTGCAAAAGATTTAAAGAAGGCAAAAGATTTTGTAAGAAAAATAAAGAGTAAGAGTTTATATAATTAATTCAAATTTACATATAAAAATTCTTAAAAATCATTTATTTGTACATTAAAAAATAAAATAAGTATTTGAAATAAGTTGTAATCATAAGATTTATGTCCTATAATAAGTATAATGAATTTTGTGATATCGTGTATTTTTACTATAAATAAGCTGTAATACAAAAGTACTTTAGAAGATGATTGGAGAAGGTTAAAATGGATAATTTGAATTTTATTTTTTTTGAAGAATTTAAACGTCTTGATAAGTTATGTAGGGAACTTTACGATGTAGAAAAAGATGGTATTACTAGTTATATTAATGATATGAAAAGTGTAGTGAAATATGATTATAGATATATTCCAAATTGGAGAGAAGATTTAGAGCAATTGACTCGATTGCGTCATATTAGAAATAATTTAGCACATGCACCAGGTGCATTTGACGAAGAATGTTGTACACAAAAGGATATCAATTGGGTTCAAGATTTTTATGAGCGTATTTTACATCAATTAGACCCTATAGCTATGTTATATCAAAAGACTAAAGAACAAGGACAAGTGTTAAACAATCAAAAAATCAATTCAAAAAATCAATTGTCAAATCACTTTAATAATATAAATGGAACATTATTATTAGATAATAAAACATGTAATAAGACAAATAAAAAGAATAAAATATCACTGTTAAAAGTATGTTTAATTAGTGTAGCTGTAATGGTAATTATAATAATTTTACAATTACTGATACAATGGAGATTTTTATAGTAATTGTTAAGTATAGTGCAATATCATTATTATTTTAAACAATATTGCATTAAGGCAATCAACGATAAGAGTTTATAAAGTATAAAACAATATCTTGTATATTAGTTTTTTATGTGATTGTCATTTCTTAAAAGATTTTCATAAATTTTTCGGTCATTGTCAGTAAAGACATTAAAAATAATTCGCTCTATACAATTATTATATGTTTCTAAAAAATGAGAGACAGAATGCCAAGCAATTTGTGCTGCTTTATCATTTGGAAAATGAAATTCTCCCGTTGAAATACAACAAAAAGCAACAGATTTGATATGATTTGTTATACAGCATTTTAAAATATTTTCATAACAGTTTTGTAAGTCTTTGCAAAGGTCTTCTGTCAGGCTGCCAAAACAAATGGGTCCAACTGTATGGATGACATAGTTGCAAGGAAGATTATAACCTTTTGTTAAGGTGGCGGTTCCAGTAGGTTCTTTATATGACTTTCCATATTGAGTTTTTCTTTGATTCATTATATGGTTACATTCTGCTCGAAGCTGCATACCAGCTGTACTGTGAATGGCATTGTCAATACATGGATGGCATGGAATAAAACACCCTAACATCTGTGAATTTGCTGCATTTACAATGGCATCAACTTTTAGTCTTGTAATGTCTCCCTGCCAAAGAGATACTTTTTCTGCAAAAAAAGATTTGCTGTTTAATTGTTCTTTTATAGTTGGAATATTTGATAAAGTTATAATGCCTTTTGTCATAAGTTCTTCTTGTAAATAATTGTCTTGTAAATGGAGTAATTTATCAGAAATATTTTTTGGCATACGAATATTCATAAGAGAGCGAATGAGGCTTTTCTTTTCGGAAATAGTGTATTGTGTTGTTTCAAGTTGTCTATATCGAGTAGATTCTTCTTTTAAGTTATCTAAAAAAATATCAGTTATAGTTGTTTTATTCATTTTATATAGGCCTTTCTTTTTAATTTTATCAAGAAAGTCCCCTACTTCAATGCTGCAAAGGCATAAGTGGGGGTGGGGACTTGCGTTATGATAGTAGCTATGAGGTTAGGGTGTCAAACACCTGAGCAAGTAGCGTAGCGGATTGCGAATATCCGCTTAACTTTTATCAAGAAAGTCCCTTACTTCAATACCATAGAGGCATAGGAGGAAATGAGGACTTGCGTTTCAATAGCAGTTAGATGGTTTGGGCAAGTAACGAAGGGGAGTATTAAATCCAACACCAAGTTCTAATAAAATGCCTTTTTTCTTTTCCATTTTATTTAAAAAAGCAACATAATAACAAGCCGCTTTATACCAATGTTCGTTTTTTATAAAATATTCATCACAGTGCAGATGCATAGTCATATTGCCGCCACAGACTGGGCATTTTGACACCATAATCGCCTTGCGTTGCAAAAATGCGTTTTGTTTGAAAAACAGATTTATAAAACTGATGGTCAACATTTGTGGTTAAAACAAAATAGTCTTTTTCTTCTTGTGTAGGAAATGGATAAAATCCAGCAATATATGTATTTTTCATATATATAGTACCATATCTTTCTATAAATTCACTAAAATTATCTATAAATCTCTTGCCGTTATAGGTAAGCCTAGCAGTTGTGGAAATGCCAGCACCAATCAGTATATATTTCGTCTCTTTTATTAAAGCTGTTGCACATTTTATTTGTTCTTTATAGGAAGGATTTTGAATAATATAATTGTTGACAGGCGTTTTATTTAAAATAGTTGTATGGCTTTCTTCAAACTTACTTATGTAAAAAACAGCGCATATAAAGATAAATATGCAGAAAAAAATGCCCTAAATAAAAACTGCCGCTTTAACAAATAAAAATTTGTAAAGCGGCAAATTCATTAAAATTACTTATCACGTTCTTTGACACATTGTTCAATAACATTTTGTACATCATCTAAACAAGCGCCGCATACAGTTCCAGCTCCTGTTTTTTCTTGTACTTCTTCCAAAGTACTCGCGCCTGCATCAACAGCTTCTTTAATCATGCCATTAGTAACACCAAGACAACTACATACTACTTCATCAAGTTCCATATAGTACACCTTCCTTTCAAGAGTAGTGTGTACAGATTAAAAAAAAATATACAAAAGATGCTAAAAATTTTAAAGAGTTGACACTTTAGAAGTTATAAGGCTTTAAAAATTTTAATTAGTAGGGTCTTCAAAAATTTTCAAATTTAGAGGATAAAATGTAAATAGAACAAAGCATATAAATAATACACCTACAAGAAAACAAAGCAAAAAGGTATAAGGTTGTAGGTTGCAGGATAAAGTGAGTTTATAAGCAATAAAAAAAGCAATAATAACACTTAGCACAAAGATAAGTATATCAAAAAATAAAGTATTTTTACCTAAAACAAAGGTATAAGCGTAAAAAAAGGTTGGAATGAGTAATGTACCTATTAAAATTCCAAAACATAGGGAGGAAGTAATACAGGGATAATCCGTTTTTAAGTTTAAAATCATGACAAAAGAATACAGTAACATTGGAAAAAACAGTAGTTTCATATGTTCCCATACCGATTCATTGACAGGAGTAAAAAGACCTACTATGAAATTTTTATCTGTCCAATTGTACAAGAAATGAAAAAGAGTGCCTGTTATTATAACAAAAATAATTCCTATAATCGTATAGCATTTTAATCGCTTCATTTAAAATTCACCCCTAAGGTAGTTTATGTAATTATATTAATAATATGTAGTTTATAATCTATAAAGTTGAAAATAAATACAACTATAAGGTGATAAATAATAATTTAGGAAAATTGATATTGTGAAAATGTTTACTGTTATGGAAATTTATGGTACATTTACTATATTAAAGGGGCGATATTTAAGTTGTTTATATTTTTGTTATTAATATTGTTAGAATTTGAATAGTGACATAGTGGAATGTAAATGTGTTTGATATAGGTGGAAGATATGAGAGAAAAAATTATTTTAATAGAAACATAGTGGAATAAAAATTTTGTATATTGGTAATTTTCATAAGTTTTAAGAGATGTAAAGGTTTTTATATATTGTTAAAGTATACTTGATTTTATAGAAGGTTAATTATTAATGGAAAAGTTAATTGATGTTTTGTAAAATATAGCAATTAAAATATTAAAAGTAGGATATTTGTTATTGTTTAAAAGATAGAATACTTATATAATATTAAACATGTATATTGGACAAAAATTGAAAAATAGGTTTAAGTATATTTATAAATAATTATATAGAATTTGTTGTATTTTAAGGTTATATTAAATTATCAAAAGGAGAGCAATTGATGAAAACAATAAAAGTAACAAAAGAAATTATCATAAATGGACAAAAAAGTAATTTAATAAAAATAAGTGAAGATTTATCTACAATAACTTATATAAATCAAAACATATCAAGAAATTATAATAATCCAGAAGAGAAAATACAAGCAGAAACTTTTTGCGAACTTATATTAAAATATAATTATCCTGTAGAACAGGTTAAACAGTATGTAAAAGTTACAGTTGGTTCTGATGTTAAAGAGGCAGATATTATTGTTTATAACGATAGTGAATGTAAAAAGCCATATATAATAGTTGAATGCAAAAAGGAAACAATTACAGAACAAGAATTTAAGCAGGCAGTACGTCAGGCTTACTCATATGCTTTTGCAACTGCTGGAACAATAAAATATATTTGGGTTACTTCAGGAATAAAAAATGAATATTATGCTTTTGATAAAGAAATTGAGAGTAGAGAAACTATAACAGATATACCTCAATATAAAGTGAAAAAATTAGCTAGTTATAAATTTGCAAAAAATGGAGGAACAACTGAAAGTGGGCAAAAATTATTTCCTTTAGTAAAGGTTGAAGAATCAGAACTTACTAATCGTTTTAAACAAGCACATCAAGCGTTATGGGGCGGTGGTGAATTAAATCCTTCAGAAGCATTTGATGAATTAGATAAGCTTATTTTTTGTAAAATTTTTGATGAAAAGAAAAGACGAAACGATGGAGAACCTTATGATTTTCAGATTATCAAAGTTGAGCCAAAAAGCAAAGATAGACAAGACATAGAAAAAGCAGATATAGAAACAAGTGAAAAATTACTTAAAAGATTAATTTCACTTTATGAAGAAGGCAAAAATATTGGTGAACGAAAAAATGATACAGAGATTTTTAGAGAAGGAATAAAATTAAATGCAGCAAAAGCACGAATCGTTGTTAGTTATCTTGAAGGCATAGATTTATTACATACAGACCTTGATAGTAAAGGGCGTGCGTTTGAGACTTTTATGGGGTCTTTTTTTAGAGGAGATTTTGGACAATATTTTACACCTAGAAACATTGTTAGTTTTATTGTAGATAGTTTGCCAATTAATGAAAATCATCATGTGTTAGATACATCATGTGGAAGTGGTGGCTTTTTACTTTATGTATTAAATAAAGTTAGAAAAGCAGCAAGAGAATTTTATAATATAAAAGATGGAGATGAAGAAACAATAGAATGTTATAAACAGTGGCATGAGTTTGCAAACTATAATTTATGTGGAATTGAAATAAATGAGCAAATTTCAAGAACAGCTAAAATGAATATGATTATTCATGATGATGGGCATACAAATGTTGTTACATGTGATGGTCTTATTTCTCCAGAAAAATTGAGAAAAAAAACAAATAATGATAAATTTAAAGAAAATTCATTTGATTATATTATTACAAATCCTCCTTTTGGTTCTACTATTAAACAAACAGAAAAAGCATATTTACATCAGTATAAATTGGCAACAAAAGAAGTTGACTGGTTAAATCCTAATAGTAAAGCTTCTAATAGACCTAGTCAAAGCACAGAGATATTATTTATAGAACAAGCAGAAAAATATCTTGTAGATGGTGGATATTTGGCTATTGTTGTTCCAGATGGAATATTAACAAATTCTAGTATGCAATATGTTAGAGATTATATTAGTGATACTTTTAGAATTGTTGCTGTTATTTCTTTGCCTCAAACTGCATTTTCGGCTAACGGGGCAGGGGTAAAAAGTTCTGTATTATTTTTGAAAAAATATTCTTTAAATGAAAAACTATTAAGAGTTGATATAAGAGATAATACACAAAACAGTTTATTATCGCATTCAGAAGATGGGAATAAATTGTTTCAATTATTAAAAGATAAAAAAGAGTGTATTGCTAAATTAAACAAGCAGTTAAAATTTGCAGAACGCTCTGGAGATACTGAAATAATGGAACAGTTAGCAAATAAAAAGCAAGTTTTGACAGAAGAATTTGATGAACAGATAGAGTTTACAAGAGAAAATCTTTCAGAAGCATATTTAGAACTATATAAGAAAGCAATTACAGATTATCCCATTTTTATGGCAATTGCAGAAGATATTGGATATGATGCTACAGGTAAAGAAACAGGAAAAAATGAATTGCCTGAAATTGCAAAAGAGCTTTCTAAATTTATCCAAGCTATTGAAGAAGGTACAGACCATTTTTTTCAATAAACCCCAGTTTTGATGAAAATAAAGTTTTTTTAAGAAATTGGGGTGACATTGAAAATAAATTAGATTCTAATTATTATAAAAAGATATATATGGATTTAGAAGCAGCAGTTATAAAGCGGACAAAATATAAGTTACGTGATTTTATTAAATTAATGGCTGGTGGCATTACACCTAAAATAACAGAACATGATAAATATTATTCTAATTCAACAGATGGAGTTCCATTTTTGCGTGTACAAAATCTAGCTCCAGAGGGATTACATTATTCTGATTGTAAGTATATTAATAAAGAAACACATAATAGAATTTTAAAGCGAAGCAAGGTATTTCAAGGTGATTTGTTAATAAAAATAACAGGTGTTGGTCGTATGGCAGTAACATCAGTTGCACCTGAAGGATTTGAAGGAAATATAAATCAACATATTGTAGTTGTAAAAACAAAAAAACCTGAACTCAATGAACAAATTGCTGCATTTTTGAACTCTGATATTGGAGAAATGCTTGCTACGCATCGTTCAACTGGAGGAACTAGACCTGCATTGGATTATACAGCATTACGTTCAATTCCTATAATTTTAAATGATAATATTTCTGATATTATGAAAAAAGCATATATAAAGAAAAAAGAAAAAGAAAAAGAATCTCAATCTTTATTAGATAGCATTGATACTTATTTATTACAAGAACTTGGAATTACTATACCTTCTGAAGAAAAAAATACACTTGAAAGTAGAATGTTTTATGTAAATTCAAATAAAGTTGTAGGAGGTAGGTTTGACCCTAAAAAATATAGTAAAAAATATCAAAATCTTTTTTCATCAATTGAGAAAGTGTTATTTCCTAAAAAGCGTTTAAAAGATTTACTTATTGACAGCGTTTCTGGAAATTGGGGAGAAGAAGATACAAAGACGGATGAAAATTTAATTTCTTGTTTAACAATAAGAGCTACTGAATTTGATAATAAATATAACCTTAATTTTGATAATAGTCGAGTTAAGTATCGAAAATATAATCCAGTTGTTTATGAAAAAATCAAATTATCACCTAATGATATTTTAATTGAGAAATCAGGAGGAAGCAATAATCAACCTGTTGGACGTGTAGCATTTATTGAGAAAGAGATAATGGAGAATAAAGTGCTAGCATATAGTAACTTTATTCATAAAATAGTTATTAATGAAACAGAAGCGATTCCACGTTATGTATTTGAATATTTACGGTTAATACATAATATTAAAATTACAGAAGTTATGCAAACTCAAACAAATGGAATTAGGAATTTAATAATGGAAGAATATTTCAATTTATTTATAATTTTACCAGATAAAAATAAACAGAAGACAATAGCAGATGAAATATCAAAGAGGAGAAAGCAGGCTTTGGATATAGAAAAGCAAGCTGAGGAGATTGTAAAAAAAGCAAAATTACAAATTGAAAAAATTTTATTAGGAGATACTTTATGAGATTAACAGGAATTATTGATTATACAATGGATAATTTTTTGTGTGTACGAGGATTTGCTTCTATGCTGGAATTATCTGAAATTTCAAAACCTGATAAAAATATTCAAAGAGATTTAATTGAAGGGCATAGAGGTGAAATGGAAGCATTTCTATCTGATGGTAAGTTTACATTTTTTCCAGAAGTTATTTTAGGGGTTAATATGAAAGGTTCAGAGAATGATATTGATAAAATAAACTGTTTTCGTGAAGAAATCTATGCTGAAAAAGTCTTAAAAAAGGTAACAATTAATAATATTAAATATACTGTAAAAAAACATTTGGTAAAAAAACAAAATAATAATTTAGCATATGATATTATTCAAACAATTATTATGGAGTTTGATAAATCATCAATTATTGGAAAAGAATTTATTAGAATTGATGGAAATCATCGATTAAGTGCTGTTAGTAAAAGTTCCTCTTATGCAAACAAAAGAATACCTTATTGTTTATTATTATTTCGAGATGATACTGAGACAGATAAATTTTGTAGAGCTATTTTTTATAATATTAATACAAAACAGATTCCGTTGAAGATGGAACAAAATCTGAAAGTTATTATTGAGAGTGAACAAGTTTTTAATGATGAAATATTAAAAAGTGACCCCTCTTTTGGATTTCATTATTTTTTGACTAGACAAATAATCAAAAAAATTGATTTAGCGAATTATCCTTTTGCTAAAATGTTGATAGAAAAAAGTAAATTTACATATTTTGTAGAAGTTGTTGGACTTTTATTAGAACATAAATTAATCAAAAAAAATGACGAAAGTATACATACAATTTTAAATACTGTATCTGAAATAAATGAGGCATTGCATTCTGCTGCCTTAGTTGATATTCCACAAAATTTAGCAATTATAGGAGCATTCACTTATTATATATTATCTGATAAATGTAAGGCAGATAAATTTTTAAAATGGGTAAAAAAGAATCACCTTATGGATATTGCAGAATTGCATATTTGTGATGTGATTGATATTTATGATAAGATTTACAATAATTCTACTAAAAAAATTTTCATGTCAATGTGGTTTAATAAAAAAACGGAAGATACATATAAAGAGGTTGAAGATGTAAAGGAAATTTTATCAAAGAATTATAATGAGAAGATTGAGATTATTAAGGTTGATAAACATAAAGATGGATATTCTGACAGTATAACTAAAAGAATAATGGAGGGGATTAATAATTGTGATTTATTTATTGCAGATTTATCATATGGAAATAAAAATGTGCATCATGAAATAGGTTATGCGCAAGGAAGAGGAAAAAAGATTTTATTATTATATCATATTCGTGATGGCATAGAACCATCTAATGATATAGGTTCAAATCTTTCAATGTATGACCAATTAAGATTTAATACTTATGGAGAATTAAGAAAATGTTTAGTTGAAAAACTTAAAGATTATTTTTCTTTATAAAATTAGGAAAAATTTGGTCATCACTGTAATTTAAGTATTATTTTAAATTAAAAAATATAAAGTGGTATAGAGAGAAAACATTACTGGTTTAATAACATAGAAATTAATAATATAAACACTATTTATAATATTTAAAAATAGTTTAAGGAGATATACATATGAATTTAATTGAATTTTAAAAAAACAATTGGGTTAATCTTGGTTTGATTTTAGTAGGTTTTTCTGCTGTATGGATATATAAAGCACAAGAAAAAGAAAAATTACGAGATGCTGCCTGTTTGATTATAGTCCAAATAAACGAACTTCAAAAACGAGTACAAGAAATTCCATCATATATAACTAATCAAGGAGTAAATTTAACTGCCTTTTATGAATCACTTCCTTTAATTGATGTTAATCATTGGAATAATTATAAGCACTTATTTATTCGTAAAATAGATAATAAAAGTTATGATAGTATAAATAAATTTTATCAATATGTTACTTCTATACAAGAGCAACAAGAACTAATGCGTAATTTACAAAAAAATTATTTTTTTGTAAAACAAAGTGCCATATGTAATGCAGAAGTTTCACTTATTATTGAAACATTGAAAGAAGTTAATTTTATTTCTACATATAGCAATCAATTACAATCTAATCCTAATATTGATATGAATAGATTTTGGAATATTTATCAAAATAAGCGAAAGAGTTTTATATCTATTACTAATGGAGATGCTTTAACTCCATATGCACCTGAACAAATATCATTAACATTACAAGGTATTTTAAAACAATATGCTCTATTAGAAATAGCAGGAAGTGAAGGATATAGGACACTTTCTAAAATCGCTAAAATAATAGATAAATAATATATATGTAGCACATTCTATGGAATGTGCTGCTTTTTTACATATATAAAAAAGCAAAGGTTATATAAAATATTAATTTGGATGATTTTTATAAATTTTCTGAAAATTTTAGCACTCACCTCTTGACAGTGCTGAAAGTAACCATAAAAGCCTTATTTTATGCGGTTTAAGTAGCTTTAAAATCAGTTACTACTTCAAATTTACTTCAAAATTATATGATATACATAAAAAGAGTATTGCAAGTGTTTTTTTCGATTGATTATAGAATAAAAGTAGTATTTTGTTAATAGTAGTTATCAAATATGTGTATATTCATTATTATTTGAAATAGGGCTATCGCAATGATAGTTCACATAAAGAGGTTGAAAAGAAAAAGTTTATAAGAGTGAAGGTAAGTTATTTTTTGTTGTAAGAATATATAAAATTATACAAATAAAAAATTTATAAAAAGTTTACAATTTTATATAGTATTTTATAGTGCTTTATAGTTTTGTATAGTGCTATACAAGACATTTTTTATAAAAATAGGGTTATTTACGAGTAAATTTTATCATGGTATCATTGCACAAAGAGGAGTGATGATTGATTGTGAAAGCAAAAGAATATTTACAACAGTTAAAACGATTAGATATTGTGATAAAACAAAAAAGTAAAGAAGTTGATGATTTACATTTGAAGTCAAAAAGCATAGGCAGTATTGATTATTCAAAAGAGAGAGTACAAACAAGTCCTTCAGGAGAAGCCTCATTTGTAAAGCTGATTGGTCGTATTGTTGACCTTGAAGCAGAAATTAGTCAAGAAATTAATAATTTTATTGATGAAAAACACAAAATCATAAATCAGATACAGAAATTAAACAATACTGATTATATTAGGTTACTTTATAAGCGATATGTTGAATACAAGAGTTTAGAGCACATTTGTGTTGAAATGGATTTTTCATATGACTACATAAAACATTTGCATGGATGTGCTTTGAAAGATTTTGAAGATAAAATTCTAAAGTCAACACTTAATAGCACCTAATAACACTTAAAACTGTGATATAATATAAAATGAAAAATTAGCAAGAGAAGAGTTTTAAATTTTCTATGCTTAATGAGGTTTATATTCAGTTTTTAATATAGTTAGTGAAGAATTAAACGATTATGAAAGAGGAGATATATTTATTCTCCTCTTTTTTTGTATAAAAATTAAAAGGAAGGTGAGGTGAATGCCTCGTAAGTCTGACACAAGGATTGAAAAAGCCAAAGTGTTGTATCTTTCAGGGATGAAACTAATTGAAATTGCTAAAGAATTAGGTGTGCCAGAAGGAACAGTACGAAGCTGGAAGAATAGATATAAATGGGATTGCAACGTTGCAAATAATAAATGCAACGTTGCAAATAAAACACAACATAAAAAAAAGACTGTACTAGATATAATTGAAGAAATAGTGCAGAATACAGAACTAACCGATAAACAACAGCTTTTTTGCATTTATTATGTACGTTGCTTTAATGCTACAAAAGCATATCAAAAGGCTTATGGTGTGGATTATGCAACAGCCGCTTCTATCAGTTATCGATTGTTGGAAAATGATGGTGTTAAAAGTGAAATTATGCGACTTAAGAAAAATCGCTTAAATAGAGAAATGCTCAGTGAAGAAGATATTGTGCAAAGGTATATAGATATAGCCTATGCAGATATAAATGATTATATGAAAGTGAAAGATGGTGACATTACGTTGAAAAATTCAGATGAATTTGACGGAATGTTAGTAAAAAAGATAGCATCAGGAAAAACCAAGTCGATTGAGTTGCATGATAGTTTAAAAGCACTAAAATGGCTGTCAGACCATATGGATTTGGCAACAGAAGAACAAAGATTAAAGATAGAAAAGTTAAAAGAAAGCAGAAATATTCATACAGATGAAAATAATACAGATAATGTTGTTTTCTATCTGCCAGATAATGGACGTGATAATGATGGAAAAAAATAAAATTATTATTCAGCCACAGAAAGGACCGCAGGAAATGTTTTTATCAACGTCTGCGGATATTTGCATTTATGGTGGAGCTGCTGGAGGTGGGAAAACATTTGGACTTCTTATGGAGCCTATACGATATAAGAACAATCCAGAGTATGGTGCAGTTATCTTTCGTAAAAATTATACACAAGTAACAGCACAAGGTGGTTTGTGGGATTCTAGTCGCAAGTTATATCGATATATTAAAGGTGCAACGTCTTTGAAAACGCCTAAGCTACATTGGAAATTTCCTAAAGGTGCAAAAGTGACATTTGCACAGTTAGAAAATGATGATGATTGCGAGAGTTGGCAGGGAACACAAATTGATATGATTGGTTTTGATGAACTGACGCATTTTACTAAATATCAGTTTTTTTATATGTTATCTCGTAATCGTTCAAATTCAGGTGTAGCTCCATATGTAAGAGCTACTTGTAACCCTGATGCAGATAGTTGGGTGGCAGAGTTTATATCTTGGTGGATAAATCAGGAAACAGGTTATGCGATTCCTGAACGAAGTGGAAAAATTCGTTGGATGGTAAATATAAGTGAGATTATCTCATGGTTTGATAATAAAGAAGAGGCTGTTTGGTTTGCTAAAGAAAATGGATTAGAGGAAGAAGAAGCGAATGTTGCACCAAAGAGTGTTACATTTATAGCAAGCACATTGCAAGATAATCAAGAATTAATGAAAGCAAATCCAACCTATTTAGCAAATTTATTGGCATTGCCAGAAGTTGAAAAAGAAAGATTGCTTAGAGGAAACTGGAAAATTAAGCCAGCAGCAGGTCTGTATTATAAGAGAACACAAGTAAATATGCTAGAAAATTTGCCAACAAATGTTATTTTATGGGCGAGAGGCTGGGATTTGGCAGCCACAAGCGAAGATGAGAAAGGAGAACCAGCATATACAGCAAGTGTTCTTATTGGTAAAACCAAAGAAGGGCGATATATTATTGCAGATGTCATTAATAAGCGTTTAAAAGCTTCCGAAGTTAGAAAATTAATACAGATTACTTGTAAGATGGATAAGGCAAAGTATGGCAGAGTAATAGAACGATTACCTCAAGACCCCGGTCAAGCTGGAAAAGAACAGGCACAAAGTTATATTAAAATGCTTGCTGGTTATCTAGTTAAGGCAATTCCTGAAAGTGGCAGTAAACAATCAAGAGCAGAACCTTTGGCAGCACAATGGCAAGCTGGAAATGTTGATGTATTAATTGCTGATTGGAATGAGATGTATTTTAATCAGTTAGAAAGTTTCCCAGAATCAAAGTTTAAAGATATGGTGGACGCAAGTAGTTCTGCTTTTAATGAGATTGAAAACGGAGCTACATATTCTATGCCACCTATTAATGATAATTTGAGTAAAAATAGTTATTGGAGGTGAGAGGATTTGGCATTGAGCAAAGAACTTGGTCGAATCGGTCAACGACAGTTTGGAGGAGTTATCTATGAAGAGTTCCTTCCAGAGCTTCGAGGAAAAAGAGGAATAGCGGTTTACAATGAAATGTCTGAAAATGACGATATTGTAGGCGCTATTCTTTTTGCTATTGAAATGTTAATAAGACAATGCAGTTGGAATGTTGAAGCAGGTGGAGGAACAGGAAAAGATAAAGAGGCAGCAGATTTTGTTAAAAGCTGTATGGATGATATGCAAGACACATGGATTGATACCATATCTGAAATCCTTTCTTTTTTAACATATGGCTGGAGTTTTCATGAAATTGTATACAAGAGGCGTATGGGAAATACAAAAGACCAGCGTACTAAAAGTAAATTTAGTGATGGCTTAATTGGATGGCAGAAATTACCCATCAGAGCGCAGGATACCCTTTATCAGTGGGAGTATGACAATGAAGATAATCTGTTAGGTATGACACAAATGCCACCTCCAAGTTATGGAATGTTTACGATTCCAATAGAAAAAGCATTACTGTTTAGAACAAAAAAGCGAAAAGGAAATCCAGAAGGGCGAAGTATTTTAAGAAATGCGTATCGCTCATGGTATTTTAAACGAAGAATACAAGAAATTGAAGGCATTGGAATTGAACGAGATTTAGCAGGACTTCCAGTTATATATGGACCACAAGACCGAGATTTCTGGGATGAAAGTATACCAGATAATGTTACAGCCAGAGCTTGTTTGGAACGAATGGTTAAAAATATCCGCAGAGATGAAATGGAAGGTATTGTTTTACCAGATGGATATAGGCTGGAATTGCTTAGTACTGGAGGAACAAGACAGTTTGATACCAATGTTATTATTAATCGTTATGATACAAGAATTGCAATGACTGTGTTAGCCGATTTTATTATTCTTGGACATGAAAAAACAGGTAGTTGGGCATTAAGTTCCGATAAGACTGAATTGTTTGCTGTGGCTATTGGGGCATTTCTTGACATCATTTGTGAAACCTTTAATAGTCAGGGGATTCCAGCATTAATTGATATGAATAAACAGCATTTTTCTGGTATTACAGGATATCCTAAAATGACACATGGCGATATTGAAGATGCAGATATTACAAAAGTATCTGCCTTTATTAAAGATATGACAGGCATTGGTGTTTTGGTTCCTGATGATGGATTAGAGGATTATATTAGACAGGTAGGACATTTGCCAGAACGTACATGGAATGCTAGTACTCAAACACTTGATGAGAAAAGAAAAGATTTGCAAATGCAAAATCAACCACCAGAATCACAGAACACGAATGAAAACGATAAAAAAGAGGAAGAAGATGTAACACAAGATATGCAGGAAGCGGCTAAAAGACGATTAGGGAGGGTACAAGGATGACCTTTCTTATTCAACCATGCAGACACTTCCAAAAAGCAAAGGCAGGAAATGCAAACGAAATATTAAAACGATTAGAAGATTATTTAAAAGATAATGAAAGTACTCCAATACAGATATTATGTGGATTTTGGAAAGACCAGCAGGCGGCGATTACCTATCAGGAACTTCGACAGGCTGTTATAGAAGGTGTGATGACAAAAGAAACATTTAATTTATGGTCAAAGGATTATTCTATTTTGGTACAAAATAAACTTCATTATGTTTGGGAAGATGCAATGAAAGCGGGTTCAGTTAGTCAGCCTATATTATTAGATTTACAAAGATTTACCTTTCATTCATCTCATGCAATCAATTGGATTCAAAATCATGGGGCAGAGTTTGTTACAGTTGTCACACAAGAGCAAAAAGGTGCGATTTCAGCCTTACTTGCAAGGGCTGTTAGGGAAAAGCATAGTGTTGATGAGTTAGCAAAATTTATTCGACCTTGTATTGGCTTAACAGAGCCACAGGCAAAAGCAAATTTACGATATTATGAAAATATGGTTGCAAACCTAAAAGAGCAGCATCCAAGAATGAAAACAGAGAGTGTTCAAAAGAAAGCAAGAGAAGCTGCTGCCAAATATGCAGAAAAGCAGCACCGACAACGGGCAATGACCATTGCTCAAACAGAAATGGCTACTGCTTATAATAAAGGAGCAGATGAGGCAATCCGTCAGGCTCAGGCACAAAAACTTATGGGAACAGTAATAAAGCGTTGGTGTACTTCTGGTGATGATATGGTGTGTGAGCAGTGCAGGGCATTAGAAGGATTAGAGCTTGCTATGGATGATAGATTTCAGATGGGAAACGGCTGGAACGCAGGAGAAAACCTTACACCACCAGCGCATCCACGATGTGCCTGTGCTATAGAATACATAGAAATAGAACCAATGGCGTATACAAATGAAAATTTACCTGAAATGAAAGTATCTATTATACAGCAAAATTCATTGAAAGAATATAGTACAGAAGAAATAGAAAGTATTGCAGCTCAAACAGAAGAAATAGCTTCTAAACATATTTCTATTCCAAGCAAATGGAGTGGGAATATGATAATAGATGATAAAGGCATACAAAATCCAGATGGCACAATTGTGAATTATGGTAAACTGTGGAATTGTGATATTTTAACGAGCCATGAAACCTCACCTTTAATTATTTTACATGAGCAAATACATGCAAGGTCAATTAGTTATTGTGATTCATCGTTTTATTATATTTATGGAAATATTGAAGAAGCAACAGTACAGTTTATGACAGAGGAAATATGCAAATATGAAGGAATTGAAATTATAGAATCCGATTATTATAAAACGGTGGATGCCTTAAAACAGATAGGACGTTATATTGGTATACATAAAACAGATTATGACTTTGCAAAATTTATGATAGAAATGCCTGTTACAGAAAGATTGGACTGGATTTCAGATAACTTGTATGCTACACTTGGAAGAAATACAAAAGCAACCATAGAAGAATATGAAAATTGGTCGGATTTGTTAAATATGTTATATGTATAGAGGAGTATGTGTTATGGATTTAGAGAATATGACAGCTAAAGAAGTTCATGAATATATTGATAAAAATCGTAAAAGTATAAGTGATGATGAATGTCTTGAAATTGGTAAGTGGATTGGCAAATTTCTTCAAAGCAATCCACCATTAGAAGAAAAAAAATTGTTTGGACCACTTAGCTATGCCGAAATGATTTCAATAAGGTGTGATGGAATCATACGTTGGAGAAATTCCATCTGTATAAGGTGTAAAAAACAAAAAGGATATAAAGATTGTTGTTGTGAAATATATCCTAAAGATAAACAATATAATTTCATACCAAATGAAATATGGGCGCGCGAAGATTCCCAATGTCCATACTTTGAAGAAGAGTCTTAAATAGGCTCTTTTTTTATACCTATTTTAAAAGAAAGGGATATAATGAAAAAATTTTCAGATTTAATTTTAAATCCTATTAGTAATAAGCAAATAACACATGAAAATGTCCTAAAAGGCAAATTTAAAATTATGAAATCAGACGATGAAAAAATGCTTGCTTTTGGTTGGGCGAGCGTTTCAATGCGTGTTGATGGAGAGCTTATTGAGGATTGGCAAAAAGATATTGTAGAACCAGAAGAATTAGAGAGGGCAGCCTATGAATTTGTAGAGTTATACCGAGAAGGCGGCGAAATGCACGAAAGAGGCGGTGCTGCTGTTTTAATTGAAAGTATTGTATTTACAGAAGAAAAAATGCAGGCAATTGGTATTCCAGCAGGTACACTTCCAATTGGCTGGTGGATTGGCTTTAAGGTTTTAGACAAAGATGTTTGGGAAAAGGTTAAAGATGGAACATATTTAATGTTTTCGATTGAAGGTGAAGCTGAACGAATAGCACTTTAAAAAATCAGTTTGAGGAGGAATGAATATGGTTAACAATACTTTAGTACATATTGGAAATGCTGATATTTCAGTTAAAGAATATAAAGGTCAACGAGTAGTAATATTTAAAGATATTGATATTGTTCATAGTAGACCAGATGGAACGGCAAGAAGAAATTTTAATACAAACAAGAAAAGGTTTATTGAGGGAGAAGATTTTTATCTTGTAGGCTCTGACGAAATTCGTACAAGCCGCTTATTTCCTATATCAGATAATGATTATATGGATAAGGTGCTTATCACAGAACAAGGCTACTTAATGCTTGTTAAGTCCTTTACAGATGATTTAGCTTGGAAAGTACAACGAGAGCTTGTAAATGGATATTTTAGGGTTCGAGAGCTTGTAACAGATTTATCTCCTCAAATGCAAATGCTTTATGCAATGTTAGACCAAATGGCACAAACAGAGCGTAATGCAAAAGAAGCAAAGGAAATAGCACAGAAAGCGGTTGAAACAACAGAAAATATCAAAGAAGCTGTTAAGCCTGTATTTGATAACTGGAGAGAAGAAATCAATGGAAAGTTTAATCGTATACAAAAAAGTATTGATAGACCTTTTAATATTCTTCGTACAGAAATGTATTCAGAACTGGAATATAGAGCAGGATGTGATTTAAGTACAAGATTGCGCAATAAGAAACAAAGAATGGCGGATAATGGCTGTACTAAGACTGAAATTAATGGAACGAATCGAATGGATATTATTGAAGAAGATAAAAAACTTAGAGAGATTTTCTCTAAGATTGTTTCAGAATATGAAATTAAATATTGCGCATAAGATTGAAGATAAATGTAAAGTAAAATAATGATAATTCAAAGGGCATCTGATAACAGGTGTCCTTTTGTTTTATAAAAATGGATTAAAAGGAAGGAGGGAAAATAAACGTGGCAACAAAGCTTAAAAATCTTAAAATCAAGAAGGTTGATTTTGTAGATGAAGGTGCGAATCCAGATGCGCATATCAAACTATTTAAGATGAAGGACAGCAAAGAACAACCAATAGAAGAGGATAGTCAAAAAGGTAGTGGCAGTATCTTAAAAAAGCTGTTTTGTTTTATTGGCAAGGCAGCAGGAATGGCACAAGAAGAAATTGACAGTGCGGTTGATGAGATACAAAAGGGTGATTCTATCAGTTTTAAAGAGAAATTAAATGAAACAAAGAATCGCAAAATTGCGGATGAGATTTGGGATATTTGTTATGCGCTCCAGTCCTCGCTTTGTTCTATTTTATGTGATGAAGAGATGGACAGTAGTAATGCAGCTACAGCTATGCAGGAAAGTCTTGAAGAGTTTATAGAAGTTGTAAAAGCAGCCATTAGTCAATGGGCTAGCGGCAAAGAAGCAAGTGTTGTTATCAAAAATGAAGAACTTTCACAAACGGATTTAGAGATTATGAAATCAGCAACAGAGAGGCTCAATGAAGTTATTGAAAAGGCAGCAGTGCAAAAGGATAAGCAAAAACAGTTTGATAGCATCCAAAATCAGGAAGGAGATAGGAAAGAAATGAAAATTGATAAAAGCAAATTAACCGATGCAGAAAAAGCGTTTCTGGAGAGTATCGAGAAGCGTTATGGAACAGAAGAACAGGTACAATCACAAGATGATAATTCAACAATATCTGCTGCACAAGCAGAAGGAACTAAGACAGAACCTGTTATTACAAAATCTGTTACACAGACAGAAAAATCGCTACAAGCAAAGGAACAGCCAACATTGTCATCAAATCAGCAGGTAAATGAGCCTGATAACATTTATAAGGGATTGCATCCAGTAGTTGCAACCGAATTGGAAGAGTTAAAGAAATTTAAACAGGCGGCAGAAGATAGAGAACTTAGCGATATTGCAAAGAAATATGCCATTATCGGAAAGAAAGAGGAAGAACTTGTACCACTGTTTAAAAGTTTAAAAGCAGCAGGAGGAACAGCTTACAAGGATATGATTGCTGTTCTTGACCAAGCAGTAGAAACGGTGGAAAAGTCAGGTGCTTTTTCTGAAATTGGAAAATCGGGTCATAACAGTAATATAAGTGGTGAAGCATGGACAGAAGCAGAAGCAAAAGCCACAGAACTGAGAAAATCCAAAACAGGGTTATCTATGGCACAAGCGCTTGATGAAGTATTTATAAACAATCCTGAATTAGCTAAAAGATGTGAGGAGGAATAAAGAATGTCAACTTATTTTGGAACAAGTATTAATGAAAGTCCAACAATTGTATTACCAGCGAGTGAAAAGCTAGAAAATGCAAGAGGAATAGCACTATCTGTTCAAGATGGCGCCGTTGTAAAACCAACAGCAGGCGCTCATGTCATTGGGATTTCTCTTATAGAAACCGATGAGATTGTAGAAAAAGGCGGCGATGTGGATATTCAGATTAAAGATGTTGGCAAGTGGGTAGCAGGTGAAACACTTACAATCGGTACAGAGCTTGCGACTAATGCAGAGGGAAAAGCAGTAGCGGCAAAAGCAGGCGATTTTATTGTCGGTATGGCATTAAGTAATGCAACAAAAGCAGGAACATGGATTCAAGTTCAAATTAGTAAAGCAGGTTATAAGCCTGCAACAGTGTAAGGAGGTTTTGACTAATGAATGGAAGAGAAATAGGAAGTGCCAGTGAATTATCAGCACGTATTGCAAAGGGATGGAAACCAAATCGTTATTTAACGAATATGAGTATGGCTTTTTTTGCGAATGCAAGTAATTATGTAGCAACAAGTATTTTTCCAATTTGTCCTGTGGAATTTTCAACAGGATATTACTATGTCTATAATAAAGGTGATTTAGCAAGAGATAATGTAAGAAGAAAACCAAAGTTTGGCAAAGTAGCGCCAGCTCAAATGGGACACACAGACCAAACGTATAAATGTGAAGTAGACCAGATTATTGTAGGAATCGACCAGATTGGAGCTGTCAATTATCAGCGTGCGAATGTGCCGCCATCGATTGACCCTAAACGAGCAAAGAATCGCTTTGTGGTAGACCAGCAATTATTGCATTTGGATATTTTGTTTGCCAATAATTTCTTTAAAACAGGGGTATGGAATAATGAGTTTACAGGCATTGCTTCAGGAGCAGGAGTAACACCAAGCGGCAAGCAGTTTATTAAATTTTCGGATGCCAATTCAGACCCCATTCAATTTTTTGATACCCGCAAACGTCAAATTGTATTAGATGGAAGAAGAACACCTAATAAGTTGACACTGGGATATAATACTTATCTTGCTTTAAAGGAGCATCCAGATTTGTTAGAACGTGTAAAATATACAGGAAGTACAGCAAATCCAGCAAAAGTCACTGAAAAAGTGTTAGCAGAATTGTTTGGAGTGGATGAGGTTAAGGTCTTGGATGCAACTTACAATGCAGCAGAAGAAGGACAAGACGATAATATGCAGTTTATTTGTGAGCCAGATGGTGCGTTGCTTTCTTACACAACACCAAATCCTAGAGTGGATGAACCATCAGCGGGTTATATTTTTACTTGGGATATGCTTGGAAATGGCAATTTTATGGCAACGGATGTATTTGAGGGAGAAGGCGGTACCCATTCTGAATTTATGGAAGGTTTGATTGCAACCGATATGAGAAAGACATGTGATGACCTTGCTTGCTATCTGTCTAAATGTGTGTAGGAGGCAGATATGCAGTATTTATGTTTAAAGCAACTTACAGTAGGTAAAACCACCTATCATTTGGGTGATACAATACCAGATGATGTGATTCTTCCTGCAAGAAGTGAGAAACTGATAAGAAGTGGTTATATTTCAAAGCTTGATGAAGAAACAGAGTATTCTAAAAATGAGAGTGGATTATTTACACAAGAGCAGGTTGATAAAATGATTGCTGAAGCAGTTACACCAATAAAACAGAAAGAGGAAGAATTACAACAAGTGGTAGCAGACTTAAACAAATGTAAGTTGACAGAAAATGATGGTATGATTCCAATTTCTATTAAGAAAGAAGCGGATGGAGAAAATGGACAGATTACAATTATTTTAGTAACACCTGATGAAATTCAACAAGTATTTTCTATTATGCAGCAAAATGCTGATGAGGGGTCAAAGGCAATTACAACAATTACGAGTGAAAATGTTTTGATACTTTTACATGCAACAGATAGTCGCAAAACCATTAAGGAGGCGGCAAAAAAACAAGCGGACAATCTATTTTCCTCTAATGATAATATCAATGAATCAAAAAAACATAACGAAGCCACAAGCATGAATTAAAAGGAGTTGATACCAACATGGCAAAAGGTACATACACATATGAACCTGTCAATATTTCAACCTATGGAAAAGACCGTATGCGCTTTGAACTGGGCGATACAATGATTGAGGGTGGCTCGGATACAACCGCATTAACCGATGAAGAAATACAGGCAGCTATAGACACGCATCAACGTTCATGGAAGAAAGCGAAGCTAATGCTGTTAGAAAGTTTGTATCATCGTTTTGCATATGAAGTTGACACAAGAACAGGTCCTCTTTCATTATCATTTCATGATAGAGCAAAACTTTGGAAAGAAGAATATGAGAAATTAAAAAAGGAAGTGTTGGTTCAATCAAGTATACCGCATTTTAGTAATAGTCATACAGTACCTCAAAAACCACCTTATTTCTATACAGGTATGCAGCAAAATGAAAGGGCAGGAATGAATGGATAATGCAAGAGTAATGTATCTTAGACCTTCCAATTTGTTCAAAGAATTTATTGTTGAAAATAATGAGCAGGCTATAACAAGTACAGGAAGAGTAATCAATCAGCATAGAGGAGATGGAACGAATATATTAAAAGGTTGTCTGGCTGAAGTAACTGTTGATGATAGAACAAAACACAGCATAACGGACCATGTTGTTACTCATACTATTGTACAGAGTGGACAGCCAAAGGCAAAGAAAACAGACTGTCTTATTTTAGGGGATAGAATATTTTATATTTGTGATATAGATGATGCAGGAACGCTTGGTATTTCAACCATTTATTATGCAGAGGAAAGAAGGGATATACGATAAAATTATGGATAAAAATAGAAGAACTCGGTTCCAACGGAAAGACCAAGACGGTTGAGAAAGCAGTTAAAGCAAAAGTATCAGAAATGACAAAAGATATTAATAGAAAAGTAGTTGCTAGAGGAACGAGGGTTGCCAATGCTTTAAGAACTGCTGAATTGGAAGTATTAAAAGGAAACCGTAGCGGCAGAGTGTATAAAAAGCCAGATACATATGGTAAAAGTAGAACCAAATCCACACGAAAGTTATTAAAGGATTATGGACATAAATTAAAAGGCGGACAGCTTTATCGTGCATCGGCAGCAGGTGAAGCACCAGCAAGAAGGACAGGGGCATTAAGGCTTCAATGGTCTGCTAGTGTTGAAAAGACTGAATCCTCTAATAAAACAGAAATTATGGCTTATATCGAAAGCAATACACCATACGCAGAATATTTAGAAAAGGGTACAGCAAAAATGCAGCCAAGACCTTATATGGAAAAGATAAAAGAAAAAGCAGCACCAGAAATTTGCAAAATATTGAATGAAGATTATTCATAGGAGGCAGTTATGGAATTGATAATAGAAAAGCCAGAATCTGTACTAAATACTTTAGAAATAAAAACGGGTATGCTTGTTTATGCAAAACATGTTTCATGGAAATGTGGTATCAGTGGTTTTTTTACAGCAATTACTGAAAAAGAAATGATTGTACAATACCATCCCAGAATAGGGAATGTAACCAATCATTTTTTTATTAACGCCAAAGAAGTGGCAGCTGGGGACTGGCAGATTCGATATTCGACTGATTTATCTAAAGTTTATGAATATCCCAAACCAATAGATAATACTGAAAATTCAGAAGATAAGAATATAGATGATGAAAATAAGAATACAAATGATACAGATAATGAAAATGATAAAAATACCAATCTAAACAATGAAAATAGTGATACAAACAATAATAATATGAAGGATATTAATACATTTCAAGAAATGGAGGCAAACAATGACATTAGAAGAACTGATTTATAAACAATTTGTAGAATCAAAGGAACTGGTGTCACAGCTTGCACAATTTTCTGACAAACCAGCTATTTTTAACACTGAACCACCAGAAAAAAATCAAATAGGCTGGCAGGGAAAGTCGCAATATCCGCAGTTGGTTTATAACTTTGACTTACAGGCAAATGAGGAACGCAATAGCGTAGGTACTTTATCCGTATGGTTGTATTGTCAAAATACACAAAGTGCAGTAACACCAGAGCAAATAGAGCCAGTAATAAGGAATTGTTTAAAAGATGTTTTATTAAAGACAAGTGGAAGTTCTGTATATGCTTTTACATGGGCAAGAACCGATGCCTTTGAGATGGTAGAGGTTAAAAATAATTTAATTATTGGGTCTGAAATTCGATTTGACATTTTAGAGTATGCAAGCGGGGAAACAACAGACCCAGACCCCATTGTTGCAACGAATCGGTATCTTAAACAATTATATCCTGATTGTATTATTGTAGGGCTTGATAGGATGCAGGAAATAACGAAAGCGACAAAAGAAGCACCTGTTGTTTATTGCAGGTTAAGCCATTTAGAATTGGCAAAAGAAACGAATACCGTAGCATGGTTGGACGGCAAAATTGCCGTCCATATTTTATGCCCTGATAATGAAATTCGATTAAAAATGGCAGTAGATATAACAAGACAGTTATCGCTGGATGGAGAAATTATCATGTTGGACAAGTCACCGATGTTTATAAAACATGTACAGATGAATAATAAATCGGATTATCTTAAAGATGGACAGATTTTTATAAATGGCAGATATGGATTGCTTCGATATAAGGCAAAACCATATGAATTAAATTATACAGCAATCAATTATTATTAGGAGGTGGTGCAGATTATGACAGCAAAGGAAAAGACTATAATTGCTGAAATAGGTAGTAAAGCAGAAAAAGAACGAAAAGAAATTATTGAGTCAACATCTGAATTAACAAAAATAGAATCCATAAAGCAAACCAAATTGGTGAAGCCGATGGAATCCGTTTATACACTAGAGGAATTGTCTGCAAATGCAAGGCAACTGTTTAATGTGCGAACAGAATGTGCAATAGCAGCATTAAAAGCTGCTGCAATCAAAGCGTGTACAATTTCTAAAGCAAAAGAAATTATTAAAAAATTTATGGAAAAGGAGGTTTTGTAATCATGGCAGAAACATATATTGTCGGAGAAGCAAAGATAAGACCAGGAGCATATTTTAATATTCAAAAGAAAGATACCAATGCACAGGCAGATATTGTAAGCGGTGTTACAGCCATTCTTTTTAAATCAGACTTTGGACCTATTAATACAGCAGTAGAATTGAGTGCTACGGATAATTACATGGATATTTTTGGCAATGAAGGCACAACCGATGCCATTCAGGAAGCAATTAATGGTGGTGCCAAAACAATTATTGCTTGCAGAGTTGGCAATGGAGGAACAACAGCAACCATTACGCTGAATGACAGGGAAGGTGAAGCAGCAGTAACGATTACTGCCAATTATCCAGGTAAAAAAGCATTTACAGTTACCATTCGAGAAAAATTATCAGATAATACATTGAAAGAATGTATCATTTATACTGGAACAACAGAATTTGAAAAGGTTGAGTTTGCAGCAGGAATAAAAGAAGCAGCAGCACTGGTTGAGGCATTTTTATCTTCTAAGAAGTTTAAAGCTGAATTAAAAAGTGGAAAGGAAGAAGCAGTTTTACAGGTTGTGTCACAGAGTGTATTTACAGACGGAACAGACCCACAGGCAACAATAAGTGATTATTCGAATGCTTTTGCTGTTGTAGAATCGTTTGATTTTAATACCATCTGTGTGGATACAGAAGATACAGCCGTCCATCTTTTATTGCAGGCTTTTGTTAATCGTATCTTTCATGCTGGAACATTAGCACAGGCAGTTGTAGCAGAGAAACATACAGTAGAGCTTGAAACCAGACAAGAACATGCAGCAGCATTTAATGATGAAAAAATGCACTATGTTTTGAATGCGTATATCAGTGAACAGGGAAAGGAAATTGATGGATACCAGACAGCGGCACGTTTTGCTGGATTGATTGGAGCATGTGCTTCCAATTCTTCATTGACACATACGGTTATTTATGGATTTACTGAAATTTTAGAACGATTAACCAATTCACAGATTATAGCGGCGGAAAAGAAAGGCTGTCTTGTACTTAGTTATAACAGTGCTAAACAAGTTTGGATTGACAATGCAATCAATACACTTATCACGCCAGCGGATAATCAAGATGATGGTTGGAAGAAAATTAGACGAGTAAAGACCCGATTTGAATTGATACGCAGAATGAATGTGACAGCAGATAATTTGGTCGGTAAGATTGACAATGATAAAAATGGCAGAGCAACTATCATTAGTCAGCTACAGGCAGTCGGAACATCTATGGTAGCTGAAGGAAAACTTGTTTCTTGTATCGTATCGGAAAGTTTGACTTATAAAGCAAATGGAGATAGTGCATGGTTTGATATTGCTGTAATTGATAAGGATAGTATGGAACATATTTATTTAACCTATCAATTTCAGTTTGGAACAAATATTTAAGAAAGAGGTGAAATAGTATGATTAATCAAAAAGCTTCAGGTGATTCAAGGTATGCAAGAACAGGTAAAGATGGAGCATTTTATAATCAAGATGGGGTGCTTTTGGCAACGGTTGAATCATTTTCATCCAATGTATCTTTTAATAATGCTTCATATTCGGTGCTAGGAAATGCACAGGAACTTGAGACAGCCAATACATTTAAAGTAACACTTACCATGTCACAGGTTGTTGTGGAAGATGATGCATTTATTCAAGAGATTTTTAAAGCGATGGAAGAACAACAAATGCCTTATTGGAATTTTCAAGGAGTTATTGTGGGAAGAAATGGCTCTGAACAACGTGTTGTATATAGTGAGTGTGTTCCATCTGGTCAGATTGATTTACAAAATGTAACAACAGGTGATGTAATTAAAAGAAGTTGGAATTTTGCAGTCAATAAACCGCCAGCTTTACAGAGTTTACTTGATATGGATTAAAAGAAAGGCGTTATTTATAAGAGAGTACATAAAAAGTACTCTCTTTTTATATTTTATTTTTTATAGGAGGTCTATTATGACAGATAACAAAGTAGAGGCAACGGTAGGATTTGTAGAGGATACAACAGAAACAACAAATCCAATTCAAGAGGTATCCTTTGATAAAGAAGATATCAAAACACAAATGAGAATCTATGAGGACGATTTTATTCAAGGATTAATTGATGCAGCCAGTTACACAAGTGATGAAGTACAGCATATTGAGATTGCAAGAGGCGGCAGAGTGTACTTTGCATTTGATATTCGACCTCTTTCAGAGGAAGAATATGATAGGTGTAAAAAGAAGTATACAAAATATGTACGAAATAAACAGCTTGGCATGAAGCTGCCAGAGGAAACAAACAGTGTAAAATATCGAGATTTGCTGATTTATACAGCAACAACAGATGAGTATAAGACAAAATTATGGGATAACAAGACGATTTGGGAGGCTTTAAGAGCGAAAGGCTTACAGATTATGAATGGGTTAGATGTAATTGAATACAGTTTAAAAGCAGGAGAAAAGGATAGAGTCTTAGAATGTATTGATTCATTAAGTGGGTATGACAATAACATGGAGGAAGTGATAAAAAACTAATTGAAGCTGGTGGAAAAACCTGTCTGTTACACCATATCTTTCAACGGACAGGAATTACACCAGATGAATTTTACTTAAAACCGAAATGGGTACAAGTGTTTATGTTCATGTCCACAAGAATTTATTTAGAATCCTTACAAACGGAAGGGGGCAATGAAAATAGCTGAAACGATACGAATTGAGATACCTGTGGAGGTAGTTGATGAAACATCTGAAGGGATTACACAAACCATTAATGGGTTACAGAAATTAAATAAAGCATTACAGCAGACAAACAGTAAGACAACACAGTATGAAAAATCGTCTCAGAAAACACAGAAAACATTAGCAAGTTGGGCAAAGCAAAAATACGAAGTGTTGCTTAGTGTAAAAGATAAAGTTTCCCCTATACTTAAAACAGTTGGAAGTGGTTTAAAGTCTTTTGGAAGTAAGACATTTAGTGTTACCATGAAGGCGGTTGATTTAATAACCGCTCCCGTTCGAGGGATTTTAAATATACTAAAAAATCCACTCTTTCAAGCGGGTGCAGTTCTCGGAGTTAGTTTTGGCATAAAAGATACAATTGATACATACAAAAACTTTGAGGCTGCGATGTCAAAGGTTCAAGCAGTGAGTGGAGCAACGAGTAGCGAGTTGGCAAAGCTGACGGATAAGGCAAAAGAGATGGGTTCTACCACTAAATTTACAGCGGCACAATCCGCAGAGGCATTTAATTATATGGCTATGGCGGGTTGGAAGCCAGAACAAATGCTTGATGGTATTGAGGGTATTTTAAACTTGGCAGCTGCCAGTGGTGAAGATTTAGGAACAACATCGGATATTGTCACCGATGCCATGACTGCCTTTCGTATGCAAGCTAATGAAGCAACACATTTTGCAGATGTTTTAGCAAGAGCTTCTTCCAGTTCAAATACGAATGTTTCTATGATGGGTGAAACCTTTAAGTATGTTGGAGCAATGGCAGGTACATTAGGCTATAAAATTGAAGATGTTGGCATTATGATTGGTCTTATGGCAAACAGCGGAATCAAAGCATCACAGGCAGGTACAGAACTCAATTCCATTTTTACAAGATTGGCAACCAATACGAATGGAGCAACTGATGCCATTAATAAATTAGGGATTGATTTTTTTGATTCATCAGGAAAAGCAAGAAAATTAACCGATGTTATTAATGAGTTAAGATTAGCAACAGCCGATTATACAGACGAGCAAAAGTCTAATATTGCAAATACCATAGCAGGTACAAGAGCGCAGGCGGGCTTGTTAGCGATTTTAAATGCTTCAGAAGACGATTATAAGGATTTGACCGAAGCTATTTATAGTGCGGATGGAGCAGCACAACAGATGGCAGACACTATGTTAGATAACTTGGAAGGTTCGATTATTAAACTACAAAGTGCTTTAGATGGCGTAAAAATTTCATTTGGAAAGCGTCTGTCACCTTATGTAAGAGGAATTGCTAAGTGGCTTACCGATTTAATGCCAGCTATTGAAGATGGACTTGACCGTTTGATGGATTGGGTTGATAAAAAAATAGAATATATGAAACGCAAGTTTAAGGAGATAGCAGACACGAAAGAATGGCAAAATGCAAACTTTTTTGGAAAGGTGCATATTTTGTGGGATGAGTTTATAGCACAGCCATTTTCTGAATGGTGGAATACGACAGGAAAGGCAACATTTGCTAATATAGCAAAGGATATTGGCAAAGGGATAGGTTCAGGCTTAAAGTTTGGCTTAATGACACTGCTAGGTATTAACATATCCGAAACCATAGACGAAGGTGTATCAATTGGCGCTTCTTTTGCAAAAGGTTTTTCGCAAGGGTTTGATGCAGGGGCAGTAATGGATAAACTAGGAGAAGGCTTGAAGAATTTATTTTCTAATGCTAGTAAACTGCTGCCAGGTGGAGAAAGTGCAGGTTTATCTTCACTTTTTTCAGCATTGCTTTTAGGAAAAATAGCAAAACCATTTATCAGTTTGGGAAAAGGAGCAGCAAGTGTTGGAAAGGGACTGTTTGGAAAAAATGCAGAAACAGGAACTTCGCTTGTAGGTTCATTTCTTGGCTCTGCAACAAAAGGAACAGGTGTTATGGGGAAAATGGCTTCATTGGGAAGTAAACTTACATCAACCTCTATAGGAGGTTTTTCAGGATTGCTTGGTTCACAGGCGGCAGGAATGAGTGGAGCTGGTTTGATAGCGTCTGGAGCAGGTGCAGTGACAGGTGGAGTTGTTGCAGGTGCATCATTAATAAATGCAGGTATAGATGCATATAAAGCATTAACATCTGATAATAAAGAAGAAGCCAAGACTCATGGATTGTCAGCAGGAATAGAAGCAGGTGCAACTGGTGTAGGAGCTGCTATCGGTACACTTGTATTGCCAGGTGTAGGTACATTAATAGGTGCAGGTATTGGTGGAATTGCTGGCTGGTTGGCAGGTGATAAAATTAAAAAAGATTATCAAGCAAATGTTCAAGAAATGCAGGCTATGTCTGATAAAGTACAAGCTGTATATGCTGCTACTGGTGTAACCATTAATGAAAATTCAAAATTTGCTAACAAAGCACTTAAAGATGCATTACAAGACACACAATTAAGTGCGGAAGAATTTGTAAAAATGTTTCAGGAATCTAGTGTAGATGTAATGAATAAGGCATTTGGAAATATTAAGTTGTCATTTACTGAGATTAAAAAGATGGCAGAGGAAATCACTTTTAAAGATATGAAACAAAGCTTAGATGAATTTAATGCAGCAGTAGTTAAAACAGAAAGTTCACTAGAAACTCTAAAATCTTCTGCTGTGGATATAAAGCGTGAAAACTGGAAAGTAAGTCTTGGTATAGAATTATCTGAAATAGAGAGGGATAATTATAAACAAACAGTAGATACATTTGTAAAAAATGCACGATTGTATATAGAAAATAACCATTATGAAGCTACGGTTGCTTTGAAATTACTTATGGGAAAAGATACAGATACAGCAAATCTTGATTCTATGTATAACAATTTTATGGAACAGATAGATAGTATTAGCGAGCAGTTAAGCAATTCAATGGAAATTGCATTGTCAGATGGTGTAATTACTCTTGATGAATCCAAAGAAATTATTAATTTACAACAACAAATATCAGATATTACAAATAAACTTACAGAAGCACAGAATGAAGCAGAGCTTGAAGCAATAGGTATTCAATTTAAGGCTAGTGGTGCAGAGTTGACTCCAGAAACATTTGCAAGTTTGCAAGAGCAGCTTAATGTATATAAAAAGTCAGCAGAAGAAATGAATAAAAAAGCAATGATTGAGTCTTTAAAAAGTGTAAATTTATTATTATCAAAAGAAGATATTACACCAGAAGAAATAGAAAGAGCAAAGGAACAAAAAGAAGATATAGAAGAAGCATATGTTTTAAATATGTCAAAATCTGATTCAAATGTTACATCATTTATTTTACAAACCATAGCAGATGCATTTGGAAGTCGACTTGATGGAATTTTACCTGATTTAGAGGGAACGATAGCAGAAAAGTTACAGATAGCCTTTAAGAATGCAATGTTAAAAAGACCAGATGTAAGTGCATGGGATGAGAATTTTATAAAAGATATGTTTGATTTAGGTGGTCTTGATAAAAACACACTAACTGATATACAATCAATATTAAAAACGACAGCAGAGAGTGTTCCACAAACAGTTAAAGAACAAATATTACAATCTTATAAAAAGAGTGTTCCAACAACAGATGAAATTATGGAAGCTATTGATTGGGATAATTTTAACACAAAGATGTTTGAGGATATTGTTGGAAAGCAACAACACCTTATAGAGCCAGGTAGTAATTGGAGCATATTAGACCCTATTCTTGATGGATTATCAGGGGAAAATCTTGATATAGCAATGCGAAATTCTGCACAACAGATTCATGATGCATTGGAGAAGAATCTTGACCCATCAGTAGTATCTGATTTTAGAAATACTTACATGAGCGGTAATCTTGATAAGATGATGGAAGATTCTATAAAAGATGATTCTGATAACATGATGTCGTGGTATAAAGGGTATAAACCAATTCCAGATGAATTTTATGAAAAAGTAACAGGAGAATGGAAAAAAACAGGTGCTGCTTTAGGTGAGTATTTAAATGAAGGTGCTTCATCAAGTATATCTGGCTATTCTTCAATATTAAAGACTGCTTTGCAAACAGCCCTTAATATAGCAACAATAAGTCCATTTAGTGTAAATCCTACAGTCAATGTAATACCAAAATACAATATTACAAGTTTGCCAGAAGGTACTACAACAGTTTCCAGTGGGCAGCATAAGGCAACAGGTGGCTATGTAAGCGGCAAGCAGCTTTCATGGGTAGGTGAAGAAGGACCAGAAGCAATCATTCCTCTTGTGCCAGGTAGAAGAAATAGAGCAATGAGCTTGTATGAAGAAGTCGGCAAAATATTGGGTGTTGGCGCTTATGCAGCAGGCGGCATTGTAGGAAGTTCTTATGTTGTTAAAAATATGGATGATTATCATTTATTAAATGAAACAATGAAAAACGTACCTGTTGACTATAATAAAGCAATAGAAGATAGTACAGAGAATAGTAATAGCACAATAACACCTATTACACAACAGAGTGGAAACAATAATATAGAGGTTCATATTCAGATGTTACCAGAGTTTGTAATCAATCATTCAAATGCACAATCTGAAGATGAGATGATGGTTATTATAAGAAAAGGAATGATGACGATGGCAGATGAATTAGGCGGTGAGATTGCACAGCGTATTGAAGCTGTATTTTCAAATATGCCAATAGTAAAGGAAGCATAAGTTAAATGGATATACAAATATGTCCATTTGACTTGTTGCTTTCGGGAATAAATTGCAGTATGGAGGCTTAAACAATATGGACATTTTAATTCGACTTGCTGAGATAGGAAGTAATAAAAAGACCTTTGTATTTCCTTCAAATCCTGAAAGTATTAGTGGAACAATAGGAGCAAAATATCAATCGTTTGATATTATATCCAAAGGTACTATAAAAGTGCCGAAAGGTATGAATATAACAGAAATCAAATGGGATGGTGAATTTTTTGGACAGGCAAAAAAGAATGAATCCGTTGTGTTAAAAGCGTATTATCAAGAACCAAACCAATGTATGGTACAGCTTCTTGAATGGCAGGAAAAAGGAACCATATTAAATCTTATTGTAACCGATACATGGATAAATATGGATGTTACAATTTCTTCCTTTGCACCACAAGTCTATGGTGCTTATGGAAATGTAAAGTATTCCATTTCCTTTACACAGGCAAAAGACTTAAAGATTTATACAACAAATGAACTTCAAATCGCTTCCTTTGTTAAAAAAACTGTTCCGCGAAATGACAGTGCAGGCAATGATGGTTCTAGTTATACAGTAGTAAGTGGCGATACGTTGTGGGATATTGCCTTAAGAAAACTTGGAAGTGGTACAGAATGGACAAAGATATATGATGCCAATGTGGATACAATCGAAGCAGAAGCACAATTACGAGGGGGCAGTTCCGACCATGGGCATTGGATATATCCTGGCACTGTTCTTTTTATTCCAACAACGTAAGTCGTAATTTGGAGGCTAACATGATAGATTTATCAAAAATTGAATACAGAGTTGTTGTGATTGATGAAAATGGGAATCAGTATAATATTAAAGAATATATCCATAGTTTAGGCTGGGAAGAAAATCAAAACGAAATAGCAGTCCGTTCTTCATTTATAACAAGAAATGATAAAACATCAAAGGGTAAATTATCTTCATTGATAAAGCCTGGTTGTTTGATTGGTATTTTTGCCACCGATGGGAATGGTTATGATGAAGAAGTGGCAAGAGGATTTGTAACTGATTGGAATACAGAATTGCAAAGCAGTGCAGATAATCTGAAATGTACAAGTTATGATATTTTATATAACTTACAGAAAAGTCAAGATAACCGTTTTTATTCATCTGGTACAGGAACACAGTCTATTTTAACGGAGTTGTTTTATGATTTTGAGATACCTTTTCAAGAGTATCATGGTCCCAATGCCACACATGGAAAATTAAAATATAATAATTCGTATGTTTCTGATATGATACGAGATGTTTTAGATGATGCAAGAAAAAAAGGTTGTGGTACCTATATTTTGAGAGCAACGAAAGGCTATGTAGATGTAGTAGAACGTGGAAGTAATACCGATGTTTATGTATTTAAGACAGACAATACCAAATCGGTGCAAGTATCATTAAGTACAGCCGATTTGATAACAAGAGTTCGTGTGATTGGTCAGCAAGATGATGATGGAAAATCCAGTGTGGAAGCAACTATCAATGGACTTACAGAGTATGGCATTAAACAGCGTATTTATACGAGAGGTTCAGATGAATCATTAGAGGATGCAAAATCGGCAGCTCAAGAGATTATCAATGAAAATGGAACCGTACAAAAGGTAATTACACTTTCAGCGCCCGATGTGCCATTTATTAGAAAAGGTGATTTGGTTTATGTGATAGCTGGAACTTCAGATGATTACTATTATGTTAAAGGGATACGACATGATTGTGAAAGTTATAGCATGACAATGGAATTAGAAAAGGCAGAAACAGAAGCAATAACAGCAGAAAATACAACAGAAAGTAAAAAAGAATATAAGGAAGGCGATATTGTAAATTTTCATGGTGGTACACATTATGTCAGCAGTTATCCAGATTCACAAGGGTATAGCGCAAGAGCTGGTAAGGCAAAAATTACAAAGAAAAATGGTTCAGGAAAAGCGCATACTTGGCATTTGATTCATACAGATAGTGAAAGCAATGTATATGGCTGGGTAGATGATGGAACATTTGAATAGATTAGAGAACGAATTTGAGAATAGTGTAAATTCCTATGATAGTAAAATCAAGCGGCTTTTGTATAAAGCTGTTTTTTTAATTGTCATATGAAAAATATTATGTTATAGTATCAACATGGAATAATCGTGTTACAAGGTGGTAGCCTCCTCAACTTTAACAAAAGAGGGGAGGTGGTGCATATGGATACATACCAAGTTTTAAGCCTGTTATTTTTAGGCGGTAATTTTCTTATTGCACTGCTTGCCTATATAGATAGGAATAACAAGCGAAAATAAATAACCCTACCTTGTACTTGGCTGTCTAGGTAGGGTTATAACTTACCAACGAGGCTAACCACTTTGTGGGCGGTTATTCCTTTTTGTATATTTAATATATCATATTTATTAATAGGGGGCAAGAATTTTTTAATAAATTAGAAAATAAGTATTGACTTTTTGACAGTCATAAAATATACTGTACTTAGTGACAGGCAAAAAGTGAGGTGAAAACAATATGTCACAAATGGGCAGACCAAAGTCTGATAATCCCAAATCTGAAAAAGTTACTGTAAGGCTTGACAAGGAACACTCAGAAATACTAAAAGAGTATTGCGAGAAGGAGAAAGTCGAAAAAGCAGAGGCTATAAGACGAGGGATAAGAAAATTAAAAGAGTAATCGTCACACACTTTGGCGAGTTAGAACGATTACTCTAGCAACAAGGAAGTTTCCCTGTGTGAAATATTATATCATGCAGAGAGGCTTCTTTCAAGAACGAATTTTATTGAAGGAGGCTATTTTTATGTTAGAAGAACACAAGAAGATTGATGAAATGGCAAAATCAGAGTTAAAGTTTGAGTTGAATAATCTGCGCATGGAATATGACCGTATGACACTCATGCGTGATATTATGGTTATGGTCGGTAGAATGGTGACTACTATAGATTTGCAGAAGATAAAAGATTATGTCGAAAAAGTCTATAAGGAGAAAGTTTCAGGTAACTGGGGATTTTATTATGGTGTTCGTGACAATATCGTTGACATGGTTAATAATCTTGCTGAAATGCAGAATATTGAAGAATTGCAATATTTTAATATCCTCATGTATGGAATATCGCTTAATAAAGAACCAAAAGCAATAGAGGGACTACACACTATGACAAGTGGAATGAAGGATATTCTTGTGGAGCATTTACAAAAAGGCAAGAAAGGCGGTGTGGTATGATATACAAAGAATTGATTATACAACTTTTAAATAGAATTGATAGCGAGAAATTCTTGAAAAGGATTTATGTATCGTTGTGTGAATATATAAGGGAAAGTGAGGTGACAGAGAGTGAGTGATTTGAAAATTCTTGAAAATGAGTTAGTGCCAGTATATATTACTGACAGTGGAGAAAAAGTTGTGTATGGAACAGAGTTGTATGCTTGCCTTAAAAGCAGAAGACAATACACTGACTGGATAAAGGAGCGTCTTTCAGAGTGTGACGCTACAGAAAATGAGGACTTCGAGAGTTTTTCACAAAAAAATGAAAAAGGTGGCAGACCAAAAACAGAATATATTATTAAACTGAATACCGCTAAGGAGATGGCTATGCTTGAGCGTAATGAGGTTGGTAAAAATGTCCGCAAGTATTTTATTCAAGTAGAAGAAAAATATAAAGAAAATTTATTTGACGGAATTTCTACTGAATTAAGAGCAGTGCTTGTTGTAGATAAGAGGGTTACAGCAGTAGAACAAAAAGTAGATCATCTTGAAAATACTATGAATATTGACTATGCACAGCAAAAGCAATTAAAGAATTTTGCAAGTGAGATTGTTATTAGTGCGTTGGGTGGTAAAGAGGCAAGAGCATATCGCTATAAGGCAGAAGATGGTACAAAAATCAGTTCTCAATGCTTTTCAAGATTCTGGCATGATTTTAATGATTATTTTAACATTAATGCTTATGCAAATTTGCCAAGAGTGCGTTTTAATGAAGCATTACAATACATCAACCGTTGGCAACCGCCTACAAACATGCAATTAGAGATTGGTAGGATTAACAGGGAGATAGCATAGTAGTTTAAATTGATATAATGAAATAACAATAATTTAAAGGGCATCTGGCAACAGGTGTCCTTTTGTCTTATAAATCTATTGAAAGGAGGCATAAATGGCAGCAAACACAACATTTAATGAAAACGCTGGTATAAATAAACTAGCAAATGTATTAATAGAACGAATGAAAAAAGAGGGCGAAAGTCCTCTTTGCCTTGACTTTGGAGAGATACAAGCCAATGGAAATTTAATAACAAACACCTTTCCTGTTTCTATACCAAAAGGACAATATTGTGTATGCAGACAGCTTACACTTGGAACTGCTGGAGGGGAGCTTACTAAAACAGAAGATGATGGCAGTCACAAATATAATGAAGATAACAGTGGTGATGATTTAAATAAAGAAGATGAAGGAACACACCAACATACCGTTTTGATACCTGAAAAAATGCGAAGTTTACAAGCTGGTGACAGGGTGCTTGTTGCATGGGTGCAAAATGAAGCTGTTGTTATTGACATTATTACAAGTTCATAAATTCGCGGAAAGGAGAAAAGCATGGCAGAAAATACACTTACAGTTGTTCCTGTTCCAGAATTTATGGAAGAAAATGCAGCATATGATACAAAATATAAACGTACTGTCAAATGGGATGCCAAAAAAGGTGATTTTGTCCAAGATGGTGCAAATAGAATAAAGGAATGTTCTGGCGAAGAAGGTTTTATGATATGGTGCTTTAAGATGGCACAGACAGAGCGATATTCTTGTCTAGCCTATACAAATGATATTGGTGTAGAGCTAGAAAATGCACTTGCAGCGGATAATCAAAAGATTGTTGAATCCATTGTTGAACGCACCATTACCGATGCTTTAAAAGTCAATCCACGAACAGAATATGTAAGGGATTTTGAATTTAGCTGGAATGCTGATGAAATTCATTGTACTTTTGTAGTAAAAGGTGTTAATTGGGATAAGTTGTTTAAAATTCGTATTTAATATTTACCAAGAAAGGAGTAGTAAAAGATGTCACAGCTTTCATTTGTAAATCCTGATTTTATAGATAATAACAGTGAAAATGAAATTCACCAAAGAATGATGTCCCATTTGCCAAAGGATATAGATGACATGATTGGCGGTTTTCCTTATGATTTCACGAAACCCGCAGCAATTGAACTATCTGAATTTATTAATTATCATATGGTAAGAGCTTTAATGATTGCTTTTCCGCAGTTTGCATGGGATGAATGGCTTGATTTGCATGGCAGGCAAGTACATTTAACAAGACATGAAGCAGAATGTGCAAGCGGCTTTGTAGAAGTGGCAGGTATAGCAGGAACTGTTATTCCATCAGGAACGATTTTTTGTACACCAGCAACAAATGATTCTCCAGCACTTGAATATATATCAAATGAGGATAGCATTATAGAAAGTGATGGAATAGCTATAATATCCGTAACTGCTGTAACGTCTGGTACAATATCTAATGTGGCAACAAATACCATTTGTATGATGGCAAAACCTGATAAAAATATTTTGTCAGTTACAAATAAAGAGCCAATAACTGGAGGAACAGAAAGAGAAAGTAATAATGCTTATTATGATAGAATAGCAGCTGAATATGACAGCAGTATGACCTATTTAGGAAATGACAGTGATTATATACGTTGGGCGAAAGAAGCAGGAGCAGGGGATTGTATTGTGGTATCTGCCTATGATGGACCAGGTACAGTAAAGCTTGTGCTTGTTGATAGAAATGGTGAACCAGCCAATAATACATTAATACAGGAAGTATATCATTATATCGTATCTCCTGATGATAGAACGAAAAGACTGTTGCCGACTGCTTGTGCCAAGTTGGTTTGTGTGGCGGCAACAACTGTGAATATAAATTATATATGTACAGGATTATCCATTGATGAAACAACAACCATCGAGCAGGTGAAAAAAGATTTCAAAGAAGCTGTTATGAAAATATATGATAAAGCAAAGAATGACAGCATATTAAGGTATAATGATGTTCGACCGCTTATTTCTGCTATTAATGGAGTAAAAGATTTTGATACATTTATGATAAATGATAATATAGTCAATATCCAGTTGGCACAAGAAGAATATCCACAAACAGGCAATCTAAATTTCACTTTGAAAGAATAGGGGGAAGTTATGGATAAGGATAAAGAAAAATTAGATTTAGAGGCATTTCCTACCAGTAAGAGTGCTTTAAAAATGTTATCTTATGTGACACAAGGATTTTATGATAAATCGTATGTTGGAAAATGGCTTTATCAGGTGATGGGGCAAGAATATGATAAAGCATTAAAGCTGGCAGAAGAGTTGAAATATCAAATGTTTCCTGAAACAGCAACATGGGGACTTATGTATCATGAAATGAAGTGGCAGCTTCCTATACGAGAAAATTTATCTTATGAGGAACGCCGTAAATTGATTTATCAAAAGAGAGATTGCAGGTCGCCAATGACACCCTATCGAATGGAACAATATCTTGAAAATATAACTGGTTTTCGAGTGCATATTGCAGATATAAATGATTTAGGAGAATATGGTTTAAAATCATTGCATCCTAATTTTTTTATTGTGTATTCGATTGAACAAGAAACGATTGACACAAAACAGATTCGGCAGATACTTGATAAAATCAAGCAATCGCATACGGATTATACAATTAATCAGAGGATTTTTTTAGAAGTTAAAAATATACTTCAATTTTATCTACATTGTATTAATAACAAGTTTCAATGTGCTAAATGTGACAATTCCATTTCTGTATCAGGTTCAGCACATTTTATGATTGAAGAGAAAACAGAAAAAGTTGGTGTTGTTACTTTAGAAAAATGTGAAAATTTATGGTACTTAGATGGTAATGTCTTATTAGATGGAAGCAGAACATTAAATGCTTCTTATGAAATGGAGGAGTTGTAAAATGGCAGAGAATTATATAATTACAAAAAAAGCAAGAAAAAATATGGTTCAAGCAAGAGCAGGTGCTATAACATTACCAAAAATTGTTGGCATGGCATTTGGCGATGGAGGAGTGAATAGTTTAGGCAATGTAATTTCGCCTTTAGAAAATCAGGATGCACTGGTATCAGAATTGTTAAGAAAAGAAATTGATGGTTTTGAGTTTGTAGATGATACAACGTGTAGGTATCAATGTACTTTATTAGAATCCGAATTAGCAGGTAAATATATCAGTGAATTAGGATTATATGATGAAAATGGAGATATTGTATGTATAAAAAATTTTACTGCAAAAGGCAAAGATAGTGATATGGAAATGACATACACAGTTGATGATGTATTTTAGGAGGTAGTTATGGCAGATTTTGAAATCAATAATCCAGTTACATTTACTAAAAATGTGCGTAAATTTGAAACGAAAGATAAAGGACATGCGGATGTTTTTAATTGTGTTACTGCTGCACTTGTCAATAATGATGCTTATCTTGAAGAAAATAAGGTAGATAAAGTAGAGGGAAAGGGCTTATCTGAAAATGATTATACAAATGCTGATAAAAATAAATTGTCTGGGATTGAAGATGGAGCAGAAGTAAATGTTCAGGCTGACTGGAATGTGTCAGACAGTAATTCAGACGCTTATATTAAAAATAAGCCTCAATCAATGAAAAATCCCACTAGTTTAAATATATCATTAAATGGGATTTCTCAAGGCACTTATGATGGCAGTTTTCAAAAGAATGTAAATATTACTGCTGAAAATGTTGGTGCCGATTTAAGCGGAACAGCAGCAACGAAGGTATCTGAACATAATAGTTCAGAAAAGGCTCATGCAGATATAAGAAATTTACTTACTACGCTTACAACTAGATTGAATACACTTGCTGATAGTGATGATACAACACTCGACCAGTTAAGTGAGATTGTAGCTTACATAAAAAACAATAAAACTTTGATTGATGGAATTACCACAAGTAAAGTAAATGTGTCGGATATTATAGATAATCTTACTTCCAGTATAACAAATAAACCATTATCAGCGAAGCAGGGAAAAGTTTTAAAAGAGTTGATTACTACATTGACGAGTACTGTTGATGGAAAAGTGAATAAAGCTGGAGATACTATGACAGGGGATTTAGCCGTTTCGAGTGGTAGGTCGAATACTTTAAATGTAACCATACCTTGCAGCGGTCGAATTGATGAGGGAATCAATAATGTGCAAGATTTAAGTAAGTATAAAACTTTTCTGGGAAGTTATTATGATATAAACAAAATATGGTGGAATGTGTTTAGTATAAGACATGGGAATGGTTGGAATGATGGGCAATATTTGGGTATGTATTTAAGAAGTAAATTATTGGATAATGGAGATTTGCTTTGGGGAAAACAAATAGGCTCTACTAAAGGATGGCAAGATGAAAGAACGATATTAGACAGTGTTAATTATAAAAGTTATTGTACACCTGCAAATATTGGTCTTGAAAATGTAAATAATACACCAGACTATCTTAAACAAGTAAAGGCTGCCAGCTACTTAACTGGTTGGGGAGATACAAGAAATGTTGAAACGAAGCCGAGTGACTATAGTGAAATGTTTAAACCAGTTGGGCTAAAGACTCCAGCAGCATCTAAAATAACAACAGGTTCAAGTTTTGCGACCCTTGTAGGAATTAGAGGGTGGAGCGATGCCAGTGCGGGCAAGGCGCATGAATTGGCATTTGATGGAAATGGAAAATTACTTCACAGAGTTGGTTTAACATCATGGGAAGGTTGGAGAGAAATTGCACATATAGATGATTTAACTATTGAAAATATTGGTGCATTATCGTTAAATGGTGGACAAATGAAAGATAATGCTACTATTTATATGAAAGGTACAGATACGAGTATTCTTTTATCAGCGAATAATGGTACATCTTCTATAACAAATAATATTGTAAGTGTTGAAAATAATGGTTGTCGATTGTCACTTCGTTCAAAAATAGGAACTTCAGATAGGTGTGGAATGGAAGCGTTGACTAAAAGTAATAGTAGAACAGGTGGATTATATTTTTATAATGGAGATATTTTCC
>CAJUTV010000015.1 GCA_910589305.1 uncultured Lachnospira sp. | reverse complement strand
ATCACAGGCTTATAGCCGCAGAGCAAACCACCAGCTTAGCTGGTGGTCCTGATTAAATAAGTCATATATGAAAATTCTTTCTTGGATGTTTATTTATCAATATATCTCGCTGTTTTGACATAGCTACATGAGTATATATTTGTGTAATATTAATAGAACTGTGTCCCAACATTTCCTGAATATAACGAATATCAACATCTGCTTCTAAAAGGCTTGTTGCAAAAGTATGGCGAAACATATGGGGTGTGATATGTAAATTAATTGCTGCAATAGAGGAATATTTATTAATCATTCTTCTTACTGTTTGGTCTGATAATTTTTGTCCAGATTGATTTGCAAAAAAATAGTCACATTTTTCGATTTCTATGATATATTCTTTTTTATATTCTTTCAATATTTTTATAACATCATCATTTCCTATTTGTATTCGTCTTTCTTTAGAGCCTTTTCCATATACCAAAACAGTTTGGTCAAATAAATCAATATCATTTTTTCTTAAGGAACATAGCTCAGAAATTCTTAATCCAGTAGCAAATAAAAGTTCAATAACGGCAGCATCTCGAAGTGCGTTTCTTTTTTGATAAATGGTATTTGCTTCTTTTTGTTGTTTATAGATGGTTGCTAAAAAAGTTTCTACGGTATAAAGAGGGATTGTTTTTGGAAGAATAATGGGTTCACGAAATTTGGTTTTTACTTTATTAAAAGGATTTTTTTCAATATAATCTTTATATTCTAAATAGCTAAAAAATGCTTTTATAGAGGCAATTTTCCTTTTAACCGTTTTAGGTTTATATGTTTTATTTAAAATAGTAATATATTTTTCTAATATATCAGAAGTAATATCTAATATTGTTGTTGCCATATGTTGTTGTGAAAATTGTCTTAAATCGATTCGATATGCTTTTAGAGATTTATCGTCTAATCTCTTTTGATATTGACAATATTCAAGATAATTGCTTATTTGGTTATCTAAGTTATTCATGATGAAATCTCCTTTTGTATGTTATAAATTTGTAAAAAATTTGTGGCTTATTATACATTAAAAGTTGCTTTTTTATACTTGATTTTTATATATTATACAAATAAAGGAGAAAATCAATGTTTATATTAAAGTGTAAGTTATGTGCATTTAAATAGATAATAAAAAATCACATGACAAATAAGGTAACATAAGTTGCTTAAAAAAATATAAAATTAAAATGTTTTTTGCTGTAAGTCAAGTGTTTGATATAGTTATAATAGAGTAAATTTTATTATAAAGAGTATTGTCAATCATATTTAATGTAACATTAGTTTAAGGAAGTGAAGTGTTAATAAAAGAAATAATTGTTTATAAGATGTTATTTAATCAAATGTTAAAGTATAAAGAAGATATAATCTGTGTTCCTTTTCAAGAAAAGTATTGAAATAAGTATATGAAAATATATAATGAATATTTTTATAAAATGAGAAACGATTTAAAGATTGAAGGGATACATTATTATTAAGACTATTCTCAAATGAAAGATAAAGTAAGTAATATTTTTCTTTGCTTGTAAATATATGCTATTCCTAAGAAAAATTTTAATGCTAAAACTGTTGAAAATAATTTTTTAACTTTAGTGCGAATTATCAAACTTAAGTTGCTATTTTCGAATTTTTGTGTCATAATAAATACACTTGTACTTAAATAAAGAAAGGGGCTTACAATAGATGACAGTGAGTTATAAAAAATTATGGCATATCTTGATAGACAAAGGTATGAAGAAAAAAGATTTAGAAGCATTAGCAGGAATCAATCATTACACAATGAACAAAATGAGCAGAGAAGAAAATGTAACGATTGATACAATCGGTAAAATTTGCATTGCCCTTCATTGCAAGGTAGAAGATATCATTGATTTTCTTCCAGATGATGAAAATTAAGTCCGTTTATTGGGACAGTTGGGTTGATAATATAAAGTAAGAAAAGAATATTTAAAAATTAAATCGGAGGATAACTATGAACAAGTAACAATTAGCAGCAAAAATATGAGAATCCGCAAATAAAATACGTTCCAAAATTGAAGCAAACGAATACAAGGATTATATATTAGGCTTTATTTTTTACAAATTCTTATCTGAAAAAGAAGTAAAGTATCTTAAAGAAAACGATTGGACAGATGAATACTTGCCAGAATTAACAGAAGAAGATACAGAAACTGTAGAAAGTGTACAGGAAAATGTAGGCTATTTTATTTCATATGAAAATCTTTTCTCAACTTGGCTTAAAAAAGGTAGAGATTTTAGTGTGCAGGATGTTCGTGAGGCACTTTCTGCATTTAGCCGTTTTATTAACGCCACACATAAAAAGGTATTTGAAGGTGTTTTTGATACATTGCAGACAGGATTTTCTAAACTTGGAGATAGTTCAGCTTCACAGTCGAAAGCTATTAGCGACCTTATCCATTTGATTAAAGATATTCCAATGGACGGAAAGTAGGATTATGATGTTTTAGGCTTTATATATGAATATCTTATTAGTATGTTTGCAGCGAATGCAGGTAAAAAAGCGGGAGAGTTTTATACTCCTCATGAAGTTTCCTTGTTGATGTCTGAGATTGTGGCAGACCATTTAAAAGACAGAACAGAAATTAAGATTTATGACCCTACAAGTGGTTCAGGTTCATTGCTTATCAACATAGGTAAAAGTGTTTCTAAATTTATTGAAAACAAAAATAATATCAAATATTATGCTCAAGAATTAAAGCAAAATACATACAACTTAAACGGTATTTATACACATTGCTGCAATTTTGATTGTTCTAAATAGTATTAGCATTAATATTAAGAATTTTTAGATACACCCTAAATAAATGTAAAAGTTATTTATAAAAATAATATATAAAAAACATTAAAAGTATTGACAGAATAATATACACATAATATAATTTCAATATATAAAAAAGGAGAGATTTTAATATGGCATTAGACCAAGTGCAAGAGAAAGCTACCAAGCATGTTAATGGTGCAGCAATGATTTTGGCAGGACCTGGAAGCGGCAAGACAACGGTTATAACACATAGAATCTGGAATCTTATCAAGGAAAATCATATTGATGAAAAGAAAATTCTTGTTATCACATTTACAAAAATGGCAGCAAAACAGATGCAAGAACGTTTCTTAAAACTTTGTAATAAAAGTCAAAGTGATGTGGTTTTTGGCACATTTCATGCTATTTTTTTTATGATTTTAAAAGATGTTTTTCATTATCATGCAAAGGATATTATAAAAGAAAAAGAACAATGGCAATTTATTAAAAATCAGTTATCTTTTCATATGGTGTCCGTTCAAGATGAAAATAGTTTTGCCACAGATATTTTGTCAGAAATATTAAAAGTAAAAGCCCAAAGAATAGATATTCAAACATATTGTTCATTTAATGGTGATGAAAATTTATTTCGCTGTCTTTACAAAGAATATCAACATATGCTTCAAAAGGAGCATAAAATTGATTTTGAAGATATGATGATAACAACATTACAGGTTCTTGAAAATAGAAAAGATATTTTAAATAATTGGCAAAATAAATATGATTATATTTTAATTGATGAATTTCAAGATGCGGCGCCAGTGCAGATACAGATTGTTCATTTATTATGTAAAATTCATAAAAATATATTTGTTGTTGGAGATGATGACCAAAGCATTTATGGATTTCGCGGTGCAACACCAAGTGTTATGAAAGATTTTATAAAAGTATACCCAGAAGCTTCTGTATATAATTTAAATATAAATTATCGCTCTAATAGATATGTTGTAGACATGGCAACCCATTTAATTAATCATAATCAAGACCGTTTTTATAAAGATTTGAAGGCATTTCATTCATATGGTGATAAAGTAAATATTAGAGAATTTACAAATATAACAGAACAAAATCAATATATGATTGCTCTTATTTATCAATGGAAAGAGCTTGCAATACTTACTAGAACAAATAACTGTGCGGTCAATATTGTAAAAATGCTTGAACATCAAGGAATTGCAGTGCAATCATCGACTAGTAAAGCAAAAGATAATTTATCAGGACATTGGATTACATTAGATATAGGCGCTTATATTAAAATTGCCAATGGCAGTAAGGAACGTTTGAATTATTTAAGAATTATAAATAAACCTTATCGTTCTATCAGTCGTGATTATTTTACAGAAGATGTTGTTTATCTTGAAAAAATAAAGATGAATATAAAACAAAAAGGGCATGAAGATAAATTAAAAGAACTTTGTTTGTTTCAAGAACATATAAAATTTATACAAAATATGACGACATATGCAAAAATCAACTATATCCGAAAAGGGATAGGTTATGAAAGATATATCAAAAACTATTGCAAGGAGCAAGGTATAGACAGTAAACCTTTTATGGATATTTTAGATTATCTACAGGAATGTGCTAAAGAAGCGTTTTCTTATGATGAATGGATACAGTGTATTTCAAAGAATAAAAGAAATAATAATACAACATATCAAGATAACAGTTATCATGTCCATGTCTGTACTATGCACAGTTGTAAAGGATTGGAATTTGACAATGTATTATTAATTGATGTCAATGAGGGAATGATACCTTATAATAAGGCTAATACAAAAGAAGAACTTGAGGAGGAGCGGCGGTTATTTTATGTGGCGGTTACAAGGGCAAAGCAGAGGCTTTTTATTAGTTATCTAAAAAAAAGATATGACAAGACCTTGCAACCGTCAAGATTTATAGGAGAATTGAACAATTTGCTGTAAGAATAGCACATTAATTATCAGAATTATAGTCGTCTTCTTCATCATATAGTTCTTCATACTCCATCGCATCGAGTTCTTCTTCAAAGGCTTCTGTAACAAGTGCATATTCTTCGTCAGAATCAATAGGTTCAAGGGAAGGTTCTGTGTCCGTTTCTACATAGCGATATAAATATACCTCATCATTTTCTGAGGCTGGTCCTTCAAGGGGAAGAAGGGCAACATAATCATTATCACCAGCAGGAAAAATTCTTACGATAGCACATTCACATGGTCCGTCATCTAAAAAGAGAATGACTGTATCATATTCATTATTATTCATTAAATAAACCTCCATATATATTAAATTTACATTAAGTTTATATGAAAAATTGGAATATTACAATAAGTTTATGGATAAATCTTTGTATAAAATTGAAATTAAAGTAACACCATTTTGCAAACATGCAACAATATGTTAAAGTAGTCAAAAAAAGAAATGTATGTTACAATGAATAAGAATTTGTTTTGATAAAAATGGTATAAAAATCAACTAGAACAAAGAGGGATTAAGATATGGATAAGATTGATAAGAAATTAATTACATTATTACAAGAAAATGCTAGAATGCCTTTAAAGGCTTTGGCAGAAAATGTTTTTCTTTCTTCTCCAGCAGTGTCGGCAAGGATAGAGCGTCTGGAAAAAGAACAGATTATACAAGGATATGAAGTAAAAGTAAATCAGTTAAAATTAGGATATCATATTACAGCTTTTATTAATTTGGAAGTTGCACCTGTTCAGAAACCAGAGTTTTATCCTTTTATTATATCATGTCCAAATGTTGTAGAGTGTAACTGTGTTACAGGGACATATTCGATGTTGTTAAAAGTTGTATTTCCAAGTACATTAGAGCTTGATTTATTTATTGGAAAACTTCAAAAGTTTGGAAGAACCAGCACACAGATTGTATTTTCAACACCTGTCGCACCAAGAGGAATTGATGTCAATATTGATGTGCCAAAAGAGGAGTAGCCCAATATGTATAATTGAAATTTTTAATTGCAGAATTTGATATCTGGAAGTTGTTTATTTTAAATGTGCAAGAACGTTTTATTTTTTGTGCAAAAGCAGTATAGAAATAAAAATAAAAATGAAAGGATTAAAGAGGTATGTCTGATAAAGAAACGATACAAAAAAAAGCAACCTTGATAAGTGATAATATTAAAAATGTTATTGTAGGCAAATTGGATGTAAGTGATATGATACTTACTGCATTGATAGCAAGAGGACATGTCTTGCTGGAAGATGTGCCAGGAACAGGTAAAACAATGATTGCAAAATCATTTGCAAAATCAATTGATGCGGCATTTAGCAGAATACAATTTACACCTGATTTGCTTCCATCAGATATTACAGGAATCAATTATTATAATCAAAAGATGGGGGATTTTACATTTAGGAAAGGTCCTATTTTTTCTAATATTGTTCTTGCTGATGAGATTAATAGAGCAACGCCAAGAACGCAATCAGCATTGTTAGAGTGTATGGAAGAACGGCAAGTAACCGTTGATGGAGAAAGTTATCCATTAAATATGCCATTTATTGTAATAGCAACACAAAATCTGATTGAAACGGCTGGAACATATCAGCTGCCAGAAGCGCAGCTTGACCGATTTTTATTAAAAATATCAATGGGGTATCCTGATAAACAGGAAGAATTGGCAATATTAAATCGTTTTAAAGGTTCCAATCCATTTGATACATTAAAAAATGTGTGTGACGGACAAGATATACAGAAGATGTGTGCAGAGGCAAAGAATGTTTTTGTGCATGAATCAATTATGAATTATATTATTGATATTGTTGTTAAGACCAGAGAACATGAAAATATAGCAATTGGGGTTAGTCCAAGAGGTACATTAAATATGGTAAATGCAGTGAGAGCATATGCTTATATTAAAGGTCGTCAATATGTGACGCCAGAAGATGTCAAAAAACTGGCGGTAAGCGTATTTGCTCATAGATTGGTTTTAAAGCATGGAATGACAAGACAGGATAACAGACAGACCATTATTAAGGATATTCTTGACACAGTTGTGGTGCCAACAGAGGACTGGTTAAAATGATAATAATAGTAATGTTTATCGGCGCTTATGCCATGTATATGTTGCTGCGAATTTTATATGCAAAAAAATGGAATAAAAATCTTACTGCCAATGTCAAGTTTTCTGTAGACCATATTGTGCGGGGAGAGACATTAGAATTGGTAGAGATTGTAACCAATAGAAAAAAATTGCCGCTTGCATATATTAATTTAAAATTTACAGTAGATAAGAGTATTTATTTTTCAGATGGCAGTGATAATTGGTGTATTACAGACAAATCGTACCGCAATGATATTTTTTCGCTGATGATGTATCAGAAAGTAACTAGAAGGATACCTGTAAAATGCAGTAAAAGGGGCGTATATATTATTGATAAATTAGAGTTGGTTTCCAATGGATTATTTATGAATGATGTATATGTGATGGGTGTTGAACAACACACAGAAATTACGGTATACCCGAATGCTTCCGATGTCAACGATATAGAAGTTTTGTATGCAAAAGTAATGGGAAGTGTTGAGCGAAACAGACAATTTAATCCCGACCCGTTTGCTTTTAGACAGATACGTGAATATGATACATCAGACCCTATGAATTTAATTAATTGGAAAGCATCGGCAAAAACAGGACAATTGATGGTAAATCAGTATAACGAGACGGCAAGTCCATCAGTCTGTATTTTATTAAATCTTGAGTCTGAAGGCATGTTAAGATATGATGTGATAAGCGAGCAGTCCATTTCCATAGCTGCTGGTTTAGCACAAATGTTATTAGAGCAGGGGATTCATGTGTCCATGTTATGTAATGCCAGAGGATATGGTGATAAGGATATTACAAAAGTAGAGCTTGGCGTAGGATTTGCCCATTTGAATGTGATTAATACAGCATTGGCAAGAATTAGCTTAGATAGTGAAATTACAGATTTTTGTACGCTTCTTGACGATTATAGCAATCATTTTACAAGATCAATTTTTCTTGGTAATGATGCTAAAAGTACATTATATATTATGATTTCACAAAATAGCAGGCAAAATCTTCAGCAATGTTTTGATAAACTGTCAGGAAGGGACTCTTTATCCATGTGGATATTGCCATATTTTAAAGGAATGGAAGCAAAATTGTCATATACACAGGCAGAATGTATTATGTGGGAGGTGATGCATAATGCAGAAGGATAAGTCAAGAGCATGGTTATCTTTTATTGAAATGCTTGAACAGTGCATTGTATTTTTAGCAGCAATCTATATCTTTTATTTTGGATTATTTAAGATGGATAATATTGCTATACTTTATGGCTTGTGGGTTCCAGCTGTTGCAATATTGGCGTTTGCCGCAAGAAAATGGGTCCAAAAAATACAATTATTTATTCTTTCTAATATATTTATATTTATTATTGCATATCTTTTTTCACTAAGTGATGAAATGATATTAAGCAATATGATTATGGCATTAGTAATAAGTTTGTATTCAATAAAGTTAAAAAATCATAAAATAAGTCTTATCACAGACCAAGATATGCCTATTAGAGATGGTTATACAGCTGCACAAGCTAAAGAAAAAGCATTAAAATCAATACTTATCAGTGAAGCTGTTCCAATTTATGCTGTTGCAGTAATGATAATAGGTTACGTGGCTGGTTCTATTCAAAATATAGAAGTATTGATGATGACAGAAGCCTTTTTAAGTATTTTCTTTGTGTTGCTGGTATTAATTCATAATAATGCAAATTATATGTATCGAATCTTTCAGCTTAATAAAGATAAAGCAGATTTTCCTGCGGGACAATTAAAATATGTTAATAAATATGTTAATATTATTTCTATTGTATTGATTATGATTAGTATGTTGGCTTTTTACAATGGCAAATATGGCAATATGTTTTCTTTGGTACAGTCTGGAACATATCAAATAGTAAGATTGGTTGTTCGTGCTTTTTTATTTCTTTTAGGTCTTGGCGGTGGCAATAGTGAAATAAAGGAACCAATAGAAGAAAAGAAAGACTCACTGGATTCTCTTGATGGTACAGAGCTTGAATATACGGATTCGCCAATACTTGAAGCAATAGCGGAAGCAGTAGGATTTCTTTTGTTATTGGCAATTGTTGCAGGAATCGTTTATATGGTGGTTCATTATATAAAAAATTTTAATCGAACAAAAAAACAAGGGTTTGATATTGTTGAATTTGTAAAGCCAAAAGAAGAAAAGGAATATGTAAACAAGAATTTTGCAAAAAATAATTATAAAGAATCCAAATCGGTGAAATCAGTGCGAAAAATATATAAGATGGCAGTTTTAAAAGGTACAAAAGGAAATATTCCCAATCTTTCAAGCTTGCCCTCTAAATTGACAAAAGACAATATAACAGAAGATAAAATCAAGGCAGAAACAATAACACAAATCTATGAAAAAGCACGATATTCAGAAGAAAAGGTAACAGAGGAAGAGACTAATTTGATAAAAAATTATATAAATAAAAGTTTTAAATAAAACTTTTTGAAAGTTAGTACGTATACAATAATATATGCTTCCTGTTAAATTTTGGAAGTATATAGAACGATTAAAAAATGTGTTTTATTTATTTTGATAGTAACACAGGAAAGAGGTACTATGGAAAGCTTAAAAAAATTTAAAAAAGAAATTGCAGTATTGACCTTTTTTACACTAATTATGGGAGCAACAATTCTATTTTTTTTACATCAAAAAAATGTTAAAGGCGACATGTTTAGTGAAAAAGTACAAAAAGAGACAGAAAATAATAAGGCATTCGATAATGGTCAAGATGAAGTTGATATAAACGAAGATACAACAGATGATAATACTGAAGTTGATGCCAAAGAGATATGTCTTGAAGATATGAACGATTCTATTGATACGCAAAATTCTATTAATACGCAAAATAATGACGTTATTAATGATAATAGCAGTGCTAAAGAGGAGGAAGTTATTGAGGGAAGCTGGCTGCACAGGTATACAGTAACGCCAGAAATATTAAAAGAATATTCTATTTCATGGGAATCTGGAAATATAAAAAACAAATTAAATATAGAACAGTTATTGCAAAATCCAGAATTGCCTTCTGGTTGTGAAGTTACATCTCTTACAGCAGCATTAAATTATCTTGGCTATGATATTGATAAAATAACAATGTGTGATACTTATTTAGATATGGGAGCAATAGGTGAAACAAATCCTTATCAAGCATTTATAGGAAGACCAGATGATGATGGTGCATATGGCTGTTTTGCCCCTGTAATTATCAATTGTGCCAATACGTTTTTAAGGGATATAAATGCACAACATATGGCATATGATTATAGTAACAATGATTTACAATCTTTATTTAAGCAGATTGATTTAGGTTATCCAGTTGTTATATGGGCAACGATTGATATGCTAGACACGTACACAAGCGCCATATGGAATATTGATGGGGAAGAAGTGCGTTTTCCAGCAAATGAACACTGTCTTTTACTTACAGGATATGATTATGAACAGTCGGTTGTTCATATTATGGACCCAATGAAAGGAAATGTAACATATGATATGGCACTGTTTAATTATCGATTCAATCAGATAGGAAATCAGGCAGTTGTAATAAAATAAGAAATATTAAATAAAAAAATAATATATAAAAAATTTACTAGAAAAATTGCAAAAAGATATCTTGACAATAGAATTATTTTTTTGTATAGTAAGAAAAGTAATATAAAAAAGGCTATGAAAAGAAATAGTAGATGTTGACTGGTTTCAGAGAGTTGTCGGGTGGTGTGAGACAATAGAAGGAAGACATTGAACTCGTCTTGGAGCTGCTATCTGAAATTAATGGTGCAATATTTGCACATTAAGATTAGGCATAGACGGATGCCAACCGTTATAATGGACAGAATATAAGACAAATCGTTTTAAGACAAAATCGTTTAAGACAGGATTGTCCGTATTCAGTGAGGGCACGATTGATTTATCGTGAATAAGAGTGGTACCGCGTGAGACTTTTCGTCTTTCGTCTCTTGACATACGCATGTCAGGGGCGAAAGACTTTTTTGTATCATATCAATTTTATTGTTATAGAATATTTATTTTTATAAGCAATATATGAAATGATATCGTTGTATAAATCTCTGACAGGCAAATTTCAATTCAATAAGGCGGCTCGCAAAGCGTGTCGACGTTTGATTTTATTTTTTGGAGGTAAAAAAGATGTTTGATTACAGACAGTATAAGAGAGGCTATTTTATGCCGCCCGTTCCAAGTTATGATTGGGTAAAAAAAGAGTATATTGATAAGGCGCCTATTTGGTGTTCGGTGGATTTAAGAGATGGCAATCAAGCGCTTATTGAGCCAATGAGCCTTGAGGAAAAACTGGAATTTTTTAATATGCTTATTGAAGTAGGATTTAAGGAAATCGAAGTTGGATTTCCGGCTGCCTCAGAAACAGAATATACATTTTTAAGAACCTTAATTGAAAAAAATATGATTCCTGATGATGTGACGATTCAAGTGCTTACACAGGCAAGAGAACATATTATTAAAAAGACATTTGAGGCAGTAAAGGGTGCACCAAAAGTTATTGTGCATCTGTATAATTCAACATCATTAGCACAAAGAGAGCAAGTGTTTGCCATGTCTAAAGATGAAATTAAACAGCTTGCAGTTGACGGAGCTATGATGTTAAAAGAATTGGCTCAAAAAGATGGCGGTAATTTTTCTTTTGAATATAGCCCAGAAAGTTTTACAGGTACAGAAGTAGAGTACGCATTAGAAGTGTGCAATGCAGTTATTGATGTCTGGGAGCCAACGAGTGAAAAGAAATGTATTATTAATCTTCCTGCTACGGTGGAGATGTCACTTCCGCATATTTTTGCAAGTCAAATTGAGTATATGAGCAAAAATATGCACAGCCGCGACAATGTTATATTATCACTGCATCCACATAATGATAGAAGCACAGGCGTTGCCGATGCAGAGCTTGGCATTTTGGCAGGGGCAGACCGGATTGAGGGGACATTATTTGGCAATGGTGAAAGAACAGGTAATGTGGATATCATAGCACTTGGTATGAATATGTACTCACATGGGGTTGACCCTAAATTAGATTTTTCCGATATGCCGAAATTGGCAGAAACATATGAACGATTAACACAGATGACGATTGGCGATAGACATCCATACTGTGGAAAACTGGTATTTGCAGCATTTTCTGGCTCACATCAAGATGCGATATCAAAGGGAATGCACTATCGAGTGGAACATGACCAAGACCATTGGACAGTGCCATATCTTCCAATTAATCCAGAAGATGTTGGGCGCACTTACGATTCTGATGTTATCCGAATTAACAGTCTGTCTGGCAAGGGCGGCGTTGCCTATGTTTTGGAACATAATTATGGAATGATTATTCCTAAAAAAATGAGAGAAGATTTGGGATATGCAGTAAAAGATGTCTCAGATATGAAGCATAAAGAGCTTTCTCCTGATGAGGTGCTTGCTATATTTGAGAGCCGATATAAAAAATATACGCCAGAATTTAAGATTGTAGAAGTTCACTTTAAGCAGATTAATGGTATACAAACTACAGTTACAATAGAAAAAGAGGGCGAGCGAATCAATATAGAAGCAGGCGGCAATGGACGTTTGAATGCGGTAAGCAACGCATTGGCACAATATTTTAATGCACCATGCAATATATGCTGCTATGAGGAACACACACTGAATAATAAAGGTTCTGAGTCTAGTGCGATTGCCTATGTGGGTGTAACAGGCAGTGACAATAAAAATTATTTTGGTATTGGCATAGACCATGATATTATCAGAGCTTCTATTGATGCGTTAGAATCGGCTATGAACCGCAGTATTGAGGGAAATAAAAACTAAATAATAATTTATAGTATATATATTATTAATATTGTTTGGCTTTATCAAGGAAGTTCCTCACTTCAATGCCACACAGGCATAAGCGAAAGGATGGATATTGTGATAACAGCTAGATGGTTTGAGTGAGTAGCGTAGCGGATTGCAAATATCCGCTTTGGCTAGAAAGCAGATTATATACAAAAATAGTACAGAAATGAGGCATTACGTGAAAAATATTATTCTTGCGTCAGGTTCGCCAAGAAGAAGAGAACTTCTTGAACAAATTGGCATTTCATTTACAGTTATGACAAGCAATGCTGATGAGATTACGACAAAAGAAGCACCACAAGATATTGTTATGGAACTTTCTTCATTAAAAGCTAAGGCTGTGTATAACAGCCTTAGCCAAGATAAAAAAGAAGACAGTATTGTGATTGGTGCAGATACGATTGTCTATCATAATAAAAAAGTGCTTGGAAAGCCACAGTCTAAAGAAGAGGCAAAAGCCATGATAAAAAGCATTAGTGGCTGTAAACACAGTGTATATACAGGGGTAACTTTTATTGGAGATGGTATATATCAATCCTTTTATGAAAAGACCAATGTAGTTTGTTATGATATGTCCGATAATGAGATTGAACAGTATGCTGCAACAGGTGATTGTATGGACAAGGCAGGCGGCTATGGTATTCAGGGTGCATTTGCCGCTTATGTCAAAGGGATTGAAGGAGATTACAACAATGTTGTTGGGCTTCCTGCTGCCAGATTATATCAGGAGATAAAAACGTTTTTATGATGAAATTAATTGCAAGTGACCTTGATGGAACATTGCTTCTAAATGGAGCACAGCGTGTTGACGACTCTATGTTTAACACAATTCGGGAACTAACTAAAAAAGGATATGTTTTTGCTGCGGCAAGCGGAAGACATATTGTAAGCCTTTATAGACTATTTGAGCCTGTCTGTGAAGATATTGCCTATATCTCTGAAAATGGCGGCTTAGTCAAATATAAAGGAATAACAATAAGCAAAACCATTATGGATAAAGACCTTGTTATGGATATTATTAAGGATGTGTATCAAATACCAAATTGTGAATTGCTTGTCTCTGGTGAAAACAGTGCATATATTAAACCAAAAACAGAAGAATATCTCTATCGGATGACAAAAATTGTAAACTATAAAACTACGGTTGTAAAAGATTTTAGCGATATTCCAGAAGAGATTGTAAAAGTTTCTGTATGTGATTTAAGTGGAATCAAACATTCAAAAGATTATCTGATAAAACAGTGGGGAGACAAATGTGCTGCTACGGTTTCTGGTGCGCTGTATTTAGATTTTATGGCAAAAGGCGTCAGCAAAGGCACAGGAATAGAACGTTTACAAACTTATTTTAATATATCACCTAAAGATTGTGCTGCATTTGGAGATAACTATAATGATATTCCCATGCTTGATAAAGTGTATGATTCGTATGTAATGGAACAAGCAGACGATAAAGTAAAAGAACATGGAAAATATAGATGCAGTCATGTGGAAGATGTAATAAAAAGTAAGTTTTTATAAAAGATATAAATAATTTTCTTTTTTGTATAATAATTGAAATAATTTAAAAATAATATGTTTAAATTCAAAGGAGAAATTTTATGGAAACAATTATTTTCATTTTTTGTATAGTGATTGTTATTCTTTTAGTTGCAATTTTGATAAAGCAATTTAAACCAGTTGATGGCAAAAATTTAAATGAGATTAAAAATGCATTAGAGCAAATCTCAAAAATGTATGAAAACAATAATCATATGCTTATAGAGCAATTATCACGACAAAGTGACTCTACTGTGAATCAAGTTGATAGAATGATTACTAAAATTAAAGATGAAATGAATAGTTTACGATATGAAAATCAAGAAAACTTTAATAAAATTAATAGTATTATTACAGAAAAAATGCAAAGTATTCTTGATGAAAAATTGAATAATGTTTCACAAACAGTAGTAAAGAATATGGCAGAACTTAGTAAAAACCTTAATGAAAGTCAGGAAAAGCAGGAAAAATCAACTATTGATAGTCTTGAAAGATTAAGAATGTCATTTGAAAATATTCGTAAAGAAATAAATTTTACATTAAAAGATATGCAAAGTTCAAATTCAGAAAATATGGATAAATTACGTCGTGAAAATCAGGAAAGTTTTGATAAGATAAACTCTACAGTAAACGAAAAGCTACAAAAAACGCTTGATGACAAAATATCTAAATCATTTGAAACCGTTAATCAACGTTTAAAAGAAGTTTATGAGGGATTGGGTGAGATGAAGTTGGTTGCAAGTGGTGTTACTGATTTGAAAAATGTTCTTTCAAATGTTAAAGCTCGTGGTATTCTTGGTGAGATACAACTTGGTGCGATACTTGAAGAAATACTTGCTCCTGAACAGTATAGTGAACAGGTTCAGATTAATCCTAATAGTATTGTACGTGTTGACTTTGCTGTGAAATTGCCAGGATACAATGATAAGGGAATTTGGCTGCCAATAGATTCCAAATTTCCCGGAGATACATATACAGCTTTACAAAAAGCATATGAATCAAGTGATAAAAATATGATTGATAAAGCACGAAAAGAACTTTCTGCTGCGATTAGACATTGTGCAAAAAGTATTAATGAAAAATATATTCAAGTGCCATATACAACAAATTTTGCAATAATGTTTTTGCCATTTGAAGGGCTATATGCTGAAGTTGTGAATATGGGATTAATTGAAGATTTGCAGCATAACTATAAAATAAATATTGCAGGTCCATCAACAATGGCAGCAATGTTAAATGCTCTACGAATGGGATTTGCAACACTTGCAATTCAAAAGAAAAGCGGAGAGGTTTGGGAAATTCTTAAAGCAGCAAAAACAGAGTTTGGGAAATTTGAAGAAGGACTTATTAATATTCAAAAGCGTTTACGTACTACAGATAGTGACCTTGACAAATTAATAGGAATGCGTACACGCGCCATAAATCGTAAACTTGATGCAGTTGAAAAGATTGATAATGAGCAGGCAGAAAGTATTTTAGAATTGAAATAAATTTATGGAAAGTATTTAATAATATTGTTTGATGTATTTATTTTAAAGATTGTTTTATTCATATAATTTGAAATAATCATAAATATAAAAGTTTCTTATTTTTATGGCATGTTATATTTTAGTAACAAGAATGGAGAATATTATGGAAAATTATACAAATCAATGTGCCAAAGCATTTTTAAATCAACAGGATAAATTATTTGATGAGCCAGTAGTCTATACGATTGAGGAAGCAAAAGAGTTTTTGGAAGAATGTTATGCACAAGTGTTTGATACAATAGAGGAAGTAAGACAGTATCTAAAAGAGGAAGGAATGGATATAGAAACGCTTACAGACGAAGAGCTTGAGGAAGAATTAGAAGTGTTTAAGGTTGAAGATGGACAATACCTTGTTGTAAATGCTTAAATTAATAGTTGCTTTTATTTAGAAAAGGTATAATGAAAAATATGAATATTAAAATCGTATGCGTTGGCAAAATAAAAGAAAAGTTTTATAGTCAAGCGATTGAAGAGTATGCAAAAAGACTTTCAAGATACTGTAAACTTAAAATTGTTGAAGTTGTAGATGAAAAGACACCAGATAATGCAAGTGTGGCAATAAATGATGGAATCAAGTTTAAAGAAGGACAACGAATATTGTCGTCCATTGAATCAAATGAATATGTCATTGCTTTGTGTATTGAAGGAAAACAGCTTGATTCTGTTGAGTTGTCAAATCGAATCAATCAATTAGGGATTGAGGGCAAAAGCAATATTACGTTTGTGATAGGCGGCTCGTTAGGATTAGCGCAAACCGTTATTAAAAGGGCGGATTTTTGTCTGAGCTTTTCTAAAATGACCTTTCCTCATCAGTTAATGCGCGTAATTTTATTGGAACAAATTTATCGTGCATATAAAATTATACAAAAGGAACCCTATCATAAATAAAAAAGCCTATAGTATGTTTTATATTTATAAAGAGTATGTTTATAAATATAGAATATAGTGTAGGCTTAAAAATTTTTTGTGCAGTATTTGTTTGAAGTTGAAATGTTACATAGGATATAGAATTGAAGAAAGGGTGAAAATATGTTATTATCATTGTACAGAAAAAATGTAGTTTGTATATAATATAGGATATTTTATAGATAGAATTTTGCTAAATGAATGAGGCGATATATGAAAAAAAATGAACAAATAGTTCTTGACTTATTTGGTTTACTTAATAAGCAAGAAAATAACAATTTTAACATTCAAGACACTACAATAAAGAAAGATATTTTACTTCCATCAATGGATTTTTCGACGTTATTTTCAAATATTGAAAGTATAGAAACGATTGACAATGGTTATTCTATGGCAATTCTTGGGGATAGTTTATTTGTTCTTAGACAAATGAAAGACAAGTCTATAAATTTAATATTTGCAGATGCTCCATATAATATAGGTAAAGATTTTGGGAATAATAATGATAAATGGGAAAGTGTTAAAGCATATGTTGATTGGTGTAAGCAATGGATTGATGAATGTATGCGTATTTTAAAAGATGATGGTACAATGTATTTTATGACAGCGACACAACATATGCCTTATCTTGATACATATGTTTCAGAAAAATATAATGTTCTTTGTCGAATTGTATGGACTTATGATAGCTCTGGGGTTCAGTCAAAAAAATGTTTGGCTCTCTTTATGAGCCTATACTTATAATTAGTAAAACTCAAAAAGCAAAATATACATTTAATTGTTCAGACATTTTAGTTGAAGCAAAAACAGGAGCAGAAAGAAAATTAATTGATTATAGAAAGAATCCACCCAGACCTTATAATACAAAAAAGATTCCAGGTAATGTTTGGGATTTTAGTCGTGTTCGGTATAGAATGAATGAATACGAAAATCATCCGACACAAAAACCAGAAGCATTATTAGAACGAGTTATTAAAGCATCATCAAATGTGGGAGATATTATTCTTGACCCATTTTCAGGTTCTTTTACAACATCTGCTGTTGCAGTCCGATTAGGGCGTTATGCAGTGGGAATTGATTTAAATGATGAGTATTTTAAAATTGGTGTTCGCAGAACAGGAATAGCAACAGAATATAAAGGGAAAAAACTTATTAAAGAAAAAGTACGTAAGACAAATGCAAAATCAAAGTATGTTAGAGGTTAAATTATGAAAATAACAGAAGATTTTATCAAAGAGATATTAAAGCATGATTATTCTGATGACTTTCAAAGGATATATGATAATAATCTTTTATTACAATATCTTGACAAGAAAATGAAAGCTGTTCATGGCAATAGTAAAACACGAAGAAGTTTAGCAAATATATATGCTATTTATTCTATTTTGCATTTTTATATAGATGATTATTTTAATAAACCACAAGAATATAGACAATTTGGCGGTTATGATTATATGTGCCTTTTTAATTTTTATCGTGGATTGTATGGTGGTATTAAATTGCAAAATCATGCTTTAAATTCTCGTGTAAATGGTGAATTTAGGAACAAATTTCCAACAATATCAAATGACTTGATTATTGCAGATAATGGCAAGTATCTTTTACATATTGATTATCTTTATGTAGGGAAGAAAGATATCAGTAAAACGGCTTGTAAAATAATAGAAAAATATATTGATTTGCTTGTTGCAAAAGATTATTCATTAATAAATATTTTGCAGTATATGCAAAATATAACAAACTATTCGGAAAAAAGCAGCAGATAAATTCTTTATTAGTAGAGGATGCTGAAGCACGTATCTTTGAAATAATTAGTTATGCAATATTAAAGAATCATTATAAAAATATTGATGTTTATTTTGGGTATTCACTTGATACTATACATAAAGAACAATTGCAATTATATAAAACAGGAAGAACAAATGCTAATGATGGTGGGATTGATTTTGTTATGCGTCCAGTGGGTCGTTTTTTTCAGGTTACAGAAGTTGATAATTATGATAAATATTTGCTTGATATAGACAAGGTTATGCACTTTCCTATTAGTTTTGTGATAAAGACAAAATTATCAAAAGAATACATTTTGTGTAAACTTAATGAATATATTGATGTTCGAGCGAATGGTATGCGTATAATTCAAGAACGTTATCACAAGGCTATTGAAGAAATTATAACAATAAATGAATTACAGCAATGGATAGCGGAACTTAATGATAATATTATTCGTGATATTGATATTTATTATAAATTTGAAATGAATATAGATTATGATAATAATTGAAAAAGGAAGTTTTAAATGCACTATAAAAATGCTTATTTGATTTTTTATTCTCAAAATGAAGAAGAATTGCATGAAATTGTACAAACACATATAAATACACTTTCTTACAATTTGGCATGGGATTTTAACCTCATCAAGGAAGTCTCCCACTTCAATGCTACAAAGGCATAAGTGGGGGGGTGGAGACTTGCTTGTTTTAGTGGGAGTATAAGCTCCCACTGAAAAGCTACGATAGTAGCTATGAGGTTATGAGCAAGTAGCGTAGCGGATTGCGAATATCCGCTTAACTATTATAAAAGAGCAAGAAGGATTGGAGTATAAAACAACAGTATCGTTTAGGTATGATGGTTCAATATGTGCATTGAAAGCCATTGAGAAATTACATTTTGGATATGTTGGATGGAAGTATCGCAGAGAGTCCAAATGGGAGTGAAACGTTTAATCAATTAAGAAGCTTCAAGATGACATTATAAAAAGAAAGGAATTTTTTATGCAGCATAAAGTAAAAGTGACCGTTATTGATAAAAAGGTATATCCCCAATTGCAGGCACAGTATTGTGCAAATCCTGAATCTGGTGCATGTTCATGTTATAATGTAGGCGATGAATTTATATTTGAGCGATATGGCAATGCAGATGATTTTTGGCATATGGGGATAAATACTTTAAAGCAAAGTGTAAAAACAGCAGATGCCATAGCCGATATAGCAGGAGGAACGAATTTTCCACATTGTTCAGAAGCGTGGGATGCCATTAGCCGATATATTTATACAGGTTTGCAGGGCGGTGCCATTATGCAGGGATGGATGAATGATGAACGAATAATGATAGCGTGCTGTTCTGATGGAACAAGACCTGTTATTTTTAAAATTGAGCGTATGGATTACAAGGCAGTATATATAAATGGTATTGGTTGTAATAAGTGTCGGAATAAAATAAAAAAAGCATTAGAACAGATAGAAGACGTTTTAAATGTGGTTTTTAGAAAAAAAGACACAAAAAATGAATATATTGAACTTTTTATTGACAAGGACATATCGAATGACTTAATTATACATACAATAGAGAGTCTTGGGAAGTATCAGGTGACAAAGATTGATTAAATGTTAAAAAATAACTTTTGCTATAAAAAATATAAGAACATTATATATATAATAATATTATAAATAAGGTAGTTAAGGAGGTAATCATTATGAATATTGGATTTTATTTTTGTATTATTTTAGTTCCTTGTTTTGCTATTATGGGGTTACTCTTTGCTGTACTGAAAGAAAAGTCTGCAAAATTTGTTTCTGGATTTAATGCGTTGTCTAAAGAAGAGCAATCTATGTATGATAAGGCATATATAGCAAAAGATATGCGTAACGCTTGCTTTCTATGGACAGCTATTATGTTGATTGGCTCGTTGTTATCTTATTTTTTAACATCGTATTTTGCGATAGCGGCTTATATTGTTTGGGGAATTTTATTTTTTAAAGATGTGCATATAGATGCAGAAAAAGCATTTGAAAAATATTTAATTAAAAACAATGATTGAAGACTTAGATGTTTTATAAAAGTAGTTATAATATAAAAAAAGATGGAGACGCATTGCATTTTGCAGTGGGATATTTAATAAAGACAATTGATTTTATAATAGAAAGCAAGAAAAGAATACATAAACATTAAATCGGAGGATAATGATGAATAAGCAACAATTAGCAGCAAAAATATGGGAATCTGCAAATAAAATGCGTTCCAAAATTGAAGCAAATGAATATAAGGATTATATATTAGGCTTTATTTTTTACAAATTTTTGTCTGAAAAAGAAGTAAAGTATCTTAAAGAAAACGATTGGACAGATGAATATTTACCAGAATTAACAGAAGAAGATACAGAAACTGTAGAGAGTGTTCAAAAAAATGTAGGTTATTTTATTTCATATAAAAATCTTTTCTCAACTTGGCTTGAAAAAGGCATAGATTTTAGTGTACAGGATGTTCGTGATGCTCTTTCTGCATTTAGCCGTTTTATTAATGCTGGACATAAAAAAGTATTTGAAGGTGTTTTTGATACATTACAGACAGGTCTTTCAAAACTTGGAGATAGTTCTGCTTCACAGTCAAAGGCGATTCGTGACCTTATTTATTTGATTAAAGATATTCCGATGGATGGAAAGCAGGATTATGACGTTTTAGGCTTTATATATGAATATCTTATTAGTATGTTTGCGGCTAATGCAGGTAAAAAAGCTGGAGAGTTTTATACTCCTCATGAAGTTTCCTTATTGATGTCTGAGATTGTTGCCTATCATTTAAAAGACAGAACAGAAATTAAGATTTATGACCCTACAAGTGGTTCAGGTTCATTGCTTATCAACATAGGTAAAAGTATTTCTAAATTTATTGAAAATGAAAATAATATCAAATACTATGCTCAGGAATTAAAGCAAAATACATATAATTTAACGCGTATGAATTTAGTGATGCGTGGTATTCTTCCAGATAATATCGTTACACGAAACGCAGACACTTTGGAGGATGACTGGCCATTTTTTGATGAAAATGACCCCGTTGGAACGTATGACTTTCTGCCTGTGGATGCAGTTGTTTCTAATCCACCTTACTCTCAGGTTTGGAATCCTACGGATAAGGAAAATGACCCTCGTTATGCTGGTTTTGGTGTTGCACCAAAAGGAAAAGCCGATTATGCCTTTTTGCTTCACGACCTTTTCCATGTAAAGAGTGACGGTATTATGACAATTGTTCTTCCGCATGGTGTATTGTTTCGTGGCGGAGAGGAAGGCGAAATTCGTAAAAACTTAATAGAGAAAAACCATATCGATGCGATAATTGGATTACCAGCTAACATCTTTTTTGGAACAGGTATTCCAACGATTATTATGGTTTTAAAGAAAAAACGAACGAATACCGATGTTTTAATTGTTGATGCTTCAAAAGGATTTATTAAGGTTGGTAAAAATAATAAACTTCGTGTTTGTGACATTAAAAGAATGGTTGATGTTGTTACAAAGCGTGAAAGTGTAGAAAAATTTTCTAAAGTAGTGAGCAGAGAGGAAATAAGAAGTAATGAATATAACTTAAATATTCCAAGATATGTGGATTCATCAGAAGCTGTCAAGTCTTGGGATATTTATGCTTCCATGTTTGGCGGACTTCCGCTTTCAGAAATTGACGAACTTCACCAATATTGGCTAGCGTTTCCATCATTGAAAGACCATTTATTTGAAAAGACTTCCTCAAACTATTGCAGACTCAAGGTTGAAGATGTTAAAAAGGCTATTCAACAACACAGTGATATTCATACATTTGAAGATAATTTTCAAGCGGCTTTTGATGGATTTGATAGTTATTTAAATAATGAATTAATTGAAAATATGAGTACGTTAAATATTTCTAAAACAGAAGCTGTATTATCTGCAAATATTTTTGAGCGTTTGAAAGATATTCCTTTGATTGATAAATATGAAGCATATCAATTACTTGATGATGATTGGACAAAGATAGCGGTAGATTTAGAAATCATCCAAACAGAAGGATTTGCTGCTACAAAGAAAGTAAATCCGAATATGGTTTTGAAAAAACAAGGCGGCAGGGAACAAGAAGTTCAGGACGGATGGGTTGGATATATCATTCCATTTGACTTAATACAATCAACGCTCCTTTGGAAAGATAAACAAGCATTAAAAGAAAAAGAAAATCGTCTTGCTGAAATTGCTTCAAAATATGAGGAATTACTGGAATCATTAACAGAGGAAGAAAAAGAAAATGATTTTGTAAATGATGCAAAAGATAATTTTGTTGCTGCTGAAATTAAGAAAGCGCTTAAATCGGATAGTATTGAGTTTGAAACGAAGGAAAAACTTCGCTCTGTAAATACGCTTATTTTGGAAGAAAAAGATTTGAAGGCAGCAATTAAAAAAGAAGCTGCACTTCTTGAAATAAAAACAAAGGAAACCATTGAAAATCTTTCAGATGAACAAGTGATAGGGTTTCTTAAAGATAAATGGATAAATCCTCTTGTAGAAAGTCTGATGAAATTACCAGACAATGTTGTCAATGTGTTGGTTTCTAAGCTTGATACTCTTGCAAAGAAATATGAAACGACATTTGCAGAGGTCGAAACGCAGATTGCAGAAACACAAGCAACACTTTCAGCAATGATTGATGAACTTGATGGCAATGAATTTGATATGCTTGGGCTTGCTGAGTTTAAGAAATTACTTGGAGGTGCGCAAAGTGAGTAAAGAAAATGCAAAACCTCAAATACGGTTTAAGGGGTTTAGTGAGGATTGGGAAAGGCGGAAGTTATTATACTATGCAGATTTTTATACTGGTAATGGTTTGAGTTGGAATGACATATCTAAAGATGGAAAGCAAGAATGTATCTTATATGGCAATTTATATACAGATTATAAAATGATTGCAGATAAGGTTATTTATCACACAAATAGTAAAATTAAAAATCCAGTTTATAGTGAGTTTGGAGATGTTTTGATTCCTGCTTCAGATACAACTCCAACAGGTTTAGCCCGTGCCACAAGTCTTGAAAAATCTGGAGTTTTGCTTGGTGGCGATATAAATATTATAAGACCTAAGGATGAAATAAACGGAAGTTGTTTATCTCTTGCTATCAATACCAATAAAGATGAACTCATAAAACTCATAAAAGGCACAACAGTTCGTCATATTCATAATGTTGAGATAAAAAATGTTGAAATAGCTTTACCATTGGATTTAACAGAACAACTAAAGTTGGCAAGTTATTTTAAGAGTATCGACTACCTCATCACTTTTCATCAGCGTAAGTATGAAAAATTGCACAATATTAAAAAATCTATGCTTGAAAAAATGTTTCCCCAAAATGGCTCAAATATTCCAGAAATTCGTTTTAAGGGATTTACTGAAGTTTGGGAACAGCGTAAGTTGGGGGAGTTATACACTACTATAGGTAATGCTTTTGTGGGAACAGCAACTCCATACTATGTGGAGCATGGGCATTTTTATCTGGAATCCAACAACGTAAAAGATGGTCAGATAAATCATAATTCAGAGATTTTTATTAATGATGAATTTTATGAGAAGCAAAAAGACAAATGGTTGCATACAGGTGATATGGTTATGGTACAGTCCGGACATGTAGGACATGCGGCTGTAATCCCTGAAGAATTGGACAATACAGCAGCTCATGCATTAATAATGTTTAGAGATCCAAAGACAAATATTGAACCATATTTTTTGAATTATCAATATCAAACAGATAAGTCGAAAAAGAAGATTGAGAACATAACGACTGGTAATACAATAAAGCATATTTTGGCATCAGATATGCAGAATTTTGTCGTTGATGTTCCCAAATATGAAGAACAGAAAGCTATTGGTGACTATTTTCGCCACCTCGACCACCTCCTCACCCTTCATCAGCGCAAATTAGAAAAACTAAAAAATATCAAGCAATCCATGCTTGAAAAGATGTTTGTTTAGGCAAATTAGAACAATAAGAAAAAAAGAGGGCAATTTTATGGCATTAGAAAATAAATTCGGTATTACAGATTCATCAGAGCTTGCTCGTGTTGAAGAAAAAGTTAGCAAAATCAAAGCTCTTGAACTTTTTGAAAAAGGATTGCTTGACACTTTTGAAATTGGAATATTTGATGCATTATCAAAAATTCATCAATATTTATTTGATGATATTTATAAATTTGCTGGACAAATAAGAACTATAAATATTGCAAAAGGTAATTTTCGTTTTGTTCCTGTTATGTATCTTGAAGCCGCACTTGCCAATATCGAAAAAATGCCGCAGTCTACATTTAATGAAATTATCGAAAAATATGTAGAAATGAATGTTGCCCACCCATTTCGTGAGGGTAATGGACGAAGCACAAGAATATGGCTTGATATGATTTTGAAAAAAGAATTGAAGAAGGTAGTTGACTGGAGTAAAGTTGACAAAGAAAATTACCTTTTAGCAATGGAAAGAAGTCCTATTAAAGATATCGAAATTAAATTTTTACTAAAAGAAGCCTTAACAGATAAAATTAACGACCGTGAAGTTTATATGAAAGGCATTGATGCAAGTTATTATTATGAGGGATACCATATGTTTAAGACCGAAAATATTAAAAATGAGGGTTAAAAATAAGTATTGTTGAGAACAACATAGAAAAAATTATTGTAAATGTGCAAGATGATACATGAAATTCATCACAATAGCTGAGACGATTCAGTCTAAAAAGGAGAAAAGCAATGATGATTTTTAATAAAGAAGCAGAATTTGAAGAGGCTTTGATAAAAATCTTGTCTGAAAAAGGATGGGAAAAAGAAGTGCTTAAAAATTATTCGGAAAAAGACTTGCTGCGAAATTGGGCAAATATACTTTATGAAAATAATAGAGATATTGACCGATTGAATGACTATCCGCTTACCGATAGTGAAATGCAGCAAATCTTAGAGCAGATAGAAAATTTAAGAACTCCTTTTAAATTAAACAGTTTTATTAATGGTAAGAGTGTTTCCATTGTTCGTGATAATCCAGACGATAAATCGCATTTTGGCAAAGAAATTAGTTTGAAAATATATGACCGCAGAGAAATTGCAGCCGGACAGAGCCGATACCAAATTGTTTCACAGCCTAAATTTCCTGCTAAGTCAACATTGTTGAATGACCGTAGAGGCGATTTAATGCTTTTGATTAATGGTATGCCAGTTATTCATATTGAATTAAAAAAGAGTGGTGTTCCCGTTAGTCAAGCTTGTGAGCAGATTAAGAAATATTTCCATGAAGGAGTCTTTACAGGTTTGTTCTCTTTGGTGCAGATATTTGTGGCAATGGAGCCAAATGAAACAGTCTATTTTGCAAATCCGGGTTCTGACGAGAAATTTAATCCAACGTATTATTTTCATTGGGCAGATTATAATAATGAGCCAATAAATGAATGGGACAAGGTTGCTTCCACGCTTTTGTCTATTCCTATGGCGCATCAGTTAATTGGGTTTTATACCATTGCAGACGGTTCCGATGGTGTGTTAAAAGTCATGCGCAGTTATCAGTATTTTGCTGCAAGTGCAATTTCTGATAAGGTATCAAAAACCAAGTGGGAACAGGATAATCAGCTTGGCGGATATATATGGCATACTACTGGCTCAGGAAAAACAATGACAAGCTTTAAATCGGCACAGTTAATTGCAAGTTCTAAAGATGCAGATAAAGTTATCTTTTTAATAGACAGAATTGAACTGGGTACACAGTCACTTGAAGAATATCGTAATTTTGCTGATGAAAATGAATCTGTACAGGAAACAGAAAATACAGACGTTCTTATTACAAAATTAAAAAGTAAAGACCCTGCTAATACGTTGATTGTTACTTCGATTCAGAAAATGAGCAATATTAAAGATGAAGCAGATGGATTAAAAGCAAGTGATATTGAGTGTATTAATGAAAAACGTATTGTTTTTATTGTCGATGAGGCACATCGCTCCACTTTTGGGGATATGCTTATCACCATTAAAACGACATTTCCAAAAGCCATTTTTTTTGGCTTTACAGGGACTCCAATTCAAGAAGAAAATCAAAAGGAAAAGAATACCACCTCAACGGTTTTTGGTGACGAATTACACAGATACAGTATTGCAGATGGGATTCGTGACAAGAATGTTCTTGGGTTTGACCCATATAAAGTATTAACGTTTAAAGATAAAGATGTACGAAGAGTGGTAGCATTAGAAAAAGCAAAGGCGGCTACGGAGGAAGAAGCTATTTGTGACCCCGTAAAAGAACAAGTTTATTATAAATATATGAATGTAGCTCAAGTTAAAATGGCAGGGCATTTTGACAATAAAGGTAAATATATTAAAGGCATTGAGGATTATATTCCAACGACCCAGTATCAAACAAAAGAACATACAACTTGCGTTGTTCAAGATATTTTGGAAAATTGGGCAACACTTAGTCACAATAGTAAATTTCATGCAATTTTTGCTACAAGCAGTATTCAAGAGGCAATCCATTATTATCGCATGATACGAAAAGCAAAACCTGAATTGAAAGTTACAGCTCTATTCGACCCTACTATTGACAATAATAGCGGCGCTATTTTTAAGGAAGAAGGTCTTGTAGAAATTATTGAAGACTATAATAAACAATATAATCAAGACTTTAAAATTCCAACTTTTGCAAAAATGAAAAAAGATATTGCAGCTCGTTTGGCACATAAAAAACCATATGAACGAATTGCAAATGAGCCTGACAAACAGATTGATTTGCTTGTTGTTGTTGACCAAATGCTGACAGGATTTGATTCTAAGTGGATTAATACGCTTTATATGGACAAAGTCCTTTTATATGAAAATATTATTCAAGCGTTTTCCCGCACGAACCGTTTATTTGGTCCAGATAAGCCATTTGGTACAATTCGATATTACCGCAAGCCGCATACAATGGAACGAAATATCAATGCTGCCGTTAAATTATATTCAGGAGACAAGCCGTTAGGTTTATTTGTTCAGCATCTTACAGAGAATTTGCAGATGATGAATAATTTGTTTATGGATATATCGGAATTGTTTAAAAACGCGGGAATTGACAATTTTGAAAAGCTGCCAAGTGATATAACTGTATGCAGAAAATTTGCAAAAGTCTTCAATGATTTTAACGGTTATTTAGAAGCTGCAAAGATTCAAGGTTTCAAGTGGGATATATCTTCTTATATTGATAAAGAAACGGGCGAGATTACCGAAATGGTTTTTGATGAAAACACTTATTTCGTTTTAGTGTTGCGATATAAAGAATTAAGCAGTGGCAGTGATAAAGGCAGTGGAAATGATGATGTTCCGTATGACCTTGTCGGCTATATTACAGAAATTGACACTGGGGTGATTGATTCAGATTATATGAATGCTCGATTTGAAAAATATATAAAATTACTTCATATGGAAGGGACGACTAAAGAGACCATCGAACAAGCCGAGACAGAATTACATAAAACATTTGCTACGCTATCACAAGAAGAGCAAAAGTATGCTAATATTTTCTTACATGATATCCAAAGAGGAGACGTTGAAATTTCAGAAAGTAAAACATTGCGTGACTACATTAATGAGTATTTAATAAAAGCAAAAGATGACCAAATTCATAGAGTTGCGACAGCTTTAGGTGTTGATGAAGCAAAACTGCGTAATCTAATGAGTTTAAAACGAAACTCCGCTAATATCAATGAGTTTGGAAGATATGACGAATTGAAAAAAACAGTAAACAAAACGAAAGCAAAAGAATATTTTGAGCAGATAGAGGGAACAAAGATAATACCGCCTAAAGTTAATGTCAAAGTTGACAATTTGCTTCGCATGTTTATTCTTAGTGGTGGAATGGAAATACCAATATCTGAAAACAACGATTAAATATATAAAAATGTTGAAAGAGTCAAAAGGTTTATTTTGACTCTTTCATTATATTTTGGCAGCAGTGTAAGCAGATGGAAATATAATTATTTGATAGAAAAATATTTGTGCCGCATAATTATTTTCTATAATGGTAGGTTCATTTATAAGGAAATCTGTGCCAACAGAATCAATTGCAACAGGGTCTTGTGACACAAAAATACTAGAAGTATAATTTCCATTAAATGGCGACTGCTGCCATTTAGCGTTTTTTTTCAGTAATAAAAGACCCAAAATGCAATAAAGGGATAATAAGCTTATAAACAGTTATAGAAGCAGATTGCAAATATTTGCTTGAATATCTTGATAATATTATCTAGGAAACGTTAAAGTAATGGCTGTTCCTTTTTCTACAATACTGTCAACCTTAATTTTGGCGTGATGTACCTTAGCGGCATGTTTTACAATAGACAGACCAAGCCCTGTGCCGCCTACTTCTTTGGAGTGGCTTTTATCAACGCGATAAAATCGTTCAAAAATACGCTCTTGATGCTTGGAAGGAATACCTATTCCAGTATCGTGAACAGAAAAAATAATTTCTGTGTCTGTGTTTTGTATAGTTATAGTTACAGTTCCATTTTCATGGTTATATTTAATTGCATTATCAATCAGATTATAAATAATGCTGTATAGAAGCTGTGCAATGCCATGAAGAATAGCAGGCGAACCAGATAATTCTATTGTAATATGAGCGGTATTCGCTTCGGATTCTAAACTGCTAATTGCTTTTTTTGTTAATTCATAAAGGTCAACATTTTCGCGTTCCATATCATTTGCACCTTCATCAAGATGCGAAAGACTGATAATATCTTCTACCAGTTGAATCATGCGCTGTGCCTCGTCATAAATTTTGGCGGCAAAAGGAATACAATCTTGTTTTTGCACCATGTCATTTTTTAAAAGCTCTGCATAGCCAGAAATAGAGTGCAGCGGTGTTTTTAATTCATGGGAAACATTCGCCGTAAATTCACGGCGTATCTGTTCCGCTTTTTCTTTTTCAGTTACATTAAAGAAACACAAGGCGGCTCCTTTTACGGTATGTTCTGAAATAATGGGATTGGCGTCTATTTGATAGCTTTCACCATGTAATACAATAATGCGTTCTCCAGATTCACCCTGTAAAGTGTTTGAAAGCAGTTCTTGCAAGTCCAGATTTCGGTTTAAAGATAAAATATCAGCACCAATACAATCACCGCTGGCATCCAATAATTTTTTTGCGGCAGGATTGATACTAAGAATTTTACCTTTTTGATTTAATAAAATCATGCCTTCATTCATACTTTCAATAATCGTGTTTAATTCATTTTCTTTTTGAAGAAGTGTTCTTTTTTGCTGGTGTAATTGTTTTTGCTGACTGTCAATACGTCTTAAAAGCGGTGAAAGTTCATCATATCCATTATTAAACAATGGGTGGTCAAGGTCAATTTCATTGAGCGGCTTGACAATCTTTTTTGAAATTTGAGTTGCCAAAAAAATAGAAAGAAGCAATGCAGCAGCAAATATAATACAAATAGGAGAAACCATCCCTAAAAGAAGCGTTAAAATAGAATGTTGAAATATGGAAAGGCGCAGTATTGTGCCATCAGGCAGTCTTTGTGCAGAGTACAAATAGCGTTTAAACAACGTTTCAGAATAGCGTTTGCTTTCGCCATACCCTGTGGAAAGAGCCTCTTTTATTTCTTCCCGTTCTAAATGATTTTCCATATCAAAATGATTGGATTCACTGTCGTATAAAACCATACCATCTGCATCAATCCATGTAATACGATAGTTGGATATATCTAAATTGTTAAAATAGTTTATTCCCTCATTGGTAACACCTTGTGCGGCAAGATTCGTCTGCATTTTAAGCTGTGCTTGTCCAATCGTTGAAAAATAGTTATATAATGCACCCATAATCAATAGGATAGAAGCAAGAAAAACCGTAATTGCCACAAGCCATATAGAACGAAAAATACGTTTAGTCATTTTGAACCTCCATTCGATATCCAACACCTCGCACCGTTTCAATATAATCACCGCATTTTCCCAGTTTTGTGCGAAGTGTGCCAATATGAACATCAACTGTTCTCGTTTCGCCAATATAATCAATTCCCCACACTATTTCAAGCAGTTGGTCACGGTTAAATACACGACCGCAATTTTCCATAAGAGTGCGAAGCAACTTGTATTCTTTTAATGTTAGTTGAATACGTTCACCTTCTACAAGAACAAGATAGGTTTCTAAATTCAGCTCTAAATTGCCAACATGTAAGCATTTTGTTGGCTCCTTTGGAGTTGTTCGGCGCAGTACAGCTTTAATATGAGAAATCATTTCCATCATGCCAAATGGCTTGACAAGGTAATCATCAGCGCCCAAGTCGAGTCCAAGAACTTTGTCGTATTCGGTTCCTTTAGCCGTCGCCATAATAATGGGGATATGAGCTGTATTCGTCTGTGCGCGCAGTTTTTTTAAAATGGAGATACCATCTTCGCCGGGAAGCATAATATCAAGCATAATAAGCTGCGGCAGTTCGGTGCAAAGAGCATTAAAAAGGTCAACGCTATTGACAAATCCTTTTGCTTCAAAACCAGCAGAATGTAACGTATATATCATTAAATCACGTATTCCATTATCGTCTTCTACACAAAAAATCATTTATAGTACAATTCCTTTCTTTATCCATATTAATTTGATAATTACGTAAATATTTATCAAAACAATAAATTATCCTTCTTTATTTCCTGTAATAGAAAATAGCACCCATTTTGCAATATTGACAGCATGGTCGCCAATACGCTCAAAATATTTTGCAATCATCAAAAGGTCAATGGCATATTCACCGTCTGTTTCTGGCTTGCTAAATAAGTCAATCAGCATTTTTTTAACCTTATCAAAAAATGAATCGACAACATCATCATAGTCAATAACCGCTTTTGCCATTTGCATATCCTTTTTTACAAAGGCGTCAATACTGTCTGTTACCATTTTAATAACAGCAACGGACATATCATGAATAACCTGTGTGTTATCTGTAGAATGAATATTTGCTAATGTAATAATTTCAGCAATATCAGCCGATTGGTCTCCAATTCGTGCCATATCCGTTACCATTTTTAATGCAGATGACACAATTCGTAAATCTTTTGCCACAGGCTGTTGCTGTAACAATAATTTTAGACACCGATTTTCAATTTCTCGTTCTTTTTCGTCTATTTGTGCAGAAAGATGAAAAACGGTATCTGCTAATTCCGGTTTTCCTTCCGTAAGAGCATTAGCGGACAATTCAATTGCATTTTCGCAAAATGCTCCCATAGTAATTAACTCTTTATTTAATAAATCCAATTGTTCGTCAAATTTAGAACGCATTATCCAAACCTCCCTGTAATATAGTCTTCTGTTCGCTTATCATGCGGCATAGAAAAGATTTGTTCAGTTTTTCCTGATTCCACCAATTCACCAAGCAGAAAAAATGCTGTTTTATCCGAAATGCGGACTGCCTGCTGCATATTGTGTGTCACAATAACAATCGTATAATTTTTCTTTAATTGTGTTGCAAGTTCTTCTATTTTTATTGTTGAAATAGGGTCTAGCGCACTTGTCGGTTCGTCCATCAATAAAACTTCTGGCTCTACTGCTAAAGCACGAGCAATGCAAAGTCGCTGCTGCTGACCGCCAGACATACTAAGCGCGTTTTTTTTCAATCGGTCTTTTACTTCATCCCAGATGGCTGCTGCCTTTAGGGAACGTTCTACAATTTCATCCAACGCTGCTTTAGAACGAATACCATGTGTTCGTGGTCCAAAAGCAATATTATCATAGATGCTCATAGGAAATGGATTCGGTTTTTGAAAGACCATTCCTACACGTTTGCGAAGTCGATTAATATCCATATTGCCATAAATATCTTCGTTATCTAATAAAATAGTTCCTTTGATATGGCAGTTTTCAACCAAATCATTCATGCGGTTTATACTTTTTAGCAAGGTTGATTTTCCACAGCCAGAAGGACCGATTAAAGCAGTAATTTCATTATTTTTTATTTGTAAATTAATATCTTTTAAAGCTTGAAACGTATCATAAAATAAATTGAAATGTTCAATTGAGATTTTATTCATTTTTACTCCTATTTCTGCGCTGCTTTTTGCAGAAAGAACAAATATTTTTATGAGTTTGTGGCAAGCAGCGCATAGACACAAATCTCGCGGCTGAAAATTTTAATTTTCAATTGTACCTTTTTTTATTTTTTTTGCTACAAAATTGGAAAGAACGTTTATTAAAATAACAACGATTAACAGTACAACAGCCGTTGCATATGTTTGGTTGATATATAATCCCTCCCCTGAAATAGCATACATGTGTACCGACAATGTACGTGCGGAAGAAAAGATATTTGATATTACTTCTGCAACGGTTCCCGCAGTAAATATTAATGCTGCTGATTCTCCGACAATTCGTCCAATGCCAAGAATTACACCAGAGAGTATACCTGGAGTGGCACACGGCAAAACAATAGAAAAAATAGTGCGCAATTTTCCAGCGCCAAGTCCGAAACTGCCTTCCCGATAGCTATCAGGCACATTTTTAAGGGCTTCTTGTGTTGTCCGTATAATAAGCGGCAAAATCATAATACTTAAAGTACAAGCTCCAGACAGTAACGATAGTCCAAAACCAAGATATTTGACAAAAAATAGTGAGCCAAACAATCCATAAATAATAGATGGAATACCAGATAACGTTTCTGTAGTCAAGCTTATTATATGAACCAGTTTATTTCCGCGCTGTGCATATTCTGCCAGATAAATGGCGGCGCTTATTCCTACAGGAACAGCAAAGAATAAAGACAGTACAGTTATAAACAATGTATTGATAAGTGCAGGCAGTAAAGACACATTTTTTGATGTGTATTTTATATCAAATAATTCTGGTGTCAAGTTTGGAATCCCTTTTATAAGGATATATGCAATAATAAAGAATAGCGCAAACATAGTAATACATGCCGCCAGACACACTGAAAAAAATAATAAAAGCGATTTCGGGTCATGTTTATAGACTTGCCATTTGTTGTTTAAAAATTTTATCATTTATTTCACCTTCCTTTTAACGAGGGACAAGGATAAATTAATCATTAAAATAAAGACAAACAGAACAACTGCTGTGCCAATAAGCGCCTCTCGATGTAAATCTGTAGAGTAGCCCATTTCCAATACAATATTGGTTGTCAGTGTCCGAACACCAGAAGTAATACTTTTTGGTATAATTGCCTGATTTCCTGCGACCATCATAACAGCCATCGTCTCACCAACTGCCCGCCCAATTCCTAAGACAACGCTTGAAAAAATACCGCTTTTGGCAGCAGGAAGAACGGTAAAAAATACACTTCGTTCATGGGAAGCACCAAGTGCAATCCCGCCTTCATAGTAGCTTTTAGGAACTGCTTTTATTGACGTTTCAGATATACTAATAATGGTAGGCAATATCATAAGCCCTAATAAAACAGAGGCAGTTAGAACACTCATACCGCGTCCGCCAAATAGTTCACGTACAAAAGGCACTAAAACAACTAAACCAAAGAAGCCATATACAACAGATGGAATCCCTGCCATTAAATGAATTGCAGATTTCATAGGCTTATAGATGGGTTTAGGACAGAAGTATGCCATAAATACTGCTGTTAGTATACCAATAGGCACACCGATTAACAATGCGCCTGCAGTTACATAAAGAGAGCCAATAATCATTGGAAAAATTCCATAAAGATTATTTGCAGGTTTCCATGTTGTTCCCAGTAGAAAATTAAAAATGCCAATTTCTTTAATTGCTGGAATACCGCTTGCAAACAAAAATATACAGATTAAAATTACGGCTGCAATCGAGATGCAAGCTGTCAGGAAAAAAAGAAATTTCATTGTTGTTTCTTTAATAGATTTCATAAGTTTTACTCCTATGATTTCGCTTTTGTGCGACAGTTGTATGTAGAAACTGCCGCAAGTGTTAAACAGTTACAGGTTACGATGGGGGATTCGATGGTATAATCTCGTCCCAGTTTGTAGAATTGCCTATAAAGATATCCTTTATTTGTTCAGATGTAAGGTTATTTATAGGGTTATTATTGTTTACAATAACTGCAATACCGTCCATTGCAAGGACTGTGGCTGTTAATCCCTTTGCAAGTTCGGAATCTTTTAATTCACGAGAAGCCATGCCAATATCACAAGTTCCGTCAATTGTGTCAGACATTCCAGTAGAAGAGTCATTTTGCTGAATTTCAATCGTAACATCAGGATTTTTTTCAAGATAAGCTTCTTTGAGTTTTTCCATAATTGGTGTTACAGAACTTGAACCAGATACAACAATTTTACCAGAGACCCTCTTATGACTGTAAGGTGCTGCGTTGGATATAGAAACATATCCATTATTCTCAATAATAGTTTGCCCATCTTTACTCATAATAAAATCAATAAAGTCCTGTGTGGTGTCGTTTCTTTCTTTTTTTGTAGCAATGTTAAAAGGACGAGCAATTTTATAGACGCCGTTTTTAATATTTTCCATAGTAGCATCGGCACCATCAATTTGGATGGCTTTTACAGTATCATTCATTGAACCAAGTGAAATATAACCGATGGAATATAAGTCTCCAGCTATCGTTGTCATCATCACAGAGGTTGAGTTTGTAACGGCTGCCAAGTTTGTTGTATAATCCATTTTTTCGCCGTTGCTGTTTTTTTGTTCAATGCCAAACAGTTCTATAAATGCACCGCGTGTTCCAGAGCCATCTTCACGGGTAAGGGTATTGATTGCCTTTGTGGCATTAAAACTGTCTGATGAAGTATTATTGCCGCATCCTGTTAATAAACATAAGGCAAAAATACTTGAAAGTATAAGTGCTGCGTATTTTATGTGTTTTTTCATTTTTCTCCTCATTTCTTTTTTTTTGTTTGGAAAGTTACAGCCATATCATATAAAATAAATATCAAATCCAATATCGTATTATTGTAAAATCAATGTAAAATTTAAATTGCAAAAATAAAAGGAAATTATTTACAAATTATAGAAAATTTGTTTTTTTAGGTAAATAACAGAGTGGACAGAAACATTTAGGCAGAAAAATGACCATTTAGGTTAATTATATTGATTGAGAAATTTCTTTTTTATATAATTTTTTTATAAAATTTATTTTTTAGAAAAAAATAAAAAAATATAATTAAAAAGGAGTTATAAAAATTTTTATGAAAAAATGGATAAAAAAGAAAAGGAGCAGACGGATAAGCTTGTTGATGGCTGTATTTATGGTTACGTCAACCATATTGCCAATCCTTCCGACAGGAAAGTATGCGTTTGCAGCTTTGAATGAACCAGGTGAGGTGACTTATGAGACAACACAGGACTATCAACATCATATTTATGCGAATGGGCAGCCATTGTTAATTGTAGCTTCAGAAAAAAATATTAATTATGCAAAACTGTTTATTGATTCAAATAAAAATGGTGTAGGTGAATCCGACGAAGAAATCACTTCCTTTCAGGGAGATGGTACTCTAAATGGAGGAGGAATTTATTATTCCGAAGAACAAGGAGGATATTTCCTTACAAACTCATCTATATATGGCGGTGCTAAAGATGGAACATGTACATATGATACCAATATTACACTGACAGGAGCTACCGATACATCTAATGATTATACGGTTTGGGCTTTATATGGCGGCAATCAAAATGGCACACTGATTGGCGATACGTATGTTCATATATCTGGCGGCAGTATTTTATGGGCTTTTGGAGGAAACCGTGCAGGAGAAATTGATGGCAATACATATATTGATATGGACGGCGGTCATATGGTAAATAAAATGTATGGCGGCAATTGTGTCGGGCAAATTCATGGAAATACCAATATTGATATAGAATCTGCTGTTGTTTCTTCAGTCTTTGGCGGCAATGAAGAATCTGGGATTGTTGAAGGAAATACAGCGCTTACATTTGGTGAAAATACAATAGCAAATGGCTGGATATACGGCGGCGGTGCAGGATATGATAATAGTGTTATATCTGAAGTAATGGGCAGCACAACAATTACGATTAACGGTGGTTTGTTTAACCATAATATATATGGCGGCGGTGGCTGGCGAGGCGCAACTGTCGGCAGCAGCAATATTATTATTAATGACGGCACATTTAATGGCTGTTGGATATATGGCGGCGGTGAAGAACAATCAAGCGTAACAGGTAAGGCAACAATTACGTTAAATAATGGTTATGTTCCTACAATCGTTGGTACAGGCGCCGCTTTTAATAATTATGATGGAGAGACAACAATTGCTGAGGTGGGCGAAGCAGAAATTCATCTAAAAGGAGGCAGTGTTGACCATGTTTATTCACAGATGAATGAAAATACAATTCTTCATCGCGATTTCTCATTTGAAGCCGTTGGAGATACATTTTCAAATACATACCTTTATTTTGGGCAAAACAATACAAACAATCTTCAAAATGTTTCGATTACTTTAAAAGATACAAACGTAGCGCTCTTACATATTTCTGATATAATAGAAAATACATTATCCATTACATTTGATAATGCAAGTGTGTTGACGCCTACAAATTTTCAAATGAAACAAGATGTATTAAAAAATGCTAAAGAATCAACCCTTTCTTATTTGAATTGCGGTTCTAAAGAGGGAAGATGGGGTGTTTTTCAGGAGGCTAATTTTAATATTTCAGGTAATGATAATCCTGTTTTAATTGGTTATTATTTGAATCATAATCAATTTACCAATGTTATTTTTAAGGATAGTTATGTCAATTATTATGATTTTACATTGGTAGATGACGATAATGGACCACAGTCCTGCGCTCAGACACTGACGATTGATGGTGGTGCATTGCGTGTTATTGGATTTATGATAACCCAGATGCCAAAGACTATCTTTCAAAATAATCCAATATTAATCCGTACCACTCATGGGACACCGCTGCATTTTAATGAAATTCCAGAAGGTGTTGCACGCGTTCAATGGTTAGACTATGACGGAGAAAAAGTTCCTGAACAGATGGGCAATTCTTTAATTGTGGAAGCGCCAAAAGATACATTAAATACACAGTTTGTATCAGCAATTTCAGATTATGGTTTAAAAACGGATTCTTGTTCGAGATATACTGAGACAGGCGAACAAATATGGTTTGGAACAGCATGGAGTATGGATACATTGCAAAATCTTTGCAAATGTGAAGTCTATTCATCAAATTTTATACAAAAGGTATTTGCCTTCAATAGTGAAGAACCATCAACGACGGTTACCTTAAAAGATATTTATACGGATTTGCCTTCAAGTTGTCCAGTGACAGAACATAATGGGAAAAAGGCTGTATTTACTTATTCCATTTTATCAGAAGGAACAACGATTCCCAATGCTTCTATTGAAAAAGACCAATTAACTGTTGATAGTATAGGATGGGTTCATATTCAAATCGAACAAAATATGAATGGAAAAATTTGTACATATGACCGTTATGTACAGTTTATCAAAGCACCAAAAGAAGATACATTTACTTTTGTAAAAGGAATGGCAGAGGATATTACACTTTCTTTTTACGGTGATGGATTTAGTCACTCGTCTTCGTACCTATGGGATGATACACAGCATCAATATTTAGATACACAACATTATACAGAGTTGTTAGAAAATGATACCTTTGCATTTATATTGAAAAAAGATTATTTAAATGGTTTGGAACTAGGAGAATATCATTTTGAGGGGCATGTTCCTGTTATGCAGCAAACCAATCAATTTGGGGCTTATGGACATTCATTTACAATTCATGTTGTAAATCCGACAGAGGTTGAAAATCCAACGATTGAGCTTTCACAAAATCAATTTTCTTATGATGGAACAGCAAAAATGCCTTTGGTGGTTGTAAAAAATGGAGATACAATTATTTCTCCAAGTGAGTATGATGTATCCTATGAAAATAATATAAATATGGGTACAGCAAATGTGATAATTACAGACAAGGCTGGCGGAAATTATATTGTCAATGGAAGTACCACTTTTGAGATTATAAATGAGTATCAGCCAGTAAATGGTGTGGATTATACCGCTACATTAAATAATAATGGCTGGACAAATAAGGATTTTGTTGTTACAGCAAATGATGGTTATCTGCTTTCAACAGGCAATACATTAACAGATGATTGGGTGACAAGTTTTACAAAAACACAAGAAACAAATAAAGGTTTTATTACATTTTATGTGAAAAATATAGAAACAGGAGAGATTTCTCTTGCTGTGACCGAAACCTATAAAATTGATAAAACAAGTCCTGAACAGTATGATATTACGTTTAATGAAAATTCGGTCAAAAAATTTCTTCATACGATTTCTTTTGGTTTGTTCTTTAAGGAAAATATTGATGTTTGTATAACGGCACAGGATTCTTTAAGCGGAATGGATGACATTGCTTATTTTAAATCGCAGGAGATACTAACAGAAGAACAGCTGAAAACAGTTACAGAATGGATAAGTGCAAAACAGTTTAGTATCACAGCAAAAGATAAAGAAAATTTTATTATCTATGTAAAAGTAACAGACCAAGCTGGAAATATCACTTATTTTGCTTCCGACGGTACAGAGTTTGACTTGACACCACCTGCAATTACGGGTGTAAGAGATGGGGAAATTTATTATACAACACAAAAGGCAGAGGTAAGTGATAAAAATATAGATACCATTACAGTAAATGGAGAAGTAGTTTCAAACAATATAAGTCTTGTTGGAAATATGGATAAAATCTATATAATAAAAGCAGTAGATAAAGCACGAAATGAAACGATTGTTACAGTAACCATGAAACCAATTAGCAGCCTTGCCGATGTCATTAAGGATATTGCAGAAGATAATGTTACATCGGCAAATAAACAAACATTGCTTGCTGTAAATACGATTGATATTGATATGTTACAGGCATCGGAGGAGGAAAAAAGCCAAATAGAGGCAATTATTAACAAATGTGATACTCTTCTTGCAACGATTGCAAACATTGAAAAAGAATTACTGCGCGTTGAAAATAGAGTAAATCAATATGATATTGATGTTGTAACATCAAATGAAGAAGCAGAAATTAAAGTGCTTATACAAGATATAGATGTATTACTGCAATCAAATAATTTAACAGAACAAGAAAAAAGTGCTGTTCATGATTTAAAAATGGCAGCAACAAAATTAACGGAAGTTATTACAAGGGCGCAAACGGCATTGAATGCAGAGGAGATAAAGGCAGTTGAAAATATAACAGAATCAACGGTCAATTCAAGCAATAATACAGCTTTAGAAAAGGCAAAAAGTACTATTGAATCAATCTTAGAAGAATATGGCAGTCATTATACAGAAAAAGAAAAACAGGATTTACAAAATATTTTTACTACATGTGATAAACTTCTTGAAAAAGTTGCAGAAGCACAGAGAGAATTTGTGCGAATTGAAACAGCAATAAGTCAGTATGATATAGAAACTGTAACATTAAATGACCAGTTACAAATAGAAGTGCTTATGCAGGATATAAATGTTTTATTGCTATTAGGCAATTTGACAAAAGAAGAAGAATATCTTATTGATGATTTAAAAACAACAGCAATAAAATTGATGGAAGTGGTTTCAACAGCACAAGAAGCATTGAATGCAGAGGAGATAAAGGCAGTTGAGGGAATAACGAAAGATACTATAAAATTAACCGATAAGGAGGCTTTAGAAAAAGCAAAAATTGCCTTAGAATTTGTATTAAATGAATATAATAATCATTATACAGAAAAAGAGAAACAAGAAATTACTGCAAACATAGCTTGTATTTTAGAAGCGTTAGAAAGTATCCAGAAAATTCAAACAACAATGGATTTTCTTTCAAATTTGCCAAGCGCTGATAGTGTAAGTCCAGATGATATGGATATAGAAACCGCTGTAAAACAGGCAAATGCTATGTTAGAATCAATGACAGAATATGAAAAATCATTTGTTGATACAAAAAACTTAGAGGCTGTATGGAACGCATTGCTTGACTATAAAATACTCGAGGGCAATGGAAGCAAATGGATAAAAGATTCTAATGGAAGTATTACATTTAAGGCGAATGGTTCTGTTCAAAAATTAAAGTGTATTTTTATTGATGAAAAGCTTGTTGATAAAGAAAATTATACGATAAAAGAAGGCAGTACCATTATTATATTAAAGGAACATTATCTAAATACACTTGCGGTTGGAAATCATCGTTTGACACTTTATTATTTAGATGGTGAAACATCTGCTGCATTTGAAATTGAGGCGAGCTTGACGGACGATGAAAATAAGAAACCAGACGATTCATCTGGAACAGAAGACGAAAATAAAAAGCCAGATACATCACAGCCAGAAGATGAAAATAAAAAACCAGATTTGTCTGAGCCAGAAAGTGAAAATCAAAGACCGAATGCACCTCAATCAGGTGATAAAAATAATCTTTTGTTGTGGATTCTATTATTATTTATATTTGGCTTTGGTGTGATTGGAAAAATTGTTTATAGTATAAAGAAAAAGTAAATTGAAAAAATAGTTGTAAATCATTAAAGGAGCTGTTGTTTATATGCAGCTCCTTTAATCTATAAAAAAGCAACATAATTTTCTTGTCATTTTCAATTTGTTGAGTAGTGTATCCTGTCTTGCTTTATTAAAATGTTGTGTGTTAAAATAACTATATTGTTTTTGCTTGAAATTTGTGTTTGTGTGTTGCTTGGCACAAAATTATTAAAAGAATCGAAGGTTCTTGTTCAAAAAACAGCACAGAAATGAGGATTAAATATGAAACGTAAAAGCATTTTTAAACAAATGCTCATACCAATGATTGCTATTGTTACTTTACTTGCAATGGTATTAGTTACAATTATTGCAGCATTTTTTATTTCTTTTTATAAAAAAGAGATTCAAATTAAAAATAAAGAACATGCAGGATTGTTATCAGAAAGCATCCAAATATTTGTTGATGGTGCTTACAATATGGCGGAGGAATTATCGGTTAATCCAAGTATCTTGTCTATGGAGACACCTATACAAAGCTCTATTCTTAAAAGTTGCACAGACAGAAATCCTTACTTTGAATTATTGTATGTGCAAGGAAGTGATGGTATGCAGACAGGACGTTCCACTGGAACATTGGCAGACCGTTCACAGCGTTGGTGGTTTAAAGAGGTGACACAGTCTCAAAAATCATTTGTCTCAAAATCTTATTATTCTGTTAATACAGGAATGCCATGTGCTTCCATTTTTTTTCCAATGTATGAAAATGAACATTTTATTGGTGTTTTTGCAGCTGATTTAAAGTTGGATTATTTGCAGGATATGATTAAAGAATATTCCAATACACAGAAGAAAGAGTTATCGTTTGTTATTGACGGAGAGGGAATTGTTGTTGCGCATCCAGACAGTGTGCAGATTGAAGAACAATATAATTATAAGACATTAACAAAAACGATATCCAAAAAAGATGCCAATGGAACAATACTAACCGATTCTAGTGGCAATATTATTACAGAAGAACAAAATTTTGAACTGTCACAAGAGTTTCAAAATATAATTCAATCGGTTATGTCTGGAAAAAATGGGGTTGAAGAAATTTCAGATAATGGGAAAGAATATTATATTAGCTATGTTCCAATCCAATTAAAAGGAGAGTCGGATTCATGGTCTGTTTTGACGTTGCAAGAAAAATCTTCTGCGACAGCTGTATTAAATCGAGTGGTTATGATATTAATTGTTATTGCAATGATTTTTATTACAGCAGCTGTGGTCATTATTATTATATTAGCACGTAAATTAACAAAACCGATTATTTCGTTAAATCAGTTGGTAGGTGCTGCTGCTGAAGGTGATTTTTCAATACAGGCAGATGAGAGCAGTCGCAATGAATTGGGGATGCTTTCTAAAAGTTTTAATTTGATGATTGCCAAAATATCAGGTGTATTAAATCGACTGACTGTTTTTTCAACAGAGGTTGTGCAAAGTTCAGGTCATTTAGATGATATTGAGAGAAATATGGGAATTATCAATGAATCTGTACATAAAATATCAGAGGGAACAGAGGAGCAAAAAAGAGATTCCGAGCAGGTTCTTTTAAATACCAATGAAATGATTGAAAAGTTTAAACAGTTGATGAAACAGAGCGAAACACTAACGATAGAAACGCAACATTTTATAGAGACAGGTAATGATGGTATAAAAGATATTGAAAAATTTAGTGAGTGTAATGAGATTACTATAAAAAAGATGGAAAGCACTTATGAAACGATTACTAATCTAAAAGAAGAATCAAAAAAAGTTTCCGAAATTGTAAATACTATTACAGCAATCTCTTCTAAAACAAAATTGTTGTCATTAAATGCAGGGATAGAAGCTGCTAGGTCAGGAGAACAAGGACGAGGTTTTATGGTGGTGGCAGAGTCTATCGGCAGTCTTGCATCAGATTCGGCAGCAGCTACCTTAAATATTGAACAGATTATTCAAATGTTTTGTACGGAAATTGAAAATATAGTTCAAGATATGATGCAGATGAAGGAAGATATTGCTAATCAGTCTGAAGCAGTAAGTGAAGTGAGAAATATTTTTACAGAATTTGAAGAAATAAACGGCAGAATTGCAGGTTCAATACAAGAAATAGAAAGTATGATACAAGAAATGCAGAAAATTAATCATTCGATTGTTGAAGCTGTTGATAGAATTAGCGAAGTTTCAACCAATACTGCGCAGCTTACTGAAAAATCAAGTATATCATTACAAGAACAGTATAATGGAATCCATGTAGTTGCAGAGCGTGTAAAAAATTTATCGGCGGTATCATCACATGTGGAATAATAAGATTGTTTAATGGCAATTTTTACATAAAAGTTTCCCCAATGCAATATTAGACTGTTATAAATAGATAAGGGATTGTTATAAAATGGAATGAACTATTCATGTTGTAACAATCCCTTTTTGATAGGAGATTTGTAAAAAAAGAGTTTCTGTGTAGCTCCCACAAGTTTATAAAATAAATTTACTGATAGATTGGATTTTTTTATAAAGTAAGCAAGAAATTATGACATATGGTATTCTCCAAAACGCCCTTTTGTCTCTCGTTTTATATCATAAAGGGCTTCGTCAGCATAGTTTAAAAGTTCGTCAATATCAGCATTAGAATCGGCTGTCCATGCAAAACCACTAGAAGCATGGATAATTTTGGATTGACTATCCGATAATGACATAGGAGTTTGTTCTAATGCTTGATAAAATTGATTTAGATATTGAATAATATCGTTTTTATCGCTACAGTTTAATAACATCATACAAAATTCGTCCCCAGAACGTCTTGCAGATAAAAAATGTTCAGGTGGCATAGAGCGCATTATATTGGAAAAATGCTGTAAATATTTATCCCCTATATCATGACCAAACGTATCGTTAATGGATTTAAAGGAATCTAAATCAAGCATAACAATAGCGCAGACACTTTTTGAAGGCTTATTTTGTAATCGTTCAGAAGCAAGTTGTTTAAAATAAGAATATTTATATAACTTTGTTAAAGTATCATGTGTATTTTCATATTGCATCTGTTGTTTTTCAATAATATCTTTACTGATGTCAATAATGACACCTAAATTCGTATTAGAAGATTCAGACATATGAATACGGACATATTTGGTGTCATTTATTTGGAATATGTCGGTTTCGCCCTTTAATGGATTATTGACAATATTTTTAATATATTTATCAAATTTTACAGCGTCTTGGCATAGCTCTTTGGCTTTTTCTTCTGAAATATCTAATAATTCTTTAAAGCCAGAAGTGACAAAAACATGTTTTGCATCAAATTGATACTCAAAAGCCGCAAGAGGAATGCCGCTGATTTTAATAATAGCAGAGATACGGTCAGAAATGCTGATTATGCTTTTTACCATCGTGTTAATTCCAGAACTTAATGCTTTTAATTCTGGATTATCGTCTGCTGCCACAGTTGTATCCAAATTTCCATTGGTGATATCCATTAAATTTTGTATAATCAAGTGAATACCATTAACTACTTTTCGTTTTACAAGATAATTTAGAAGAATAAGTATAATCGCTTCAATTAATAGTAAATACCATAATGTATTAAAAACTTGCTTAAAAAGCTGATGGGTTAGATTCGTTTGAGGAATAGCAAGACCAATTAAAATATCACCATATTCTCGAACCATAACATACATAGAACTGCCGTTTTCTTCTTTCTTATAAGAACCTTTTGTACATTCTAAAAGCTGCTCAGGTTGATAGTAGGCGGCAGAAAAGTCCGTATTCATACCACCTGAATGACCTAAAATAGCACCTGTAAAACGGTCTACTGCAAAAAGTTGTTCGCCAGAATCTGTAGGAAATCGAGAGAATATATATTCACATGTATTTCTTGCTTTGGCTTCGAGTTGTCGAGTTGGTTTAAATCCAACCTGAACAATTCCTTTTTTTTCTTTTCTGGTTACACCAATATACTGCATAATTTTTTGGTCAGCAGCATTTGGCTGAGCTTCTTGAATAAAATAATCCTCGTCACTTTCAAGCAAAGAAAGAAAAGCGCGGCTTTGTTCATGTTTTGACATATCAAATCCAACATATCGTGAAACGGAGGCGGCTATAATAAAGCCGTTTTCATCAATTACATGTAGTTCATCAACATTTAAAAGTGTTGCCAAATATTTCATTTCATCAACATTCATTGAAATTTCTTCTTGTGTGTCAAATATATAGGCAGCCGCTTTTGCCCGTGTAAGATAGTCTTCATCTAAATTTTCTTGTAAAATAGAAAGTTCAGCTTGATTATTTTCTAGTGTGTGAATAACTTGTTCTGATTTGGTGTAAAATTTATTGTATTGTTGAGATTCCAATGTATGCAGTGTAATTAAAAGATTAATAAAAAATATTAGAAAAATAGCAGATGTAATGATGATAAATGTATATCGAATAAAAGTTTTTTGCATTTATATTCCTCCATTATCAAGTTATGATAATCTTCTTTATTATAATGTGTTTTTGTTCCTTTCATCAGATACAATATTTCGCAAAAAAATGCTAAATTATAACAAGATATAAAAAAATATATAAGATATATATTTTTAATTTTATCAATTAAGCATCCATTTGACAAAGTGGAGGCTTAAGGGTTGATTATAGATTTTCTATTTTGTCTTAAAATTTTGCAAATAAAATAATATAGAAAAACTGTTCTTGACAAAAACAGTCAATAGTACCATTAATTTTTTGACAAAAAGTTAAAGCACTTTGCATACCAAGTCCATGATTTCCGCTTTTTTTGCTTTTGGGCAATCCTGTCAGCGAATCAAAAGTAAGTTCTTCATAGTATTTATTTTTCATTTGAATAAATAATTGTTCTTTTGTACAATAAATGGTAATATCAATTTGTCGTTCTTCTTTTTTAAAATCCTTTACACAAATAATGGCATTTTCAAATAAATTGGCAATAACGGAAGAAAATTCATAATCATTGACAATAATTGTCTTGGGAATATTGACGTCTAAATGTACCTCAATATTTAAAGAAGCTGCTTTTTCCATCATTTTTGAAAGAATGGTATTTGCAATGAGGTGATTGCAATATTTGATAACTTTGTTTTCATCGGCTACATCATTAATATAGGTTAAAATGTTTCGTATTTCTTCATAGTTTTGTTGATTTAAAAGTTGGTTTATCATACTAGAGTAATGTCTGATATCATGGCGTAATATTTTTATATTTTTTTCAGATTGTTCCACTAAGTAATATTGATTTTCAAGTCCTTTGATATACGACTCAAATAACGCATTTTTCCAGTAGATATCTTTTTGTTTTGAATCGTTTTCTATATATTGAAATACTACAATATAAGAGACAATCATCGTCACCATAAAAAATAAGATACCAAGAATATTGTCAGGATTATCATAGAGTGTATATGGAAAAAATGCGATACAAGAAAAACTACAGTAAAAAAATACAGGAATAAAACATAGTTTCCACCAATCTTTTGTGTATTCATTTTCGTATTGTCTAATCCAAATGTTGCGAATACTATGATATAAGATAAAAAGGATAAGCGCATGTACAACAAAATTTCCAAGCAAAGCTAAAGGTATATTTTGGGTATAAATATATAAAATAGCTGCTGTAACACTTCCTATAATGGTATAGTTTGAAGCGCTCAGTCCCATAAAAAGTACTTTATTATTTCTTTTTTTAGAAATAAATATTCCTGTAAATTGTGTGATAAATATTTGCAGTAAAGTGGTTAAAAAATAGCATAAATCGCTGTCAGGAAATAGATTTAGTTTTAAACAGTCTGTTATATTAAGCAGTAAAAATGAGGTGAAACAAATCCATTTTGTCGTTGTTTTTGAGTAGCGGTGTGTAATAAATAAATACATAAACGACATTAAAAATAGATGACTTATCGTATAAGAAATATTATTAAAATAATTCATTGAAATTGCCTATGTAAATTGTTTGGATACAAACAAAAGATATTGTCTTTTTACAAAGGTTATATTTTTTTTACTAATAGGGACAATAGCACCGCTTCTCATTATTATACTGTTCCCTTCTAATTTTTGTATATAATTCATATTTACAATAAAAGATTTATGAACTTTTATAAAATACGCATTGTCAGATAATTCTTTAACTTCATCTTCAAAAGACTTTCGTATAAAAATGCTTGTAATAACGGAGCTGTCTGTCTGATAAAGATGCAGCATTCTTGAGGCATTTTCAATATATTCAATGTTAGAATAAGGCACAGATATCAATCCTTTTTTTGTTTTTATTGAATATATAGGAACTTTTTTAAATTCAACATAAGATAACGCATAGTCGATTGCTTCAAAAAATTGATTTTCTTGAATTGGTTTTAGCAAATATCGCACAGCGTGAATATGATAGGCATCCAAAGCAAAATCATCAGATGAAGTTGTGTAAATAATGGCATTTTTATTGCCATGTGTTCTAATGATATTGCCAAGTTCAATGCCTGTAGTTTCAGACATAAGAATATCAAGTATATAGATATCTGCTAAATTGTTTTCCTGTATCTTTTTATATAAGATAGATGGATTTAAAAATGATTCTATTTCAAAATGGGTATTAGAATGTAATTCTTTATATTTTTTTAGTAAGATTTCTAATTCGTTTAAATCCTGTATATTGTCATCACAAAGGGCTATGTTCATTTATTTTTCCTCAAAATTTTGCAATATGTTTTTTGATTATAGCACATTATTTTAAATCTACAAGTTTAATTTTAGGAGTTTTCTATAAAAATATTTGTAAACAATCCATTTTTTAGGGAAATACAGTAAATAGCCAAGCAGATAATAAAGGACTGCTTGACAAAATAAAGATAAATTTTTATTATTTTAAATAATTTAACCTTATCAAGGAAGTCTCTCCCTTTAATGCCGCAGAGTCATAAGTGGTACAAAACTTGCGTTGCCATAGCACAAAGGTGGTTTGAGCAAATAGCAAGCGAATTGCAAATATTCGCTTTGGCTATGGATAAAAATGGAAAAAAATAAAAATTAGGAGAAATTTGGTTATGAATTGGAAGAATAAATTAGATGAGTGCTGTGCAGATGAAGTAGAAGAATTGATAATTAATTCTATAAAAGCAGGCTTTTTATCCAATGAAGAGATAGAAGAAGAATGTAAATTTTATATTGAAGAAGACTATCCAGATGATATGGAAAATATTGCAGATATAGATTTTTATACAGTTATTACTACATTGCGTGAGGAATTTCAAAATACGAAAAAACAAGAAAATTTTTTAAAACTAGACCTTGCTTTTAACAATATGGAAAAAAGAGGGATTGTCACAGAGCATTGTGCTGGATATACGTTGTCCGATGGAATTGATGATTGTAACGAAGATGCTGCAAAATATATGAAAGAAGGCAAAACGATTATTGGCTATTGCTTTTACACAATGCAGGACTTGGAACATTTATTTGATGGTTCAACAACACTGTATCTTTGTTTTGGCAATTATTCAGATAAGGTGACTGCCATAGAAGTTGGGCAAATGATTGTGAACGAATTAGAAAAGGTTGGTTTTTCTGCAAAGTGGGAAGGCTTGGCAGATAAAAGAGTAGCCGTTTTAGATATGGTGTGGGATAAACAGTATCAAGATAGTTCAATATTTTGATAACCAATAAAAAGGCTTCATTTTTTAAATTTTTTGTGATATATTATAAGGCAAAGCGTTTGTTTATTAGTTGGGCTTAGGCTTGTGTAATAGCCTATTTTGCCAGCAGAACAATATCTTTGATAGGTCATTAAAAAGATTTCAGGAAAAGGAGAAAAAGACGTGACTAAGAAAAAAGCAGACTCCCATAACCGAAAAATCAGACGGAGCCTAAATGGGAGAATATTAAGAAATACCATTTTTAACATATTGATATTGGTTATCGTATGTTGTGGAATTATGGCGTTGTCTATGCAATCATTGGCAAACAATATTTTGTTGGATAGCTTGCAACCAATGGCTAGACAATCAGCTAAGACGGTGGAGGCTAACATTCATATGTTGGCAGACCGAATGATGACTATTGCAGGAGATTCTCGCATGAGTTCCATTTTTATGGACAGTCAAGAAGACGAAGGTAATGTATTCTTTGATGAGGAAACAACTCAAATGAACCGAGAGCAGGTTTTAGTAGAAGCTGCCGAAATATACGAGTTTTATACAATTGCTCTGTATGATTTAGATGGTCAGTTGGTTCAAGGAATAAGCGGCGCACCAGAACGTTTGGAAGGCAATTTTTATGCGCTTCTTCAAGAGACTGACAATTTGACAACCGATTCTTCAACGATTTTTCAAAAAAAGTTAGGAATTACAATGGGAATGCCTGTAAAAGAAGATGGAGAGACCATTTTATATGTAGTGGGCGTCTATAAATATGATACAATTAATGATGTGATTAGTAATATTAACATTGGCAAACACAGCACAGCTTATATGGTGAATCGAGAAGGAACGGTTATTGCTCATCCAGACCAGTCTATAGCGTTGGCAGAAAGTACACTTATTGAACAAAGTGGTGAAAATCAGGAAGTTCTTAGTCATGTGACTACTGGAGAGACAGGGGCTGTTGAGTTTCCTATTAATAAGGAACAGATGTTAGTGGCTTTTTCGCCTGTACGAGGCACACAGTGGTCTTTAGTGATTCAGATTCCAAAGGCTGATTATAATCATTTTATTAATGCAGCAATGATGGTGGCAATATTATCTACATTAGTAGTGATGTTTATTTCTATTTTACTTGTTTTGCAGTTAGCTCGGTCGATTTCGCGTCCAGTGAAAAATGTGACAAGCCGAATGGTAGCTCTTTCAGATGGAGATTTACATACAAAAGTAGTTCCTGTTCGTTCTAAAGATGAATTGGAAGTATTGACATACACATTAGCGGACACTGTACAAACAGTGAATCATTATATATCTGATATTCAACAGGTATTGACACAGGTAGCAGGCGGTAATCTAAATGTTGAGCCTCAGGTAGAGTACAAGGGAGATTTTACTTTGATTCAAGCAAGTCTATATACCATTATTCAATCGATGAATAAGACACTTATAGGCTTTCATGCCGCAGCTACTCGGCTGGCAGAGATGTCTGAGGAAATGAACGGACAGTCTAGCCAGTTGCATCAGGCATCAATGGAACAGAATCAATCAACAGAAGCATTGGTTCAAGAGGTATCGCATGTAAAGGAACGACTGCTTCATGTTACAGAAAGCAGTAATCAGACACATACGAAAACAGAAGAAATTACACAGTGTGTTCAGGAAGCAAATGTATGTATGACTTCCCTTTCTGGTGCAATGGATGATATTAGTGTGAATGCTCAAGAAATTACTAAAATTGCAAAATCCATTGAGGACATTGCTTTTCAGACCAGTATTTTGGCTATTAATGCCTCTGTAGAGGCAGCTCGTGCAGGAAGTGCTGGAAAAGGATTTGCTGTAGTAGTTGATGAAGTCCGACAGTTGGCTACTAGAAGTACCAAAGCAGCACAAGAAGCTACACAGATGGTAAGCAGTACTAGAACGATTATTCAGACAGGTCTTGAATTGACTGCTGCAACGGCTGGTTCGCTTGAAGCAATTTCATCAGTTACGGACCAAATTAATACAATTTCAGAACAGTTAGTAGATGCTGTGCAGGGGCAAGAAAGTGCTTTAACAAGTATGGAAGAGCGAATTGAAGCAATTTCTGATATTGCAGACCGCAATCTGCAAAATGCCAGTGGAACAAAGCAGTCGAGTGAATTGCTGGCAAGAGAAGCAGAGGCTTTGCAGTCTTATGTGAAAAAGTTTAATTTGAAGGAGGAACATAGGAGATGAAACGAATATGGAGTCTGATTTTAGTTTTATTGTTTCTGGTGTCCTTGACTGCCTGCACTGAAAAAACAGGTCTTCAGGATGGTTATTATACTGCTCAAGCCGCTGAATTTAATCATGGTTGGAAGGAATATATTACAATTATGGTTAAGGATAACAGTATTGTATCGGTAGAGTATAATGCTGAAAATGCAAGTGGCTTTATTAAGAGTTGGGATAATGCTTATATGCAGACAATGCTTCATTCTAATGGAACTTATCCAAATGAATATACACGTAATTATGCTAGTCAGCTTTTAAGTAATCAACAGGAAGAAATTGATGCTTTAACAGGAGCAACGTCTTCTTATAATTCATTTAAAAAGCTAGCTGCCGCTGTATTAGAACAGGCGCAAAAAGGTGATTCTAGCACTGTATTGGTTGACACATTAAATTAAATAATATTTACTGCTATTAATAATATAAAAAAAGTATCCTAAAAAGTTATAAGACAACTTTAAAGGATACTTTTTTATTGATATTTATATAAACATTGGTAAATTAATTATTTTGTCTGTATTGTTAAAAAAGATTATAATAAACTAGATAAAACAATAATGGCGTATTCTAATAGATTTAATATGAAATTGGCAAAAAAATTTTTGAATTGTCAACTATTTTATTGCTAAAAGTTGACAATTTAAGCTCGTTTTAGGTATAATACTTTTTTGTTAAGACAATTATATTTGTGAACTTTTTGATACATAGGAAAATGAATGAAACCAATCGTGCAAAAAGTACCACAGAAATGAGGATTATTAATGAAAAAGCAGATTTTAGAGCAAATAGTAGAAGGATATATTCCAACGATGGATGAAGCATTGATGATGATGGAATCGGATTGTATACCATTAAATGAGTTAATTTGTGCGGCAAATATGGTTACAAAAAAGCATTGCAACAGTCAAGTAAAAATGTGTGCAATTCATGCTGCAAAAGTTGGTCGATGCAGCGGAGACTGTGCTTTTTGTGCGCAGTCAGCGCATCATAACTGTGATGTACATATTGTTAAAATTGGAGATGTTTGTTCAGATGACATTGTGGAACATGCCAAAAAATTGAATGAATATGGGGTAGAGCGATTTAGTTTGGTTACAAGCGGCGAGCGGTTAAATGATTTGGAATTTGAGTGCATTTTACAGATATATCAGCGATTACATAATGAGACTGGTATTGGATTGTGTGCCTCACTAGGCAGCCTTGATAAAAAAAGAGCGCAAGCTTTGGCTGAATGTGGTGTTACTCGGTATCATCACAATATTGAAACCGCTCCTAGTTTTTTTCCACAGATATGTTCTACTCATAGTTATGCGGATAAATTGGAAACAATTGGTATAGCGCGTGCAGCAGGTATGCAAATTTGCAGCGGCGGTATTATCTCAATGGGTGAAACTCCACAGCAGCGTATTGAGATGGCATATACGTTGCGAAAATTAAATGTAGATTGCGTTCCTATCAATATCTTAAATCCTATTGCAGGCACAAGGTTAGAGCATCACCCCCTTTTAAGTACAGACCAAATTCTTCGCACAATTGCAATGTTTCGGTTGATAATGCCAGATAAAATTTTATGTTTTGCAGGAGGACGGCAAAATGCTATGGGAAAAGAGGAATATGCAGGATATAAAGCAGGTATCAATGCGCTGATAGTTGGCGATTTTCTTACTACACAAGGGAAAGATTTAAAAGAGGAGATAGCTAATTTGACGGCACTTGGATGTATTTAGTGCATACTTGGCATTATACCATTGTCAAGAATACGACTTATTTCTATTTTGCAATAACTGGTTCATTTATTTATCTTATATATATATTGTTTTATTATAAATATCTTTTTTACATATAAAATATATAATTGTATGTTTAATTATTAAAAAAAATAAAAAATGTTTTACAACAAAAAAAGTTTATTCTACAACATACAATTATCGTAATGTTATTGATATTTCGATATAATAATATGAAGAACGTAAAGGAAGTGAACGTATGCAAATAGCGATATGTGATGATGAACAAGAAATCAGAAATATGCTTGAAGAAAAGATTAAAAGACGCTATCCAAAATTCAATGTGCAGTTTTATTCGTCAGGAGAAGAGTTGCTTTTGTCTAATAGTTGTCCTGATATTTTATTGTTAGATATTCAAATGGAAGGTAAGAATGGAATGGAAACAGCCAGAGAATTTCGCAAAAATCATAAAAATACCATTCTTATTTTTATAACTGCTTTTGAAGAATATGTATTTGAGGCTTTTGACGTAGGCGCATTTCATTATTTAGTAAAACCATTTGATGATATAAAATTTAATACTGTTTTAACAAATGCAGTAAAGGAAGGACGGGATAGAAAGAATAGAGAACTTACAAATTTCAAAAGGGATATGCCTAGTTTACTTGTAACAACAGGTGGAAAGCATATTGCGGTTCACTTAGAAGATATTATATATGCGGAAGTATTTGACCGCAAAGTGATTTTGCACACCGTTTATGCTGATGTAGAATATTATGGAAAAATGAAAGAATTACAAGCAAAAACAGGTGATGATTTTTATCGTCCGCACAGAGCATATCTTGTAAATTTTAAGTATATTAGAAAATATGATGCCACAACTATTTATTTAGAAAAAGGACAGGCACTTATGGCAAAGCAAAATTATAAAGAATTTGTGCAATTGTATTTAAGATATAATCAAAGGAAGGAAAGAAGAAATGATATTGAATGAAATACATTGGACAATCGTATCTTCTACAGTGCCTATTATGGAACTTTTTATTATGGGATATTGTCTTTATCTGTTTGCAAAGCCGTTTATAGAAAGCTCTTGTGTGCATCCATTACCATGTACTTTTTATAAAGGCAACAATAAGGAGAAGAAAAATAAGAAACGGACATGTTATGTTGGCATAACATATACGTTGACAATGTTAATCCTTTATAAGATACCAATACATTTTAGTACATTTGCAGCGTATAGTATAGGTGTTTTTACTGCCTTTCTTGTGATGTGCTTGATAGAACAAAGAAATTATGAACAAAAAATTTTTATTGTGGTAACATTTTTTTCGCTGCGTTGGTTTACATTCGCAATGGCAGAAATTTTATATGATAATCTATATGATTTTCTTTTAAATACAAATTATATGAGAATGCATCCAGATATGTCGTTTGTTTTATATGTTATGGTATGTGTGTTGTATTTGGCACTAGAGTTTTTATTTACGGTTATTGGAATACAATGTATTTTGAAAAATTATGCGTATAAAGTTGCTGAAATGTCGAAAAAAGAGTTATTTATATTGATTATGCCTTCACTTATGGGGGTGGTTGGCTATGAACTTATATGGTATTATCGCAATTTTTATATATCAGAACTAAAAAAATTTTCAGAAATATATGATATTTTATCGTTGCTTTATTATGTGATAGCCATTGTTATGATTGTAGTTGTTATTGTATTGTATCAAAAAATTAAAGCAGGGCAAGAAGAAAAACTACAAAATGAATTGCTTGCAATACAGATGGATAATATCAGAGAACATATTGAACAAGTAGAAAATTTATATCAAGGGATTCGGCGTATTCGACATGATATGACCAATCATATTATGACATTAGAAAGGCTTTATGCTAGAGATAAGCAAAAAGAAGCGATTGCATACAGCGCAGAATTGAAAGCAGCGCTCTCTAAAGTGTCTGGCAATATAAACAGCGGGAATCCTGTAACCGATGTGATTTTACAAGAAATGCAATGTAAAGCAGATAAGAAAAAAATCCGTTTTGATATGGATTTTCATTATCCGATTGATTCAACTGTAAATGTCTTTGATATCAGTGTGATTTTAAATAATGCACTGCAAAATGCATTAGAATATACATCAAAAAGTGAAATGGCTTATATATCGATTGTATCGTACCGCAGAAATAATGCTTATATGATAGAGATAAGCAATTGTTTTGCAGGAAGTTTGCAGTGGAATACAGAAAGCGGGTTGCCAATAACGTCAAAAAAGCAGAAAGACCATTATGGTCAAAGTCATGGTTATGGATTGCTCAATATACGAAAGGTTGCACAAAAATATTTGGGAGATATTGTTGTTGATTTAAAAGATGGTGTCTTTTGTTTAAGCATTTTGTTAATGATGGAGACTTAAATAGCCTGGTTTACAACAAAAAAACTCCGTTCCACAACATTTTGGTTTAGATTATAAAGTTCATTTCCGAAAACATAAATAAGAACAGATATTGTTTGTTCGGTTAGAAATACAAGGATGTGATAGATTTACCTTTTAGGGTATATCGACTGTACAAAGATGGTACAGCAACAAGGAAAGGAGACCAAAATAATGATGACGATTGGCAGTGTAACAGGTACAAATAATAATCATATGCAGACAGGAGGTTCTGGCATGAATATGCAGACGGATTCTGTCAGCAAGAATATTCAAAACCAGATAGCAAATAAGCAAAAACAGTTGCAGGAACTTTCTTCTAATGAAGAAATGTCGTTAGAAGAAAAAATGAAAAAAAGACAGGAAATTCAGCAAGAAATTACTGCATTAAATCAACAGCTTAGACAACATCAGATTGAGCAAAGAAAGGAACAGCAGTCAAAAGGTTCATCGATGGAGGATATGCTTGGCGGCAGTCAAAAAGCTGCAAAATCAGCAAAACAGGGAAATGAATTGTCCAAGTCAAATATGCAGGCGATAATTTCAGCAGATTCTTCTATGAAACAGGCGAAGGTACAAGGAAGCGTATCAACACAACTGGAAGGAAAAGCAAATGTTTTGGAGTCCGAGATTAAGATGGACCAAGGCAGAGGTGTAAGTACGAAAAAGAAGGAGGAGGAATTGGCTGATATACAGTCAAAAGCTCAGGAAACAAAAACTTCACAGATATCTACACTTGCCAATGCCAACAAAGTTATGGAGGAAGCTGCAAAGAAAGAGGAAACAACACAGACTGCTGAAAGTAACAAAAATGAAACGGATAAGACAACGGCAGCAGGCAATAAAGAGCAGACAGATGAAGTTACACAATATACAGCAAGTGGTGTAAATAATAAAGAAACTGTATCAGCAACAAAGCAACCGGTCACAGTAGAAGTTGTTGGAGTAGAAGCTGCACAGACATCAACACAAACAACACCTTATACATCAATTGATGTTCGTTTGTAATAAAAAAAATAAAGAAAATTTTAAAGGGCTGTCACACCAAGTAAAGTGCATACAAGAATGTGGATTTTTAAAATCATTATATCTTGTACTGTTTTTTCTTGGTATGACAGCCCTCTTATTGATTGACTTTAAATATATAAAAAAAACATTATTTTAACACAATATATTATAAAATTCGTTTTATTGACAATTAAAAGAAATTCGCATATTATATATAATTACAGATAATTTTAAACGAAATAGTGAAAAAGTTTGGTGAATGAAAATGAAAGAGAAAAAAAATAAAAATAGAACCGATAAAAAAATGACATTGCTTCTTTCGATTATCTTGGTATTTTGTATATTAGGCGGCGTTGTATTTTCAGTGTCGCAGAAAATATTAAGAGAAATGTCCACAGCGGCAATTCAAAATCTCAATGAAAATTTGGATTTGATAAAATGCATCATAGAATCAATTTGTAAAAAAGAGGCAGAATTTCAGAAACTTATAGCTAGAGAAATTGCCACAAAGGAGAATATAGAAGATTATATCCGTTCTTATCAAAAAAATCAAACGATGGTAAAGATTTCACTGATTCGTGCAGGGGAAACAAAAGGTGTTTCTAGTACAGGGGAACCGTTTTCAGAAGATGGAATGAGGTTTACTGCAAGTGAGATAATGGATGAAATTGAAATTTCCAATTCGTATTTAAATTATATGGGAACATGGGCATATACATTGAAATGTCCTATTATAAAAAATGGTCAAGAAATTGGTGCACTTTATATAGAATATACATATGATACTTTTGATGAATTGCTGCCAGATGGATTTTATAATAAACAAGCACTGCTTTATATTATGGATGTAAAGACGGAACGATTTGTGTTAAAACCAAAAGGCATGGGACAGCGAAGTGCAGGACATCTTAATTTGGAAGATTTTTACCGGGCAAATAATATTTATGAGAATAACATTCTTACAGAGATTCAACAATGTGTGCAAAATAAAGAAAATATTATGTTTTATCATGATATCAGGGGGAAAAGTTCCCTAAATTTTGTCTGGATGGTAAATGATGGCACCATTTGCCTGACAGGTTATGTGCCGATGGAAGCCATCCAACAGGAAGGGAAAACGGTAAATAATCATGTATTTATTGTTGTGATTATTATGCTGATTGCGTTTTTCTTGTGTTGTTTTGTATATTATGTGAATCAGAGGCAGCAGCGTAAAATTATGCGAGAGCGAGAAGCGGAGAGAGAACGACATAATCAGCAATTAAAAGAAGCCTTACAAGCGGCTCAGCTGGCAAGTAATGCTAAGACAACATTTCTTTCTAATATGTCCCATGACATTCGTACACCGATGAATGCAGTACTGGGATTTACTACACTGCTGGACAAGGACGCAGAAAATGCGGATAAGGTGCGGGAGTACACGAAAAAAATCAAAGCTTCTGGACAGCATTTGATTAGCCTAATTAATGATATTTTGGAGGTTTCCAAGATAGAGAGCGGAAAGGTAGTGCTTACAGAGGAGGAGTTTGCGCTAAATGATTTGGTGTCTTCCATTGATGCAATTATTCGTCCAATGGCAAATGCACGAGCACAGAAATTTTTTGTGGAAATTACGGATATTAAAAATGAATATTTAAGAGGCGATGAGACAAGAATTAATCAGATATTAATCAACTTGCTTTCCAATGCTATTAAATATACACCTGAGGGTGGAAATATATGGTTTCGTATGATTGGATTAAAGCAGCATTCCAGTCATTTTGAGCGCATCCGAATTGAAGTTGAGGATGACGGTTATGGAATGACATCAGACTATTTAAAAACAATCTTTGATGTGTTTACAAGAGCAGAAAATAGTACAACAAATAAAGTGCAGGGTACTGGACTTGGTATGGCAATTACCAAAAATATTGTAGAGTTGATGGGAGGAAGCATTGAAGTATTTAGTGAGGTCAACAAAGGAAGTCTGTTTCGTGTAGAGTTGGAACTTCGCATATCTGAAAGTGAGGCAGACCGACTATTTTGGGAAAAAAGTGGAATTTCTCATATTTTATCTGTTGTTGAAAATGTGCAGGAAATCAAAAATATACAGACATTTATGGAAGATATAGGCATTTCAATGGATATTACGTTTGAGGCAGAGGAAGCTTTACATATGATAGAGACTACTAGCAGTACACCAGATTGTTACCATATAGTGTTGGTTGATTGGAATACATTAAGAGGAGAGCGTCTTGAGATGGCAGAGAGAATAAGGAAAATACTGCCACAATCTGCCGTTCTTTTGTTTATGACTACACATGATACAAACGGTATGGAGGAAGTGCTTGAGTTTGGATATACAGGAACCCTTGTAAAACCAGTTTTTGTGTCTTCTTTAAAAGAAAAGATTATAGAAATACAGGCAGAAGAATCTGGAGATGGCTACAATTTGCAGCCAGACCAAGAACATAGTTTGCAGGGCTTACATTTTCTTGCGGCAGAAGACAATGAGATTAATGCAGAAATTCTACTAGAAATTTTATTGTCAGAAGGGGCAAATTGTGAAATTTGTGAAAATGGTCAGATAGCACTAGAGCGTTTTAAAGCATCACAAGAAGGAGAGTTTGATGCAATTTTGATGGATGTACAGATGCCTGTTATGAATGGCTATGATGCAACAAAATTGATTCGGGCGCTGCCGCGTGAAGATGCAAAAGAAATTCCGATTATTGCCATGACTGCAAATGCGTTTGCAGAAGATGAAAAAGATGCATTAAATGCTGGAATGAATGTTCATCTGGCAAAACCAGTTGATGTAGAATTGCTAAAGAAAGTGATAAACCAATATATCTGTAAAGAAACAGCAGGAACCAATAAGGAGAAAAAAGAGGTTTATGAAAAAAAGTAAGAGAAGTCGTTTAAAAAGAATAATGGCGATATGTACAGCAGGAATAGTGCTTTTTATAGCGACAGCATGTGGAAGCGAAAAATCAATATTGAATTTAGCAAAGCCTAAAAAAGATAATAAACAGACTGTAAGAATGTTTAGTCCAATGGAAAAAACAGACCCAAATGCAGAGAATGTGGCACGAAGTGCCGCAGATAAGACCATTCGTATGGCGGAGGAAAAATTGGGCGTGACCGTTGATTATATTACTTACACGGCGGAAAATTATCAAGATAAAACATATGATGAGGTTACTCTTGACAGAGCGCGTAATGATATGGATGATTTTTATCTCTTAAATCCAGATACAGTAAGGCGTCTGGGAGAAGAAGGAAAATTAATGGATTTATCCGATTTGGAATGTGTGAAAAATCTGCGTGATGTCGTTAAGACGGCAAATACCATTAATGGCAAGTTGGTAGCAATTCCCCAAGAGATTGTAGCCTATGGGTTGTTTATTAATAAAGATATGTTTGACCAATATCAATTGGCGCTACCAGAGACACCTGAAGAGTTTTTAGAGTGCTGCAGGGTATTTAAGGAAAATGGGATTGAGACACCAATAGGAGCAAACCGCTGGTGGTTAGAGACTTTTGTTCTTGCACAGGCTTATGCGGATTTGTACAATGGAGGAAATACGGAGGCAGAAATTGAGGGACTTAACAATGGTACAAAGAAATATAGTGATTATATGCGACCTGGTTTTGAATTTCTTAAGGAATTAATAGAACGTGGTTATATTGATGCCAAGAAAGCTTATGTCAGTGAGGCGATTGAAGGAGAAGGCGCAGATTTTTTGGCACAAAAAACCCCAATTGTCATGGCTTACTGGGGAGCTGCTAATACGGATACAGCATATGGAAATCCAGATTTTAACATGTTAGTAATTGGTTTTCCTAGCAGTCGCGGACAGATGCCAGTAATACCTATGACAGGATATGGCATTGGTGCAAATGCACAACATATGCAAGATGCTATGCGCGTTTTAAACGTGATACTTTCAGATGATGCACTTAAAGTATATACAGAAACCAATAAAGTTATTTCGCCTTCTAAAAATGTTCAGGTAGATTGCATACCAGCATTAAAACCGCTGAATGATAAAATAGAAGAAAACGTTTATGTGTTAGGAGCCAATGCTGGAATGAAGGTTGAACAATGGGGGAATACCTGTTTGATTGTTCGGAAATTATTAAACGGGGCAACAGTAGATGAATGTATGGCAGAATTTGACAGACTTCAGCAAGAATCGTTAGAGTAATAATAAAAATATATCCTAAGAAAGTACAGAACAAATGTTCAATTTTGTCTGTACTTTTTTTATATATAGTGCTATACTGTAAAGGAAAATTGTTAAGAATTTATCTATAAGTAAATTAAAAAATAAGATGCGTTTATCAAAGAATGGTATAAATTTTATGACAGATAATAGTTGTAGGAACTTTGTGAAAGGAAGGGGTTTATATGCCAGAGAAAAAAGGATATGCACAATCTGTTGACCATGGTCAACGACTTGCACCTAACAATAATACAGAGAGCGAACGTGCTTTTAAACTTCATGCGCCATATCAGCCAACAGGCGACCAACCACAGGCAATTGCAGAGCTGGTAGAAGGGTTTAAGGAAGGCAATCAATTTCAGACTTTACTGGGAGTGACAGGTTCTGGTAAGACATTTACAATGGCAAATGTTATTCAGGGACTGCAAAAGCCAACTCTTGTTATCGCTCATAACAAAACGCTTGCAGCACAGCTTTACGGAGAGTTTAAGGAGATGTTTCCTGAGAATGCAGTGGAGTATTTTGTTTCCTATTATGACTATTATCAGCCAGAAGCTTATGTGCCGCAAAGTGATACGTATATTGCAAAAGATTCATCCATTAATGATGAGATTGATAAGTTACGCCATTCAGCAACGGCGGCACTTTCTGAGAGAAATGATGTGATTATTGTAGCTTCGGTATCTTGTATATATGGACTTGGAGCTCCCGTTGACTATCAAAATATGGTGATATCATTAAGACCGGGAATGATTAAGGATAGAGATGAAGTGCTTAGAAAATTAATTGATATTCAATATGTAAGAGGAGACCAAGATTTTAAGCGTGGTACGTTTCGCGTTCGCGGAGATGTGGTGGAGATATATCCAGCCGCTTCCAGTGGAATGGCAATTCGCGTAGAATTTTTTGGTGATGAGGTAGACCGAATTACAGAAATTGATTCGCTTACAGGTGAGATTAAAAGTCAGTTAGAGCATATTGCTATTTTCCCTAATTCGCACTATGTAGTAGACCAAGAGAAAATGGCGGCAGCAATTGAGGAGATTAAAAAAGAATTAAAAGAGCGCATTGCTTATTTTAAAAGTGAGGATAAATTATTAGAGGCACAGCGAATCGAAGAACGTACCAATTTTGATATTGAGATGATGCAAGAGACAGGATTTTGTTCAGGAATTGAAAATTATTCAAGGCATTTGGCAGGCTTGCCTAGCGGGGTTGCGCCATATACACTGATGGATTATTTTCCCGATGATTTTTTAATTATTGTAGATGAGTCTCATATAACAATACCACAGGTACGAGGAATGTATGCAGGAGACCAATCACGAAAGACAACTTTAGTGGATTATGGTTTTCGCCTTCCATCTGCCAAAGATAATAGACCATTAAATTTTACAGAGTTTGAAAATAAGATATCACAAATGTTGTTTGTGTCAGCAACACCATCTGTATATGAGAGAGAACATGAATTGTTGCGCACAGAACAGCTTATCAGACCAACGGGACTTTTAGACCCTAAAGTTGTTGTAAGGCCAGTGGAAGGTCAAATTGATGATTTGGTGTCTGAGATTCATAAAGAAGCTGCTAATCATAATAAGATTTTGGTTACAACATTAACCAAACATATGGCGGAGGATTTGACGGATTATCTTAAAGAATTAGGAATAAGGGTAAAATATTTACATGCAGATATTGATACGTTAGAGCGACAAAGAATTATACGTGATATGCGAATGGATGCCTTTGATGTATTGATAGGAATTAATTTGTTAAGAGAAGGACTGGATATTCCAGAAATTACGTTAGTTGCTATTTTAGATGCCGATAAAGAGGGATTTTTAAGAACAGAAACTTCACTGATTCAGACGATTGGACGTGCTGCTAGAAATGTGGATGGACATGTTATTATGTATGCAGATAAGATTACGGATTCAATGAATAAAGCGATATCAGAAACCGAAAGAAGAAGAACAATTCAGCAGCAATATAACGAGGAGCATAACATTACGCCACAGACGATACAAAAAGCGGTGAGGGATTTAATAACGATTTCTAAGGCAGCAGAGGGAATAGAAGAATCAAGTGAAGGACTATTAAAGGATTATGAATCAATGAGCGTAAAAGAGCTTGAAAAGGTTAAAAAACAGATTGAAAAAAATATGCACAAAGCTGCTGCCGAGCTTGATTTTGAGACCGCCGCTAAACTGCGTGACCAAATGATACAAATCAATCAATATTTGTATGATAATAAATAAATTTAGCTTGTTATAGTATTATTTTTATCTTATTGTTTGATAAGATATAAAAACTAAAATAAAAGTTTATTTCATGTGTAAATGGAAAATATATTGATAAGAGAAATGAGGTAACAAAGAGATGGAGAAGGGGAATTTTAGACATTTTATAAGAATTAAGGGAGCAAATGAACATAATTTAAATGATGTGTCTTTAGATATACCACGAGATGAATTAGTTGTTCTTACAGGTGTGTCTGGTTCTGGTAAATCTAGTTTGGCATTTGACACGATATATGCAGAAGGGCAGAGGCGTTATATGGAGTCGCTGTCTTCTTATGCCAGACAATTTTTAGGTCAGATGGAAAAACCGAATGTGGAAAGCATAGAAGGGTTATCGCCCGCCATTTCAATTGACCAGAAATCCACCAATCGAAACCCGCGTTCAACTGTGGGAACTGTTACAGAAATATATGATTATTTTCGATTATTGTATGCAAGAATTGGTATTCCCCATTGTCCAAAGTGCGGCAAAGAGATTAATAAACAAACGGTTGACCAGATGGTTGATGTGATAATGGATTTGTCAGAAGGAACAAAAATACAGGTGTTAGCCCCTGTGGTTCGAGGGCGAAAGGGCGAACATGTCAAATTGTTTGAGCAGGCAAAAAAAAGCGGTTATGTGCGTGTTATGGTTGATGGGAACATGTACGAATTAAGCGATGAGATTAAATTGGAAAAAAATAAAAAGCATAATATCGAGATTGTAGTAGACCGATTATCCATTCGAGAGGGGATTCAAAAACGATTGACGGATTCCATTGAAACAGCGTTGAAATTGTCTGATGGATTGATGGTTATTGATGTTATTGGCGGCAACCCAATGAATTTTAGTCAAAGTTTTTCATGTCCTGATTGTGATATTAATATTGAGGAAATCGAGCCGAGGAGTTTTTCGTTTAATAATCCATTTGGTGCGTGTCCAGAGTGTTTTGGCTTGGGTTATAAGATGGAATTTGATGCTGAATTGATGATTCCAGATGAGAAACTTAGTATTGATGAAGGAGCAATTGTTGTTATAGGGTGGCAGTCTGTTACGGATGAGGGCAGTTTTACAAGAGCAATAATGAATGCACTGTCAAAGGAATATCATTTTAGCCTAGCAACTCCATTTGAAGAATATCCAGATGATATTAAAGAGATTATTTTGAATGGCACCAATGGAAAAACAGTAAAAGTGCATTATGTAGGGCAGAGAGGTGAAGGCACGTATGATATAGCCTTTGAGGGGCTTGTAAAAAATGTTGCCAAACGATATCGAGAGACTGCATCAATGACCTCAAAGCAGTCCTATGAAGAGTTTATGCGCATAACGCCTTGTATTGCTTGTAAGGGACAGCGATTAAAGCCTACATCACTGGCTGTTACTGTATCCGATAAAAATATATATGAAATTACAAGTATGTCGATTATTGAATTATCCGAGTTTCTTAAAAATATGCAGCTTCGTGAACGACAGTTGTCAATTGGAAGTCAGGTCCTTAAAGAGATAAAGTCAAGGATTCAATTTTTGGTTGATGTAGGGCTTGACTATTTGTCGCTCGCAAGAGGAACAGCAACGCTTTCTGGCGGTGAGGCACAGCGAATACGACTGGCAACACAGATTGGCTCAGGATTGGTTGGCGTCGCCTATATTTTGGACGAACCAAGCATAGGACTTCATCAAAGGGATAATGAAAAATTATTGAAAACGCTAGAACATCTAAGGGATATAGGAAATTCTGTTATTGTGGTAGAACATGATGAAGATACGATGATGGCTGCCGATTATATTGTAGATATTGGGCCAGGTGCTGGCAAAAATGGCGGTAAGGTTGTGGCAACAGGTACTGCCCAAGATATTATGAAGTGCGAGGAATCTATTACAGGAGCTTATCTGAGCGGAAGAATAAAAATTCCAGTGCCTGCGACGAGACGAAAACCAACAGGGTGGTTAAAAATAGTTGGAGCAAAAGAAAATAATTTAAAAAATATCAATGTCAATATTCCATTAGGTGTATTTACATGTGTAACAGGTGTATCTGGTTCTGGCAAAAGTTCGCTTATCAATGAGATTCTCCATAAAAGATTAGCAAAAGAATTAAACAGAGCAAGATGTATACCTGGAAAACATAAGACCATTGAAGGAATAGAACAACTTGATAAAATTATTGATATTGACCAATCGCCAATTGGACGTACACCTCGCTCCAATCCTGCTACGTATACAGGTGTTTTTGATATGATTCGAGATTTGTTTGCATCTACAGTTGATGCAAAAGAGCGTGGGTATAAGAAAGGACGTTTTAGTTTTAATGTAAAAGGCGGACGATGTGAAGCATGTACAGGAGATGGCATTATTAAGATAGAAATGCACTTTCTTCCAGATGTATTTGTGCCTTGTGAAGTTTGTGGAGGAAAGCGTTATAATCGTGAAACATTAGAGGTCAAATATAAGGGAAAAAGTATATTTGACGTGTTGGATATGACGGTGGAAGAAGCCGTTGAATTTTTTGAAAATGTGCCTACTGTACGAAAAAAGATTGAGACATTAAATGATGTTGGTCTATCTTATATTAAACTTGGACAGCCTTCAACAGAATTGTCCGGCGGTGAGGCACAGCGAATTAAACTTGCAACGGAACCTTCAAGAAGAAGTACAGGGAAAACAATCTATGTTTTAGATGAGCCTACAACAGGACTGCATTTTGCAGATGTACACAAACTCGTTAATATTTTGCATAAATTAGTTGAAACAGGCAATACGGTTGTTGTTATTGAACATAATCTCGATGTTATCAAGACAGCTGATTATATTGTTGATATGGGACCAGAGGGCGGTGCAAGAGGCGGTACAGTCGTTTGCAGCGGCACTCCTGAAAAAGTTGCTCAAAATCCATCATCATACACAGGACAATTTGTAAAAAAATATTTGTTGACATAATTTAACTTTATTAAGGAAGTCTTACTTCAATGTCACAGGGGCATAAGTGGATAAAGGATTTGCATTGTGATAGCAGTTAGGAGATTTAGGCAAGTAGTAAAGCTGATTGCAAATATCTGCTTGACAATATATTTTTTTAAGTGCTGGTAAGAGAAGCACAAGCTTTGCAGTCTTAATTGTGGTTTTAAAATGGTACAATTCAAAGAAGGAAGGGTGTAATGATAAAGGGCGTTATATTTGATATGGATGGCGTGATGGTTGATACAGAAAGACAGTCTACCAAAGGCTGGCTTGCTGCTGCCAAACGGCATAAAGTGGAGATGCCAATGTGGTTAATTAATCAATTTAAAGGCTCTCCTGCCCATATGAGTGAGAAATATTTTGATGATTATTTTAAAGGTACACTCAATTATTGGCAGATGCGAAATGAGCGTACACAATATATTAATGAATTAAGAAAAGTAGAGGGTATTCCTGTAAAAAAAGGCTTATTTAAATTGTTGGATTATATTAAAGTTCATAGTATTCCTTGCGCTGTGGCAACATCAACACAGAAAGAAAGTGCAGAAAACACATTGCATTTGGTAGGTGCATGGGATTATCTGAGGGCGATTGTTTATGGGGATGAGGTGGAACATGGAAAGCCAGAACCAGATATTTTTTTGAGAGCTGCTTCAAGAATAAATATATTGCCGCAAGACTGTATGGTTATAGAGGACAGTGTAAATGGTATAAAGGCGGGAAATAGGGCAGGTATGTATGTTGTACATGTACCAGATACTATTATTATTGATGAAGATACAAGAAAATTAACGAACGTGGTGTGTGATGATTTGGAACAAGTGGTTCAAGTTATAGAAACGTTAAATAATAAGTAATTATTTATGAAGTAAATGTTCATCTGTTTTGGAATGTGGTCAAGATTTGATATCGTATTGAAATACGTATATACAAAGTAGAAATTTATTGTGAAAATGCCATATAAAATTTATCTAAATGGAATGGTTATCTGTTAATGGGATTGTTTTTTATAGTCATGGACTAGAAAGGTGCAAACGATATGTCAATTGATTTAACTTTTCCCAATATAACGATGGAACTTTATGAGACTGATAAATCTCAATTGCAAAAATTTATTTCTATGACAAGTAAATTAAAAAGTAATGAGGTAAGCAATCAATCAAAAAATAATGAGTTAAGTGCTAATTTTGTACAAACATTTGGTAAATATTGTGAGAGTAAAAAATCGGATAATAAGGATTCAAGTCTTTTATTTATCAATGAAAAGGAAAAAGAGTTTACGCAAGATTATTTGATTTTGTATGATTTTGCACAGGATTGCAGATATTCAAAGCATATTCAATCCGAGTTGATTTGGTATTTGCTGCCATTTTATTATAAAGCAGTTGAGCAAGCGATTTTATATGGATATGGTATGAAAAATTATCCATGTACAGAAAACAGCAAAAAAATAGGAGAAATAGCCATAGATATTTATTTTCAGTTTAATTTAGCCTTATTTTTTAATCAAGAAAATATGAAGCGTGCAGTTGGTGAAAAAAATTATCAATCTATAATGAGTTATTATATTGAACAAACGATTCAGTGTATGCAAATAGAAAGTTCAGAAATGTTAAATTGGGTATCGTTATTTAATACTACAGTAGCATTTGGTAAAATTAATATTCAATTATTGTTCAAAAAAATTTTTGAAGGTTCACAAAAGATAAAATATTCATTTTTTCAATACCTTTCAGTTCTTCTTTTTAAAGAAAGTGACAACTTGTTTGCCATAAATGAATCAAAACCATTTTGGACAAATGATATATGGGATTTTGATGATGGATATTTTGGCAATATATTTTTTTGGAGTGATGATATTATTAAATTTTTTGATAAAAAAATTAATAGAAAACAAATAGAAGATTTATTTAAAGACATAAAGCCTATATTATGTGATATTTTGGAACCAGATATGATGGAACTTTTTTGTGAGGAGATGAACAAAAGTTTTGACACAGGAATTTTTCAGAAAAGAAAAGCAGAGTATTTGCAAAAGATAAAAGATAAATCTGGACAGTGTAAATATTGGGATAGTTGTTTTTAAATATATAAACCTATAAAGAGATATAAATTTGTAAAATAAATTAATCTTATTAAAGAAGTTCCCACTTCAATATCGTAGAGGAATAAATGAAAGGGAACTAGTGTTGTAATGGTAGCTGTGAGATTACAGGCAAGCAGCATAGAAAATTGTAAATATTGGCTTTGACAATTATTTATAGAAAGATGTAAAGTGACATTTGTTTCTATAAAAAATTTTGTAAATTAGCAATGAATTTATGAGTAAACAGTAAAGCGGATTATAAATATCCGCTTATAAGTCTTTATAGAGCGGAGATAAGTGTTATAATGAAAAACAAATCAAGATAACAATTTAAATAGAAAAAATAGAGTTTATAAATTTAACTTTATCAAGAAAGAATTAGATTTATTTGTTAAAACGATACTATGAAGTGACAATGCAGTTATGACTAGACAATAAAATAGATTATAAATATTCACTTATGAGTCTTTATAGAGTAGAGATGGACATTATAATAAAAAGAAAATAAGAACAATAATTTAAATATAGAAGATAAAGGTTGTAAATTTAGTGATATGTAAGTTTATGTATAGAATGTAAATAGTAAAGTAATATTTATGTTTTTTAGAAATATGATTTAAATTAGAATAATTAGATTTTTTATAGTATTACAATACTATTAACATATAAGTAAAAAAACAGAAATTATAGGAGATAAATATAAATGAGGTTGAAAAATATATTAATTGTAGTAAAAGATATTGAACAATCAAAACAATTTTATCATGATTTATTTGGGCTTGAACTCGTTTTAGACAATAATGGGAATATGATTTTGACAGAAGGTCTTGTACTTCAAGAAGAATCCATATGGAAAAATTTTATTGGCAAAGATATTATTCAGAAAAATAATTCTTGCGAATTATATTTTGAAGAGCGTGATATTGAGAATTTTGTAAAAAAATTAGAAGAACTCTATCCTATGATTACATATGTCAATAAATTGATGGAACACAGTTGGGGACAGAAAGTAGTCCGTTTTTATGATTTAGATGGAAACTTAATTGAAGTTGGAACGCCCATTTAATTTTAATATAATTTGCAAGATATTTTTGCAAGACAATTTCTTTTTTGTTAAGAGAAAAGGCAATAATGTAAAATATTCTTGTAATTATATTTTCATGGGTGATAGGTGAAAACTTTTTCCTACAAAAGATACAATTCTATGATGATTTTCACTGATTAACCAGTCATACTTTTTCGATACAATATAGTAATCGTTCATAATGGATTCATTTAATATAATAATTAATTCTTCTAAATACATTTCAAATACCCAGTATTTGGGGCGTTGTCTTCCCATTTCTTCAAATAATACATAAACAGCATTTTGGGAATTGGGAATAATTTTATTTAATTTTTCAAACCAAAATGGATTATCACGACAATCTACTGTCCAAACAGAGAAATTTTGATTATAATATCCCATATTTGCCCAATGAATTGTTTGACCATAAAGTACAAAAGTTTGTTCTATTTTTTTTAATATTTGTTTATAATTTTGTTTTGACACTTCAAAAATTCTATTACGATTTAGAGAAAATTCTTTTATCGTTTTTTCAATATCTTGTCGCACGATATAATTCATAAATGATACACCATTCCAATTTTAATAAATATTGTTTCATAATACGATTTTAACATAAGTGTTTATATAAAGCTATTATTTGATATTTAATAATAAAAAATGTTTATATAGATATATTTTTTGTTATGTAATAGTGATTTATATAATTAAATATAAAATAAGTTATAATATAAAAAATGAATTTGTTTTATTAAGGATAGAAAATTGACAAGTGATGAAAGCGTTTATTATAAAGAATTAGATAAAGAGAATTTAGAAGCCATGCAAAGAAGTATAAATAGCTTTGTGATAGGTAGTTTATATAGTTTAACTTTGTCAGAAAAGTTTTTTGCTTAAAAAGCAGAGTTTAGTTTGTGTTTTTAGCAAGAGCTTAAATTTTTGCTAAAATACTACAAAGCAACAAGAACGTTAGGGACAAGTAGCGAAGTAGATTGTAAATATCTGTTTAAAAGAAATGATAAATTACATAACAAATTAATGTTGCCAAAAATGATATGAAAAATATACAAGAATCACAATAACTATTTATTTAACCTCATCAAGGAAGTCCCCCCACTTCAATGCTGCAAAGGCATAAGTGGGGGACTTCCTTGTTTCAGTGGGAGTATAAGCTCCCGCTGAAAAGCTACGATAGTAGCTATGAGGTTATGAGCAAGTAGTGTAGCGGATTGCGAATATCCGCTTAATTATATTAGTTTGAAGTTTTAGAAGAAATTAAATTCTTTATAATAAAATATTATATTAATAGAATTTTCAAGTAATGTAAAAGATTTTAAGTAACTTAACTTTATTAAGGAAGTCCTTTAATTTAATATTATAGAGGCATAAATGGGGGCATTGTGATAGAAGTTAGATGGTTTAAGCAAATCGTACAACGAATTGCGAATATTCGTTTTGAATAATAGATAGTTACATAATTTAAGGAAATGATGGATTATGTTAAAAATAAATTTTATTAAAAGATAATATAAAAAGTATATAAAAAGCAAAATAATAAAAAAGAAAAAGTTATATTTTAATTATTTAGTATATTATTTAATAAAAATCTATGTTATAATTTACAATGATTTATAAGTTTTTAGCTTTTGATATTATAAATGTATAAAGAAAGTTGACATTTACAAATTCAGAATGAGTAGTAGTGAAAATTTTTATAAAATAGTAACTTAAAATACATAATATTTTGGTAAAAACATTACTAATTGAAAACGTTATTATTAGGAATTATAACAATAAGAATAATTATGTAAATAAAGCTGTTCAAAAAAGATAGGTTTATCCTATTGCTAATAATATAAAAGCTTTTATAATTTGATAGAACGCAACATTTTAGATAAGCAATTATATTGATAAACAGAATAAACAAAAGTTTATTTATATTTCATAGACGTATTGGTATTTTAAAATAGAGTACTTTTGTAAATAAAATAGTATTTTTTTGATAAAGCGGAAAGAAAAATATATGTTAAAAACCAGCTTTTAAGAAAAAATATTTACTTGCAATGGTAATAGTTTAAAAATATATATTTGATGTTAATTAAGTACATAAAGTTTTTTATAAAATAGTAGCAAATAATTAAAATTTATATAAATGAACAATATTATATTAGAATATAAATGAAATATTAAATATTTATCTAAAAAGTAATGTTGTGAATTTAGAAGTTTTATATATCACAAATAAAGTGGACATGCTTATAAAGATAACTGTAAGGATAGTAATTGCCTAATAAGAGATAAAAATTTAAATGTTAAACTTCTTAAAAAATTGCAACATTTTTGAGTGAAAATAGTTCACTATTAGAATATCAAAATAAGTTCATTGTTAGGATAGTATTGATAAGGGCAGTATTTTTTGTTATCTTAAGAGTAGCTTTTTGGCTATATTATTATTATACTTGGAGGAAAAAAAGTGGATAAAGAAAAAGTTATTGTTATTGATTTTGGTGGTCAGTATAATCAGCTTGTGGCAAGACGTGTACGTGAATGTAATGTATATTGTGAAATTTATTCATATAAGACCGATTTATCTTTGATTAAAGAAATGAATCCAAAGGGAATTATATTGACAGGAGGACCAAATAGTTGTTATGAAACAGGTGCGCCTACTTATACAAAAGAATTATTTGAGTTAGGGATTCCTGTTTTGGGACTTTGTTATGGTGCGCAGTTAATGATGCTTGTTCTTGGTGGAAAGGTTACAAAAGCTGCTGTACAGGAGTATGGTAAAACTGAAGTTAAAGTAGATACATCATCACCATTATTTACGCAAGTTACACCAACAACTATATGTTGGATGAGCCATTCAGATTATATTTTAGAAGTGGCGCCAGGATTTGATATTGTTGCACATACAGCAGATTGTCCCGTTGCTGCTGCTCAAAATAAAGAAAAAAATCTTTATGCAATCCAATTTCATCCTGAGGTACTTCACACGCAGGAAGGTTCCAAAATGCTTTTTAATTTTGTAAGGAATATTTGCGGTTGTGAAGGCTCTTGGAAAATGGATGCATTTGTAGAAAATACAATTGATGAAATACGTGATAAAGTTGGTGATAAAAAAGTTCTTCTTGCACTCTCAGGAGGCGTTGATTCATCTGTGGCAGCAGGGCTTTTATCAAGAGCAGTTGGAAAGCAGCTTACCTGTGTATTTGTAGACCATGGGCTTCTTCGTAAAAATGAAGGGGATGAAGTGGAAAGCGTATTTGGTGCCAATGGTTCATTTGAATTAAATTTTATTCGTGTCAATGCAAAAGACCGATATTACAAAAAGTTAGAAGGTGTTATTGAACCTGAGAAAAAAAGGAAAATTATTGGCGAAGAATTTATAAGAGTGTTTGAAGAAGAGGCAAAAAAAGTTGGAGCTGTAGATTTTCTTGCACAGGGAACCATATATCCAGATGTTGTTGAGAGTGGACTTGGAGGAGAATCGGCTGTAATTAAATCACATCATAATGTTGGAGGTCTTCCTGATTTTGTGGATTTTAAAGAGATTATTGAGCCACTTAGAATTTTATTTAAAGATGAAGTTCGCAAGGTAGGGCTTGAGCTTGGAATACCTGAAAATCTTGTATATAGGCAGCCATTTCCTGGACCAGGTTTAGGTATTCGCATTATTGGTGAAGTAACAGCCGAAAAGGTGCATATTGTACAGGAAGCCGATGCCATTTATCGTGAAGAGATAGCAAAAGCAGGGCTTGACCGTTCTATTGGACAGTATTTTGCTGCATTGACAAATATGCGTTCGGTTGGCGTTATGGGCGATGAGCGAACTTATGATTATGCTGTAGCTTTACGAGCAGTCAATACGGTTGATTTTATGACAGCTGAAAGTGCTGATATCCCATTTGAAGTTTTGCAGATAGTAATGAGTAGAATTATTAATGAAGTTCGAGGGGTAAATAGAGTATTTTATGATTTGACGAGTAAGCCGCCAGGAACGATTGAGTTCGAATAAATAGTAAAATCGCTATAAAGCTAGAGTTTATCAGCTTTGTAGCGATTTTTATTTTGCGTTTGGGTACGATTTGGGTACAGATTTTTATTTTGGTACAACTAAAATAAGTTATAATTTTTAACTACCCAAATTGAATGTTTTTAAATTAGTTTGAAAAGACAAACTATAGATTATGCTTATTTGATTCAAAGATTGTCCATCATTTTGTTCATACGATTTTTCCAGTTAGTATATGCTGACTGCTCAAAAGCCCCTTGTCTCTTATACCTTTTAATATCTTTTATAATAGATTTTGCTATTCTTCCTCTTTTTCTACGAAGAAATGCAATTGTTTCCTCCACTCCGGCTCCTACTAAAAACTGACCATCAATTTCAAAATATGAATCATAGTCAATGCATTTTGCATTCCATATAGACTTTACATCATTTAAATCGCCCAAACGATAAAGCAGATAGGTGCTACATATTATAGAAAGTGGGCAATCATAAGTATTATCAATTTCTCCTGCAACGTTTGAATCATCACTACAAGCTTCGCGTTCTTTTACCTCGATTGCGAATAACTTTCTAATAAGTTCAGCATATTTGTAAGAGAAATCTCGGTGTAATTTCTTATATAGTAATTTTCTGAAATCACATATTTTTAGCTTATCAGCTACTTCAGTTGAGTTAATATTTTTACTGATAATTTCCAAAATCGATTCATTGTCCATGTCATCACCCCAAATATAAATAACCTTCTATTTTTTTAACCTTCGGATATAAAAACAGATTATTTTATATCATTTATTTTTCTTCTTTTGGATTCAACCCAATCTTATCCATAAATTCATCATGTGTCTTCTGAATCTGTAAATTCATATCAAAAGGCTCTGACTCTGGATAAATATCCATCCAAAGATTAAAATCAGCCTCAGCCTTTAACAATGCCTCTCCACGTTTTTTCACATCTTTAATTAAATTACACTTTTCCACTTCTTTCATATATTCCTCATAGCGGTCACACCATGAGCACATTAAAGTAAGTGTGCCAAAACTGACAGCAACCATATCATTGCCGTCCTGATCCTGATATTCAAACAAATGCCCGTCATACTGGCGGAACACTTGAAAAAGCCTGTGCATAGCTTTGATGCCGTCAAAATCAGAGTTGGTTAATACTTCTACATTGACAGCGAGTGCCTGTGCTAAAGCTTCTAATGATTTTAATTTGGGGTTTCTTCGTCCGCTTTCATATGCTCTAATGTAGGCTTCGCTGACGCCAACCATTTCTCCCAATTGTTTCAATGTCAGACCTCGTTCTTGACGTATGCGCCGAATATTTTCGCCAACTGTCATAATTATTACGCCTCCTGTGTTATGGAAATTTTCATCAATACAAGTAAATATCAAATGTAACTTAATAATATCATAAGATACGGAATAAATAAAGAGATATTTAAAAAAGCTATTGACACGCACCAAAAGATACACTAATATATAAACGTATCAAAATGATACACATAAAAATCAAATGGTATAAACAGGAGGAAATGACATGAACGAAAAACTTTATTACAATGCCGCAGACATTGCAGCAATGCTCGGCATCAGTATGGGGAAGTCTTACAAGATTCTGCGGGAAATGAACAGCGAATTATCTTCCAAAGGCTTTCTTACAATCGCAGGAAAAATCCCCGTAGCCTATTTCAAAGAAAAATGGTACGGGGCAGCAAAGGAGGCGGTTGTATGAGCTGTAATGCAAAGAAAGACCCAAACGGCACTTGGCGGATACAATACCGCTGGACGGATTGGACAGGAGCAAAAAAGAAGTCGCAGAAAAGAGGGTTCAAAACAAAGAAAGAAGCAGAAGAATGGTATGCACATTTCTTATTACAGCAATCCTCCGATCCGACAATGACGCTTGCTGATTTTTGGGAAATTTACAAAGCAGATATGGAAAAGCACCTGCGGAAAACGACCATGAAACAGAAGGAATATGTGATGAAAGATAAGATGTTGCCTTACTTTGGCAAGACACCAATTAATGAAATCACTGCCCCTATGATAAGAAAGTGGCAGGGTGAAATGATAAAGAAAGGCTTCAAGCCTACTTATCTGAAAACCATACATAACCAGCTCAGCGCTATTCTGAATTATGCAGTCAATTTTTATGAGTTGCGTTCCAATCCATGCCGGAAAGCAGGAAGTATGGGAAAGAGCAGGGCGGATGAAAGACCATACTGGACTTTGGAGGAATTTCAGAAGTTTTCGGATGCGATTATGGATAAGCAGGATTCATGGGTTGCATTTCAGATTTTATTCTGGATGGGAATGCGTCTGGGAGAGCTGCTTGCGCTTCAGGTAAAGGACATAAATTTTGAGGAAGGCACGATCACGGTTGATGAATCCCTTGCGAGGATTGACGGGGAAGATTTGATAACCGCACCGAAAACAGAAAGTTCCATCAGGGTAATTACGATACATAAAGAATTGCAGGAGGCGATAAAGGAGTATATTGCAACGTTTTATCGGGCGAGGGCAGGCACGCGTCTTTTTGCAGGGCGGACAAAGAGCTTCTTTGAACATGAAATGGAGAGAGGAATTAAGCTGTCGGGTGTAAAGAAAATTACAGTACATTGTACCAGACACAGCCATGCGAGTATGCTTGTACAGATGGGGTTCAGTCCTGTGGAAATTGCAAAAAGGTTAGGGCATGGGAAAGTTACGACTACGATTGAAACATACTGTCATCAGTCTATGGATGCGTAGATAAAAATTGCGGACAGGCTTGGAAAAGTGGAAAGGGGTGAGGAAAGTGGCGT
>CAJUTV010000014.1 GCA_910589305.1 uncultured Lachnospira sp. | reverse complement strand
ACCCCTTGAAGACGACGAGGTAGATAGGCTTAAGGTGGAAGTATAGTGATATATGAAGCTGATAAGTACTAATTGGTCGAGGGCTTAACCAATAGAAGGTTTAGGGAAAAGAAAGAGAAAAAAGGTCTTGAACAAGACTTTCATGTATGATATAGTTAATATGCAGTTTTGATGGAACAATCAAAATTAAATTGGCCTGGTGGCTCAGCTGGTTAGAGCGCCGCCCTGTCACGGCGGAGGTCGTGGGTTCGAACCCCATCCGGGTCGCTTCATTATATAAGTATAATAATGATATTATTTAATTTATGAATGAAATTTTCTTCTTAGTATAGAAGTGTAGGTATAATATGGGATCATAGCTCAGCTGGGAGAGCATCTGCCTTACAAGCAGAGGGTCATAGGTTCGAACCCTATTGGTCCCATTGTTGCCGACATGGCTCAATGGCAGAGCAGCTGATTTGTAATCAGCAGGTTGTTGGTTCGACTCCGACTGTCGGCTTTGATAACATATTTGTTATCTATATATATTTTGGGCGGATTCCCGAGTGGCCAAAGGGGGCAGACTGTAAATCTGCTGGCACTGCCTTCGAAGGTTCGAATCCTTCTCCGCCCATTAATTTTATAGCGGGATAGAGCAGTCTGGAAGCTCGTCGGGCTCATAACCCGAAGGTCACAGGTTCAAATCCTGTTCCCGCCACTTTGCCTAGATAGCTCAGTCGGTAGAGCAGAGGACTGAAAATCCTCGTGTCGCTGGTTCGATTCCGGCTCTAGGCACTAATTATTGTAAGAAGACATTGAAATTTTCAATGTCTTTTTTTTATATAATAGAAAATTTTATTTTTTATCCTTTTTTATAAAACAATTGTCGTGTATTTAGTAAAAACATTTTGATATATTTAATTAATTTAAGCATTTTCTTTTTGAAGATAATTCTCTATTTTGTTATAATTAAAAATTTGTTTTGCAATAATTCCTTTTTAAGAATGAAATTATAAATACAGCGTAGAATAATGGCATGTCACAAGAAATTTACAAATAAAAATCAATATGATATAATAGCCGCAAATTGTATTATAAAATAAAATATATTACACAATGTACCATAATAAAAAAATATAAATTATTATTTTAACCTCATCAAGGAAGTCCCCCACTTCAATGCTGCAAAGGCATAAGTGGGGGGATGGGGACTTGCGTTACGATAGTAGCTATGAGGTTAGGGCGTCAAACACCCGAGCAAGTAGCGTAGCGGATTGCGAATATGTGTTTAACTATAAAATTTGATAAATAGCATAATCTTAAAAAAATATAATTTTAAATTTGAACAAGAAAATAAATTATTAATATACGCATATAAAGAATGGAGAAATTATGAGTAAAGGTAATATTAATTATAAATATCTTAGAAGGAGAAAAAGTTGGTTTAGAAGAAATCTTGCTACAATAATAGCCATTATATTAATTATATTTATTATTGCAGTGTGTGGTATCATTGCATCAATGAAAATTTTTAATTATGGTCTTTTTAAATCAGCCGAAACACAGCCAATACCTGTGAAAACACAAGAAGAAACAACAACAGCTAAAGATGTTGTATGGATAGAAGATAAGGAAATTGTAGAAGAAAAAGTAAATTATACACCGCCAGAAGATGTACAATTACCATACTTTATTATGGTTAACAGAGCTGCCAATTGTGTGACCGTTTATGGCATTGATAAAGATGGAGCATATACAATTCCTGTTATAGCTTTTGCGGCTTCTTGTGGTCGCGAAGGCAATGAGACAATTGTTGGTGAAAATTATACAACAACGGATAAATACGAGTGGAGACTTATGGTAGATGGAACCTATGGACATTATGCGTTTCGCATTGATGGAGGCTATTTGTTTCATTCTGTTCCTTATATGGCGACAGACAATAATACATTGGAAGAGGGAGAATTTAATAAACTTGGTTCATTTGCATCACTTGGCTGTGTAAGAATGTGTGTAAGAGATGTAAAGTGGTTATATGATAATTGTCCATCAGGAACAAAAGTTACGATATATGATAATGAAAGTAATCCAGGACCGCTCGGAAAGCCTGAGACAATAAAAATTCCAGAAGATAGTCCTAATAAAGGCTGGGACCCTACTGACCCAAATGAAAATAATCCATGGTTAAAGTCAGGGGCAGCCATTAAAAATGCAAAAAATATTACTACAAAAATAGGTGTAAAAGTGGATTTGAAAAAAGGTGTTACAGCAGTGGATACCTGTGGCAATGATATATCTGCAAAAATTCAAACGATTGGTAAATATACGTTTGATAAGGCAGGTGAGTATGAAATTAAATATAAAGTAACCGATGCAATTGGAAGTACAGCAACAGAGACAATAAAACTTATTGTTGAAGAGTAAAGCAAGAATATATTTAAAAGTCAAGCAAATATTTGCAACCTGCTTAGCATTTGCTTATAAGTTTTTGCTGCTTTATGGCATTTGTTAAGCAGGCAAGTTTAATTTTTTGCTGATGAGGTAAAAATCGTTTTTATTAATAAATTATCAATATTATATAGGTTAATAGAAAATGAAATGAGTAAATATATTTAAAGTGAAAAATACAAATAGATAAAAAATAATATGGTTAAAGTCAGGAACAGGCAATGAATGATATACTTGATAGACTGGAACAATTAAAAAATGATGACATGGTTCCTATGCACATGCCCGGAGCAAAGCGAAATATGGATATTTGTTCTATGCAAAATCCATATGGTATTGATATAACAGAAATAGATGGTTTTGATAATTTTCATAATCCTGCTGGAATAATAAAATATGGATTTGAGAGAGCGGCGAAGTTGTTTGGGGCAAAAGAAAGTCTTTTTTTAATTAATGGAAGCAGTGCGGGGATATTGTCTGCAATATGCGGCGCAACAAATCGTGGCGATAAAATTATTGTTGCACGCAACGTCCATTGTTCTGTTGTTCATGCAATATATATTAATCAATTAAGACCATTATATGTTTATCCAAAAATAATAGATGCATATTGTGGAATATATGGCGCTGTTAATCCAGATGATATCCAAAAATTATTTATAAGTAATAAGGAAGTGTCAGCCGTTGTTATTACGTCACCGACATATGAAGGAATGATATCCGATATAAAAAAAATATCGGATATTGTACATAAATATGGTGCTATTTTAATTGTAGATGAGGCACATGGAGCACATTTTCATTTTCATCAAGAATTTCCAGCGAGTGCTGTATGTTGTGGGGCAGATTTAGTGATACAAAGTATCCATAAGACATTGCCAGCATTGACACAAACGGCATTGTTACATATATGCAGTGATAATATAAATGTTGAAAAAGTAAAAATGTATTGGAATATATATCAGACAACAAGTCCTTCTTATATTCTTATGGCAAGTATTGACCGATGTATAACAATTATTGAACAAGATGGAAGCCAATTGTATGCACGATATATTTATCGATTATTGAATCTTAGAAATGAAATAAAAAAACTTCATTATATAAAATTAATAGATACAGATGATATTTCAAAAATAGTACTTTGCATAAAAAATGGCAAAGTATTTTATAATGTTATAAAAGATATTTATAACATACAATTAGAAATGGCTTCCTTGCATTATGTGATAGCAATGACAAGTGTTTGTGATACAGATGAATATTATGACAGATTTTTATATGCGTTAAGAAATCTTGATAAAAAAGAAGTAGAAATGTCAAATGATTTAAAAGATATTTCAAATAGTGATATAGTAGAAGCAAAAATATATACTACTATTTATGATGCTTTAAATAAAGCTTTTTGTGGAGAATGTGAACTTGTACAATTAAAAGATTCAATAGGACGAGTGGCATGCAAAAATGTTTGTTTTTATCCGCCAGGTATTAATCTTATTAATTCAGGTGAACTTATTACTGAAAATATTGTTAAAAAAATTGCAGATGGAATCATAAATGGACTGGAAGTAATAGGGCTAGAGATAGATGAGAATTTTAATAATAAATTATTGAAGCATAAAGCTGAATATGAGAATGAAATTTATAAAATGAATATAAAAAATATTATTGATATAGATAATAATGTAAAGAAGAAAGAAGAAAAAAGTATCAAAGAAATAAATTTAGAGATATATAATGAGGTACATATTTTATGCCTGAAATAGTATTTATAATGGGAAAAAGTGCATCTGGCAAAGATAAGATATATAAAAATTTATTGAGTGATGATGAATTAAATTTAAAACCTATAATAATGTATACAACAAGACCTATGAGAGTGGGGGAAAAAAATGGAGTAGAGTATTATTATGTTACAGACGAATTTGCTGATGATATGATAAAACAGAATAAGATTGTTGAAATGAGAAGCTATGATACAGTTTGCGGTGTATGGCGATATTTTACAGTTGATGATGGTCAAATTAATTTGTACAATAAAGAAAAGTATATTGTCATAGGCACACTTGAAGCTTATGAAAAATACTGCCAATATTATGGAAATCAACATTTCTTGCCGATATACATAGAGGTCGATGATGGAGTACGTCTTAGCAGGGCATTGCACAGAGAAATGAAACAAAAACAGCCGCGGTATGATGAAATGTGCAGAAGATACCTTGCAGATATGAAAGATTTTGCCGAAGAAAATATTGAGAAAAATCATATTAAAGTAAGATATTATAATAATGGAGAATTAAGTGATTGTATAAATAATATAAAATCAGCTATTAAAAATTGTGATATATCATAAAAATATATTTTTGATTATTTTTATATAATAAATAATAGTATTATTGGTATTTTTTGGAAAAATATGTTATAATTACTATAATAAAGCGATTGTAAAGATTTATATTTTGAATAAATGTGTAAAGCAAAAAATTTGTAAAATAAAAGTTTTTATATAGATTGATTTATATGTAAAGTAATATATTATTTATATAGTAAAAATATTGTCCTTTATATAAATAAGTTTAATAGAGATTTGTGTGAAAGGTAAATTATTTCACAAGGTAAATAACATTTAGTTAGCATTTTGTATCTGTGCGTTGCTTGATACAAAGTTACGAAACAAAATGCAGCGCAGAAATGAGGATTTTTATGGATATTAAGATAAATGATGTATCTATGGCACAACAGCAAATAGAAAATAAGCAGGAAAGTTCATCTTCTAGTGATGAGAAATTTAAGTTTACTTTAATAAGTAATATTAAAGAAAAAGACCTTCAAGTTAAATTAAAAGATATGATAGAGCAAATTAATGACCAAGGTGATAAGATTGCAAAACACATGGACATTAAAGATATGAGAAGGTATCGCCAGTTGGTTAAAGGTTTTATGAATGAGATTGTGTCAAGGTCACATGAGTTTTCAAGAGAAAACTTCCTTGACAGGCGAGGCAGACATAGGGTGTATGGTATCGTAAAGCTTGTTGATAAAAATCTTGATGATTTGGCAGAAGAACTTATGAAGGAAGAAAAAGACCATCTTGCTATTGTCAGTAGAATTGATGATATTAGAGGGTTATTGTTGGATATAACAACGTAAGATATAAAAGGATTATAAAATAAAGGTAATATTTATTATAAGGATGGTGATTGTATGAGTACATATGCTGATATTTATGGACATAATGATATAAAAGAACATTTGCAAAAATGTATTGAATTAAAAAAAGTGTCTCATGCGTACATCTTTAATGGTGGTTTAGGTGCTGGAAAGAAAACAATAGCAGCATTATTTGCAAAGGCTTTACAATGTGAAGAAGGCAAAGCACAGCCTTGTGGAAAGTGTCATTCATGTATACAAGCAGATTCTAAAAATCAGCCAGATATTATTTGGGTTGAACATGAAAAAGTTGGCAGTATTGGTGTCGATGATATAAGAGAGCAATTGATTGGAGATATACAAATAAAACCATATCATAGCAGATATAAAATATATATTGTTGATGAAGCTGAAAAGTTGACTGTTCAGGCACAAAATACACTTTTAAAAACGATTGAGGAACCACCAGAATACGGAATTATTATACTATTAACAACAAATGCAGATATATTTTTGCAGACAGTACTTTCAAGATGTGTAAGAATTGATTTTAAGCCAATAAGTGATGCTTTGGTAGAACAATTTATAAAAGAACACTATTCTATCAGCAATTATGAAATGCAGTTTGCAGCAGCGTTTGCACAGGGAAATATTGGGCGGGCAATCACAGCTATTGACTCACCCGATTTTGGAAAACTAAAAGATAGTGTATTGAAAGTTGTAAAATATGCAAAAGAAATGAGTACAACACAGATATTAGCTGAAGTTAAAAATATAATGAACGATAAGAATAATATAGATGATTATCTTGATTTGATAGCCATGTGGTATAGAGATGTGTTGTTATTTAAGAGTACAAATAATGCTAATATGGTGATATTTAAAGAAGAGCTGCTTTTGATAAAGGCACATTCTTCAGAATATTCTTATCTAGCATTGGAAGATATATTGAATGCTATTGATAAAGTAAAAATCCGATTAAAAGCAAATGTAAAATTTGATTTGACCATTGAGCTTATGATAATGACTATAAAAGATGCCATGTAAATTAAAAGATTATTATTGATAGCAGATTGTAGATTGAAAAAGCATACAAATTGAAAGCTTATTATTTGTAATTGCTTGTGGATTGTAAAAGTAACCAATTAAAAGATTGGTATTGATAGTGAATTGTAGATTGAAAAAGTATACAAATTGAAAGTTTATTATTTATAATTGATTATGGATTGTAAAAGTAACCAATTAAAAAATTAGTATTGATAGTGAATTGTAGGTTGAAAAAGCATACAAATTGAAAGCTTATTATTTGTAATTGTTTATTAATTGCAAAAGTAACCAATTAAAAGGTTGATATTGATAATGAATTGTAGATTGCAAAAGTAACCAATTAAAAGATTGATGTTGATAGTGAATTGTAGATTGAAAAAGTATACAAATTGAAAGCTTATTATTTATAATTGCTTATGGATTGTAAAAGTATCCAATTAAAAGATTATTATTGATAGTATATTATAGATAGTAAAAGCATATAAAATGCAAATTTATTTTATAATGGATTGTTGGTTATAAAAATATCTAAACTTTTTTAGATAGTGCAGTTAATTTATAATGTAAAAGAATAGAAGTAAAAGTTGATAATAATTATAAAAACAAAAAATATATTATTAGAATTAATTATAAGAGAAGTGGAGAATATAAATAGATGACAAAGGTTATAGGCGTGCGTTTTAGGCAGGCAGGTAAAATTTATTACTTTTCGCCAGGAATGTATGATGATATTGTAGTGGGACAGCATGTTATTGTGGAAACTGCCAGAGGTGTGGAATATGGCAATGTTGTGCTTGGTATAAGAGAAATTGAAGATGAGTGTGTTGTACAACCTCTTAAAGCCGTTATAAGGGTTGCAACAGATGAAGATGATGAGAAAGAAGCCATCAATCGAGAGAAAGAAAAAGAGGCATTTAAAATATGTCTTGAGAAGATTAAAAAACATAATCTTGATATGAAGCTTATTCATGTAGAGTATACATTTGACAATAATAAAGTATTGTTTTATTTTACTGCAGATGGAAGAATTGATTTTAGAGAATTGGTTAAAGATTTAGCATCGGTGTTTCGTACAAGAATTGAATTAAGGCAAATCGGCGTGCGTGATGAAGCAAAACTTATGGGAGGAATTGGCGTGTGTGGTAGACCATTGTGCTGTGCAACCTATATGCCAGAATTTGTCCCTGTTTCAATAAAGATGGCAAAAGACCAAAATTTATCACTAAACCCTACTAAGATTTCAGGTGTATGCGGAAGATTAATGTGTTGTTTAAATAATGAGAATGAAACATATGCAGAATTGACAAATAATTTGCCAAATGTAGGTGATTTGGTGACAACTCCTGAAAAGATGAAAGGGGAAGTCTCAAGCGTCAGTGTTTTAAGACAGACAGTAAAGGTTATTGTTAGTTTGGATAATGATGAAAAAGAGATAAGAGAATATAGTGTTTCTGATTTAAAATTTAAGGCAAGACGTAAATTTAATGGAAATGATAAGATTAATGATAAAGAATTAAAGGCATTAGAAGAACTGGAAAGAAAGGAAGGAAATTCTCATATAAATGATGATTGATAAAAATTATGAAATGGGTGAGAATGAAAGACTGGATGACCTTCAATGCAATGGATATAAATTGCTACAAAATACGGCGTGTTTTTGCTTCGGCATGGACGCCGTATTGCTATCTTCATTTACACATGTTGAAGAAAATAATATACTTTTAGATATGTGTACAGGAAATGGTGTGATACCCATTCTTATCAAAGGAAAAAATCCTGAAAAAAAGGTACATTATACTGGTATTGAAATTCAAGAAACAAGTTATATTTTGGCAAATAAAAATGTTTTATTAAATGGATTATCACAAGATATCCATATGATAAAAGGAAATGTAAATAATTTAAAAGAATTGATTGGAAATACATTGTATGATGTGATAACATGTAATCCGCCTTATATGAATGAAAATCATGGTATTGTTAATCCTGAGAGCGCTAAGGCAATTGCTAGACATGAAATATTGTGTACTTTAGAAGATATTATTAGAGAAGCATCAAAGCATTTGAAGGTTAAAGGGCATATGTATATGATACATAGACCGCGCAGGCTTGTGGAATTGTTTTTGCTGATGGAACAATACCATTTAGAACCTAAAGTAATAAGAATGGTTCACCCTTATGCTGACAAAGATGCAAATATGGTGCTGATTGAAGCAGTAAAATGCGGGAATAGACAGCTTCAAACATTACCGCCATTAATTGTATATAATCGTGATGGAAGTTATACAGATGAATTGTTACAGATGTATAATGAAAAATAAAGTTTGAGGACAAAAGTAATATTGTAAACATTAAAAATTATATTTTTAAAATAAATATATTTATAAAATATACAAGCTTATAAAAATAAAAGCTGTTAGCAATAGCTAAAAATTTTAACTAAAAATTATTAAAAAAGCAGTGCAGAAAAATATAGAAATGAGGATAGAATTTGAAAGGAACATTATATTTGTGTGCTACTCCTATAGGAAATTTGGAAGATATTACTTATAGGGTATTAAGAACACTTCAAGAAGTTGATTTGATAGCAGCAGAAGATACAAGAAATAGTATTAAATTGTTAAATCATTTTAATATAAAAACACCTATGACAAGTTATCACGAATTTAATAAATTTGAAAAGGCAAAAGTTTTGGTTGATAAACTTTATTCAGGCGTAAATATAGCGTTAATTACCGATGCAGGAACACCAGGAATATCCGACCCTGGTGAAGAGTTAGTAAAACAATGTCACCAAGCAGGAATTACAGTCACATCTTTGCCTGGCGCAGCCGCTTGTGTTACGGCTTTAACAATGTCGGGACAAGCGACAAGAAGGTTTGTATTTGAAGCATTTTTGCCAACAGATAAAAAAGAAAGAAATTTTATTATAGATGCTTTAAGAAATGAAACAAGGACTATAATTATATATGAAGCACCACATCGATTAATAAAGACATTACATGAGCTTTCAGAAGTTTTTGGACAAGATAGGACATTATCAATATGTAAGGAACTAACAAAAAAATATGAAAATATTATGATAACAACTTTTGAAGAGGCACTTGAGTATTATCAGTCCAATGAGCCAAAAGGCGAATATGTGCTTGTAATTGCAGGAAAATCAAAAGAAACACTCATTAAGGAAAGTAGACAGCAATGGGATACAATGAGTGTGGCAAAACATGTTCAAATGTATATGGATAGTGGTATGGATAAAAAAGAAGCAATGAAAGCTGCAGCAAAAGACAGAGGTGTTTCTAAACGGGACATATATAATGAATTGTTAGATAATTGTGAAAATTAAGATTTTAACCTTATCAAGGAAGTCCCCTACTTCAATGCTGCAAAGGCATAAGTGGGGGGTGGGGACTTGTGTTACGATAGTAGCTATGAGGTTAGGGTGTCAAACACCCGAGCAAGTAGCGTAGCGGATTGCGAATATCCGCTTAACTATGATGTAGTTATAAGTTGATTTAGATAAATTCTATATGAAGTATAAAAATTTAATATGATAGCACTATGATTTTTTAAAATTTATAATATATATAATTAGTAATTGATAATTGGTAATTGATATTTAACAATGCAGGATATTTAAGAAAAACTTGAATAAAAATACAAAGATGAATGATATTATGATAAAAAAAGATAAATAAAAGAGGTAAAAGTATGTTAAAAATAGGCTGTCACTTATCAACGGCAAATGGATTTTTAAATATGGGAAAGGAAATTATCGCGCTAGGAGGCAATACGTTTCAGTTTTTTTCAAGAAATCCACGAGGGGGTTCTGCAAAGACAATAGATGAGAAAGATATCAGTGATTTTAAGGAGTTTGCAAAGGAAAAAGGCATTGATATTATTTTAGCTCATGCACCATATACATTAAATGCTTGTTCTAATGACCCAGACATCAGAGCGTTTGCTAAAAGAACGTTTGCAAATGATTTGGAACGAATGGAATATTTGCCAAACAATATGTATAATTTTCATCCAGGAAGCCATATGAAACAAGGTGTGCAGACAGGCATAAAATATATTGTTGAGATGTTAAATGAATCTATTAAACCAGACCAGACAACAAAAGTATTGTTAGAGACAATGTCTGGAAAAGGCTCTGAAGTTGGACGAACTTTTGAAGAAATCAGACAGATTATTGATGGTGTTGAATTAAAAGACCATATTGGCGTTTGTCTTGATACTTGTCACATCTATGATGCAGGTTATGACATTGTTGGTAATTTAGATGCCGTTTTGAAAGAATTTGATGAAATTATAGGATTGGAGCGATTAAAAGCAATCCATTTAAATGATTCTAAGAATCCATTTGCCAGTCATAAGGATAGACATGAAAAGATTGGGGAAGGAAGTATAGGCGTTCAAACGTTTAATTCTATTATTAATAATGCTGCTCTTAAAGAATTGCCTTTTTATTTAGAGACACCAAATGAATTTGATGGATATGCTAAAGAAATTGCACTTCTTAAAAGTTTGTATACATGTGAGTCTAAATAATGCCATATAAGTTATGTTACAATAGAGGAAATATTTAACAGTTTATATATATATGGGCCTGAATAATGCTATGTGATTTATATTAATATAAAGAAAAGATTTAACAGCTTGTACACATATGAGATTGTATAATACCTCGTATTGCGCTATATAAGTGGGGTTTTAAATGTTCTAAGTCAACAGGTTCTTTATACAATATAGCACTATAAATGGTTGAACTAACTAATTCTGTTATCATAAAAATCATAACTTCTGGTTCATATATAGGTTGTTCGCATTCATTAATCATGGATTCAAAAACGTGTTTAAAGTTAATGTCATTATCGCTGATGTTACTTGTTAATGCCTGTTTAAAGATACCCCAGCTTAAGTTTTTAGAAATAAAGGTAAGAAGGGATTGATTTGCATTAAGAGCATTTACAATATGGTCAACGATAAATATAATCTGGTCTTCAAAAGATATATTATGGTCTTTTTGGTAATGGAGCAATTCCGTCTTTGCAGCAGTAAAAAGCTTGCTTGATTCATGTGAAATCAATTTGTTGCGAATGTCATATTTATCTTTAAAGTATAGATAAAATGTCCCTTTAGCAATACCAGATTCTTTAGAAATTTCAGATACAGACGTTTTATTAACTCCCTGTGTAGTAAATAATTTATATGCGGCATCAAGCAAAGAGGTCATCTTTGCTTTTTTATTGATTTCAATTTTTCCCATGATGTCCTCCTATTTGTATTGGGCATTCTAATCTGCAAGGAATATACTACAATTACTTAATTAATTATTATATCAAAAAATAGAGCTATGAACAATATTTTTAAAGTTATTTTATAATTCATTTTGTTTTGGGTTGATAAGATTATAATCTTTTAACAAAAACTAACAGATTTTTTAGGACAACTGATAAGAATTAACAGATTTTTTGTTGAAAATTAATAAAAATAATAATTTAATTGATTGTATAATTGACAAAATGCTATAATATATATATATTTATAGTAAGCTTGTGTAAAATGGGTTTACAAAAGTTGTATAATTTTTATTATTATGTCTTTATACTTTAAAATGTATTCTATTATGGAGCAGTAATTGTAGACAAGACATAAAGAAAGGGGCATTATGAAAAGAGGAATGATGAGAATAGCATCTGTTGTTATGTCAGTAACAGTTGCTATGTCCACTTTTGGTTTAGGTGGAACAACTGCCACTGCGGCAGGACTTCCTACAACAGACGGACACGACAAATATGTGGATAAGGCTGTGTTTGATGTGATTGGAAGTGACACTTTTGGAACAAAACCGTTGGATAATCCATTGTTTGACAAAACAAAGGGAAGCAGTGATATTACTAACCTTCAAGTTCCAGTGTTGGCTTATGATGATACCAGTATAGGTGTTGTATGGAATAAGCCAGAAAAGTATGATAATGTAGCAGATTATAAGGTTTGGGTTAATGGCGAGTTGAAGGAGACAGCAAGAGAGAATTTCAAGAAAAATTCAGCTTGGACAGCTACATATATGGAAGCCTTTTATGACTACTACAATACACAAGGAAAAAGTGATGTGGAGATGGTTAATGTCGATATCCACTCATTTAGAGCAACAAATCTGAAGCCAGATACAGAATATACAATCAAGGTCGTTGCTATTGATAAAGATGGCAAGGAACTTGGTGAGGCTAAGGAGATCAAGCAAAAAACAACAAAGACACCAGAAGTTGTTAATATTAAAGATTTTGGTGCAGAAACATCAGAAGGCTATACAACATATGATGATACAATCAATGCTTTTGTAGAAAAGAACACAAAGGCGATTCAGTCAGCAATTGATGCTTGTCCAGAAGGAGGCAAGGTTGTTGTTCCAGAAGGAATCTTTGTAACAGGAGCACTTTGGTTAAAGAGTGATATGACACTTGAAGTCAATGGTACACTTTGGGCATCACCAAACAGTGACCATTTTGAGATTGGATTTTTAATGTATCCATTCTATACAGATACAAGAGGCTGGGGACTTGTCAATGCTATGTCAGCAGATGAGTCAGCACCAATTAAAAATGTTCGTGTAACAGGTAATGGTACATTGTATGGTAATGGCTGGAAGTATGGTTCAGGCTCAACAATTGATGGAGATGGTTTTACATCAAATAAGGGTAAACATACACAGTCAGGTGACCCAACAGATAAGACAACTTGGGGACTTCCAAGATACTGTGGCGGCGGTAATATCAATGTATTCTATCAAGGTATTCAGTCAAAAGATTCATCATACAAGTATCTTAAGAATACTGGAAAATATACAGAAGCACAAATCCAAGCATTGATAGATGCACAAACATCAGACCAAGCAAGCAAAGCCGTTTCAGCAATGGGACTTGATAAAAATTCATCAGATATTAAAAATGCGTATGCTACACGTTCAAGTCTTCTTATTATGAGAAACTGTGAAAATGTATATGTTGGAGATATCACAATTGAGAACCCATCAAACCATTCAGTAAATATTCTTGATTCAAGAAAGATTGCCACAACAAATGTAAAAGTATTTTCATTTGATGGAAATAATGGTGATGGACTTGGATTTGGCTGTTCAATGGATGTTATCTGCTGGGGTAACTTTACAGATACAGGTGATGATAACTTAGGTTTTGGTTCATCGGTTGGTGAAGGCGCTAGAGACTGTAACATTCAGACAAACTCAGAAATCTGGATGTTTGATAATTTTATACGTGAAGGACATGGTGGACTTGCAGCAGGAAGTCATACAGGTAATGGTATTCAGGACGTTCTTTTTGAAGATACGGTTATGAATCATATTGATATGGCATTCCGTTTTAAATCAGCACCTACAAATGGTGGTTTTGGTGCTAATATTACGATGAGAGACTGTGCTGTAGCAGATACCAATCAAGGTTGGGTACTTACAACAAGTTATGGTGACCCGAACTCAGCATCATCAACAGAGTGGGCAGAAATTGGTGAGTTCTATAACTTTGCTTCATACAATGTTACAGTAAATCGAGTTGTTCAAAATACAATACAAGTATTGGCGGATATTGACCCAGTTGGTTCACCTTCAAAGCCATTACATTCACATCATAACTTATACTTCCAAGACATTACATTTGGTGATGTAGGTGTGAATGGTTCTTATAAGAATAAAGCTGGTTGGGAGACATTGATTGGATGTGACAATTCAGTATTTTACAATGTTAAGACTGTTTCATACAACAGTAAAGCAGTAAGTGCTAAGACAGACAAGGCATGGAGTAATCTTCAGTATTGTAATAATCTTATCTTCCAGGGAACAACAATGGAATCATTAAATGCTTATACAGATAAGATGAATGCAGCAATGAGCCCAATTGTAGTAACAGATAATAAAATAACTGCTGAGAATGTGGTTCCTAGTGATGAAGGCGATGATGAAGAGCCAGATGATTCTTCTGTGCAGTATCAATTTGTAAAGACTTGGACAGGAGCTGATATCGTTGCTGCTCAAAATAAAGAAGCTGCTGGACTTAACACATATTATAAGAAAGATGTTAATGATACAAGTACTGCTACAGAGTCAAAGTGGACTGATGGTGGGGATGCTGTTCCTGCTGAACTTCAAGAGGAATTTGGTACAGGAAAAGCAGCTAAAGCTGGCGGTGTAAAGGCAATGGATAAAGATGCAGCTACACAAAGTAAAGGAACAATACCAGCTTCTGGATGTTATATTACATATACAGCAACACAAAATGGTAAACTTCGTGTGGCTTCAAAAACAAGTCCTAAAAAGAAATTTTTTGTAGTAGATTCAGATGGAAATGTAATGGCTAGCAAAGATGTAGCTGAGGGTCAGCCTGTTGATAATACTGTACTTGAATTTAAAGTAAAGGCTGGCAAGACATATTATATTTATGCTAATGGAGAAACAGGTCAGGTTTATGGAATTTCATTTTTGAAAGCTGTAAAGGTGACAGTTGGTGCAGTTTCAAAAATATATGATGCACCAGCAACAACAACAAAAGATGGTCTTACAACTAATGGCAGTACTTGGTCTTCAAAAGCTTCAGGTGGATTTAAGAAAAATCATCCTGAGTATAATGATGGATTTGGTTCTGTTGACAATATTGTATCAACGAATGACCTTCCTGAAGTGGCATCAATGGGTACAATTCCTACAGGTGGCGCATATATTAAATATGATGCAGACAAAGATGGTGTAATTAATGTTTTACATCATGCAAAAGGTGCAAAGAGTTATTATGTAGTTGATTCTGATGGAAAAGTAGTAGCTCAATATAATAATGAATTATCAGGAGATGACTATAATATTACAACTGCAAAAGTTGAAGCAGGTAAATCATACTATATTTATAGTAATAAGGGAGCAGAGATTTATAGAATTACATTTGCTCCGTATATAATAGAAGAACAAGAGCCAGAGGTACAACTTCAGAGAGAATCGGTTGATATCTCTAAAGGTATTATTGCCAAAGAAGAACATGGTACAGCATCAGGTGTATATGGAACAGTGACAACACTTGAAGACACACCAGTTTTAGTATTAAGTGAATTACCTACACCAGAAGAGCCTAAGACAATTGATGGTATAACATATACACAATTTATTCAGGCAAATACAGCAGCTAATGCAGGCGGTTTGGTACCTGATAACGGAACAGCAACATATGTATTTTCACCTAAGGTTGATTGCTCAGTTACATTACATTCAAGAATATTAGGTGCAAAACAATGGTGGTTTGTAGAGTCGCCAGATGGTGCGAATGTAACTGCAACACAAAAAGATACTGCTCTTAATGCTATTGAAAGTGTGATGACATTTAACTTAAAGGCAGGCAATAAATATTACTTTTATGCACAAGGCTCTAAGCCAATGATTTATGGTATTTACTTTGATAAACCAGTTGATGATGCACAGTCACTTATCACACCAACAGATGGTTCAACAAGTGGTGGTTCAACAGGCTCAGGTGGAATAGAACGTAAAGTAAAATTGACATGGACACCTGTAACAAATGATACACCAGTATTTTATGGTGTAGACACTTATGTTGATGGTGTAAAAGTTGATACAATTGATGGTATTACAGACCCAACAGCTACAATTGGCAGATTATCATCAGGAGTAGCCTATACGTTTAAGGTATATGTAAGTGAAAAAGGCGATAATGCAAACAGTATGTCAACAACAGGTATAAATAAGACACTTGTTGGTGAGACAACAATTACCGTTGACGGAGATAAAGATACAGGTGCTATTGAAGCTGCTGATACTAAGGTAAGTCTTGCAAGTGCAATTTATACATGTGCACATGGTACATGGACAAATGTTTCAAAGCAGGATGCAAGAGTACGTGGTTATAAGATTTATGCAAATGGAAATTATATCAAAACACTTTACAACTATCAGATTTCAAAGTATACAACCGTTGATACAGTAACAAGTCAGGTAGGACGTCTTACACCAGGTATAAACAATAAGGTACAGATTGTTGCATTTACAGATGCTGGTGTTGAGTATAAGTATCCAGAAGCAACTGTTGAAACACTTAAGAATTATGACTATAAGGCTCCAGTGTGGGCAGCAGATGCAAAATTGACAGCAGAAGTAAAAGGCAGTGATGTTGTATTAACATGGCCAGCAGCTACAGATGATACAAAAGTTGGTGGTTATAGAGTATATGTAGATGGAGTGCCAGTATATGCAGATGAAAATACAAAAGCATTCAATCCAGTCAATGGAACAAAAACAACTACAGATACAACATACACATTAACAGGACTTGACCTTACAAAGTCACATACAATCACAGTACAGGCTGGTGATACATGGTGGAAAGCAGAAGAAGGCATGGGAAGCTATGATAAGATGGCAGGCTTTAACTGGACTGTAAAAGGACTTTCAGTACAAGTTGGAGAAGGCTCAGATGACTTTATGTATGGAGACCTTAATGATGATGGTGAAGTAAATATTTTGGATGCTGTTCTTATAAAGAAAGTATGTGCTCAGATGGATGTTCAGTACAATAAGAAAGCCGCAGATGTTAAGGTAGATGGTAAGATAGATAGTACAGATGCCGTTCTTCTTGTAAAATATTGTGCAAAAATGGATATTGTACTTGGACAGAAATAATAATATTTTATAAACAATAGCTTTTTATAAAAAATAAAATTTAAGGTGGTCGCTTTAACGATTGAAAATCGTTGAGGCGGCACCTTTTTTTGCTTTTTAAAAGTTTAAAATATACGTTTGTCATATGATTGTTAAGGGATTGACTTCACAATATTCATCAAGCATTTATATAGTTCATGACTTATTACTTAGAGAAATAAATAAAAAGATAAATAAAAATAAATATTTTATAAAAAATATTGACCGTTAGTCATTTTGTGGTATAATGCACAATATAAATGACTAATGGTCATTTTTAAAAATACAGCTAAAAGAATTATTTTTTATGTAGGAGGTTAAAAATTTTTAACTGCAAGATTTGTGTCTGTGCGCTGCTTGTCACAAACTTGTAAAAACTTTTTGTTTATTGTGCAAAAGCAGTGCAGAAATGAGGTTAGAATATGGAAAAAATCGGTAGAGCCATTGTCAAGATTAGGATTCCTATTTTAGTTGCAAGTTTTTTGCTTTTAATTCCAGCGGCGTTTGGCTATATTAAGACGCGTGTCAATTATGATATTCTTTATTATCTGCCTAAGGAAATTGACACCATGCAGGGGCAGGATATTCTTCTTGATGAGTTTCAAAAAGGAGCATATGCAATTTTAATTACAGAGGGAATCGAAGGAAATGATTTAAATCAATTGGAAGATAAGATTGCAGATATAGATGGCGTTGCTAAATTGATATCATATAATCATCTTGCAGGAACATTTCCATTAGAGATACTTCCAGAAAAATATTCAAAGCAGTTTCATAACTATGAAACCGATGCAACAATGTTTGCTATATTTTTTGAAGATACAACTTCAAGTGATTCTACGATGGAAGCAATTAAGGATATACGAAAAGTTACAGATGGACAGTGTTTTGTAAGTGGTATGTCCGCAGTGGTAACTGATACAAAGTCGCTGTCTGAAAAAGAAACACCAATATATGTTGCAATTGCAGTTATTCTTGCATGTATTGTTCTTGCATTGTTTATGGATTCCTTTCTTGTACCAGTATTTTTTATGTTAAGTATTGGTATGGCAATTGTATATAATCTTGGTTCTAATATTTTTTTAGGAGAGGTGTCTTATATAACAAAAGCATTAGCGGCAGTATTACAGCTTGGTGTGACACTGGATTATTCTATCTTTTTATGGCATAGCTATAAAGAAATGAAAAATGATTATCCAAACGACCATAAGGAAGCGATGGCACATGCAATTGGAAATACAATTACATCCGTCGTTGGTTCTTCCATTACAACAGTAGCAGGTTTTATTGCATTGTGTTTTATGAGTTTTACATTGGGCAAAGACTTGGGTATTGTTATGGCAAAAGGCGTTATATTTGGCGTAATTGGCTGTGTTACGATATTGCCAGCGATGATACTTACATTTGACAAAGCCTTAGAAAAAACAACACACAAAGAATTACTCCCTGCAAGATTTGATAAAGTTGCAGGATTTGTTATAAAAAGAAGTTATCTTTTTTTAATACTGTTTGTGATTTTGCTTTTTCCAGCAATTTACGGATACAATAACACAAAAGTTTACTATGATTTGGCAAGTACCCTTCCAGAAGATTTGGAATGTACCATTGCCAATAAAAAATTAGAAGAAAATTTTGATATAAATTCCATGTATATGATTCTTGCAGATACCAATTTATCAAGTAAAGAAGTCAATAAAATGGTAGATGAAATAAATCAATTGGACGGTATAACATTTGCATTAAGCCTTGATTCAGTCGTTGGCAATGAACTGCCTCAGGAGTTTATTCCATCAACAATTAGAAATGAACTAAAAGGAGATTATCATCAAATTATAATGGTTGCATCGGATTATAAAATTGCTTCTGAGAAGATTAATGCACAAATAGATGCGGTTGATGCGATTGCTAAGAAATATGACCATATTTCAATGGTTATAGGCGAAGCTCCTTGTACAAAAGATTTGATTACGATTACAGACAGAGATTTTAAAATTGTCAGCATTGTGTCAATTGGAGCAATATTTGTAATTATTTTATTAGTATTTCGGTCAATTTCGCTTCCTGTTATTTTAGTATCAGCTATTGAGTTTGCTATATTTGTAAATATGGGACTGCCATATTACCTAAATACAACGATTCCATTTATCGCATCGGTCGTTATTGGAACAATACAATTGGGCGCGACGGTTGATTATGCTATTTTAATAACGACAAGATATAAGAAAGAGCGATATAGCGGCTGTGAAAAGAAGGAAGCTATCTGTACAGCATTGTCAACGTCAATCCCTTCTGTTATTGTCAGTGCATTGGGATTTTTTGCAGCAACATTTGGCGTTGGCTTGATATCTAGTGTTGATATGATTGGTTCATTATGTATGTTGATGGCGCGAGGTGCAATTATTAGTATGTTTATTGTTATTTTTGTACTTCCTTCGTTGTTTGTTGTATTTGATAAAGTAATTATTCATTCAAGTGTTGGATTTTTTCAAAAAAGTGTGAAAGGTGGAGAATATAGTTATGATTAAGAAAAAATTATTTAAATATACATCTGTTTTATTATGTGCTTCTATAATGGCAATGAGTTTGACTGCTTGTCAGTCAAATAATGTGAGTATGTCTGTGGATAATCTTGTTGAAATTTCACAGAATGGTGGAAATATCAGTTCATTAGAAGAAATATTAAATGATACCTTATTTCAAAGTGTAAATACGACTTCTTCTAAGGAAAATCGTAAGGAAGAAACTGTTTATGTGTTTGCAGATGCCACAGGTAAACAAAATAAATTAATTGTGAATGAAAAATTAAAAAATGCTTCAAAAGCGTCAACAATTAATGATACAACGAATTTAAAGGATGTTAAAAATATTAATGGAGATGAGAGTTTTCAAACAAGCGGCAGTCAAGTTACATGGAGTGCTGATGGAAAAGACATCACGTATCAGGGAACATATAATGAGGAAGCACCTGTGACAATGAATGTAAAATATTATCTTAATGATAAAGAAATATCCGCAGATGAGCTTGCAGGAAAAAGCGGTAAAGTAAAAATCCGATTTGATTATACCAATAATCTTAAAAAACAGATTGTTGTAAATGATAAGACGAAAGAGGCGTATGTACCATTTACAATGATAACGGGTATGATTTTATCTTCGGATAAATTTAGCAATATTGAAGTTACTAATGGAAAAATGATTGAATCCGACAAGGGAAATATAGTAGTTGGCATTACAATGCCAGGATTAAAAGAAAGCTTGAATTTAAGTTTTGATGGTAAATTAGCAGATATAGATATACCGCAATATTTTGAAGTGACGGCTGATGTAAATGACTTTGAGCTTGATATGACAATGTCCGTTGCAACAAGTAATGCTTTTACTGCTGCAAACCTTGATGAACTGAATCTTGATAAAGTTACAGATAAAGTCAATACATTAACTACTGCTGGAAATCAGTTAGAAGATGGTACAAAACAGCTTGCAGATGGTGTTTCTGCTTTATATGATAAAGTACCAGAATTAAAAGATGGTGTTGCACAGCTTGATGATGGCGCAAGTGCTTTGAAGGAAGGAGCAACACAACTTAATGATGGAGCAAACATTTTGCAGGGTGGTGCAGCACAGCTTAATGAAGGTGTAGATACCTTACAAAATGGAGCTGTACAGCTAGATGATGGTATGGGTACTTTACAAGGTGGGGCAACACAACTTGATGATGGCGTGAGTACTCTTAAAAATGGAACTGTACAGCTTTACGAAGGAAGCAACGCATTACAGTCTGGTATTAGTGAATATACAACAGGTGTTGTGGCGGCATCGGACGGAAGTATTCAAGTTGATGCAGGTGCAAGTCAGTTGCTGGCTGGTATTAATGCGTATTCTGAAAGCATGAGAACGCAAATTGTAACAGGGGTTGCACAGCTTAGTATTGGAGCTGGAAAACTTAGTACAGGGATTGATACGCTTGGTGCAATGATGACAGAATCTTTTGCTCAGATTAAACAAAATGCACAGTCTTATGGAGCAAAATATAATGAATCCATAACACAAGCTTCTTCTATAGAAACGCTTGCAACAACCAATATGGGAGCAGGAAGTATTAATGATAATCTTAAAAAGATTGCGCAAGGTATTAAGGCGGCATCGGGAAAAGATATACAACTTGCAGATATTACGCCAGCAACAGACTTAGAGGGCAATCTTACAGATACAGAGTATGTGACTGGATTAATTGCAAAGTATATGGATTCCTATGCGGCAGCAGTTGGCTATAATGATGTTCTTGGTGAGCTTAATACAGCAATCAATCAGGCAAGTAAGGGTGCGGTAACTTCTGTTAGTAATGCCTATATGAAGGAGATGCAGCTTTTGGTGAGCGCAGTAGGAAACGGCAGTGTTGCCACTGCATTAAATCAGGTATATTCTGGTGCTGAAAATGACAATGTTTCTCTTTCACAAAGTTTAAAAGATTTATCTGATGGAGGAAAAGAAGTAAGCAATGGCGCACAAAAACTTCAAGCAGGTATTGGTACATTTGAAGGGCTTACACAGGAGAGCATAAAAGAGATAAAAAATGATACGCTTTGTTCGGCGTTATTTAAGCTTCAGGCAGGTGCCGCACAATTGTCAGGAGGAACAACACAGCTTCAATCTGGATTGTCGCAGTTAAAAGCAAACAATGATAAATTAAATAAAGGAGCTGCTGATTTGCAGGCTGGAAGCTCACAGCTTACGGCAGGCGCTAATGATTTAAAGAAAGGAACATCACAGCTTTTGACAGGTGCTAATGATTTAAAGAAAGGAACATTGCAGCTTAAAGCAGGCACGAACAGTCTAAAGAGCGGTACATTACAGTTTTTAACAGGCACAGAGGATTTGAAAAACGGAACATCACAGCTTTTGACAGGTACGAACGATTTAAAGAATGGCACATCACAACTTTTGGATGCGTCAAATACACTTGCAGACGGAGTTGGTCAATTAAATGAAGGTGCAATAACATTAAAGGATGGTATGGTGGAATTTAATACAACAGGTATAAGCAAAATTGCAGATTTGATAAATAATGATATGAATGAAGCCATAGATACCATTAAAAAAGTTGCAGAGCTTGGAAATGATTATCAGTCATTTGCGGGAAAATCTCAAGATGTAAAGGGAAGTGTTAAATTTATTTATAAAACAGAAGGTATTACAAAATAAAATTTAACCCTTATCAGGAAAGACCTTTGCTTTTTAACCTCATTAAGGAAGTCCCTCCCCCTCCACTTCAATGCTGCAAAGGCATAAGTGGGGGTAGGGACTTTCTTGTTTAAAAAGTCTATAAAGGGACAATAAGATTAGACAGAAGTAGCGGGCTGTTGCAAAAAGAATTTCAAGTGCCATATATATTTTATTTTGCTGTTATAACTACTATATATAATGTGCGCTTTCTGTTTTGCAACAGCCCCAACTGCTTTAAAATTAAATAATATTTAGTATAAATATATATTAATTTTGAAACCGAATTTGCTCTTTTTTGATGGGCGAATATCGAATTAAACGGGAACAATTTAAATTTTCATGGTACATATTGACAGCAGAAATTTGGTGATTTTCATAAGTGGTATAATAGTAAATACCTTTTTGGGTATTACAGCATGAAGTATAATATGTGATTTCATATTTTCCATCACCAAGATTACAGCAGCCTTTTTGTTGTTCAACAGCTCCTAAAATATGAAAAAATTGGTTGACACTTTCCATTTCAGAATCACCACAAATAGAATTCATTTTTACAAAAGAAGCTCTTACAAAACGTGATGGGGAAGATAAATCACCTGGAAGCCCTAATGCACCCATACCACGACAATAGGTATGCAGCGGCAGTTTGCTGCAAAAATTATTTTGTGGCTGACCAGTAGTAAGAGCCATATAGTTATTAAGATTAAACATTTGTTCATTAAATGGGGGATTATTGGTCAATATACCAACAGGATTATCATAGACATTGATTCCTGTTTGTGTTGATTCCACAGTAATAGATTTGCCATGTCCAGCAATTATCCAATGAAGCTGTGGTGTTGGAAGCTCCTCATTAAAGGGTGGATTTGTAAGATTCATTAGATTTAATTGTTCTTTTGCTTCTTCTATGGTTCCACATTGACACAAAATCCAAGATATAAATTCAAAAGTAGCAATATTGTACTTGTACTTGTCCACTTCTTTATAAACAGCATTGCCGACAAAATTCAGACCAGCCATTCCAAGTCCCTTTTCATTTATTGCATCATAATATAGCGGATAATTTTCGACGACATGAGCCATTCCAATAATTGCATAATGATTATTGATAATGCCGACATTTCGGAAATTAAAACAATAATTGCGTGGTGTTATTACGATTTCATCACCATAAGAAATTTCATAATCAAGTGTGCGTCCAAAATAAAAGTCTTTTGTTTCATAAGTTGCTGCTGTACACATGGCTTCCTCCTTTTATTTTCTTAATTGATATTTTTATTTATAAAATAGGAAATTGCAATAAAGTCAATCCAATATTCAAAATTTGTCTTGCTGGTTGCTTATAATCTCCTTATTACTTTGCATCATTTTTTAAATAGGCAGATTAAATTTTTGTTTTCTAAACGGAGACTTTCGGATAAGATTAAAAAATTTATCATTGTATTTTATTATTTTATACGAACCGTCTTCATTCTATTCCAACTATGTGTATAGAAGATTATTATCTTGATAAGAATGAATACAATGGCAGTTGATATTGATAATAAAATTGGTCTTATTTTGTTGAAAAATAAAAATATTTTTGTTAATATATAAATGGATAGTAAAATTATGTTTAAAAATGGCTTATAGGATAGAATTGACAATATAAAAAGTAGAGAGATTAGCAAAATGCTTTGTGAATTGATATCAACGTATATTTATGATACAATGACTACAGTAAAGTTGTGATAAAAGTTTGTAAGGTAAACTTTGTATAAAAATGTAAAAATTTACATGAAAATTGCAACAAGCTGCGAGATTTAAAAATCACACAAAATAATATCAATATAGTGAAAGGACGATGGTTTATGAAATTTATTGCTATTGGAGAATTAATGTTAAGATTATCACCACCTAATTATGAAAAGATTGTATCTACACATAATTATATAGCAAATTATGGTGGAGCAGAATCAAACGTTGCTGTGTCACTTGCAAATCTTGGTGTGGACAGCACATTTTTTACAGTTTTGCCAAATTCAGATATTGGTAAATCAGCAATTAATTATTTAAAATCAAATGATGTACATACAAAAGAAATTATTAAATCAGAGGGACGAATGGGAATTTATTTTCTTGAAGAAGGTGTTTCCGTAAGACCGTCACAAGTTATTTATGACAGAGGTTCGTCTGCATTTGCGGAGTATGATTATAAAGATGTTGATTTTGAAAAAATTTTGAAAGAGTATGATTGGCTGCATCTTAGCGGTATAACACCAGCCCTTTCCTATAATTGCAGAAAACTGATTGACAAAGCAGTTAAGGCAGCTAAAAAATTAGGTCTTACGGTAAGTTTTGACCCTAATTTTAGAAGCAGCTTATGGTCATTTTCAACAGCAAGAGATGTTCTTAGCAAATATCTTCAATATGTTGATGTCTTGATAGGTATTGAGCCAATTCATGTATATAGGGAAGATGGTACTGATGTAAAAGATGGATTGACGATGGACCCATCATTTAAAGATATGGACAGGGTATTTCGAGCAATTGACAAACAGTATCATATGAAGGCAATCGCTAGAACTGTTCGATATGTTCATTCAGGAAGCAACAATTCCTTGAAAGCATTTTTTTATGCAGATGGTGAAACATATGAGAGCAAAACAATTAATTTTGAGATAGTAGACCGTGTTGGAGGAGGCGATGCCTTTTCTTCAGGTTTGATATATGCTTTGATGCAAGATGATATGAGTGCAGAAGATACAGTTAATTTTGCGGTTGCTTCTTCTGTAATGAAACATGCTATACGAGGCGATACAAACATTACGAGTGTTGACCAAATAAAAAGGTTGATGAATAATGCATCGTTTGATGTGTTGAGGTGATTGTTGTAAAAGATAATGCTGGTGTATAGATTTTTTCATAAACAAATTTATTGCCTACTTGTGCCAAGATATTACAAATAAAGTTTGCTGCGGCAATATTTGCACAAATACTTACACTGCTTTTTGGAATGGAGGATTTATATGAGTTATAAGTCTATGACAAAGGAGGAACGTTTAAGCAAAGGAAATTTAAACCAGTTGATGTTTGCAATGGCTGTGCCAACGATTATTGCACAGGTTATCAATATTTTATATAACATTGTAGATAGGATATATATAGGACATATTGAGGGCGTTGGTTCAACAGCTCTTACAGGAGTGGGCATTGCACTGCCAATTGTTACCTTTATATCTGCGTTTTCTGCATTTGTTGGTTCAGGCGGAGCACCTTTATCATCCATTGCATATGGGAGGGGCGATAAAAAGCAAGCTGAGAAGATACTAGGCAATGGTGCTTTTTTGCTAATTGTTTTTAGTTTTATTTTGATGGCTGTCTTTTATATATGGCAGGAACCTTTGTTATATTTATTTGGTGCCAGTCAAGACACCATAGGATATGCTCGTGAATATCTTTCATGGTATTTGATTGGGACATTAAGTGTAGAATTGGCATTAGGATTAAATACGTATATTATAGCACAAGGCAATACAAAGATAGCTATGATATCGGTTCTTATTGGCGCTATATTAAATATTGTCCTAGACCCTGTATTTATATTTCTGTTTGGGTTAGGTGTCAAGGGAGCTGCTATAGCAACGGTTATATCACAGACTGTTTCAGGTATATGGATTGTAGGATTTTTGATGGGAAAGCGTGCTATATTGCGTTTGAAGGTCAAGTATATGAAGCCAGATACAGCCATTATAAAAAATGTTTGTGCGCTTGGCATCTCACCATTTATTATGAGAGCTACTGAAAGTTTGATATCCATTGTGATGAATCGAGGCTTGCAAAATTATGGGGGAGATAACTATGTTGCCTCTCTTACGATTATGCAGAGTGTTATGCAGTTTATGTCTGCTCCGTTAAGCGGTTTTACACAAGGAATCCAGCCAATTATAAGCTTTAATTATGGAGCAGGAAATTTTGATAGAGTAAAAAAGACCTATAGAAGAATGATTGCGGTAAGTACAGCCTTTTCTTTAGTTGCAACTGCAATTGTCATGATATTTCCTGCTTTTTTTGGGCGGTTATTCACAAAAGAAACTGTTGTAATTGACATTGTTGTGGAAAAGATGCCCTTATTTATGTGCGGAATGTTGATATTTGGTGTGCAGATGGCAATACAGCCAACATTTTTAGCATTAGGGCAGGCAAAGATTTCACTTTTTATAGCCATGCTTAGAAAGGTCATACTCCTTGTGCCATTGGCAATTGTACTTCCATTTTTTATGGGTGTTGACGGTGTGTATTTTGCTGAGCCAATATCCGATGTGCTTTCAGCCTTTACTGCGATGACGTTGTTTTTGCTAAATATTAATAAAATTCTTTCAAAACCAGCGCGGTGAAAGAACGTTTAAAAAGGAAATTTGTATATGAGACGATATGTTATGTTTGCATAGCACTGGCTATTGCAATAAAATTGTTATAGCCAATGCTATTCTAAAAAATATTGTTTAGGAGGCAGACATGGGGAACAGGCACACAAATTAAGCAGGAACTTTTGAAGCGTGACCAACAAATTTACAAGGATTATCTTGCAGGAAGCAAGGTTTCAGAACTAGCCTGTAAATATTATCTATCAAAGAAGAGCATACAGCGTATTTTAAGAAAAATGAAAGAGTAAAAATGTGAGCTGATACTTGGTATTGGCTTATATTTTTTTATAAAAATATATGAGGTAGAATGTCATACTAAAATATGATAGGCTATTAAAAAATGATACAAAAGTCAATAACACGGATAATATAACAATTATTACAGATAAAGGAAAGGGATTTATGGATTATAGTAGAAAAATATCAGAGCGATTGTGGAATATGCCAGATAAAGGTGAACTTGAAAGTCATAGAGAAGAAACATTTATTGATGACATTATTCAAAAAAGTCATATTGAAAAGGAATTGCTTTATCATTTGCATGGTATAAAAACGGTATTTGATGGCGGTGCAGGATGCGGAAGATTTTCCATTCTTCTTGCAAAACATGGCTGTGAAGTTACACATTTTGATATTTCACAGCCTATGATAGATAAGGCAAAAGAATTAGCCAAAAAAGAAGGAGTTGTTGACAGAATAACATTTGTAAAAGGAGCATTGGAAGATTTAAAAGATATAAAAGATAAATCCTTTGATATGGTTATATCTTTTGACGCTCCTATTTCATATACATATCCCAATCAAGAAAAGGTTATCGGTGAACTGGTACGTATATGCCGCAAACATATTATGATAAGTGTATCAAGTCGTTTAGGATTTCTTCCATATTTGGCAAATCCAATACAAAAAAATCAATTTATATTAGATGAAAACTGTAACGACCCATTTGTTAAATGGTGCATAAAGAATAAAGAAAATGCAATCGAGACTTTTCAGTTTAACAAAGATTCTGTTATGAAGTTATGGAATGAAGGCGTTATGGGTGGTGATAAAGAAATTGCCAAATATGAAAATGGAGGTACGCCATGGTGTATAACATATACCTTTATGCCCGATGAATTAGAAAATATATTGAAACGTTTTGGTGTGAAAAACATTAAAATGGCAGGTCCTGGTGCATATGCAAGAACTCTTCCAAATGAATTGCTTGTAAAAATAATGAAAAATCCAAAACAGCGTTCTGATTTTTTGACATTTTGTCATCTTTATGATTCTAATCCATTTGTATGTGGTATGGGAAAAGATAATTTGTTAGCTCAAGGTGAACTATAAACGCCTGTGGAGATAGTAGGTTACAATGTTTTTTGTATCTAATAGCGATATTTTCGATAATATGAAAAAAATATGCCATATAATTATCAAGATTTTTAATATATTTCCAAAAATTTCGATAAACATGTTGCTTTTTAAATTTGATGGCTATACTATAATATGGAGATGTTGTATTTTGGAGGTAAAACGAATGTTATTAATGTTTAAGGTAAAAAACTATACCTCATTTAAAAATGAATCTATACTTGATATGAGGGCAACTTCATATGTGCAGCATCCTACTCATGTTATACGTGTAAATGATAAAATTAGTCTATTGAAGGCAACAGCTTTGTATGGGGCAAATGCATCAGGAAAGTCTAATTTAATTTCAGCAATGTTCTTTTTTGAACAGTATATATTTTCTCAATTTATCAACAAAAAAGAAAATGAAGACTTTGCATCCAATAAAATGGATATGAAAATCAAGTTAGAGCCATTTGAATTATCAAATGATATAAACAATGCTTCAGAATTTGATATTATATTTTTGCATAATAATAAACAGATACAATATGGTTTTGAATGTACATCAAAAGAAGTTTTAAATGAATGGTTATTTATTGATGACAAAAAAGTTTTTGAACGTACTGGCACAAGGCTTTCTTTTGGAAATAAATATCAAAAAATGTTGGAAGATTATAAAAAATTACCTGCTGAGAGGCTTTATATTGCAGTGCTTGAGTACTTTCTTGATGAAGAACCAAAAAAAATGATACTTGGTGATTTTCTTTCGTTCTTTATTCAAAAATACAATGTATTTACTGAAATATTTTTTGAAATTACAGTAAAGGGATTAGCTGGAATGGTTGGAATTTCAAAAAAACTAGTTAATAATAAGTCATATAGAAAAAAGGTAGAACAATATCTTCGTTTAATTGATGTTGGTATCAAGCGACTTGATGTACAGACGGAAACGATTTTCGATGAACATACTGGTAAAAAAAAGAAAGAAAAAGTTGTTCGTACAGTACATGATATTTATGATGAAGATGGAAATATAGTTGGAGAAAAACTTTTTGATTTACAGCAGGAGTCCACAGGTACTCTTCGTTTTTTGGCATATATTCAGAATATTATTGAAATGATTTCAAAGGGTGGTGTGTTTATAGTAGATGAAATGTCTGCAAGATTACATCCACTATTAACAAAGTTGATTGTGGATATTTTTTGTTCAAGCCAAAACAAAAAAGCCCAGTTAATTTTTACTACACATGATATTTCTTTATTAAATAAAGAGCAATTTCGACGTGATGAGGTGGTATTTATAGATAAAAATGAACGTGGAGAATCCAGTTTATATGCTCTTTCTGACTTGAAAGTGCGTGAGGACGCAACTTTTAATAAAGATTATCTTCAAGGGAAATATGGAGCTATTCCTATTTTTAATTATGATGATATTATGGATGGTAAATTAAATGGGTAGAACAAAGTTATCACCACAACGTCTCTCAGAAACAAAGAAAACGAATATAGGTCGTATTATCATATTTTGTGAAGGAAAAACTGAAAAATATTATTTTGATTACTTTACAGAAATTATTAAAAAAAATAAATATACAGATATAGAAGTTATTTTAGAAACTGCCAATGGAAATGCAAAGTCTGTTTTAAATTATGCAGACAAATTTATGGATGATGACAAACATAATCAGAAATACAATAATTATGGTAAATATTTGGCATTTGATTGTGATGCCCCACCAGATATCCAAGCAGTAGTATTGTCAGCTACAGGATATGAATTGTTAGTTTCTAACTATTTGTTTGAAACATGGTTGTTGATGCATTTTGAAGATGTGGAGGAGAAAATATCAAAAAGAGAAATTTACCAACGTTTATCGTCTCATTTGCATGGCACTTATTCTAAAGGACATAGAGGCAAAACTCGTGAGATAGTTCAAAATGGTGATATAGAAAAAGCTATTGATAATGCACGGACTTTGGAAAAACTGTATGCTGCTGAGGGAAAAAGGACATTTACAAATATTAAAGATATGAATCCATTTACAAGTGTCTATAAATTAATAGAACAGTTTATGATTGAAATTTCAGAATATTAATATGAAAAGCAAGCGGTAGCAAATAATTAAATCCTTGACAATTTATATGGATTTTTATAAAATATGATTAAATGCTGTGACGAAGACAGTAGAATACAGGGGAAAATGTTAGCGAGCCGGGACGGTGAGAGCCGGTATGAGTAGGCTGTATTTGAATATCACTTCCAAGCATCTGAACTGAAATAAGCGGACATGCTAAAAAGTCTATCTAAGGACTGCTGCTAGATATTTGGTTGAATATAAGCAAAAGCATTGCTGCAAAGATTAAGTGAAGACGGTAATCCCACCGTTATAAGGGACGCATATGCTGGTATGTAGTAATTATTCAAGTTCATTATTTTTGGGCTGTTGCAAAATGAATTTTTTATACAAGGTTGATATCAGCGAAACAATATGGTAGTACATCTTGTGAAAAATTTTATTTTGCAGCAGCCCTTTTTAAAATTATAAAAGGTTCTCAAGTATTAAAAAAGTAATTGTTAGAAAGGAGATTTGAAGATGGTTTATGAAAAAGTGTCATCGGATATGAATTTTGTTGAGAGAGAAAAAGAAGTCGAAAAATTTTGGAAAGAAAACAATGTATTTGAAAAAAGCATTGAAAATCGTAAGCAGGGTGAGACCTACACATTTTATGACGGTCCGCCGACTGCCAATGGCAAACCGCATATCGGGCATGTACTTACAAGAGTTATTAAGGATATGATTCCAAGATACCGCACAATGAAAGGCTATATGGTTCCCCGCAAAGCAGGCTGGGATACACATGGACTTCCTGTAGAGCTTGAAGTTGAAAAAATGCTCGGGCTTGATGGAAAAGAACAGATTGAAGAGTATGGTTTAGAGCCATTTATCAAGTATTGTAAAGAAAGTGTTTGGAAATATAAAGGAATGTGGGAGGATTTTTCATCAACAGTTGGCTTTTGGGCGGATATGGACAATCCTTATGTTACTTATAATGATGATTTTATAGAATCAGAATGGTGGGCATTAAAACAAATTTGGGACAAAGGTCTTCTTTATAAGGGATTTAAAATTGTTCCATATTGTCCTCGCTGTGGTACGCCTCTTTCTTCCCATGAGGTTGCGCAAGGCTATAAAGCAGTTAAAGAGCGTTCGGCAGTTGTTCGTTTTAAATGTATTGGCGAAGACGCATATTTTCTTGCATGGACAACAACACCTTGGACACTTCCATCCAATGTTGCGCTCTGTGTCAATCCACAGGAAACTTATGTAAAAGTAAAAGCAGCAGACGGCAAGACATATTATATGGCTTTAGCCCTTCTTGATTCTGTGCTTGGAGGACTTGCAGCAAAAGTTGGACAGACAGCAGATGGAAAGTCATTAGAAACCGATGAAAACGGTAATGTGGGTAATGTGACAGAGGCAGTAACAGGAGAAGGTATAGATTATTGTATTCTTGAAAGATATGTAGGTACGGATTTAGAACGTAAAGAATATGAACCGCTTTTTGAGTGTACAGGTGTGTCTGCTAAAAATCAGAAAAAGAAAGCGCATTTTGTGACATGTGACGATTATGTAACAATGGGAGATGGTACAGGAATTGTTCATATTGCTCCAGCATTTGGTGAGGACGATGCAAGAGTTGGGCGAAAATATGACCTTCCATTTGTTCAATTTGTCGATGCAAAGGGTGATATGACAGAGGAAACTCCTTATGCTGGTCTTTTTGTTAAAAAGGCAGACCCAGAGATTTTGAAAGACCTTGATAAGGAAGATAAGTTGTTTAGCGCGCCAAAATTTGAGCATGATTATCCGTTTTGCTGGAGATGTGACACGCCTCTTATCTATTATGCAAGGGAGTCTTGGTTTATAAAAATGACCGATGAAGAGGTTAAGAAAAATCTTGTTGCTAACAATAAAACGATTAATTGGATTCCAGACACAATCGGTTCAGGACGTTTTGGTTCATGGCTTGAAAATGTCCAAGACTGGGGCATATCACGTAACCGCTATTGGGGAACGCCTCTTAATATTTGGGTTTGTGATGACTGTGGGGAGATGATGTCAATTGGCAGCATTGAAGAGTTAAAGGCTAATTCCGATAATTGTCCAGATGATATCGAGCTTCACCGACCATATATTGACGACGTTTTATGTAATTGTCCAAAATGTAAGGGTAAAATGAAACGAGTTCCAGAAGTGATTGACTGCTGGTTTGATTCAGGTTCTATGCCGTTTGCACAGCATCATTATCCATTTGAAAATAAAGAATTGTTTGAACAGCAATTTCCGGCAAAATTTATATCAGAAGCCGTTGACCAGACAAGAGGGTGGTTTTATTCACTGCTTGCAATATCAACTTTACTGTTTAACAAAGCGCCTTATGAAAATGTTATTGTGTTAGGACATGTACAAGATGCAAATGGACAAAAGATGAGTAAGTCCAAAGGAAATGCAGTTGACCCATTTGAAGCACTTGAAACACATGGAGCCGATGCAATAAGATGGTATTTTTATGAAAATTCAGCCCCTTGGCTTCCTAACCGATTCCATGATAAAGCGGTTACAGAAGGACAAAGAAAATTTATGGGAACGATTTGGAACACCTATGCCTTTTTTGTTCTCTATGCAAATATTGATGAATTTGACGCCACAAAATATACATTGGAATACGATAAATTGACAGTCATGGATAAATGGATTTTGTCAAAATTAAATACCGTAGTAAAAACCGTAGATGAAAATCTTGAAAATTATAAGATTACAGAGACGGCACGTATTTTGGAAAATTTTGTAGATGAACTTTCCAATTGGTATGTACGATGCAGCCGTGAGCGTTTTTGGGCAAAAGGTATGGAACAAGATAAAATCAACGCTTATATGACACTTTATACAACGCTTGTAACGCTTAGTAAAGTAGCTGCGCCAATGATTCCTTTTATGACAGAAACGATTTATAGAAATCTAGTGTGCAGTATTGATAAAAATGCTCCAATAAGCGTACATTTATGCGATTATCCGCAAGTTAAAGAAGAATGGATTGATACACAGCTTGAGAATAATATGGAAAATGTACTTGCGGCAGTTGTTATTGGACGTGCATGTCGTAATGCGACAAATATTAAGAACAGACAGCCAATAGGACAGATGTTTATTAAAGCGGATTGGCAGTTAGATGACTTTTTTACATCAATTATAGCCGATGAATTGAATGTAAAAAAGATTGAATATACACAAGATGTAAGGGCATTTACATCATATAGCTTTAAGCCGCAGTTAAAAACACTTGGTCCAAAATACGGAAAGATTATTAATGATATCCGCAAAGAGCTTACAGCACTTGACGGTAATACGGCAATGGACACATTAAATGCAGAGGGCAGCCTCAAATTAGAAATTGGCGGACAGACCATAGAGCTTATGAAAGAAGATTTGCTTATTGAGATGACACAGTTAGAAGGATTTGTTGCCAATTCAGATAAAGGAATAACCGTTGTTATGGATACCAATCTCACGCCTGAATTGATAGAGGAAGGGTTTGTCAGAGAGATTGTAAGCAAAATTCAAACCATGCGTAAAGATGCAGGATTTGAAGTGATGGATAGAATCGTTGTAACTGTTTGTGAGAATGATAAGTTAGAAGATTTAATCCATAATAATTCAGAGTCCATTAAAAAAATTGTGTTGGCAGACACGATTGAAAGCGGTCAGGCAAAAGGATTTATAAAAGAGTGGGATATTAATGGTGAAAAAGTAATACTTGGAGTAGAGAAAATAGAAAAATTATAATGGAATCATTTAGCCATACAAGATTGATTATGCAATTTTGCTTGACTTGTGTGGCGTTTAGCTTGCATATATCTATAAAAATGTGTATAATGTAACTCACTAAAAGTATATGAGACAATTTAAAACCATTTTATAACTTATTTTTACTAAGAAAAACATGGAGGAAAAATTAAATGGCAGATAATAAATCAAAAGCGTTTGATAAAGCCGAATTTAAACAAGAAATTATGGGCAACTGTAAGATGCTTTATCGAAAAAATATTGATGAGGCAGACAAGCAGCAGCAATTTCAGGCTGTAGCACATGCCGTAAAGGATTTTATCATTGACAGATGGATTGCAACTCAAAAAGAGTATGTAAAACAAAATAAAAAGACGGTATATTATATGTCAATGGAATTTTTGATGGGCAGAGCATTAGGAAATAACTTAATCAATCTTACCGTTTATAAAGAAGTTAAAGAAGTACTTGATGAACTAGGGATTGATATTAATGTTATTGAAGACCAAGAGCCTGATGCGGCGCTTGGCAATGGCGGTCTTGGCAGATTGGCAGCATGTTTTTTGGATTCTCTTGCAACGCTTGAATATCCTGCTTATGGTTGTGGTATCCGATATAAATATGGTATGTTTAAACAGGAAATTCGAGATGGATATCAGATAGAAGTGCCAGACAACTGGTTAAAAGATGGCAATCCTTTTGAAATTAAAAGGTCTGAGTATCCTATTATTGTAAAATTTGGCGGTTATGTTCGTTCTTATAAAGATGAAAAAACAGGAAGAGATATGTTTGTTCAGGAGGATTATCGTGCAGTAACAGCCATTCCATATGATATGCCAATTGTAGGTTATGGTGTTAATACAGTCAATACGCTTCGGATTTGGGATGCTGAACCAGTAGATACATTTAATTTAAGCCTCTTTGATAAAGGAGATTACCAGAAAGCGGTTGAGGAAGAAAATCTTGCTAAGAATATTGTAGAGGTTCTCTATCCAAACGATAACCATTATGCAGGTAAAGAACTTCGATTAAAACAGCAATATTTCTTTATATCAGCATCGGTACAGCGTGCAGTTAATAAATATAAAGAAACAAACGACGACATTAAAAAACTTTATGAAAAAGTGACATTTCAGCTTAATGATACACACCCAACGGTTGCTATTCCAGAGCTTATGAGAATATTAATGGACGAGGAAGGCTTAAATTGGGATGAGGCATGGGACGTAACAACAAAGACCGTTGCTTATACGAATCATACAATTATGGCTGAAGCACTTGAAAAATGGCCAATTGAACTATTTTCAAGACTTCTTCCTAGAATATATCAGATTGTGGAAGAAATTAACCGCCGTTTTGTAGAAGAAGTTAAAGTTAAGTATCCAGGTAATCAGGAAAAAATTAGAAAGATGGCTATTATCTACGACGGTCAGGTAAAGATGGCACATCTTGCAATCGTTTCTGGTTATTCTGTCAATGGTGTTGCACAGCTTCACACAGAGATTCTTAAGAATCAAGAATTAAAGGATTTCTATGAGATGATGCCAGAGAAGTTTAACAACAAGACAAATGGTATTACACAAAGAAGATTCCTTTTACACGGCAATCCGCTTCTTGCAGATTGGGTGACAGATAAGATTGGCAATGGCTGGATTACAGACCTTTCACAGATTAAAAAGTTGGAAGTATATGCAGATGATGCAAAATGTCAGCAAGAATTTATGCAGATTAAGTATAAGAATAAAGTGCGTCTTGCAAAATATATAAAAGAACACAATGGCATTGATGTTGACCCGAACTCTATTTTTGACGTTCAAGTGAAGAGACTTCACGAGTATAAGAGACAGCTTCTTAATATTTTGCATGTAATGTATCTGTATAATGAATTAAAGCGCAATCCAAATATGGATATGAAGCCAAGAACATTTATATTTGGTGCAAAAGCGGCAGCAGGTTATAAGATTGCTAAATTAACCATTAAATTAATTAACAATGTAGCAAAAGTTATCAATAACGATGCATCGATTAAAGGAAAGATAAAAGTTGTATTTATTGAAAATTATCGTGTATCCAATGGTGAGCTTATCTTTGCAGCAGCAGATGTATCAGAACAAATTTCAACAGCTTCTAAGGAAGCATCTGGAACAGGCAATATGAAATTTATGCTCAATGGTGCTATGACACTTGGTACAATGGACGGTGCAAATGTTGAGATTGTAGAGGAAGTTGGTCCTGAAAATGCAGTCATCTTTGGACTTAGTTCTGACGAAGTTATTAAATATGAAAATGAGGGTGGTTATGACCCTATGGATATATTTAATAATGACCAAGATATAAGAGAGGTTCTTATGGAGTTAATTAATGGCAAATATTCTCCAGAAGATACAGAATTATTTAGAGATATCTATAATTCACTTCTCAATAATCAAGGTGGCAGAAGAGCAGATATTTACTTTATATTAAAGGATTTCCGTTCTTATGCAGATGCACAAAAAGCAATTGACAGGAAGTATTCAAATGAGAAGAGCTGGGCTAAATCCGTTATCTTAAATGTTGCAAATGCTGGTAAGTTTTCATCAGACAGAACAATTGAAGAATATGTTTCAGATATTTGGAAGCTTGATAAAGTTCATATTAATATTTAATCTCATTGAGGAAGTCCCACTTCAGTGTCACATAGGCATAAGCGGAATAGGGACTTGCGTTGCGATAATAGTTCGATGATTTGAACAAGTAGTTAAGCGGATTGTAAATATCTTTTAACATATCGCTTGGCAAATAAATAATGAAGAACATTTAAGTCAAAAAGAATATGCTGCACACTTTGTGAATATTATAGCCAGTAGGGGCTACTATCATAATGTGTGCAGCATTATTTTATTTTTGCGAGCAAGAACTGCCGCGAAAATCAAATATTTGCTGTGCAGCAGGTATTTGATTATATAAATTTGCAATTTTGGAAAGGTATGGATTTTTATGGTAGAAAAAATTGGAGAGATAAATAGTTTTATAAATAATATTGTCTGGGGTATACCTGCATTGGTGCTTTTGATAGGTACAGGCGTATTGATGACCGTATTGACAAAGGGTTTTCAGTTTACTCATTTTGGACATATGATAAAAGAAACCATTGGCGGTTTATTTAAGAAAAAAGATATATTAAAAAGTGATGATAAAAATTCAATTTCTCAGTTTCAGGCATTATGTACAGCACTGTCTGCAACGATTGGCACAGGAAATATAGCGGGTATTGCCTACGCAATAACAATGGGCGGACCAGGTGCGGTATTTTGGATGTGGGTAGCCGCCATATTTGGTATGATGACCAATTATTCAGAAAATGTGTTAGGTATATTTTACAGGAGAAGAAATGAGTTAGGCGAATGGTGCGGCGGCGCTATGTATTACCTTAAAAATGGTCTTGGCAGTAAAAAACATTGTGCCATACTTGGAAAAGTACTTGCGGTATTCTTTTCAATATTTGCAATATTTGCTTCTTTTGGCATAGGTAATATGGGACAGGTAGCGTCAATCAGAGAAGGTATAGCAAATGTGTTTACTTTTACAGGAGATGCTAAAAAAGATGGTGTGATAGTTGGCGTTATTATAGCAATTGTAGCTGCGCTTGTTATTGTTGGAGGACTTACAAGAATAGCGAAGGCAAATGAAAAAATTGTTCCATTTATGGCAGGTTTTTACATAGTAGGTACATTGATTATTATCATTATGAATGCAGATATGGTTATTCCTGCATTTTCAGCAATTTTTAGAAATGCGTTCAGTATGACTGCTGTTGCAGGCGGTGTAGGGGGAGCTGTTATCAAACAGGCTATCACTTGGGGATTTAAGAGAGGTGTATTTTCAAATGAGGCTGGTTTAGGTTCATCGGTTATGGTTCATTCGGCTTCTAATGTAAAAGAGCCTGTAACACAAGGATTATGGGGTATATTTGAAGTGTTTTTTGATACAATGATTGTATGTACACTCACAGCATTACTTATTCTTACTACAGGAATCGTTGACCTTGACACAGGTGCTTCAATTACAGGCGCATCAAAATTAGGGCTTGCAACAGAAGCATTTACCAATTCTTTTGGCTCTATAGGCGGAATATTTATTGCTGTTGCAGTGACATTATTTGCATTTTCAACCGTTCTTGGCTGGAGTTATTATGGAACAAAAGCATGGGAGTATCTTTTTGGAACGAAAGCAACAATCGTATATAAAGTAATTTTTATAGCAATTATTGTGATAGGTTCTGCATTAAATGCAGATTTGGTTATTGATTTATCCGATACATTTAATGGATTAATGGCAATTCCAAACCTGATTGGTGTATTATCACTGTCAGGAACAGTAATGGCAATTACAAATAATTACAGCAAGCGAAAATTTAAAGGGCAGACAGATTTAAAACCAATGCTGTCAAACTTTAAAGACATTCAGGCAGAGCAAGAAAAAAGATTGTAAGCAAGCAGTAAAGCAGATTATAAATGTTTGTTTGATAAGACACAAATTTGCAGACTGAGAAAGGAGCATTGTTGTAATAATGAAAAAAACATTGATTTGGATAGTTGTAATATGCGTATATTTGTGCCTGCCAGCGTTAATTACGCTTGCAGTATCAGGAAAAGCAGATACCGAATTTGAGAGCGGCGAAATTTATGGTCCAAGAGTCAATGTGCAATATGGCAGTGCAGTGAAAACCGTTGAAGTCAATAAATTTGTGGAAATGGTACTTGCAAGTATATATGAAGAAAATGATAAACCTGAAATGCTTAAAGCACTTGGTATTTTAGTAAGAACAAATATATATCGTATAATGGGGGATAAAAAAGAGATAGACAGCGATGAGTTATCCATGAATTATTATACTTCATCTGAAATGAGAGATGAATGGGGCAGCAGTTATCAGGAAAGAGCGCAAATCATTAAAGAAAGCGTGTCTGCAACAGGACAGCGTGTTATTAAATATTCAGGAAATTTGATTGATGCAAGGTTTACAAGATTGACCAATGGAAAAACGCTTTCCGGCAGTAAATATTTAGGTGAAGAATATGCGTATTTAAAGGAAGTTGATTGTTCAAAAGATATGGAAAATGAAAATTTTTATACACATGTTACATTTAAAGGAAAGGAATTGGCAAAACTAATTAATAATAAATATAAAAATGCAAATATTCGTGAAGACAATGCTGCACAAGATATTCAAATTGTATCAAAAACAGAAGATGGATATATTGTAAAATTACAGATTGGAAATGCAGTTATTGGCGGAGAAGCATTTGCGTCAATGGTAGGTGTAAAATCTGCATTTTTTACGATTGAAACAAGCAATGAAGGAAGTGTTCGGATTGTCTCAAAAGGTGATGGAACAGGTTTGGGAATGAGCTTAAATACTGCAAACAGCATGGCAGCAGAAGATAGTACATATACAGATATTATACAGAATTTTTTTGACAATGTAGAAATAATAAGCCTCGAATAATTGAATAATTATGACATATTAGGGCAACATATTAACATCAAGATGCAAGAAAGGCAGAAATGGAGGTTAATATGAAAGTCAATGGCAGAAAAAATAAAGAAAAAATTGTGTCAATATGTGTCGTAGGGGCATTAGTATGTACATTGGGAATTGGTGTATTCTCAGTGATTTCAGGTACGAAGGATAATAAAGAGATAAAAAATAATGTGGTTGATTTAAACGAACAAAATAGTGAAGATTCAAATAATAATGGATTGGATAACATTGTAGGATTTAATGTTGAAGATGCAGACGAGGTAAGCAAAGATACAGAGAGTATATTTAGAGGCGATGTCAATGAAAAAGATAATGTTGGTATGGAAAATAATCAACAAGATTTAGCAAATGGTGAAACGCAGCCAGTTACAGAACCTGCAACCGAAAATACGCAAAAACCAACAGAGAAAACGGAACCTGATGTTGCTAATGTGGGCGCAGATGCAAAGATGGACCCTTTGACAAATTATTCATTTGATGAAACAAGTGAATTATTATGGCCTGTAAGCGGTCCTATTGCATTAAAGTATAGTATGGATAATACTATATATTTTAAGACGCTAGGAGCCTATAAATGTAATCCTGCTATGTGTATATCAGCTGATGTAGGAACAAAAGTAGGCGTTGCAGCCGACGGCATCGTTGAGAGTGTAACAGACAGCACAGAGACAGGTAAGACTGTTCGTATTGCAGTTGGAAATGGCTATGTTGTGACATATGGACTGATGAATGATGTTAATGTAAAAGCAGGTGATGTTGTCAGCAAAGAGCAACTTCTTGGAACCGTATCAGAGCCTACAGCATATTATAAAGAAGAAGGTCCTATGCTTTATTTTATGGTGACAAAGGATGATGTTCCTGTAGACCCTAATAATTTCTTAGCTCAAGAATAAAAAATAATTAGTTACTTTAAGATAATAAGCACCTGATTAAATTATACAAGTTATTAGTAATGGTACTGTTGGTATTGACAGATTTGGAAATAGGCGCCTTTGCTTAGGCAGGGGCGTTCTTTCAATGGGTGATATACGGTTTTTTGAAGGTGCTTCATTATAGATAGTGGGGGTGTTACGATTTTCGTGGCATCCCCATGTACATATATATTTAATTTGCAGATTTGTAATGATATATAGGATTGTTTTTTGACAGGATGTCCATAAAGGAGTATAATTAGAGACGGTTAGCAAAGTCAAATGCAAGTTTATGTCTACGCGTTGCTTGACAAAAGCTTGTTTTAGTTAAAAGTAACGCAGAAATGGAGAAAGAAAATGTGGTTTAATGAGGCTGTAATTTATCAGATATATCCGTTAGGGCTTTGCGGGGCGCCGCTTGGCAATTTAAGCGCAAGTGATGTATCGCAGGAAGAAGTGGATAAAGAGGTAAGCGAGCATAGAATTTTAAGAGTGCTAGATTGGATACCTCATATCAAAGAATTGGGTGCAACATGTATATTGTTTAATCCTATATTTGAAAGTGATGCACATGGCTATGATACAAGAGATTACAATAAAATTGACATAAGACTTGGCACAAATGAAGATTTTAAAAAAGTTTGCGAGGCAATCCATGAAGCAGGTATGAAAGTTATGCTTGATGGTGTGTTTAACCACGTAGGACGTGGATTTAAAGGATTTTTAGACGTTAAGGAAAAAAAGTGGGACAGCCCTTATAAAGATTGGTTTCATATTTCATTTGACGGCAACAGCAACTATAATGATGGTTTTTGGTATGAAGCATGGGAAGGATGCAACGAGTTAGTAAAATTAAATCTGCATAATCCAGAAGTGAAAAATTATTTGTTTGATGCCATTCGGGGCTGGGTAGATGATTATGATATAGATGGTTTAAGGCTTGATGTTGCTTACTGTCTTGATTTAGGATTTCTTGGCGAACTTAGAAATTTTGCAAATACTGTAAAACCTGAATTTTTCCTTATGGGTGAAACATTGCATGGCGATTACAATAAATGGATGAATGATAATGCTTGTCATAGTGTGACAAATTATGAGTGTTATAAAGGATTGTATTCAAGTTTTAACTCTAGCAATATGCACGAGATTTCATATAGCTTAAACCGTCAGTTTGGCAATGAGCAATGGTGCTTGTATACAGGCAAGCAATTGCTTAGTTTTGTAGATAACCATGATGTAAGCAGAATTGCTACGATATTGGAAGATAAAAAACATGTACAGCCTATCTATGGTTTGATATTTGGTATGCCTGGAATACCTGCCGTTTATTATGGAAGTGAATGGGGCGTTACAGGAGATAAAAAAGACGGAGACCCGAATCTTCGTCCAGCCATTGAAAAGCCAGAAAGCAATGATTTAACAGAATGGATAAGCAAACTTGCCAAAGCAAGAACTTCAAGCAAAGCATTGTGTTATGGAAGTTATAAGAATATTCTAGTTATGCCAAAGCAGTTGATATTTGAGCGGGAATATGACGGAGAGCGCGTTCTTGTTGCTATTAATGCAGACAGTTCTGTGTATCATGCAGATTTTAATGCAAGAGCAGGAATGGGACAAGATTTGATAACAGGTGAAAATCACGATTTTGGCGGAGGAAGCGATTTGCCTCCATATTCGTGTGCTTTTTGGAAGACGGAGTGTTGATTGAGTTCGAGTAACAGATAAAATCTCGGAAATGCTGATAAAATGGGCGTTTCCGAGATTGATTTATGCCTGTTGGTTCTAAAATGGCTCTAATTATCTGATAAATACTGGATTTTTGTCGGGTATCATGATACCTGATATGTATTAAAACACCACATTACAAGGAGTTCTCTTGTGCTGAAAGTTCATATTGTTATATGAGTTTACTTCAAAATACATGGTTTCTCCTAAATATCCTGCATTTAATTCTGTTAAACGCCCATTTGCCCAATTATTGGTACTTCGCTTATCAAACCAATGCAACCATTCACAATCATTTTCATAGATTACACCAAAATAATATTGGCAGTCATAATTTAACCAATGCACATATTCTCTCAATTTTGTCATATCGGTTTTGATGTAATCGGCGTTTCCACCATCATATTTTAATTCAATAATAGCAGCTATGTCAGTCCTTTTTTCGGACAACCATGTCTTTTCTAATGTCATATCCATTTTAACAATTACTAAATCTGCAAAAAATTTTAGCTCTTTAAAATAAAATTCGGGATAAATATATAACCGATTTTGTTGAAGCAAAGGATTCAATTCGTTTTGCAAATGGTGATATAAACTGCATTGAAGGCTTGCTTCTTTTATTAGAAAGCCATTACCATAATCAGTGCAGATATTATGAAGCCAAATGTTTTTTATTGCTTTATCAATTTCTTTTAGGATACTTTTTTTAATCATAATGTACTCCCTTTTGGCGAATGTAGCTTTAGTTTATTCATTTTCGGGATATATTTTAATTGTGGCGGAGTTAATGCCAGAAAGTTGACCTAGTGTCTGCTGTGATATGCCACGCAAATTCCGAAAATGTTTAATCTTTTCCCCAGTAGTCATGCCAATACCTCCAATTTTTGTGATTTTCGTTAGTGTTTAGTTCAATTTTAGCACATTAGAACACATTTATGTATATAAATTTAAAATAAATACTTGACATTCATAAAAGTGTACTGTGCAATGAAAATATAAGAACACCTATGTGTATCAATAATAAAATAGTGAAAGGACAGGACTATATGGAAAATAGAAAGAAAATGTATATAACGGCAGAGGAAGTGGATGAAATGCTTGGTGTATATACGAGTTATGCCTACAAGATTATCGGGGATGAATGAGAAACTGAAAGCAAAGGGTTATCGAACAATTTGCGGCAAAATCCCAACAAAATACTTTGAAAAAAATTCTATTGTCTGACTGTAGCCATGTAGGAAAAGAGAGTCTTTATATCAGCGACAAGAAGAGCAGGACTTGTAAGCTGTCTTGACTATTATAATGAGCATCACGTTTTGAAGTTATGTTGAACCGCCGTATGCCCAACGGCACGTACTGGTGGTATGAGAGAGGAGAGAAAATCTCCTCTACTTGATTATAATTAAAATTATTAAATTGTCATATGAAAAATATTATGTTATATTATTAACGTGGAGTAATCGTGTTACAAGGTGGTAGCCTTCCCAATTTTTACAAAAGAGGGGAGGTGGTGCAGATGGATACATACCAAGTTTTAAGCCTGTTATTTTTAGGCGGTAACTTCCTAATTGCGCTGCTTGCCTACATAGATAGGAATAACAAGCGAAAATAAATGACCCTACCTTGTACTTAGCCGTTTAGGTAGGGTTATAACTTACTAATAAGGCTAACCACTTTGTGGGCGGTTATTCCTTTTTGTATGTTTAATATATCATATTTAATAATAAGAGGCAAGAAATTTTTAATATATTTAATTTTATTAAAAGTTAAATCGAACGAAATTGTTAACAAAATCGTTCGATTAATAATGAGTATAATTAATATTAATTTTTATGCAATATATTAAATAAATTATTATAAAATTGGCAAAGTAGCAACATAATTGAACATCATTATAAAGTGACAGGCGCTGCCCGCCATTACAAAGAGATGGAATATTTCATGTGAGCCAAAATATTTATGTCGGTTGTTAAATACTTTTAATTTCAGTGCATAAATAATTCCGCCTATTGTATAAATCACTCCGCCCATTAAAAGCCAGATAAAGGCAGCAGTAGGAAGCGCATTGATAATCTGTGTAAAAGACAGCACACATACCCAGCCCATAATGATATATAAAGCAGATGACACCCAGCGAGGGCATGATACCCAACATAATTTAAAGACAATTCCAAGCAATGCAATTCCCCATACAAGTGCAAGAAGTGTATATCCAGTAGCACCATGCAGCACAATTAAACATACGGGCGTATAGGAACCTGCTATCATAACAGAAATCATACAATGGTCAAGTTTTTTTAATATCTGATTGACTTTTGGAGAAATGTCAAAAGTATGATAGGTTGTACTAGCGGCATAAAGCAAAATCATACTTACAATAAAAATAGTCAATGATATAACATGAATGATATCAGGAGCAGATAATGATTTAATGATAAGAGGCAGAGCAGCAAATATCGCCATAAGCATACCTATAAAATGAGTTATAGCGCTGCCTGGGTCTTTAATTTTAATCGTAGTAAAAAAATGTTTTAATATTTTCATAAGACCTCCTAATCCCTTGCCGATATGCAAGATGTAATTCTAATATTTTATGATATAGTTTTGAAAACTACTTCTTGTTGATGTAATATTACATCATGTGAAAATAAAAAGCAAGAGGTTTATAAAAAGTTCCATAGAAATTTATAGATTATTTATATAAAGTCAAGCTAATATTTGCAATTAGCACAGCGGATTATGAATATCCATTTTGACTAAGGTTAAAATAAATTATTATGATTTGCTTGATAAATTATTATAATATTTGTAATATATTGTGTAGAATTTTAGATGTTATACATGTATGATAATGATAGATAACTTTTTGTAAGTTTATAAAAAATAAAATACATTTGCGTTTATATGTTGCTTGTCACAAACTTATAAAAGTTTTTAGTTTTTGTATAAAAAGCAGTATAGAAATGAGGGGAAAAATGAATTATAATTTAGCGATTTTTGATTTAGATGGAACAATTCTTAATACGATTGAAGATTTAGCGGATGCCTTAAATTACTCGCTTGATAAGCATGGATATGCTAAAAGAACTTTAAAAGATGTGCTGCGGTTTGTAGGAAATGGAGTACGTCGATTAATCGTTTGTGCTATAACACAAGATACACAAATTGACGCGACAGAGGAAGAAATCAATAAGGTTTATGAAACATTTACAGCATATTATAAAGTTCATTGTATGGACAAGACAAAGCCTTATGAGGGTATACATTCATTAATTCATCAATTAAGGGATTCTGAATGTATGGTTGCGGTGCTGTCCAATAAAGATGATTATGCTGTTCAAATGCTGTGTGACAAATATTTTACCAATATGTTTGATATTGTAATGGGCAGCAGACAAAATATTCGGCGCAAGCCATATCCAGATGCATTGATTGAGATTCTTCATTTATCAAAAAAGAAAAAAGATTCTGTCAATAATCAAAAAAATGCAGTACAAAATGATATTAAGCCTATATATATTGGCGATTCAGAAGTGGATATACAGACGGCGGACAATGCAGGTATTGACCAAATTATTGTAGATTGGGGATTTAGGGACAGAGATTATTTAAAACAATGCGGTGCAAAAAAGATTGTTTCAAAACCAGAAGAAATCTATACTATTATAATGGGAATATAATTAGAATCTAGTTTGCAATGAAATTTAATTTTATTTTTAAATTGAGAAGGTTTGTGTAAAAATAATGTCAATGCACTTTATTTTTGCATGTTTATTGTGTCAAAAACCTACCCTAAAAGGATTAATATTTATAAAATATATTGTATATAAATAATTAAAAAGAAATTATTATAAGCAGGAATTGATGCCATAATATAAATGCTTTTTGCTAATATTTATTGTGTGATTTTTATGATTTAGAATGAAAATTAGTATAAATACAAATCTATATTTTTATTAAAAATAAGGAATTTATATGGAAAAAATAATATTATTTGATGTAAAAGATGCAAAAAAAATAAATAAAATTGCTTCACAGATGAGAATAAAAGTTTATGAAGTAAATCCGATGGAATGCGGCGGTACTTTACAAGATATTGTTGACGGCAAAAAAATACAAACCATATCATCAACAATAGTCCCATCTAAAGGATTAATGTTAATGTGTGACGTAACACAAAAGCATATGGATAAATTACTTTTTGCTGTCAAACGTGACAATTTAGATGTAGGATACAAAGCAATTCTTACAAAAACCAATGCAAAATGGAGTCTTGCACAGATGTTGCTGCATATGGAAATGGAAGAAAAATCCTTTTTATTTAAACACATCAAGGAAGTCCCTCTTTAATGCCATAGAGGCATAAAGCAGGGGCTTCCTTGTTTTAGTAAGAGTATAAGCTTTCACTAAAAACCCATAGCAGCTAGATGGTTTGAGCAAGTAGCACAGACGATTGCAATATCGGTTTTGAACAATTAATCTTCATATGCAAGGTATGCACCTTTCATTGGGCTGACAGCATGTTCGCTAAATAATCGCAATGCGCCTTTTTTGTATTTCATTTCTTTTGGTTTCCAATTTTTTCTGCGCTCTGCTAAAATAGCATCAATTTCTTCTGGAGATTTTTTTTCACCTTTAATTCCTATAATATTTAGTTTTCTTTCGGCAATGTCAATCTCTATTAAATCGCCTTCTTCAACTAATGCGATTGGTCCGCCGTCTGCCGCTTCAGGGCTGCAATGACCTATTACAGGACCAGTAGATGCTCCTGAAAAACGTCCGTCTGTGATAAGAGCAATGCTGCGACCTAATTCTTTATCACTGCTGATAGCTTCTGATGTATAAAACATTTCTGGCATTCCGCTTCCCTTTGGACCTTCATAGCGAATAAATACGGCATCACCTTTTTCTACTTTATGTTTTAACACGGCATCTAAACATTCTTCTTCACTGTCAAATGGTCTTGCTTTTAATATTGCCTTAAACATTTCTTTTGGACATGCTGTGTGCTTAATAACAGCACCTTCAGGGGCTAAATTACCTTTTAAGACAGCAATACTTCCATCTGTTCCAATGGCTTTGTCATATGGGCGGATAATATCTTCTTTTACTATATCTTTTCCATGTGTCATAGAACAAGAAAATCGTTTGTTAAATTCACCAAGCCATTTATTGCAACGCTCATAAAAATCGCTTTGTTTTAAATCGTCCAAGTTTTCGCCTAAAGTTTTTCCTGTTATAGTCATAGCATCTAAGTGGAGATGTTTTTTAATTTCTTCCATAATAGCAGGAACACCACCTGCATAATAGAAACATTCTGCTGGCCAGCGTCCGGCTGGACGGACATCAAGAATATATCTTGCGTTTCTGTGAAGCTTGTCAAATGTTTCTCCTGTAATTTCAATGCCTAATTCATGGGCAATGGCAGGGATATGAAGAAGACAGTTTGTGCTTCCAGAAACAGCAGCATGAACTAAAATAGCATTTTCAAAGCTGTCCATAGTCACAATGTCACTTGGTCGCATATTTTCTGTTAATGCAAGTTTTACAGCCAATTCTCCGGCTTCTCTGGCAAAATTTAAAAGGTCTGGACTGGTTGCTGGCATTAATGCACTTCCTGGTAAAGCAAGTCCAAGTGCTTCTGCCATAATTTGCATAGTAGATGCTGTTCCTATAAAAGAACATGCTCCACAGCTTGGGCAAGCATGTGTTTTTGCCCAATTTAGAGTATCTTCGTCAATTTCTCCTCTTTGATATTTAGCGCTATACATTCCAAGCTGTTCAAGCGTTAACATATTAGGACCTGCATTCATTGTTCCACCAGGTATAACTATAGAAGGAATATTTACTCTGCATAATCCCATTAAATTTCCCGGCAATCCTTTGTCACAGCTTGAAAGATAAACGCCTGCATCAAAAGGTGTTGCGTTGGCATGAATTTCAATCATATTTGCAATCATTTCACGGCTTACAAGACTAAAATTAATTCCATCAGTTCCTTGACTTTGACCATCGCATATATCAGTACAAAAATATCTTGCACCAAATCCGCCAGCTTTTTCAATGCCTTTTTTAACTTCTTCAACTAAAGAATTTAAATGTACACTACCGGGATGACTGTCCCCGTATGTACTTTCAATAATAACTTGAGGTTTTGATAAATCTTCTGGCTTCCAGCCTGTCCCAATACGCAGAGGGTCAAGTTCTGGGGCAAGTTTACGCATTTCTTGACTTTTTAAATTACCCATATTTTTATTCCGTCCTTTCTATTTACCTATTAATTTTATTATTTACCCTTGTATGTAAAATATTCTTTTATATTTTTTAACTTTATTAAGGAAGTCCTCCGCTTCAATATCATATAGATATAAGCGGAGGAGTGAGAACTTGTGTTATGATAGCAGCTCGATGGTTTAAGCAAACAGCACATCAGATTGTAAATATTCGCTTAACATAAATTTAAGCAAAAAATGATATAATTAGTGCTACCAAAAAACCAGTCCCACCTACTAGTGTTTCCATAATAGTCCATGTTTTTAGCGTTGTTTTTTCGTCCATTCCCACAAGGGATTTTACAAGCCAAAAACCAGAATCATTAAATTGTGAACAAACGGTTGCGCCTCCTGCAATAGCGGCTGTTGTACATGCAAGGTACAGTGGTGATAACTCTGAAATTCCCGGAATTGCCGCAATAATTCCTGCTGCCATTGTCATTGCTACAGTAGAAGAACCTACACAAATACGTACCAGTGCAGCTACAATAAAAGCAAGAATAACAATAGGAAGAGACATAGAAGATACAGCATTTCCAATTAAATCACCAAGACCAGAATATTGTAATACATATCGAAGTACACCGCCACATGCTGTAACTAACAAAATTAAACCGGTTGGTTCTAATGATTTTGTCATAACTTTTTCTAGTTCTACAGTGGTATATCCATGTTTAATACCAAGTACAAGCATAGCTACAACGGTTGCTATTAACAGTGCGACAAAAGGTTCACCGAGAAAACTGAAAACTGGCTGAAGAAAACTAAGTGCAGGAATAATACCTGTTATAGAATCTAAAATAATCAATACAAGAGGAATCAATATAATTCCAACAATAACCCAGAAATTAGGCAATTTTGATTCATCAAAATCTTCTTGGTTTGCTACATGTTCAGGAACAGGAATGTTGTATTTTTTACCGCATATACTTCCCCATATAGGACCAGCGACAATCATAGCAGCAATACCGCAGAAAATACCTACTATCATTACAAAACCGAGGTCTACACCAAGCATTGTTGAGACAAGAATAGGACCAGGAGTAGGAGGAATAAAGGCATGACCTACAGCAAGTCCAGCTAAAAGCGGAATGGCATAGAACAGTGAAGACCTTTTTGTTCGTTTTGCAAGTGAAAATGCAAGTGGTATCAATATAATTAAACCAGCGTCAAAAAATACAGGCATGGCTATTACTAGACCAGTAATTCCAAGCGCCCAAGCTGCCTTTTTGTCGCCAAACCATTTTACCATAGTGACAGCAAGTGTCTGCGCACCTCCCGATACTTCTAGTATAGCGCCAAACATTGAGCCTAGCCCTACAAGCAGTGCTATACCTTTTAAAGTGTTGCCAATTCCATCATTGACTGCTGTAATAATATATTCAACAGGCATACCAGAAATAAGTCCAATTGCAATAGCACCAATAAGTATAGAAATCATAGCTTGTATTTTAAATTTGATAATTAAAATAAGCATGATAACTAATCCTATAATTGCTGCAGATACAAGTAATATAGGGTTTAAATTTAAAGTTTCATTCATAATAATTCCTCGCTTTCTTAATTTTATTATTTACGTACACGATATACATCTGATTTTTTTTTGGAATGATTTTTCACCTCGCTTTTAAATATTCATCAGACGTATTATGATTATAGAGTATAATTTTTCTGTTTTTATGTCAATACATCAGATGTATTTTGCTGAAATTCTGTTTTATGCACAAAAAAGTCACAATTTTAAAATAAAAATTAATATTTTTTTGTGCATTTTCACAAGTGAATTAATTTTTTTTTGGTATTTTATAACTTAAAAGAATAATTATATTTTAGACAATATATTTTTTTGTATATTTTAGACTTATATTGAGTATTTTTTAGAGATATATAAATTTAGGAGAGATAAAAACAGTTTTTTACCTCTCCTAAATTTTTAAATCATCAGATGTATTTTGAAATTTTAGTTAAGCGGATATTCGCAATCCGCTACGCTGCTTGCTCGGGTGTTTGACACCCTAACCTCATAGCTACGATAGTAGCTATGAGGTTAAATATCTTTTTTTTCTTTAAAAGATTCTTTTGATTGTTTTATGAGCGCTTGACGATTGTATGTCAAATGCATTACCATAGCACATTTAGCACCCATAGGGTCTTTATCTAAAATTGCGTTTACAACAGCACGATGTGTCTCAATTGTTTCTCTCATTAGAGTACGACTTGTCATATTGGCAAAAGTCATAACAGCAGTATTGATGATAGGAATTAGTGTTTCGATTACACGATTTTTACTTCCTCTAGCAATACAGGTATGAAATTCAATATCTTTAGGAATATGGTTTGTCCCATTTAAGTATAAATGTTCGGTTTCATCACACAGTTTTTTTATTTGCTGAGCTTCTTCTTCGGATGCATATTTAGCTGTAAGTGAAGCAATTTCTGGCTCTAACATTAAACGTACATCAAATAATTCCAATGCAAGTTTATATTTGTTATCTAATTTAGACAATCCTAATGGGTCATCATTTAAAGAATTGATACTGATAACATATGTTCCTGAACCTCTCTTTACTTCCAATATCCCTTTTGACGCCAAACTTTTAACTGCTTCTCTGATAGTGCTACGCCCCACGCCAAATTTTTCTGCTAATTCAAATTCATTTGGTATTTTTTGCCCTATTTGTAATGGTTCTTGTAGAATATAATTCATCAAAGAATCTTCAATTTGTGTTCCTAAAAGTTTTTTGTCAATTTTTTCAAATTGATACATATAGCTTGTTCCTTTATCAACTTTATTATTATATGGATATTAAGATAAGTGTACTTGTAATTTTTCCCATAGAAAGTTTAAGTTATTTTAAGATTTGAATTAATTTGTATTTCTTTGATTATATAGAATGTACAAAGCATCGTCAAGTATTTTTATAAGTACCCTAAGCAGGGCAAATAAATACCCTACAGCTTATTGCGCAATAGATTTAATACGCTGTTAGCTGTAGGGTATTTTATTAGAAAGGAAAGAAAAATCAATCTTATTTTATTACATCATATCCTGCTAAATATTTTAATAAAATAACAGCATCACTGGAAGTAATATTTTCATCATGATTGACATCAGCTAATTTTTTATCACAAAAAACGTCCATTTGGGCAAGATATTTTTTTAAGATAACAGCATCACTAGAATTGACTTTACCATCACGGTTGACATCACCATATTTTTCATTACTTTCTGGATAAAGTATTTGCGTTTCTATATGTCCGCATATGGTGCATGTTCTTTGTCTGCTGCCATTTTCTGTCTGTGTAGGTTCTTTTACAGTAACCCATTCTCCATATGTATGTGATGTTAAAGGTATTGTTTTTGTTTCTTCTTTTTTACAAACAGAGCAAATTCTGCGTTCTAAACCAGTTTCAGAACATGTAGCTGTTTTTACAACCTCCCAATTGCCATAGGTATGTGGGATGGATTCATCATTTGCACATGTATCGCCATTAAGCGAAAAGAAATTAACATTATAAGAAGCTTCATTTTTTATATCTGGATTTCCTAAGTTGGATATTTCTACACGATATGAGTCTCCTGATTTATAGGATAAATCATCAGATGGTCTAAAAATAACACAACCTATCTGTCCATATCTATCATTAGAAATATAAAAATCTCCATCCGATGAATTTTTAGAAAAATTCCATACTTCTCCAGTTTTATTATTTGTCAATTTGACTGTGGTGTTTTCAGAAATAGAAACACCAAACGATATACTCCAAGGATAATCGGTTCCAAAATATTCTACAGGCATTGTCTGTGCAGGCCATGAAACACCATATTCGTTTGCCTTTGTATTACTTTTGTCAAAAGCATACATTGCTAAGTAAGTGCCCGTATTTGGTGCTTTGCTTTTTAAAACTGCGCCAAGCCCAGTTGCACCCATAGAAGGATTAAGAATCCATCTTCTATGACCTAGATGTTTAATATTACTAGGGTCGCCATCATCCATCCAGCCATTGACAATACTATCGTTTAGTGTGTAATTATACCGGCTTCCCCATGCGATATTAGAAGACATTGCTCCATTGGCACCTAGTTGATAAATAGCATCGGACATATCACTTGGTTTTTTAGGATAATGACTTAAAATACTTGTTGTATCTGCTGCAATTACAACAGAGGCAGCCTGTGCTCTTTCATTGTAAGTGTCATTTAGTGTTATATCTGATAAGCCAGCTATGTATCGAATATGATTTAAAGTATTTATACCGCTTTGCAATGTCTCATTGGATAACTTTCCAATATTGTAAGGACTTTCTGCATTTGGTGTTTCTGAGTAAGTTACAGAATCAGAAATGTTTGCAGGGTGATTTTTAATGTACTGTTTAATGTCAGCAATGCTTCGTTTGGCTACATTGATAGGTTCTTTTGATGTGTTTTTTTCATCTGCATATACAATGGTATTATTAGATATGCCCATATTTGTAAATAATATGGAGGCTGTCATAGAACATGCCAGTACAGTTGAAACAAAAAGTTTTTTAATGTTCATTTTTTCCTCATTTCTACGCTGTTTTTTGCGCATTTAAAATATAATAATTGAATTGCTGTTATTTTATCATATTTTCTTGTAAATATAAATGTATAAATATAACTAAAATACAACTTATAGTATTTAGTTTTTTTAATAAATTGTTATATCATTCTTTTAAATCTATAAAATGAATTTATTTTTTGTTGTTATAAATACAAGTTAAAAGATAAGCGAAAAACTTCCTTGATAAGGTTAAATAAATCCAATAAATTTTGTGGCAACTTATGTATTTGATATGGCAACTTGTGTTTACTTATATTGTTAAAAAAAGAATTTATTGATAGACTCAGTTTTATGGAGGTATGGAGATTGAAAATTACAGTAAATATAAATGAAAAATTAGATGATATTGAAATCAATATTAACTGCAGTCAAGTGACGCCTCGTGTTGAAAATATGATTGCAATGCTGCGAATGATTAATCAGCAAATGGTCGTTACAAAAGATGGTGAAAATTATCTTTTAGATGTCAGCAAGATTATATATATAGAAGCGTTGGAGCGAAAAACATTTGTATATGTAGACAAAACTATATATGAATCAAAATTAAAATTGTATGAGATGGAAGAACGGTTATGTCAAAGCGGTTTTTTTAGAGTAAGTAAATCTTGTTTGGTGCATTTGCAATTTATTCAGTCTATAAAAAATGATGTTGAAAGAAAATTGCGTTTAACTTTAAAAAATGGAGAGCAAATTATGGTATCAAGGCAATATGCAGATGAAATTAAAAGAAGGTTAGGGGTTACGAAATGATAAAAAAAAGTACAATATTTGATTATCTTACACAGATTATGATTATCTGGGGAATTTCGGTTTTAAGCCTTTGTCTGTTTTGTTCGCTGTTTGGTGAAGTTGCAAAACAATATTCATCAATGTTTCAATTAGGTAAAACAGGAGTTGCAGTTGTAACATTAATGCAGTATTTATTGTCGTCAGTTATTATTACCAGTTTAAGGTGGTTAATTTTTACAGATATTTTGATAAAGCGTGTAAGTATTGTAATAAGAACGGTTGTAATGTTTGTGTGTGTAATTTTATTAACTGGTATTTTTGCTGCTATTTTTCAGTGGTTTCCTATTGATGACATAAAATCATGGATTATGTTTTTTGTTTGTTTTTTTGTCTGTTCATGTATTAGTGTAGTCGTGTCTGCAATCAAAGAAAAAAGCGATAATAAAAAAATGCAGGAAGCATTAGAACATTTAAAGGGAGAATAAATGAAAGCGATTTGTATAAAGAATTTAAAACATAATTTTAATGAAAAAACAGTGTTGGACAATATTAATTTTGATGTGGATACAGGCGAAATATTTGGGCTTTTAGGTCCGTCTGGTGCAGGAAAGACAACATTGATTCATATTTTGACTGGACAGTTAAAGGCAACTTGCGGAGATAGCTTTATTTTGGGAATATCATCAACCAATATGACTGGTGAAAATTATAGGCAAATTGGTGTTATGATGGACAATTTTGGTTTATATGAAAGAATGAGCTGTTATGATAATTTAAAATTTTATCAAATGATAGACAGCAATAAAAATAATAAACAACAAGCTTTGAAAAACAAACATATGTTTGATAAAAATATAGAGTCTATATTAAATGATGTTGGATTATTGGATGCAAAAAAGACATTAGTAATGAATTTATCAAAAGGTATGACAAATCGTTTAGCTTTTGCAAGAGCAATACTGCGGACACCGGCTATTTTATTTCTTGATGAACCAACAAGCGGATTAGACCCAACTACTGTTGAAGCCATACATAAAATGATTTTGACAGAAAAGAAACGTGGAACGACTATTTTTTTAACAACACATAATATGTATGAAGCAGAAAAACTTTGTGATAATATTGCTCTCTTAAATAATGGAAAGATTATTGAATATGGCACTCCTTCTGATATTTGCAGACGCTATAATCATCAAAAAAGAATCCATATTCATTTAAAAAATGGTGAGGATATTTCTTTAGAACATAATATTGAGTGTGGGGAACAAATTAAATCTTATTTTTTAGAGGATGCAGTTGAGACCATACATTCAACAGAGCCTAACTTAGAAACTGTTTTTATGGAATTAACAGGAAGGAAATTTGAGCGATGAATAATCATATTAAAGCAATTTTATGGAAGCAATTGAAAGATACAATAAAAAATAAGACGATTTTAATTCAATTTATTATGTTTCCATTGATGACGATTGTTATGGAAAATGCAATCAATATGGAAGATATGCCAGCACATTTTTTTGTCAATTTATTTGGTATAATGTATGTGGGAATGGCACCGCTTACTAGTATAGCTGCCATCATTTCAGAGGAGAAAGAAAAAAATACATTGCGTGTATTGCAGATGTGTGATGTAAAAGCAATTGAATATTTAATTGGCAATGCAATCTACATTATATTAATATGTATGATAGGTTCGCTTATTATCGGATTAGCTGGCGGATATACAGGAATAAATTTATTTTGGTTTATGCTTCTTATGTTTGTGGGACATATTTGTTCCTTTCTTTTAGGTGCAACAATTGGTCTTGCAAGCAAAAATCAGATGACTGCAACATCAATTAATGTTCCAGTAATGATAGTTCTTTCTTTTTTGCCTATGATTTCTATGTTTAATGAAACCATTAAAAAATTTTCAAAAATTCTCTTTTCTGAACAGTTATATCTTCTTGTCAATAATTTAGAACAGATTAAAATTACATTAGAAACAGGAGTGATTATGACATGTAATATCGTTTTGATTATTCTTATATTTTTAGTAATATATAAAAAGAATAGAATAAGTTGTTAATCATACAATAAAAAGCAAATGGTATAAATAGTTAAGCGGATATTCGCAATCCGCTACGCTACTTGCTCGGGTGTTTGACACCCTAACCTCATAGCTACTATCGTAACGCAAGTCCCCCACTTATGCCTTTGCAGCATTGAAGTGGGGGACTTCCTTGATGAGGTTAAATATGCAGATAAATTGTTTGAAAAATTTTGGTCTAATGCAACGTACATTTATAGGTAAAGGTATATCTAAGTATAATAAGAGAGATAAAATATAAACTTGACAATATTATAAATAATATGTTATCATACCAACAGTCGGTTTGGAGGTGAAAAACATAATGGCTCGAAATAAAAATCCAGAAGAGACCGTTCATTTAATATTAGATGTGGCATATCGTTTATTTATGGAAAAAGGTTATGAGTATACATCAATTCAAGATATTATTGATAATTTAGGAGGGCTTAGCAAGGGGGCTATCTATCATCATTTCAAATCGAAAGAAGATATTTTAATTGCTGTTATACAAAAAATGACAGCACAATCCAATCAATTGCTTGCAAATATTCGTGACCGCTCTGATTTGAATGGAAAGGAAAAGTTAAAAACAATTTTTAAGGCATCAATTAGTCGTCCTGTTCAAGAAGAAATTTTTGCAACAGCACCTAATTTTCATAATAATTCAAAGTTTCTTGTTGGTCTGTTACAAGATACAATGGAGGAGGCAGCGCCTAATTATATTTTGCCAATTATTGAACAAGGTATTGAAGATGGTTCTATTCAGACAGATTATCCAAAGCAGTTAGCTGAGTTAATTATGCTTACGGCAAATGTATGGATGAATCCTATGATATTTGAGGATACAGAGGAAGAATCTTATTGTAAATTTATGGTATTTGAGCAAATGATGAAAGGATTTGGTTTAGATATTATAGATAAAGAAATGTTAGACCGATTACAAGAGTTGACATCCATTTATCAAAAGAAAAAGTAAAAAGACTGTCATATAAATATATGACAGTCTAAAATTTTAAAATATAACATACCGTCGTTTGGTATGATATGTTTAATTGAATGCAGATTTAAAACAGATAATTTTGTCTTATTAAGGAAGTCTCTCACTTTAATATTATAAAGATATAAACAGAAGTGAAAATTTGCTTGTTTTGATGGGATATAAGCTCTCACTGAAAAACTGTGATAGCAGCTAGATAGTTTATGCAAGCAACAAAGCATATTGTGAATATCTTTTGAGTTTATCAGAGTGTTTGTTGATTAAGAAGCATGATTTTGACTTGATTAAAATGTTGTGAACAGGATTGCAAATATTTATTTAGATTTACATAAAATGATTGATAAGATTATGATATATAGAAATGGGTATGCAATTTAATTAAAATATGAGCCATTAGATAGTATTAAAAATTAGTTATAGTATGGAGGAAAAAATGAATCAAAAATTATTTTCAAAGGATTTTATTTTAGTGATTATTGGACAGATTATTTCATTGTTTGGCAATGCCACCATAAGATTTGCATTGCCATTGTATTTATTAAATCAAACGGGTTCTTCTGTTATTTATGGAAATGTTACAGCTTGTGCTTTTATTCCTGCCATTTTGTTATCGCCAGTAGGAGGTATTCTTGCAGATAGAGTGAATAAAAGAAATGTGATGGTGATACTAGATTTTTTTACAGCTATAAGTATTTTTGTATTTTCCTTGCTTTTTTTGCATGTTAATCTTATTTTGGTATTGACGGTTATGCTGATGCTTTTATATAGCATTGCAGGCATATATCAGCCGTCAGTACAGGCAAGTATACCTGCATTGGTCAGTCAAAGCAATTATATGGCGGCAAATTCTATTGTCAATGTAATTAATTCATTTGCAACGCTTATAGGTCCTATATTTGGAGGAATTTTATATAGTACATACGGGTTAGAATGTGTTTTGTGGGTTTGTATAGTCTGTTTTGTTTTGTCAGCAGTTATGGAACTCTTTATTAAAATACCATTTGTCAAACAAGATTCTGATAGTGGTATATGTAAGATGGCAATAAAAGATTTTTCCGAGAGTATCCGATTTATACGAAAAGAGAAACCTGTTATTGGCAAAGTGCTGCTTGTCGTCTGTGGAATTAATTTATTTTTATCAGCAATGATTATGGTTGGAATGCCATATTTAATAACGGAAGTGTTAAATTTAGGACAATTGCAGGTAAATAAATTGCTTGGCTATGCAGAGGGAGTTTTAGCAGCAGGAGGACTAATAGGCGGTATCTGTACAGGTATTTTTGCCAATAAATTAGCTATTAAACGAGCAGGAGCACTGATAATAGCCTGTGCTTTATTTGTATTTCCTATGGGTGTTTCTCTAATGTTGTTTTCATCGGGTTTTATAAATTATCTGGTTATGATACTATGTGGCTTTATGATTATGATATTTTCAACGATTTTTGCAGTACAAATGTTATCTTTTGTCCAAGTTGAGACACCGCAGCATCTCATTGGAAAAGTGATGGCAGTTGTCCTTACAATTTCAATGTGTGCGCAGCCATTAGGCAATGCGTTATATGGCATTTTATTTGAATATTGTAAAGGTGTTGAATGGATTGTAATTTTGTTTGCAGGTTTTATTTCTTTGATAATAGCAATTAGTGCCAAAAATATATTTGTAAAGATGTCCTTAAAAGAAAAATAAGAAAAAATTATAAAAAGAGAAAATATATGAATTTATTTGTTGACAAAAGTATACAAGCATATTTTTGAATCGCAAAAATATATAACGAATGTAGAAATTGTTGACAAGACCACAAAGGTTAAAGTGATAAAGTATGTGTTTGTAAAAAAGGCAAAGAGTTAATATGAAAAAGTCCTCTTGAATTAAACTTAATAGTTTGGTTTAAGGGGATTTTATTGTATACATAGATATGTTTTTGAACAAATATTATAATAAATACTCCAAATTTCGCCAGTTTGTTATATAATAGTAAGAGGAGGAATAGAGATGGAAAAAGAAAAAAATGTCCGTCCTTTTTTGGAAAAATTTATGTTGCCACCAGATGATTATGAAATATTCAAATTTGGTGGCAGTTCTCTGAAGGACGAAGAACGTGGTATTAAAACCATGTTAAAATATTTTTCTTCTTATTTTACGGAAGAACAGTTAAAAGAGAATATGGCAAAACATAATTTGCAAACGATGTTTGATATAGTCAAGAAATACTTTGCAAAGGAATATGGCTATATTGGAACAGAAATTGAATTGAGCAACTTATACCAGAACTCGATTAACAGTTATATTTATAATGATGGGGTAAATCCAGCATTTGTACATATTGATGAGCTGTTTGAATCAACTGTAATGGGATTTCTACTAGCAATGTTTAAATGGTCTAAAAATTTTGAGAATCTACAAACATATGGGGAATGCTTCAAATATGTATTGTTCTTAATGAATAATGTGTGTATATTTGGAGAAATGCAGAGCATGGAAGCAAATCAGGCGTTGATGGATACCATAAACGGGGATATTCAAATACTTCAGCTTGCGGAGGATTGTTATTGGACAATTGTGGTATTCAGTCTGGCGCATGAGATTGCACATTCATATTTTGCTGCTACTGGCAGGAAATACACGGAAAAGCATCCTGAAAAGGAAGAATATGATGCCGATATGATTGCCTATCATATTGTATTAAAGATTATTATGGAAGAAAAAGGCGCTGATACGATTCTTGAAAATTATACTTATTTGGCGCCGATGATATATATGGACTTTTTTGATTTGTATTACTATACAGACAGAGTATTGTATAAAACAGTTTTCCATGATTGGCAGCATCCGATGCCAGTAAAGCGTAAAAATCGGTTATTTGCGGTTGTGGACAAAGACGAATATGATTTTAATACCATAGATGGAAACCATTTGTACAGTGGTTTTTTGGATGTGTATGATGAATTTAAAGACCAGCTTCTTATGAAAATGGAAAGAGGAAAGCTGGATAAAGTTCTATGGACAGAAAAAAGAAAACTTATGAGGAGAAGTTTAAGCTATGACTAGAAAAGAAGCGATAAAATACAATGACAGCCTAAAAAAAGAATTAAGTCAGGCTGCGTTGCAGTGTGGTTTAGAGGAATCAATAGGCACATATATAGTAGATAATTATATTATTGTGCTACCAGAAGATGCAAGAAAAGGTATGATATTTTTGGGAGAAGATTCTGCATCTTATAAAGCGGGCAATATAAAAATTGATTTGAAAAAGGCAGTCATAGCTGGGTTGGAGTTTGCAGCATCTATCAGTAAGCCAGAGAGCGCATTCAATTATATCCAATTGATAATTGTTTCAGTTTTCTTTGTTAGGAAATCCATGAAACAGGAATTAAACAGACTGGAAGCTTATGTTGTTTATCTGCTGCACAAGAAAGGTGCATATGATATTGAAGTTAAGGAGGAACAGTTTATTAGTGAAGTACAAGAATTATATCAGCAAAAAGAAGGAATAGATGTTGAAAAAGAAAAAGTTGTGACTGCCATTAATAATCTGCATAGAGTGAACGTTGTGGATTTTAGCAGCGGGAATATTTGTCTGAAAGAACATGTGTGGGGAACAGAAGTGAGATAGTGATTGACAAGCAGGAATAGTAACTTTTATAATAGTTATGATATTAATAAGGACGGTTAAATATCTCATATTTTAGCCTGTAAGTAGAAAGCATTATTAGGTAAAGCGGATATTGCAAACTGCATTGCTGTTTGTTCATCAGCAATTTATCCAATGCTAGAACAAAAAGTTATACACTTGATAATTAAAAAATTACAAAAATAGTTAAAAGGGATACAATGTAGTCTGTCAAGAAAATATGAAGATATAAAAAAGCGTTAAAAAAGGAAAGGAGAGAGCTACTCAAAAATTGACAACTGTGGAGCGTGCAATGAGTTCATAGAACCTATCAAACTTATGAGTAGTGAGTTATAATTACAAAACCATATGTAATGAAATGGTAAGAGTGGTTTATAAAAACGTTTAATATCTCAATATGGGTATATTTGTCTATATTTTGAGTAGCAGGGAACATTGAAATGAAAAGTATTCGAACAAAAATCACGGTATGTATTATTTTGACTGTTTTGATTGGACTGGTTACATCAGGGGTTTTAAGTATCATGCTAAACTACAATAATACTATGTCCACTGTAGAACAGATGATGAGACAGACAGCGGTTTTAGCGGCAGGACGTGTGCAGCAAGAACTAAAGTCATATAAAAATGTTGTCATGGAAGTTGGGTGCATTCCACAGTTGTCTGACCCAGAAGTGTCTGTCGAAGAAAAACAGGCTATTATTGATGAGCGCATTTCTATGCACGGTTTCCAAAGAGGGAATATTGTTGGTGCAGATGGTATCAGTATTTTTGATGGAAATGATTATTCAGACCGTGAATATGTACGTCAGGCTATGCAGGGAAATGTTTTTGTGTCGGAGCCATTAATTAGTAAGATTACAGGAGAATTGTCCATTATGGTAGCGGCGCCGCTATATTCTGAGGGAAACTATGGGAAATCTATTGTTGGCGTTGTATATTTTGTTCCGCATGAAACGTTTTTGAATGATATTGTATCAGCTATTCAGGTTGGTGAAAATAGCAGAGCTTATATGATTAATAAGTCTGGTGATACAATTGCTGATATTACGCTTGATACAATTACAGTTCAAAATATAGAAGCAGAGGCAAAGAGTGACTCTTCTTTGCAAGAGCTGGCGGCGATTCATGTCAAGATGCGTCAAGGGCAAAACGGATTCGGAAGTTACATAAATGGAGAAGATAAAATGTTTGCGACATACGCTCCTGTGTTAGATACAGATGGCTGGAGCATTGCAGTAACGGCACCGCAAATTAATTATCTGGCATCTACACGAGATGTAATAGTTATCAATATTATAATGATTATTGTTTCTATATTAATTTCAGTGATTGTTGCCCTAGTTTTGGCACTTAATATTGGCAGACCGATGAAGGCTTGTGTAGAGCGAATGAAGCTGCTTGTGGCAGGTGATTTGGAAACACCAATGCCTAACATTACCAACAAGGATGAAACAGGTATGCTTGTGAGGTCAACGGAGACTTTAGTAGAAGGATTGCGTATCGTTATACATGACATCAGTTATTTACTCAATGAGATGGCAAATCAAAATCTGGATGTTCATACAGAACATGAAGAGGTATATGTTGGAAGTTTTCAGGATATTTTGCTTTCTATGCGCAATATGAGGATTGAATTGAGCAGTGCTATGCGTCAAGTCAATCATTCAGCAGAAGAGGTGGCAAATGCCAGCAATCAATTATCCTCAAGTGCGCAGACACTTAGTCAAGGTACTGTAGAACAAGCAAGCTCCGTACAAGAATTGGCAACACGAATTAGCATGATTTCTGAAGAAGTTAAAAATACAGCAAGCGGGGCGTTAAATGTCAGAAGCCAGACACATCAAACGGGTGAAGAAGTTTTCTTGTGCAACCAAAAGATGCAGAATTTAGTAGAGGCTATGACAAAGATTCAAACCAGTTCTGAGGAGATTGAAAAGATACTTAAGACAATAGACGATATTGCATTTCAGACAAATATACTTGCTCTGAATGCGGCAGTGGAGGCAGCTAGAGCAGGCAGTGCAGGAAAGGGATTTGCTGTTGTTGCACAGGAGGTTCGTGAATTGGCTGGCAAATCTGCACAGGCAGCTAAAGATACATCAGACCTTATTGCAAATTCTACAAATGCAGTACATACTGGCACAGAAATTGCCCAAAGTACAGCAGATATTTTGTTAGGTGTTGTAGGCAGTATTCAGTCTGTGGTTGATGCTATCGACCATATTGCCATTGTATCAAATGAGCAGTCTGAGTCGGTTGAGCAAGTTTCTGAAGGTATTAATCAAATTTCGGTTGTTGTGCAGAGTAACAGTGCGACTGCTGAGCAAGGAGCGGCTGCAAGTGAACAGCTTTCTGCTGAGGCTGCCTGCTTGAAAGAATTGGTAAACCATTTTACACTTGCTTCAAAATGATTGTAGTGCGGCAAGAATAGATATGTAATAAAAAATAAATTTTGGCTATTCTGGGAACAGGTTTTTATTATCTGAACATAGAATAGCCTTATTTTTATTATTTATAATATAAATTTTAAAAATATATTAAATAAAAGATAGTGACTAATAACTTATTATTTTTTTTGCTGCCTCAACAAATTTTAATACATCTTCTGGTGCATTAAAACTATAAAGTAATCCATAAGGAATGGTATAATTCCAGTTGACAGGAATAGAAATTAAAGCGGGGTGTACTTCTTGCCAACACTCAATGGTAAGAAGTACTTGCTGTGTTTGGGAACAGCGGTTAAATACCGATAAATCATAGAAATGAGGCGTGTCTTCAATCTGAATTTTTGGGTGATTTTTTTCTAAATCACGGCGGATAAAATCGTTTGTTTCAGAATCACCACGCTGCACCATCATTAAAGTTTCTCCATATAAATCTTCTATATTAATACAAGTCTTTTTAGCAAGCCGATGTTCTATTGATACGGTAATCATTTTTTTATAAGAACCAATCGGCAAAAAGTTGCAGCGTGAAAGCCATTCTTTTGAATCACATACGCCGATAAGAAAATCAAATTTTTCTCCCAACAGTTCAATTTCGGAAAGGATACCTTCATGGTTATCTTCAAAAGGAACAAGATGCAGTTTATATTCAGAAAAATCTTTATTGATACGATACCATAAATCCATAAAAGGTTTTGCAGGATTGAGCAGTGATGTGCCAACACAAAATGTTGTATCATTTGCAAGAAGGGCTGTTTTGGCACTTAAAATAGATTTTTTAGAATAGTCTATCATAAATTTTGCATCGCGATAAATGACCTCTCCTGCTTTTGTTAAATGGATTCCTGTGTGAGTGCGCTCAATGAGTTTTAAATTTAGATGGCTTTCTAAAGCATTTAATTGTTTCATAACAGCAGTAGGCGAAATATATAGAATATCCGCTGCTTTTGTAAAGCTGCCATAGTCGGCAGCAATAATAAAGGTATTTAAAAGTGGATTGTACATGACACATCTCCAATAGAAATAGTATAAACTATAAGTTTATACAGTGATAACATATTCAAGATTCCATGTCAACAAAAAGAATATTATAATAAAATCATTCAAAAGCATATGGAGGAATTGATATGTCAAAGAAATTAATTGCTTTTTATTCAAGAGCAGATGAAAATTATGTAAATGGAATGATAAAAAATTTAACGGTTGGCAATACGGAGGTGGTTGCAGGTATTATTAAAGAGTTGACAGAAGCAGATATGTTTAAAATGCAGCAAATACAAGCGTATTCAACAAATTATAATGAGTGTATAGAACAGGCGCAGTCTGACCAAAAACGTGATGCACGTCCTGAATTAAAATCATATCCTAATAATATTGATAATTATGATGTGATTTATCTTGGATATCCAAATTATTGGGGAACTATGCCAATGGCGGTATTTACGTTTTTAGAACATTTTGACTTTAGCGGTAAAGTTATCAAACCTTTTTGTACGCATGAAGGCAGTGGAATGGGCAGCAGTGAAAAAGATATTCAAACGATTTGTCCAAATGCTAAGGTAGAAAAGGGAATTGCAATTTATGGAAGTAGTGTAAATCGTTCGCAAAAAGAATTAAAAGACTGGGTATAAATATATAATATGTATAAATAGTATATATCTATATTTGATTAAAGCAATAGAGTGGAAAGTATTGTGAAAGTATTTGTATTTATAAATTTTTATTGTGCAATTATTCATTATACTTTGAAATGGAGGATAGTTATGAAACCAAAAGAAATAAGTGTATTTCCAATAGGAGAATTTAATAAAATGTTTGCACAGTATTTTGTTGGAAATAGCTATTTAAATATGCTTTCGACAGAGCAGGTAGTGATTGGCAATGTGACATTTGAGCCAAGCTGCCGCAATCATTGGCATATACATCATGCGGATAAGGGCGGCGGACAAATGCTTCTTGTAACCGCAGGAGAAGGTTGGTATCAGGAATGGCAACAGCCTGCAAAAAGATTAAAAGCAGGAGATATTGTCCATATTCCGGCAGGTGTAAAACATTGGCATGGGGCAGCAGCAAATTCATGGTTTCAGCATTTAGCGATTGAAGTAGCAGGGGAAAATTGTAAAACACAATGGTGTGAACCAGTGGATGATAAAGAATATAAAAAATTAGAAAATGAGGTATTATAAATATGGCAAAAGTAACAGCAGGGAGAGATGAACTCGGCATATTTGCTCCAAAATTTGCAGAGTTAAATGATGATGTTTTGTTTGGGGAGGTTTGGGCAAGAGAAGATAAATTATCAGCAAGAGACCGAAGCATTGTAACAGTAACTGCTCTTATGGCAAGCGGAATTTTAGACAGTTCTTTAAAATTTCATTTGCAAAATGCAAAAAATCATGGCGTCACAAGAGAAGAGATTGCAGAAATTTTAACACATGCAGCATTTTATGCAGGCTGGCCGAAAGCTTGGGCAGCATTTCGCATGGCTAAAGAAGTATGGGAGGAGATGGAGTAAAAATGGAATATGTCACATTAAATAATGGGTTAAAAATGCCAATATTGGGATATGGTGTGTATCAGGTTGACCCTAAAGAAGCACAAAGATGTGCTTTAGATGCCATTAGTGTAGGGTATCGTTTAATTGATACGGCACAGGCTTATGCAAATGAGGAAGGTGTAGGAAATGCAATTGCAAAATGCGGCATTTCACGTGAAGAGCTTTTTATAACAACAAAAGTCTGGATTAGTAATGCTGGATATGAGAAAGCAAAAGCTTCAATTGAGGAATCTTTACAAAAGTTACAGACGAACTATATTGACTTATTATTAATTCATCAGCCATTTGGTGATTATTATGGAACATATCGCGCAATGGAAGAAGCTTACAAAAATGGCAAAGTAAAATCAATTGGAGTATCGAATTTTTATCCTGATAGATTTATTGATATTCACCATTTTGCAGAAATTAAACCAGCCGTCAATCAAGTAGAAACACATGTATTTCAACAACAAAAGATGGCTAAAGAATATTTAAAAAAATGTGACACACAAATAGAGTCATGGGGACCATTTGCAGAAGGAAAAAAGGATTATTTTAATAATCCAGTGTTAAAAGAAATTGGTGAAAAATATGGTAAATCTGTTGCACAGGTGGCTTTGCGGTTCCTTATTCAAAGTGATGTGGTGGTTATTCCAAAATCGACACATAAGCAAAGAATGGAAGAAAATTTGAATGTTTTTGATTTTAAATTGACAGATGATGAAGTGGTCAAAATTGAAACATTAGATACAGGGGAGAGTTTGTTTTTTTCGCATTACGACCCAAAGATAGTTGAGTGGTTTATGACAATGGCATGAGTTAAGTGGATATTCGCAATTCGTAACAGAAACAGACCTTTACGAAACGAACAAGGAAGTGCAAAATCTGATAGATTGGGTATGTTTGTCGGAATAGATAAAGGAAAACAATAATACAATCCGCAATCTGACAGGGGAATATAAGAAAATAGAGCCGGATTGTAGGAAGGGAGTGCGGGCGCAGTTAGAGCGCATGAAAGAACTCTGCAAAGAGCCGAATAATCTGTATGAGAAACAGAATGACTTGAAATGTCAAAAACAGAAGATTGAGAAATCGTTAGAGCGATAAGAAATGTGGGGTGCAACAATTGTGGCACCCTGTTTTTATAGTGGAAAATAGAGTATAGATGTTTTATAATAAAATAGATAAAAAGTTTGTGCATGAAGTTGATTTTATAGGTGTTACTAGTCTAGTGAGGAAAAATGGAAGTTAGTGGAGCAAAGGAGAATATTTGCATGAGTTGGGATACAGTGTATGATAGATTAGAGAAATCAAGTTGCGCTTGTGGAAAAGGCAGTATACGTCGCCATAGTTATATGAGGATGGACGACTGGAATAGAACGGATGATGGTTACTATGGAGAAGAAATTTTATGTGAATATTGCAGTAAAAAATTCCATATTGAACACTACATCAGAAACTTTTTTTGTCCATCATGGGAAGGTGATGGTATTAGTGACATTCCGTTTTTGGTTCCTATTGGCATGACATTACAACATGATGCGTCGCTAAAACATTTTAATTTTAAGTTGGATGAAAAAATTGTTTCGTCCTATGAAAAAAGTAATATATAAATGGTCATTGAGGATATGTCTATAAATAAATATAGCACTCGACTTACATTGGATGATAGCAGGGATATTGTTAATTTGTATTATAGAACATATCGTAAACGTAGTGTACCTAATATTATTGAATTATTACAAAAGTGCAAATCGGATTATAATTCATATGAATGGACATTTGAAAAGATACAAAAATATAAGATTGAGGAACAGCAACGCATTGAAACAAATACGCAACTAATAAATGATACAATATCTAAATCTTATAAATTAGATTTTAATATAATAAATAATGAATAGAATGGTTAGAAAATGTATAAATGAAGAAGAAGCTTATGGAAACAATTGATAAATAGGCGAGAATATCTTATACATAGAGGAGGAAGCCATTATTATAATTAATTTAAAGGAAAAATAACATATGAAATGTGATGTATTAGGAGTGAAAGAATGTTAGCAATTAATGAGTATATAAATGATACAGATAAATTAATTCCCTTTTTTATTCAGGGTGATTCATTAAATGTATTGGCTCATTTGCCAAACGATTGCATTGATTGTATTGTAACTAGTCCCCCATATTATATGAAAAGACAATATTTAGGTGGGGGGATTGGCTTAGAAAGTACATATCAACAATATATTGATAATCTTCTTGCCATTATGAAGGAAGTTTATCGAGTATTAAAACCAACTGGTTCATGTTGGCTAAATATTGGTGATAGCTACAAAAACAAACAATTACTTAACATACCATATAGGGTTGCTATTCGAATGCAAGATGAACAGAAATGGATTTTGAGGAATACTGTTGTGTGGGATAAAATGAAAGGAGCTATGTCTCAGTCTAAAGACAGTTTAGGGTGTGAATACGAACCACTGTTTCATTTTGTAAAAAAGAGAAGAGGATATTATTATGATTCAAATTCAGTAAGAAAAAAGCCACGGAGTGCACATATTGAGAATGGGGCAGTAGTCAGTGCTACAGGTGTGAGTGGAGTTAGATACCGAAGAAAAATTGAACTAAGTACAGAACTTACAGAGGAACAAAGAATAAATGCATATCAAGCACTTGATGAAGTGTTAGAACGCATAAAAAAAGGCGAATTGTCCGATTTTAGAATGGTTATAAAAGGTGCAAACCAACGTGTAACCAATGGTAATACGACTAATTTGAGTGGTCGAGCCAAGGAATTGCAAGATAAAGGCTTTTATTTTCTTTTTTATAATCCAAATGGTAGTATGATTTCAGATGTATGGCAGATTATTCCTGAAGATACACAGGGAAGAAAATTACATTTTGCACCATTTCCAGAAGATTTAGTAAAAACGCCTATTGTATTAACCTGCCCGCCAAATGGTATTGTATTAGATCCGTTCGTTGGAACAGGGACGACTAGTTATGTAGCGACTCAACTGGGGCGTAGATCAATTGGGATTGATATGGCGCAAGAGTATCTTGAGCTTGCAGCAGACAGATGCTCAGAATTTGGTTGTGTGATAAATAATAAATAGGGGAGTTTAATATGAGTAAAATAAGCGAATTTTTTGGACTGTATTGTAAGAATACACTATTAGATTTTAAACAGGCAATGGAAATGCAAATGTGTCCGTATACACAACGTGTTTGCACAAAGATGAGAAAATCTAATCCAGAAGTTAAAATAGGGACTTGTTCAGTTAGATATCAGAACCAAGATGTCATTATATGTCCGTTTAGATTATTGGAACATAATCAGATTTTTATTGATTGTTTACATTTGTTGACCATGCATGAGCCAGGAAACGAACTTTATCTTATTCCAGAGGTGCAAATTCCGGGCGGTCATGTTGATTATTTTTTAGTATCAGCAAAAGATAAAAAGATTAAGGATTTCATAGGTATTGAATTACAGACTATGGATACCACTGGAACAGTATGGCCTGAACGCCAGAAATTTTTAAATGAACAAGGTATTGAAATTAATGAGGAGGATTTAAATAATAAAAAAACATTTGGAATGAATTGGAAAATGACTTTAAAAACCATTCTTATTCAAATGCACCATAAAAGCGAAACATTTGAACATTTGAATAAACATTTGGTTTTAATTGTTCAACGACCTTTATATGAGCATATGAAGATTGACTTTAACTTTGGGGAGATTGAGGGCGTTAGACTTGGCGATCCTGTTCATATTCATTCCTATAATTTTGAGGAAAATGGAACTGCATTGAATTTGTCGCTCCATACACGAGTTAGCACAGATTCAGCAGGTATTGCAAAGTGTCTTGGCTTAAATGCAGAAAGTAAAGTTGAGTTGCAGGATCTGATTCGTATTCTTGAACCTAAGCTGATTGAAGAAAATAGGCTGAGAATAAGAATTTCTGGTTAATTTCAAAATGATTAATTTTATGTGAAGTGAAACGCAGTTTAATGAAGGCAGCATTCTTTGATATGAATATTATATACATGGTGCTAGCACCATGTAAAATAAAATGAATAATAAGATTGTGTAAATTCGATTGGCAAGGTGCGTAAAATTTTATAGGGAGCATATTATGGAATGTGAATTTTATGACATAGAGAATTTAGATGGTTATTTTTCTGGGACTATGTATTTGGTAACAGAGAATAAAAGATATATTTTGGATTTTGGTTATGATATAGAATTTAGAAAACTGAAACTTATAAATTGTAATAATCCTATTCATAATTCATATGGGGAGTTTTATACGAGTGAGGAATTAGAAAATGTGAAGATGAGTTATGCAGATATTATTTTTGGGGAAATTTATAGTTATGTTTGTTGAAAATATTGATAAGAATAATGGAGGTGGAATGTGGGAAATGAATATATCAAAAAACAAGAGAAGAATAGGGAAGATGCATTAGAACATATAAGTGAATGGTTAGATTGTTTTCTTAAAGCTGATTCCCAATATAAAAATTTGTTGGGAAAAGACTTTATAGAACTTTTAACAGTTAAGGCTCAAGGAAATGAGGAATTAAACGAGAAATTAAATCAAGTAATAAAAGGTATGGGTGTTATGAGAAAGGTTTTTGAGTGAGTGATGCCAAAATGGTGCCAAGAAATCAGACAAATAAAAATATGTCACACAAAAACGACGAATTTATGCTGTTTTCAGCAATAAAAAGTATAGAAAATACCACAAAAAATGCTATTCAAATATCGTTTTGATACTTGCCTCATGAAATTAAATTTATGTGAAAAATATATAGAGGCTGTTTCAAAAAGAAATTTTAATGATAGATATTGTTGTTATTTATTTAGATAACTGTGATATTGATTATAAAATTTCTATTTTGCAGCAGTTTTTTGTATGTCATTTGATTTTTTATTATTTCATAAAATTTGCAATACCTTCTATAAGTTTTTGGCGTTATTTAGATGTTCGGAATGATATATTATTCCTGCTTAAAAAGTAGGAATTTCAAATTTCTATTTTCTATAATAAATTTTTATATCTTTATCAAATCTATATTAATATTCTATTTTTAATCTTAATTCAATCCTAATAATAAAAACATATAACGTATAAGTTGAGTTTTTATTTACTTCTCAATATCCTGTTGATTGTTCGTTTATTTATCCTATGCTAAAATTTTATTACAGTAAAAGCACGAAAACACTTGATTTTATATTAGGAATGTTTTGTTGTAAACAGGTAATAATAATTAAAATTTTGTTAGGGCAAAGCATAGAAGGGAGAAAAACCAATGCTTGACAGGGAAAAAGTTGGAAGAGCAATCTCGGAACAAAGAAAAATAAAAGGAATGACACAAAAACAGCTTGCAGATTTACTGAATGTGTCCTATCAGGCTGTTTCAAGATGGGAGCAGGGAATCAGTCTGCCGTCGGTAGATATGATTTATGATATTGCACAGACACTTGAAACGACCGTTGACTTTTTATTAAATGGACTTTCAGAAGAACGAAAAGTTATCAGCTATATGGATACAGGTTTAGACGTTAAAAAGCTTCATATAGTAAAGGATAGATTAAACAATCTTGTCACGAAAAATGATATGATGTTTCATACAAAATATAGTGAACCAGTATTTTGCAAGATAGACACATCAGAAATGGAAGAGTGTGTATATGTATTTGCAAATCATGTTCCTGGCTCTAAGGAGCGTTTTGCAGTGGAAAATGGATATGACAGAGAAATATGTATTGATTTGGTATCAAGTGCAGCTAATAATTTGATACGTTTTGGAGTAAGACCAACAATTTTGCTGGCAAATATGGTTTGTGGAAACAATGACAGCGGTCAAATTCTTACAATGGGTGAAGCTTTTAAGGAAGCTTGTGAGAGTAATGGAATTGTGTTTGCAGGATTGGAAGTTTCAGCTCAGGCTGTAAATTATCATGCAGGTGAATACAAAATAAATGCTTTGATTATGGGAGTTATAGACAGGAAAAAGATAATAACAGGAAATCAAATAACAGAAGGAGATTTCCTTATTGGACTGCATACAGAGGGCATATCATCACTTAGCTATCCTTTTATAAAAGTAATACTAGATAGACGACCAGATATTGTGTTTGCAAAGATTGATGAACATCATATTTTTATGGACGAATTAATGAAACCTAATAATTGTTATGTCAATGTTGTAAGTGAGCTTAATAAGCAAAATCTTATACATGGCATTTTTAAAATTGACAAGTCGTTATTTCATCGAAAATGTTATGATACGATACCAAAAGGGCTTGGTGCAAGCATTTCTATTTCAACAATACCAGTTCCTTCACTGTTTCAATATATATATCATTTAAAGATGATGGATAGAACATGTTTTGTAGAGAATTTTTCACTTGGTATTAATATGTTACTGGCAGTGCCACAGTCGCAATGTGACAGAGCAGTAAAAATTATTGAAAACTATCATCAATGTTATGTTGTTGGAAGTATAGAAAAAGATGATGAATATCCTGATGCAAAGGTATGGATGGAGGGAACAGTAAAATGGTAAAAGCAGGCATACGAAATGGCTATATGCTATTATTGTTTATAATATTTTCGTTTATTTTAAATGAAGTTATTATTGCAGGCAATGATTTTATTGCCAAAGCAACAGATTTGCTGCTTTCTGGCGAACAAGTATATTTTTCAGAATTTATTACACCACTGTTTTGGATGATTGTATTAGGAACAGTAGCTGCATATTTAAAAAGTATTTTTGGAAATTATTATAGTGCAATGGTGCAAAAGGAAGTACGAACATCACTTGAAAGGCATTTGTTACAGCTTCCTTTTTCTTATTTTGATGAAAAAGGAACAGGAAGTATTATTACTCGATTGATATCCGATATAGAAGAGATGGGAAGATTTTTTTCAGAAATTCTCCCAAGTTTTCTTATCAATATCATTACAGTAATGACAGCAACTGTATATTTAATTAAGATGGACGCCATGTTGATTGTTGTTTTATTTGCAAGTTATCCAATCATGTTAATTGTAGCCGATAGATTATCCAAAAAATTGGCAGAGTTGACAAAAAAGTTGCGTACACATATGGATGAGCGTACAGAGAAGGCTTATGATGCCATTCAAGGTATTATTGTTGGCAGAAGCTATAACCTCTATGAACTGCAAAAGCAAAAAATTGATACAATTATTGATAATATGGTAGCACAGGCATGTAAAAGCACACGAATATCCTCACTTGGCTGGGTGCTTAAAAATGTAATTACAACGATTCCTGTAATATGTTGTTACCTTTTTGCGTTATATGAAACGAGACAAGGCACAATTACCGTTGGAGAAATGATGGCTTTTACAGTAATACTCAGCAGAATTTTATATCCGATTGGGGATATTGTTTTTTGTGCAAATGATATTCGCGAAGTTGGCGTTGCATTAAAGAGAATACAAGAAATTTATAAACAAAAAAAAGAAAGAACAGATGGCAGTATACATAAAAGACTTGAAAACGATAAAAATGTTCCTGCTGTTAAGTGGCAAAAGGTTAATTTTTCCTATGATGGCAGTAAGGAACATTGTGTTTTAAATGGAATGAGCTTTTCTGTTGAAGCAGGTGAACAGATAGCTTTTGTAGGGGGTTCAGGGGAAGGAAAAACAACCATTTTTAAGCTGCTTTGCGGCTTTTATGAAAAAAATAATGGCGAGTATATGCTTTTTGGGCATTCGTTTGAGGATTGGAATTTAGAATCAGCAAGAAACTGCTTTTCAGAAGTTTCACAAAATGTATTTTTGTTTCCTGGAGCCATTAGACAGAATGTAGCTTGCGGAAAGGAAAATGCAACAGAAGAAGAGATTATAGAAGCATGTAAAAATGCAAATATCCATGACTTTATTATACAGCTTCCCAAAGGGTATGAAACCATGGTTGGTGAGCGCGGTGTGCTTCTTTCAGGAGGACAAAGACAGAGAATTTCAATTGCAAGGGCTTTTTTAAAAGACGCACCAATACTTTTGTTAGATGAGCCAACAGCCTCTGTGGATGTTGAGGCAGAGCAGAAAATACAGGAAGCAATTGAACGAATAGCAGCAGGAAGAACGGTGATTATTATAGCACACAGACTTTCCACGGTAAAAAATGCAAAACGAATTTATGTTGTTAGCGGCGGAAAAGTTGCAGAGATGGGAACTCATCAGGAACTTTTAGAGAAACAAGGAATATATGCACAAATGTATGAAAAAGGGTAAGGAGTGGTGAAAGTATGGTTAAAACTTTTTTTCGTTTTATGAGATTGATGGGGGACAGACTTCCTATCTATTTAGGTGCTATCTTGCTTTCTACCATAGGTGATGCAGGACGTAAGGTAGCCAATTCATATTTGATTAAAGATATTGTAGCAGCAGCACAGACTGGCAATGCAGATAATATTTTTCTTCTTGTGCTTGGAAATTTTGCAGTATTTGTGTTGGGCTTGTTTTTGTGGCGTTTTGGCATTATACGTTATAATATTGAGGGAAGAATAGGGGCAGGCAAGGTAGAAAAACTTGTATTTTCAAAGGCTATGCGTTTGCCGATGTCCTACTATGAAAAAAATCATAGCAGTGATTTTATGTCAAGACTGATTTTTGATACACAAAAGGCTTCAGATATTTATACATCAAGACTCCGCAGATTACTTTCAGCATTAATTTCTACAGTCGTGTATCTTATTCCTATGTTTTATTTTAGCTGGGAACTTACACTTTGTCTGATTGGGATAAGTCTGTTTTCTTTTGTGATAAACAGTCTTTTTGCAAGCCCCATAAAAAAAGCAGGCAAACAGCTTTCGGATAAAAATAATAAAATGCTTGAAAAATTGACAAGTATTTTATCAGGTATGGAGTTAATAAAAATTTTTCCAGTTCGTTCAAGGCTTTCAAAGGAATATGAAAATGCCAATAAAGAATATTTCCATATTCAAAAACGTACAAATCAATTATCAGCAGGTCTTGAGTGTTTAAATAGCATGTTTGATTTAATAGGCGCTTTGGCATTTTTAGGGCTTGGTATATGGTTTGTATCATTGGGAAGGATAAATCTTGGAGAGTTGACAGCACTTTATACCTTATATGGCGCATTTCGCAATGTCTTTTTAGAAATAGGACAATATTTGCCGCAGATGATGAATTGCATTGCTAATGCCGAGAAAATTTTTGAATTTCTTGATATGGAAGAAGAGCCAGAACACTGGACAGTTAAAGACTATAAGAATAATGATATCAGAACAATAAAATCACGTGATAATGTAATGTTGTCAGTACAGAATATAAGTTTTTCATATAATAAGGACAGAAAGGTTTTGGATAATTTTTCAATGGAAATTGAAAAAGGAAGCGTTGTTGCTGTTGTGGGCGAATCAGGCTGTGGAAAAAGTACACTTGTAAAGCTTTTATTAGGATTTTATCCAATAGAAAAAGGAAGTATGTATGTAGATGGAAAAGAATACCATGAACTTACATTAAAGGAAATCAGAGAAAAAATTTCATATGTTCCGCAAGAACCATATTTATATGAGACGACGATTGCCAAAAATATATCCTATGGCAAATATGGAGCAAGTCGTGATGAAATTATAGAGGCTGCAAAGGCAGCGAATGCCCATGACTTTATTGTAAAACTGCCAGATGGGTATGATACCGTATTAGGAGAACGTGGCAATACTTTATCAGGAGGAGAAAAACAGCGCATAGCAATTGCCCGTGCAATTATTAGAAATGCACCTGTTATTATACTTGATGAAGCGACTTCTGCGCTTGATAATGAGTCGGAATCACTGATTCAAGAGGCAATAAAAGTTCTAAAGGGCGGACGCACAATACTTACAATAGCGCATCGACCAAGCAGTATTGCAGCAGCAGATACAGTAGTACATTTGTATAGTTGATATTGTTTGTTTTGATAGATATAATATATATGATGTGTTTGAATAAATTAATATACATAATTATATGACAATTTAGAAATAAAGTTTTGTGCAGTATTAGGATAATGAGTATAGTGGTTTTGCAAAGAAAATTGTAGTTGGTGATTTTTGTTGCAAAAAGATAAAAATAGTAATAAAATGAAGCAGTTTCTATATGAAACTGCTTTTTTAAAATTGTCATATAGAAAATATTATGTTATAGTATCAACATGGAATAATCGTGTTACAAGGTGGTAGCCTCCTCAACTTTAACAAAAGAGGGGAGGTGGTGCATATGGATACATACCAAGTTTTAAGCCTGTTATTTTTAGGCGGTAACTTCCTAATTGCGCTGCTTGCCTACATAGATAGGAATAACAAGCGAAAATAAATAAGCCTACCTTGTATCTTTGCCGGAACAGGTAGGCTTATAAGCAAATCTGGAGGCTAACCACTTTGTGGGCGGTTATTCCTTTTTATATATTTAATATAGCATATTTAGTAATAGGGGGCAAGAGTTTTTTAATAAAGTTAAAACTAAATATTTTATATAGTAGTGAAATGATAATAATTTAAAGGGCATCTGGCAGCAGATGTCCTTTTTTTGGTTTAACAATCAATAAAACCATCTGCTATGTAGGAAAGTTCCCAGATAGCTTTAACTTTAAATAAAAAATCCTTCATGTTAAGATAATTTGTACGTTCGTCAACCACAAATATAAAAACAAGGGGGTATCCAAATGGATAATAATACTTTATCACATACAAGATGGACATGTAAATATCATATTGTATTTGCTCCAAAATATAGAAGAAAAGTAATATATAAACAGATAAGAGCAGATATAGCACATATATTAAGCGAATTGTGCAAAAGGAAGGGAATAGAAATAATAGCGGCAGAATGTATGCTAGATAATGTACATATGTTTGTAAGTATACCACCAAAATATAGTGTATCAAAAATATGGGTTATTTAAAAGGGAAAAGTTCATTGATGATATTTGATAGACATGCGAATTTGAAGTACAAATATGGAAATAGATATTTTTGTCTATTAGCATATGCAATTTTGATTTATAATATTCTTTTTTCAGAATTATTGAATTATAATAATTTATATTTTCAATAATTTTTGTTAATATAGGACTTTTTATTTACTCCACCACTCCCTAATTAATATAAAATTATTAGGGAGTGATTTTGTATATATACCAATTTTTAACATAAGAAATATATAACTCAGGTCGCCATACCAAAAATATAAAAACATATGGATACCTTATGAAAAAAATGCAATAGAGTCTTTCTTAATTAATTTTATATTTTTATTTTAAAAAGTATGAAAAAAATTGATAATATATTGAAATGAATATTTAAAGTGTAATATTACTTTTACTATATTGTATAAGACATTATTTTCATTGTCAATAAAAATGTTTGTTAAAAAAGAAAATAGGTTGCTTTAAAAGCAATCTATTGTATTGTTTTGTATTTTTTAAGGTTTATTAATAAGATAGCATAATTGTTACATATTTACTTAAAGTGTAGACCAATATGGAGTAAATCATAAGGAAAATTAAAGATAAGAATGGTAGAAAGTATAGACCCAGATTTAATTAAAGCATTATAGTGTTTGTCAAGTAAAAATGATGTAGGAATGTGTTATATAGAACAGTATAACCAAGAACATAAAGATGAAAAAGTAAAAATGTATTGTTGGAACGCAGAAGAAGAGGGGATTTTATGTCGTTTTTATCAGACAAAATATGATGTTATAGATAATAAAAGTTATTGGTTGAATGAAATTGCAGAAGGTTTTAACCTCATCAAGGAAGTCCCCCACTTCAATGCTGCAAAGGCATAAGTGGGG
>CAJUTV010000013.1 GCA_910589305.1 uncultured Lachnospira sp. | reverse complement strand
ATCACAGGCTTATAGCCGCAGAGCAAACCACCAGCTTAGCTGGTGGTCCTGATTTGTGAAAGTTGATTTTAAAATTTGTCATGTGACAAAATAATGCCAATATTGGTGAAAAAAATTATTATAAGATTCAAATTTGGATTTTTTTAGATTTCCCATATTTTACCAAGTTTTACCAACTATTCATACCTTTTTTTGTCATGAGTTTGTCACGGAAATAGCCATGACCGCAAATTACAGTTGTATAATATAGAAAAGTTATTATAGCACTAATTTTTATATGGTGTTGTACTCTTAAAAAAAAAGATTTGATAATTTTTTCGATAGTGCCATTATTTAACCTCATCAAGGAAGTCCCCCACTTCAATGCTGCAAAAGCATAAGTGGGGGTGGGGACTTGCGTTACGATAGTAGCTATGAGGTTATAAGCAAGTAGCGTAGCGGATTGCGAATATCCGCTTAACTTTTGTATTTAAATAATAAAGACCATGATTATATTTATAGTATAAGTCATTTATTGTTTTAATATATAAATTTACAAAAGTATGTAATGAGCAGATAGCCTTGTATGGAAGGACACAGAAATCCATTTTAGAGGCAATCCGAATTTGTAAAGATAGAAATGTTTTGAGAGAATATCTTGAAAGCAGAGAGAAGGAGGTCATTGATATTATGATGGTATTATATGATGAAGAGGAGATTATGCGTTCTTATATTGAGAGTGAAGTGCATGAAGCAGTGCATAAAGCAAGGTATGAAACTAATATAGAAACAGCAAAACGTATGTTGCTTAAAAAGAAGTATTCTTTGGAAGAAATAGCAGATTGTGCTGAGTTACCTTTAGAAGTTGTCAAAGAATTAGAAGCTGAGTTATTTCAACAGATTTAATGGTGAAAGAGTAGGACTTATTTAAAGATAAGGAAAAGGTAGTCGTTGTATTATGATGGTATTATATGATGAAGAGGAAGTCGAGGAATTGGCAAGAGAGTCTGAATCAGTAAGAGCCTATTCATATTTTTAAACTAATAAAATTATAGAAGATAGAAGTTTGGGTGCTTGAGTTTTTCAAGCACCTTTTCTAAATTCTTTTAGTCTAACCTTTAAATACAGTTGTTTTGATTTGAATTAAAATCGTTTTAAGCTGTAGTATTTTTGAAATAACACAGACGAAAATTGATTGCATATGTATTGTTTACATGTTAAAATGTAGCTGTATTTTTAAGACAGGAAAATAAAGGATGCAAGTTTCAAAGGCTGTATGCCTGTTGCCCTCTAGTAATTGAAGGAGGGTGATGCCTATGGAAACAATGGAAGTTTTGACTTTGTTGTTGGTGATATTTACGGCATTAGCATACATAGATAACCGACATAATAAGAAATAGCATCCTCTAACCGCCTAAAGTTTAGGATGCTATTTCTTGATTTGCTTAAGCTGAGGGCATCGGATTTTGTATCCGAGTACCTTTCTTATCTTGATTATACATTGGGTGCTTGAGTTTTTCAAGCACCTTTTCTAAATTCTTTTGGTATAATCTTTAAATATAGATGTTATAATTTGAACTAAAATTGTATTGAGTAGATTGGTAAAGCAAATGGTTGCATTCTAGTATCTTAATAATTTAGGGGTATGATATACAAATTGATTTGAACTAAAATTGTATTGAGCAGTATTAATAAAGGAAACTGTTATGTATTTGTATTGTATTATTTATTATTTGGATAATGCAAGCGGAGGGTATCCTATACCAATTGATTTTGAATTTAGTTTTTTTTATAGAAAATTTTATAGAAATCTGCTCTTTTGGTTAATTACCATTTAGTGACATAAATATAGTGACTTTTTATTCTCTAAATTTTGTATGAAAGGTTCTCTTTTTTAATTTCATGAAAAAAAGAAAGAAAATTTTATTTAGAAAACAGCAAAGATATAAGAAGGTAATATAATAGTAAAGGATAAGGTATGGCTTTTGAGTGCTGTTTTATAAGATAGCAAGAAAAGGTTGGGGGGGGAATCTGTTGAAAAATAGGGTATTTCATGTTAGTATAATTGGAAAAGTGTATTTAGAGAAAAACATTAAGAAAATCCAAGAAGAAATATCAAAAAGAACGTACAGAGATGATGAAACACACAATTAAAGGCAGTGTTTTTATAGAAAAATAGGTCTATACTAAAAGGAGTATGATATGTTATTGATTGAAAAATCAATGTTTTTAAATAAAATAAAAAAATTTTTTATATTTTGAAAGGATTTTAGGTTTTAAATCGTATTATTAGTGAAAACACATATAGAGATTATGATAATTTAAGTTAAGGAGGAAAATTTAATGAAAAAATTATTAACAGGTATTGTAGCGGGAGTTGCTACTATAACGCTAGGTGCTTCTTGTGTGTTGGCAGCCACACAGTTTAATGAGGACGATTTAGCAAAAGGAAATAATTTTCCGATATGTTATCCTAATTGTGAATTAAATTATGTTGATAACAATGAAAATGGAATATGTGACAATGCAGAAGAAGAAATTTGTCCAACTGTTCAAAATGTAGAGGAGCCAGTTAGTGAAGAACCTACAGAGAATCAACAAGAGTATGTAGTAAATGATGTTGATAACAATCAAAGTGAAAATTATGACAGTGTACAAAATGAAGTTGCTCCAGTAACTCAAGATGTAGAGCCACAAAATACTCCACAAACATATTATTGTCCAGATTGTGGTGGCGATTATATTGATAACAATGGAAATGGAATATGTGATAATATAGAACAAGGAATCTGTCCACCTGCTCAAAATACAGAAATACAAGGCGGAAATCAGCCATATTATTGTCCAGATAATTGTGGTTCTAATTATGTTGACAACAATGGAAATGGAATATGTGATAATATAGAACAAGGAATTTGTCCACCTGCTCAAAATACTACAGGAAATGGCTATTATGGACATCATGGAAGTCACCATAATGGGTATTATCAAACGAATACTAATACGCAGCAAAATAATAATTACAATTATGGTCATCATGGCGGTCATTGCAGAAGATAGTTTTTATTACAAAATATTTTGTATAGATAAACGCTTTTGTCATGTATAAAACCAAAATTATAAATGGTTAATTTAGCTATTTTGTAATTGTAATTTAACGTTTGCAGATTACGAAAGGTCATGGTTTTAAGATGAGAGATGAGAAGTGAATCTGAAGTAAATAGAGCGATAGATATGTATTCAGACACAGTGAAAAGAATATGTATGGTACATCTTAAAAATTATGCAGATACGGAGGACATATTTCAAAATGTATTTTTGAAGTATGTCCTTGCTTCTGATGCTTTTGAAAATGCAGAGCATGAAAAGGCATGGATAATCAAAGTTACAGTAAATGCTTGTAAAGATTTATTAAAAAGTTTTTTTAGAGCGCGGACCGTTTCAATACAAGAATTTATGGAGTTACCCGAAAAGATAAATGATGAGCATAAAGAAGTGCTCGAGGCAGTGTTGTCATTGCCAGAGAAGTATAAAGATGTAATATATCTCCATTATTATGAAGGCTATTCAGCAGTTGATATCAGTAAAATACTTGGAAAAAATGTTAATACGATTTATACATTAATGGCAAGGGCTAGAAAAATGTTATATATTGAGCTTGGAGGTAGTGAAGATGATTGAAAATAACATAAAAGCGGCGTTTAATGAGATACATGCAGAACAATCATTGAAACAAGAAACCAAACAATTTATTTATGATAAGATATATAAAAATGATAAGGCTGAAAATAGAAAGCTTTGTAAAAGTAGTTACAATAATAAAAGAATAATAAAAAGTGTTGTGGCAGTTGCCTGTTGTGTTATAGTGTTATTGGGAGCATCGGGATACTATACATACAATACACCTGCTGCGGTTATTAGTTTTGATATCAATCCTTCTATAGAGTTGGAAGTTAATATATTTGATAAAATAATCAACGTTATAAGTTATAACAGTGAGGGGCAATCGATTATTGATGATATTAATTTAAAAAATAAAAATTATGTAGTTGCTATAAATGAGATATTAAAAAATGAAAAAATCCTTTCTTTTTTACAATCTGGCAATAACGTTGAGATATTAGTGGCAGGAAAAGATGAAAATAAGTCGGATAAAATACGCGCTTGTCTTTTATCAGAGACTAATATTGCTGATGAAAATATACATTGCAGCAACTGGGATAGCATGACAATAGCACATTCAGAGGGAGTTTCTTGTGGAAAATATCATTTGTATCTTCAATTACAAAATGAAAATCCAAGTATTACGATAGAGGATATTAAAAATCTTTCTATGTATGAAATAAAAGAGATGCTACAAAATACAACAATTAATGATTCTAGTGAAAATATGAACTGTGATTCAAATTGTGGCAATCAAGGACATAAACATCAGCATGGACATGGCGGCAATACGCAACATTAGTTATACACTTGTAATTTGTTAGTATTGTAGTTGACAAATTTTGACACAATAATACAGAAAGTAAGATTAAGGGGCTGTTGTAAAATAGAAATTGAATACTAGATATAGTACTAATAGTGATGAATTGTAACTATATTTAGTGTTTGAAATTCTTTTTGCAATAGCCCTTTAATAGAGGTTTTATTTTTTTTAATAATGTGGTATAATTTATAAGCTAATGTAATATTGGATTCAATACGAATGGATTGTATTCTGAATTTTTGTTTGTAGAAAGGTTAAATCTGTATTATTATGAAATCATTTTTACAAAAAATACTACTTGTGGCGGTTATAGGGATTTTAATAGTGTCTGCTGGCTGCGGAAGAGATGTAGAAGTAGTAATTGATGGAGATACACAAGATATAACTGAGCCTGGAAAGGCTTATGAAAAATTAAGTACAAGCACAGCAAGTAAATTTTCATTTGATGATTTAATAGCAGGAGAACTAAAATATTTTATGACGGAATCCGAAGTTCAAGATATTTTAGGCGAGCCATTAGAAATTGAAGATTTGAGTGATAAAAATAAAGAGATAGGAATACCAGAAGAAAAAGTATATCATTACAATGGCAGAACACTTACATTTTCTAATATAGATGATGTATATGTTTTAACTGCATTTTCAAGTGAACGAAGTGATGATATCTTTGCAAGGGATTTAATTGTAGGCGATACACTTGATGATATTTTAAACGGTTATTATAGAGATGAGGATTGTATGAATAATCCTTATATGTCATCTGATAGAACAATTATATATGGGAAGTTTTTATATGGCAGTTTTTCAATGGATTCATTTGATAGTATAAAATACAAAAGTAAAGTTCAATATGGTATAATTAATTTTAATGGCAATAAAGATTTAGAGAGTGCGCCAAATTATATGGTTGAATTTACATACTTTGAACCGCCTTACATAGAAGAAACCGTTTCTGTTTATGATGATTACGCACAAATACTTTTTGAGATGGATAATTCAAATAAGATAACTTCTATTAGCTGGCGATACTATCCTGAAGAAATCCATTAGAATAATAAAAGATGGGGAGGCATATATGAAATCTACTACTTTAGTTATTATGGCGGCTGGCATGGGCAGCCGATTTGGAGGAGGAATTAAACAGCTTGAGCCAATGGGACCAAATGGAGAAATTATTATGGATTATTCCATTTATGATGCCATAGAAGCAGGGTTTAATAAGGTTGTTTTTGTGACAAGAAAAGATTTGTTGAAAACATTTAAGGAAGTAGTTGGCGACAGAATATCAAAAGTGATTCCTGTTGAGTATGTATTTCAAGAATTAGACGATTTGCCAAAAGGATTTACAAAACCGTCAGAAAGAACAAAGCCTTGGGGGACAGGTCATGCAATTCTTGCATGTAAAGATGTAGTGACAGACCCATTTCTTGTTATTAATGCAGATGATTATTATGGAAAAAACGCATTTAAGCAAATTCATGATTATCTAGTTCAAGATTTTTCAGATAATATAAAGTATTCATTTTGTATGGCTGGGTTTATACTAAAAAATACATTGAGTGATAATGGTGCTGTCACAAGAGGAATATGTGCGGTAGATAAAGATTTAAATTTAGTTGGTGTCAATGAGACAGGCGGAATTGTCAAAACTTCAGATGGCGTCGTTGCAAAAGATAAAGACGATAATTTGTTTTCTATTGATATAAATAAGTATGTGTCAATGAATATGTGGGGATTTACTCCAGATTTTTTTGATGAATTAACGTCTGGTTTTGAGAAATTTTTAAGTAGGTTAAAAGCCGATGATGTAAAAAGTGAATATTTACTTCCTGCGGTTGTTGACCAATTGATTAAGGAAGGCAAAGCAAATGTATCTGTATTAAAAACCAATGACAAGTGGTTTGGTGTTACTTATAAAGAGGATAAGCCTATAGTGGTAGAATCTATTAAAAAACTTATCGATGAAGGTAAATATCCAGAAAAATTATTTAATCTCGTCAAGTAAGTCCCTGTTTTAATATTGCGGGGATATAAGCAGGGTGAGTGCTTGCTCTGCAATAGTAGCTAGATGGTTTGAGCAAGCAATAAAGGGGATTATAAATATCCATTTGATTGATAAATAGTGAGACTCACAATGTTATATGCTAAAAGGAGTAATAAGCATTATGAAAAAAATTGCAAGAAGTATATTGATATTGATAATCGTGGTACTGGTTAGTGCCATTGGTGGTTATCTGTATTATAGCAATACAATATCACCAATGTATAAATCAACTGCCAAGATAATTGTTACGCCTGGCACAGAAAATGAATCATCTGTTCGAGCAACAGATGGGGGGTTAGTTAAGGACTTTGATATCGTCTTTAAAAGCGATGTAGTTATTTCTGCGGCACAAAAGACGGCAGGTACAACTGAAAATATTGCCGATTATCTAACAGTGCATGTTGTGCCAAATAGTAATATTATAGAATTAATTTGTATTAATCCAGACCAAGCAACTGCAAAATTGTATGTTGATGCAATTGCAAAAAATGCGATTAAGACGACAAGTATTATTCAGGTAAGCTCTATTCAAGTATTAGAATATGGTGATGAGAGCAATATTGTTGTCAAACCAAATCTCTATAGGAACACAATAATTTTAACAGGAATTGTTTTTGCCATATGTTTATTTATTGAAATTGTTTTGATGTTAGTCTTTTCTTCATTTAAGCAAGATGATTATGAAGATGACGATTTAGAAGAAGATAAAGAATATGAGAGAAAATATGGTCATCATTCATCTGTTGTTATGCCAACATTAGTTCATTCGCAAGCTCCAAAAGTTGCAGCAAGTTATAGTGCAGATATTGATTATGATGAAGAAGACGATGTGTTAGAAGAGATTGATGATGAGGAAGATTATAAAGTAAAACGTAGACCTATAAGACGAAAAGTAGAAACAGAAGATGCTATAAGAAGAGCAGAAGAAGAAACAAGACGAATATTTAAAGAGGAAAAAAAGGCGGAGGAAGCAAGAAGAAAGGCAGAGGAAGAGAAAGCAAGAAAGGTCGCGGAAGAAGAAGCAAAAAAAGAAGCAGAAGCAGAGGAAGAGGCAAGAAGATTAGCAGCCGAAGAGGAAGCCGCAAAAAAAGCGGCTGAAGAGGAGGCGAGAAGGTTAGCCAAAGAGGAAGAAGCAAGAAAAGCAGCAGAAGAAGAATTGAGAAGAAAAGCAGAGGAAGAAGAAGCTGCAAGAAAAGCGGCAGAGGAAGAGGCAAAAAGAAAGGCAGCAGAGGAAGAAGCTGCAAGAAAAGCGGCAGAAGAAGAGGCAAGAAGGTTAGCCGAAGAAGAAGCTGCAAGAAAGGCAGCAGAGGAAGAGGCAAGAAGAAAGGCGGCTGAAGAAGAAGCTGCAAGAAAAGCGGCTGAAGAAGAGGCAAGAAGATTAGCCGAAGAAGAAGCCGCAAGAAAGGCAGCAGAGGAAGAAGCAAGAAGATTGGCGGAAGCCGAAGCTGCAAGAAAGGCAGCAGAGGAAGAGGCAGCAAGGAGATTAGCTGAGGTAGAAGAGGCAAGAAAGTTAGCACAAGAAGCTGCAAGAAAATTAGCGGAAGCCGAAGCTGCAAGTAAATTAGCCGAAGAGGCAGCAAAGAAAATTGCAAAGCCAGAAGAAATTGCTAGAAATATAACAAAAAATGAAATGAATCATGAAGCAATGGACAAGTCATTAAATAGTACTTTCGTTAATGAGGCATTGTCTAGTGACAACGATTCATTGAATAATATAAATCAAGAACACATTACAAATGATGATGAAGCTTTCAGGAAGAATGAAGAGCGAAAAGCAGAAATTGAGCGTAAGGCACAAGAACGCAAACTTGAGAAAGAAAGGCAGCTTGAAGAAGAGCATAGACTTGAGGAAGAATATAGACAAGAACAAGCAAAAAAAGCAGAAAAATCTTTGAAGACAGAAAATACAAAGACGGAGAAGACAAAAAATGCAAGAAAGTCATCAGCAGGAGTAATTGGCTTTATTAAAAAGTAAAGGTGGTGTAATGGTGTTTAGTGTTAATGTGGATAAATTAACAAGGATGAAGCCATCCGAGAAAGAAAGCTATGAGTCCGTTGCTGACAGTATTATTGATATGTCAGAAGATGAGTCTGTGGTCATTAGTGTAGTTGGTGAGGGGACTATGGCATTTAAATTGGCAGATGCTCTTTATACAAAAGGGGGTAAAGTTATTTTTATTGATGCCGATTTAAGAGATGATATATTTATTGCAAAGTATCGAGTTGGAAGAGATTTAAAAGGTGTTGCCAATTATCTCACAGAAGAGCTTGATTATAATGATATAATATGTCTTACAAACAAAGATAATTTTAAGGTTATTTTTACAGGAATGTCTGATTACACAGCGCATGAAGAGATTGAGATAGAAAAAATTAAAATTCTTTTTAAGAAGTTAAAAGAAGATTTTGACTGGATAGTTGTACTTACAGATGATAGTGGAAAAATAGCCTCTATGTGCGATGAAACAATTGTAATGTTGAAACAATCTGATTACAGTGAAATGTCATCAGAAGTGAAGGTCAAACAGCTTGATGAGGCTGGTTGTTATGTATTGGGTGTGGTGGTAAATGAGTAAAGAAATAGAAACTTTTATAAAATGGGTAGAAGAATCAGAAAATATTGTTTTTTTTGGAGGAGCAGGCGTATCTACAGAAAGTGGAATACCTGATTTTAGAAGTGTTGACGGTTTATATAACCAAAAATATGATTATCCTCCTGAGACGATACTTAGTCATTCTTTTTATATTAGAAAGCCTGAAGAATTTTTTAAATTTTATCGTGAGAAAATGATTTTTACGGATGCAAAGCCGTCTATAACACATAGTAAATTATCAGAGCTTGAAAAAAAGGGTAAGTTAAAAGGGGTAATAACCCAAAATATTGATGGTTTACATCAAAAAGCTGGAAATAAACATGTTGTAGAATTACACGGCAGCGTTTTAAGAAATTATTGTGAAAAATGTGGCTGTTTTTATGGGTTACAGTACATATTGAATTCAGATAATATACCTATATGTAAGTGTGGCGGAAAAGTAAAGCCTGATGTTGTCTTGTATGAGGAAGGTCTAAACAGTGATAATATATCAGAAGCAGTACGGCTTATTCGTGAGGCTGATGTTCTTATTGTAGGAGGTACCTCACTTGGCGTATATCCAGCAGCAGGTTTAATTGATTACTATAATGGAAATAAGCTGATTTTAGTAAATAAAACGCCAACACCATATGATAAAAGGGCAAATTTATTGATACATGATGGGCTTGGTGATGTATTTGCAAATGTGTAGTGTGTATTTAGGCTATTTTTAATATTATTAAGTAAGTCCCCGCTTCAATATCATGGAGATATAAGAAAGGGGACTTGCTTGTTTCAGTGAGGATATGTAGTAAATTTATATAACAATAAAACAAAAGTAATGGAAATGATATATTGAATAAGAATAATATAGGTGAGTGATGATTGTATATGAGGTAGGCGATATTGTACAATTAAAAAAGAAACATCCTTGTGGTTGTGCAGAATGGTATATCCTTCGAGTGGGAGCAGATTTTAAACTAAGATGCAACGGCTGTGGACATGAAATGATGGTGAGCAGAATAATGGTAGAAAAAAATACAAAAAAATTAAAAAAAGCTTGTAATAAAAAAATGGAAAAAGACTTGTAATTATTTTTTTTTTATGATAACATATATGCTCGTGATGTATATTATCCTTGCTCTTTCACTGTGAAAAAGAAAGGGCCAGAGACCAGAAGGAGGTGCAGTGTAGAATGAAGAAATATGAATTAGCATTAGTTGTTAGCGTAAACGTTGATGATGAAGTAAGAAATGCTACAATCGAGCAGGTTAAAGAATTAATTACTCGCTTTGGTGGTATCGTTACAGACCCAGGCACTTGCGAGAAGAAAAAGCTTGCATATGAGATTTCACATGTAAAGGGTCAAAGACCAGAAACTGAAGGCTTCTACAATTTTATAAAATTTGAAGCAGACGTTACTTGCCCGGCAGAAGTTGAAAGCAGACTTCGTATTATGGAAAATGTAATTCGATTCTTAATCGTTAAAGATGGAGAATAATTATCCCGTTTAGCTTAGCAACTCTTTATAGAAGAGGAGATTACAATTATGAATAAAGTGATATTAATGGGAAGACTTACAAGAGAGCCAGATGTACGCTATTCACAGGGCGCAGATGGTTCGCTTGCAGTTGTTCGATATACATTGGCAGTTGACAGAAGACGTGCCAGAACAAATGATTCCAATGACCAGACAGCTGATTTTATTAGTTGTGTTGCGTTTGGAAAGTCTGGTGAATTTGCAGAAAAGTATTTTCATCAAGGAACAAAGGTAGTAATTACAGGTAGAATCCAGACAGGCAGCTATACAAACAAGGATGGACAAAAAGTCTACACAACAGATGTGGTAGTTGAAGACCAAGAATTTGCAGAGAGCAAAGCTACAGCAGATACAAATGGTTCATATACGCCTACAAGGTCAAATCCAACAACACCAGCAGGTGAAGGATTTATGAATATTCCAGATGGTGTAGATGATGAAGGGTTGCCTTTCAATTAAAATAGGAGGTAAGTGGTATGCCAGAAAAGAAAGCTGAGAGGCCAGAAGGTCAGATGAGAAGAAGACCAGTGCGCAGAAGAAAAAAAGTATGTGCATTTTGTGCAGATGCAAACAAGGCTTTGGATTATAAAGATGTAAATATGTTAAAGAAGTTTGTCTCAGAAAGAGGCAAGATTCTTCCAAGAAGAATAACAGGAAATTGTGCAAAACATCAAAGAGCGCTTACAGTAGCAGTAAAGAGAGCTCGCCATGTTGCATTGCTTCCATACAGTGTAGATTAATGTTTTAATCTGCTCAAGGAAGTCAATCCTCCTCTTTATCATAGAGATGGAAGAGGAATGGAACTTGTGTTGCGATGTAAATATATCTATCTAAAGCAGATAGATGGTTTGAGCAAATAACAAAACGGATTGCAAATGTTTTTTTTATTGAAAATGTCAGGTGTAGTAATACATCTGGCTTTTTTTTCGTGCAATATTTACAAAATAATATAAATTTTTTGTGAAATAAGTTGTATGTTAAATTAGTGAATTAAGTGATATTATAAGTAAGGGAAGTATTGTATAATAATTTATTTTGCATTAAATAAAGAAAATTTTTGTTTATAAAATTTTTGCTTTGTATAGAAATAATTAATGAATTGCAGAATGGATTTATTTTTATAAGCAACGAGTTAGATAGATATGTTTACATGGATATTTAACAACTATCATAAAGTTTCAATATCAATTGTTTGCAATGAGATATTTGACGAATAGTTTATAGCAGAGGTGTTCGATTTAATATGAAAAAAACTATTGATACAATACTAAAAAAGTAAGAATGCAAATGGCAGAAAGGAGATTTTTATGACAAAAAAAGTAAGAAACGGCTTGAAAAAAGTTGTTTCCATCGTCATGACTTCTGCACTCATAGTTGGTATGACAACGGTGGGGACAGGTGGTAAAATGGTAGCTGATGCAGCACCAACAGCAACGAATACACGTACATGGGAATTTAGTAAGAATGAAGGAAAACCAATGCCTGTAAAAGGTGAGATTTTACCAGATACAGATAAAGGAGGACCAGGAATTTTATATCCAGCAGATTCTAAGGATAATGTTACTTTTGACCCTACATTATTAAAGTTTCGTGCAAATTCATATTTATTGCTTCCAATTCAAGATGACACAACAATGATTACATATGGACAAATTGCAAATCAAGCTCCAGACAGAAAAACAAATGTTGGAATTGACACGGATCAATATCAAATTGGTGCAAGTACAAAAGAACAAAAGGTTACAATTCCTGATATTACAGATATGATTCAGGAGGTAAACGGACAAAAGTATATTGCTATTTATTCACATGGAGATGTTAAGGTTACAAAGATTAATCTTACAGAGTATAATCCAATTAATCGTGTGACAGTGACAGGTACAATTGCTAATGCCAAAGCTAATGGTATCGATAAAGTTTATTTTCTTGATACAGAAACAAATGAAGTGACATCAGCAGATATCAATGCAGATAATACATATTCTGTTGTATTAAAGCGTATTGAAGGCAGTGAAGCTTACATTGCATCGGTTTCTAAGCCAGGTTTTAAGCTTGATGATAAAAATGATGCACATAAGTTTACACTTGAAGGAAATGAGCCTACGGCTACATATAGTGCTTCTGTTGTAGAGGCGCCTACAGCTAAAATAAGCGGTACAGTAACAGGAGTTCCTGACAGTGCATTAAAAGGTGATTTTGGTATGCAGTTTGTACCAGAAGATGTAACTATGCTTCCAATTGATGCAAAATTAACAAAGGTTTCAGATGGAAATTATACATATGAAGCTGTTATAACACCAGGTGCAAACTTTAAGATTGGGCTTATCAATGCAAATGACTATGAAGTTTTAGGCACTATCAATAAGGCAGAAGGTACTCATACAGAAAATATCGCTGCTACAAAAAAGCCTGTATATAAGGTGACTGGTAATTTTGTAGTATCAGATAGCAAGACTGTTCCGGTTTCAGAGGTTACATTTACAAATATGAATGAAGAAGGATATTCATATACATTTACACCAAATGGAAATGCTTATACAGCAGAACTTCGTGAGGGTGAATATGTAACTTCTGCTAAAGTAGATGGATATACTGCATTTGATAAGGTAAGTGTAAAGAAAGATGCTGTCACAAATGATATTTACCTTGACAGAACAGAGCCAGATGTATCAAAAGTTCCATATAAAGAAACTCTTGAAGTAGGCAAAGGTAAGGAATTTGAGACAATTCAATCAGCCGTTGATTATGTAGCACGTATGGAAAGAACAGAAGGACAGCGTGTAACATTAAAGTTAAATGATGCAATATATCGTGAGCAGATTATTATATCTGCACCATATATTACATTTGCTACAGATAGAACAGAAGCACCTCTTGTAACATGGTATTATGGTATAGGAGCTACATATTATAGTGTAAATCCAAGTACAGGATTTTATGATAAGAAATATGCTGTTGATAAATATGAAATGACAACCGTTTCTAAGGACTGGGGTACAACTGTAGAGTTACTTGCGACAGCAACGGATTTTAAAGCTGAAAATATTACATTTGAGGCTTCATTTAACCGTTATATGACTGAAGAAGAAATTGCAGATGGTGTGGGTCTTAATCCACAAACAGATAAAAATAAAGATATACGTAATAATTTGAATGTAAATGTTCAGCTTAATAAGAATAAAGAGAGAGCATGTGCAATGTTCCCACGAGCTGATAGAATGGAATTTTATCAATGTTCATTTTTAAGCAGTCAGGATACCATATATACAGGTGATGGTACAGAGCATATGTATTATAAAGATTGTTTGATTGAAGGTACTACGGACTTTATTTGCGGCAATGGTAATGTTGTATTTGATAATTGTACATTAAGTATCTATGGATACAGTGATAAGACAGCAGATGGCGGTTATATTACAGCTTCTAAAGAAGGCGGAGAACATGGATATTTATTCAATAATTGCAAGATTGTTAATACAACATATGCAGGAATTAAACAAGGTTCTAAGAGAATTTATTTAGGTCGTCCATGGGGAGCAGGAACAAAAGTTCTTTACTACAACTGTGAAGCTGCAACTGCTGATTTAATCCATGAAGCTGGTTGGGCAACGATGGCAAATGTTACACCTGCACAAGCATATTATTCAGAGTATAATTTGCATACACCTGATGGAACACCAGTAAGTACATCAAAGAGAGCTTCTGGTACAAAGGTATTGACAGAGGATGAGGCACAGGCAGTTTCAGTAGAATCATTCTTTGATGGTTGGAAACCACTTCATTTTACATCTGGTGAAGAACCAAGTGTAAAATATGGTGATGTAAATGGTGATGATAAGATTGATTCATCAGATGCAGTACTTTTAAAGAAACATTTAGCACAAATGCCAGGATTAGTTATTAATGAAAAAGCATGTGATGTGAATGCAAATGGTACAATAGATATTCAAGATGCAGTTATTCTTTTACAGCATTTAGCTGGATTTGATGTAGGACTTGATAAATAAGATTATTGCAAAATAAAATGTTATTGTCGGCAGATAATTATTCTGCCGACATTTTTTAATTTTATCAAAAAAGATTTGCAGATGTTTAAGGGAGTGGTTTGTATAAAAAAACAGTGCAAAAATGGATAGTAAGATGTTTTACTGTATATGCTTTATGCAGAAAATAGAGGAAAAAGGCTTGTTTTGAAATGCTCAAAGTTATTTACAGTTTTTAAGAAAAATGGTATACTATAGAAACGACTTTATATCGTTTTATTCCCGCGAGCTATAAGCTAAGTGTCATACTTATATGAGTATTTGGCATATGTTACGAAAGTCAAATATTTTACAGCTTTACAGCTTCAAGAAGTGAGGAAAAATATGTTTAGTAAGCGAAAATTGAATCAGGCATATAAGATAACAGGTAAGTTAAGAATAATATTTATTTTGCCAATTATAACAGGATTATTACTTGTACTTTTATCCTTAGGAATATTTGTTGTTAATATAAATGCTGGGTATGTAATGTTTATTTTTACATCTATTTATATTATAATAAATATTTTTTTAGTAATTTATCTTAGACAGAGTATGTTACATGAGTTGATAGAGTTTTCTTCTAATTATTCACAGGTACAAAGACAGCTATTATATGATTTTAGCGTTCCATATTGTTTGCTTGACGATGGCGGCAAAGTTTTGTGGATGAATAAACAAATGCAGGATATTACTGGGAAGAAAAAAGATTTTTGTAAAAATATTTATACCATATTTCCTGAACTTACTGTAGATACCTTTCCACAAGAAGACGCTGTTCAAATAAAGTTAAAATTTAATGACAGAGACTATACAGTAGAGTTGCAGCGATTTGTAGTGAATAACATTGTATTTGGCAATTTAAGTCATAGTGATAGTGAGAATAATTCTTTTATAGCGGTGTATGTATTTGATAATACAGACCTTAATATGTATATCCAAAGAATTAAAGATGAACGTTTTGTTGTAGGACTTGTCTACATAGATAATTATGAGGAAGCGTTAGAGAGTGTAGATGATGTAAGGCGTTCTTTATTTATTGGATTAGTGGATAAGAGAGTGAATAAGTATTTTTCATCTGGTGCGGCTATTGTAAGAAAGATGGAAAAGGATAAATATTTTGTTGTATTTCGATATAAACATCTTGAGAAATTGATTGCAGATAAATTTTCTTTGTTGGAAGATATTAAGAATGTTAAAATTGGAGAGGAAAAGAAGATAACACTTAGCATTGGTATAGGAACAGGCGCAAGCGATTATGCTAAAAATTATGATGTTGCAAAAGCCGCAATGGATTTGGCACTAGGGCGTGGCGGAGACCAAGCAGTTGTTAAAGATGGAGATAAAATTACGTATTTTGGCGGTAAGAGCCAACAGATGGAAAAGAATACAAGAGTAAAGGTACGAGTAAAAGCTCATGCGTTAAGGCAAATTCTTGAGACAACAGACAATGTATTGATTATGGGGCATAAAATAGCGGACATTGATTCATTTGGTTCTGCAATGGGCATCTATGTTATTTGCAGGAAGTTGGAAAAGACTGCACATATTGTAATTAATGAGGTTACAACAAGTGTAAAACCATTTATGGATAGATTCGTTAATAAATCCGATTATCCACAAGATTTATTTATAGCAAGAGATGATGCAGTGGAATACGTTAATTCATCAACGGCAGTTATTGTAGTTGATGCCAATCGACCTGTACTTACAGAGTGTCCTGAGTTATTGGGAAGTTGTAAGACAATCGTTGTGTTCGACCATCATAGGCAATCGGTTGATTCAATAAAAGGTGCTGTGTTATCCTATGTTGACCCTTATGCTTCCTCGGCTTCAGAGATGATAACAGAGATGATTCAATATGTTGAAGATGATGTTAAGATTAAGGCTTATGAGGCAGATGCACTGTATGCAGGCATTAATATTGATACCGATGGATTTCATAATAAATCGGGTCCTAGAACATTTGAAGCGGCAGCATTTCTTAGGAGACATGGAGCCGATGTTACAAGGGTGCGAAAAATGCTGCGCAATGATATGGCGGAATATATTGCCGTTGCAAGGGCAGTTAGCAGAGCGACGGTTTATAATGATGCATTTGCCATTACTGTTTTTAATGGTACTGGTTTGTCAAGTCCAACAATAGGAGGAGCGAAAGCGGCAAATCAGCTTCTTGATATATCAGGAATAAAAGCATCATTTGTTATTACATGTTACAATGATATTAATTATATTAGTGCAAGGTCGATTGATGAGGTTAACGTACAGCTTGTTATGGAAAAACTTGGCGGAGGCGGTCATATGACCATAGCGGGAGCGCAGCTTCATAATTGTACGATTGACCAGGCTGTACAGGCAATTAAGGATACATTAGACACAATGATTGAGGAAGGAGATATATAAATGGAAATAATTTTACTTGAAGATGTGAAAGCATTGGGAAAAAAGGGAGAAATCGTTAAGGTTAGCGATGGATATGCACGCAATTATATATTGCCTAAAAAGCTTGGTTTAGAAGCCAATGCAAAGAATTTAAATGATTTAAAAATTCAGAAAGAAAAAAAACAAAGACAAGATGAACTTGAGTTAGCAGCAGCTAAAGAGTTTGCAGTAAAAGTGGAGGCAAAACCTGTTCGTTTATGTATAAAGACGGGCAAAGAAGGGCGTGTGTTTGGCGCTATATCATCAAAAGAGATATCGTTAGCAGCAAAAACACAGCTTGGATTGGATATTGACAAGAAAAAAATGAAGTTGGAAGAGTCTATAAAAGCATTGGGTACCTATGAAGTTGCATGCAAACTGCATAAAGATGTAACAGCAAAATTGAAGGTGGTTGTTGAGGAAGAAAAATAATGGAAGAGGCTACAATTACAAGAGTTATGCCTAACAGTCTTGAGGCGGAACAATCGGTTGTTGGTTCAATGATTATGGACAGACAAGCCATTATTACTGCAGGTGAAATGTTATGTACGGAAGACTTTTATCATAATCAATATGGCATTATGTTTCAGACAATGGTTGAGATGAATAATGAGGGTAAATCCGTTGATATTGTTACATTGCAGGAGCGTCTTAAGGCAAAAAATATTGCATCGGATATATATAGTGTTGCATTTATTCGCGATTTGCTGGCAGCAGTGCCGACATCAGCCAATATAAGGCAGTACGCATCAATTGTTAAAGAAAAATCAATCTTAAGAAATATTATTAAAGTCAATAATAATATTGCGAACGCATGTTATGCAGGGGCACAGCCTACAGAGGATATTTTAGCAGATACAGAAAAGCAGATATTTGAGTTGGTTAAAAATAAAGGGGAACATGTATATACGCCAATCGACAAGGTTGTTTTGGAGGCGTTAGACAGAATACAGGCAGCAGCAAAAAATAGAGGGGCAGTCACAGGGATTCCTACAGGGTTTAAAGATTTAGACAATTACTTATCAGGGCTTCAGCCGTCTGATTTTGTGCTGATAGCAGCAAGACCGTCTATGGGAAAAACAGCATTTGTATTAAATGTGGCAGAGAATGTTTCCATTAAACAGGGAATTACCACAGCAATCTTTTCATTGGAAATGTCCAATGTTCAGCTTGTCAATCGAATGTTAAGTTTAGAGTCTACTGTAGAGGCAGATAAGATAAGAAAAGGACGATTGGATTCAAGCGATTGGGGCAAACTGGTTGAAGGAGCAGACAGTATAGCGCGCTCACATTTGATTATTGATGACACGCCAAGTATATCTGTTGCACAGCTTCGTTCAAAATGCAGAAAATATAAGATGGAAAACGATTTAGGATTAGTTATTATCGACTATCTTCAGTTGATGAATGGAAGCGGCAAAGAGGCTTCCAGACAACAGCAAATATCGGATATATCAAGGTCATTGAAAGCATTGGCAAGAGAACTTGACGTTCCAGTAGTTACTTTATCACAGCTTAGCCGTGCGGTAGAACAACGACCAGACCATAGACCAATGTTGTCCGATTTAAGAGAGTCTGGAGCGATTGAACAAGATGCCGATGTGGTGATGTTTTTATATCGTGATGATTATTATAATAAGGACACAGAAGTTAAAGGAATTGCTGAGGTTATTATTGCAAAGCAAAGAAATGGTCCGATTGGAACAGTTAAAATGGCTTGGATACCTGAACAGACAAGATTTGCAGATTTGTTGAATAATAAAATGGGGAATGGCTAAGATAAAAAGTATAGTATATAAATCAGACAAATAAAAAAATGAACAAGCTAGGCTTTTATTTAAGATAGTTAAAAAGTAATTAAATAAAAAAGTTTTATAAAACAAAAGTTTGACAAAACTAACATATTTTCCTAAAAAATCACAACAGTAAATGTTGTGATTTTTATGTAGATAAAGATAATCCTTGTCCACTTTATATGTCGTTTAATTCAAACTACTGTGGATTAGGAGCGCTTACTGGACATACACCAGCACAAGCACCGCAATCGATGCAAGCATCTGCGTTAATTTCCATATGAGAAGCACCTTCACTGATAGCTTCTACTGGACAGCCAGCAGCACAAGCACCACAATTGATACATTCGTCATTAATTACATATGCCATTACTATAATCCTCCTTATAATTCGTTTCCTTGATTATACGATATTAGAAAGTAAAATTCAATACAAAACAACATATAAAAGTTACTTTCTTTGTGACAATTTTTAGTATTATTTTTTATATTTAAAATAAATTTTTAATAAATAAAAATGGTGTAATACCTTGACATTTTTAATAACAACGATTATATTATGAGATAATATTAAAAAGATTAAAATAGAATTTATATTTTATTGTTTTTAATGTTTTTTATAATGTTAGGACATACTATAAGTAAAAAATTTAGGAGGTAATATTGAAAATGGCTAAGATAACAAAGGATACTACAATTGGCGAAGCAATACAAATGGATGCAGGCATTATTCCTATCCTTATGAGTGCAGGAATGCACTGTGTAGGCTGTCCATCATCAGCAGGAGAAACGATTGAGGAGGCAGCAATGGTTCATAACCTTGACTGTGATGCATTGATGGAAGACATAACAAATTATCTTGACTCTGTAGGTTGATTTGTAAAAAGTTTATAGTAGATGGATAAAGCAAAAGAATGGTTGATTTTTTGATTGTTCTTTTGCTTTTTCATTTTATAAGAAAGTTATTATAAAAAAGTTTGACTATCAGCAAGTTATAACAAACATTGTTTGTCTTATAAGCTTGAAAGAGCTATACAGCATTTTTTATAAATATAGAAACGCCGCATAAAGTGTTTTTTGCTTTATACGGCAGTTTTTTTATAAAATAAAATGTTGCTTTTAATAAATTTCATAAGGTATTTTTTTATAAGTCTGAAATTGTTTGAATAGCACGATTTTTTACAATACAGTCAAAATGTTCGTCATAAAAATATACAATATTGTTGTTTAAATTTTCTTTGCTTCCATATTCTGAGAGAATATTACAAGCTTTATTATAAGATGTGTTGTTAATCAATGTCTTTCTTAAAACAAGATAATAGATACCTGATACAGGGTCTTTATATAGAGAATTAATATCAGCATAAATGGGTTTTACTGCCATTGCAGCATTAGAAAATGCATCGAATGAATCAAATTTAAAAACACGCATAATAGGTTCGTGGTTCACTGGTTTTGCTGTTTTATTTTGCTCTGTATAAGATGTGCTATCATTTTTTGGATTATTTTCACTGAGCGAATCTTTAAGAGAAACAAATCCTCCATTTCCAGAGGCTTCCTCAATACTTTTGTTGAGATAATCTTTTACTTTATTAAAAAGGTTAATCACATCATTAGCTGTGTCGGCAGAAGGTACTTTGACTTCACTATCTAAAGAATCAAGTTCTTCTGTAGCGGAAGGTTGAGTTATTTCTTCTGGTATTTCTTCCATTGAATCAATTTGGTCTGAAAAGTTATCAAATACATAATCTTCATCACTGTCTGATTCATCCGAAAATCTTGAAAATCGAGTGTCTAATTCTTCGGGGTCTTCCACTTTGGTGACTATAAGAACAATACATTCAGCATTTACTGGGATTGCTTCAATCATCAAAGGAATGTCCTCCGCTTCAAAACCAAGCTCATAAGAGGCCTGCTGCATCATATCGCGAAATAACTCTCTAGCATTTTCACTGCCATAAACAAGCTCACTGATTTTTAAATGTCGTGAAGTAAGGTCACTTTTATTTAAAGTACACCTTATTTGGTTATCATTTATTTTTTCAATTTTCATAATAATCCTTTCATGCCACAGAACTTCATAATGGTGATTGATGTCGGCGGCTTAAATCCTGCATACTTTTGTGTTTTATGAAACCGTTTGATTTTATAGATATTTAAACGTTAAGGGTATTTGTCTAGTAAAAGTACAATAACTATAATATAATATAATACCCATTTTTAATGGATATGTAAAGACAGGAAGTATGAAAAAAACATAAATGAAAAATTTTTCAGACATATGGCTGTATTAAAAATGTAAAAAATAGATATTATAATAAGTATAAAAAGTAGTATAGTGATAAGGATTAAAATAAAAAAGTATAATAGTAATAAAAATATAAAAAAAGTATTGCAATTTAAAAAGTATTGTGATAGTATAATAACCAAGCTGGTTGGTAATATGAAAGGAGGTATAAGTTAATTCTATCTGATAAGTATGAGGTAGTAGAACAATTGGCAAAAACTTCACATTCTGATGTTAAGCTTGTGAGACATAAGCAACTTCAGGTATTAAGGGTTGCCAAGACTGTTTATCAAAATGCTGCAGAATGCAGCCGTATTTTAAAAGAAGCCAATCTTATCAAGAGTCTAAAATACACTGGTGTACCATTAATATATGATATTGATGCCAATATTGATAGTATTTGCATTATTGAAGAATATATTTCTGGTAAATCTTTAACAGAATATATCCATGAGACAGGGACATTATCTATAACACAAATTGCTATACTTGGTATACAAATATGCAGCGTATTAGAGTATCTGCATAATCATGTAGGCATTATTCATCTTGATATAAAACCAGCTAATATTATTGTAAGAGATGAATATATAAAAAAGTTAGCAGACAAAGAAGTGTGTGGAATTAGCATTATTGATTTTGACAGTTCAAGGCGGATTGATGAACAATGTACCAAAGAATATGGAACTGTGGGATTTGCAGCACCTGAACAGTACGTTTCAAGTGGAACGATTGATTCCGATATCTATAGTATCGGTATCTTATTGTTGTATATGATTACAGGTGGTCATATGCAGTCTATTACAGATGATGTACAAAATGTATGTCAAATGTACTCAGCTTCTATTGGGTCTATTATTAAACGATGTATACGACACAATAGAAATCAACGATATAAAACCATAACAGAAGTAAAAAATGAATTAGTATATATTTCGCAAAAAAACAATATTAATAATAATATGAATAGTAGTGATAATTGCATTTGCAGCAATAAAGAACAAAAACATATTTATGTGAGCGGACTGGCTTGTAAAATAGGAACAACACATTTTTGTTTATGTATAGCTTCTTTTCTGGCAAAGAAAAATATAGATGTTGTATGTATAAGGCATGGAGACAGACGCGATTATAGAGATGTTGGACTTCTTACGAAGTGCAGTGCTTATGGAACATATCAAGTTTATAATATACATATTGTTCCTGAATATTATCAAGGTGTTTGTTGTGATTTATCGCAATTTACCTATTGTATACATGATATGGGCATTTTTAAAAATCAATATGTTGATAATGCAATCAATATATTAATTGGTATTGCGGGATATAGAACTTGTATAACAGATGTTATGAAAAAGGTAAACACAAACACAATCCTTGTTATTAATCATATTGGCGGAAAAGAATTTTATAAATATATAAAGAAAATCAATATAAAGCATAGATGCTTTCGCTTTCCCTGCATATATAACTGGCATAAAAGCAATGAATTGTTTGCGGAATTGGCAGAGAGTATTTTGCATGTAGAAAATAAGAAAAAAAGAGTGACATGGTATGAGAAAATTTTTAGGGCATGTAAAACGAAAGGATATACGGATTAATAAACCATTAAAGATTGGTATTATCGGAGCTGGACGAGGTGTGGGAACAACCTATTTAGCAATGATGGCAGCAAATTTCTGTGCAAATTTTAAAGGATTTAAAACAGCATTGGTAGAGTGTAACAACAATAAAGATTATATGAAAATATGTAATGAGACAAGTAATATGGGAACAGATATGTACGATTTTTTATATAAAAATATACAATTTATCAGTGAGGCAACACCTAAAAAAATAGCACAGTTGGAATTAAAAGGATATCATAGGATTATTTTCGATTGCAGTGTGGACTATGAACTTGGATTTATAGAATTTTTCCGATGTGATGTACGGATTGTTGTGTGTTCTACACAATTATATAAAATAGGGTGTACAAAAAAGCTATTGAGTGATGTAAAAGATATTCCAGTTAAAGCAGTTGTATTTTGTGCAGATAAAAAGGCAAAGGCTAAAATTGAGAAAGACTTTAAAAGGGTTATTAAAGACATACCTATGGAGTATAATTCATTATGTATCAAACCAGAAACTTGTAATTGGATAAGCCAATTATTAGAATTATCCGATGAAAAATAATTATCATTCTTAATAAAAAATAATTATCATTGTAAAACAATAAAAAATATTACGCACAACCTACGCTATGCGAAGCGGTTAATTCGCAAATATATATCACGAATAAAATAAATTAATAGGAGCAATCAGATTGAGGGGCGTAGTTATAATTACGTCCCTTGTGTCATATATTAATGGATAGATAAGAATAAAATGTTTAGTTTTTTGTCTTTATCTATCAATGAATATCAAACACGAAAGGATGCACTATGAAAGATAATGTGACAATAATGGTTATGTCAGTAGTACTAATATGTGTCGTATTTACTGCAACATTTATATGCCTTCCTGCAAATGGTGAAAATCGACCAACTGTTGTAACACAAAATACAGAACAAAAAGAAAATAAAGTTGTTGTCATAGATTGCGGGCATGGCGGGATTGACCCAGGAAAAACAAGCGCAGAAGGATATAAAGAAAAAGAGATTAATCTAGCTATTGGCACCTATCTAAAAGAGTTGTTGGAACAAAATAATTTTACAGTGGTTATGACAAGAACAGATGATAATGGTTTATATAGTGAAAGTGACAGTAATAAAAAAGTGGCAGATATGAAAAAACGCTGTCAAATTATATTAGAGAGCAATGCAGATATTGTTGTGAGCATACATCAAAATAGCTTTCAGGATGGGCGTGCAAAGGGCGCGCAAGTTTTTTATTACAAACATTCTGCACAGGGAAAAAAGTTAGCAGAATGTGTACAAAAATCTTTTAAAGCAAATCTTGACCAAAGTAATAATCGTGTTGAAAAAGCAGATAATACATACTATATGTTAGTTCATACGAAAGCACCTACAATTATCGCAGAGTGTGGATTTCTTTCTAATGCCAGTGAGACAAAACTTTTAATTGATGAAAGTTATCAAAGAAAAGTTGCGGATGCTATTTTAAAAGGGATTCTTAATTATTTTGAGGGATAATAATTTTAGTCTTTCAATCATTTTATTGTTGTTTTATTTTTTGGCTGCTTTTAATGTAAAGTTATCTTTTTAATCTTGTCAAGAAAGTCTCCCACTTCAATGCCACAGAGGCATAAGTGGGGACTTAAGTTGTTATAAGCTAGATGGTTTGAGCAAGTAGCATAGCGGATTGCGAGTATCCGTTTTGATTAGTAAGAACAGCATATATGTATTATTGATGATTTGTGCTGTGATAGTTGAAGGGTCGAATAAACTATAAAATAAATAAAGAGATTTGATAAATTTTAAGAAGTGTTGTATTATATAAGATAAAGAATTTTACTTTGTGAAAAATTTAACTTTGTGGAAAAAATGAATTTTACAATTTATTTGACTTTATATAAATAAAAAGTATAGAAGTACAACAATAAAGGAATAAAGACTATGGACACAATCATTGCCAAAATACAAAATAAGGACAGCGATGAAGCCATTTATATGAAAGCTGCACAGATACTAAAAAATGGAGGATTGGTCGCATTTCCAACAGAAACCGTGTATGGTCTTGGTGCAAATGCACTTGATGAAATGGCTTCAGCAAAAATATATGCCGCAAAAAGACGACCATCAGACAATCCATTAATTGTGCATATTGCTGATGTAGCGGATTTAGATAAGTTGGCTGTTGGCATAGATGACCGAGTGAAAAAGGTTGCGGCTACTTTTTGGCCAGGACCATTAACCATGATATTAAGGAAAAAGCAATGTATTCCAGATAGCATAACAGGGGGACTTGATACTGTTGCCATACGTATGCCAAGTCATTTTGTGGCAGCAAATTTAATTAAAAAGTCAAAAATTTTTATAGCTGCACCCAGTGCAAATATTTCTGGACGTCCAAGTCCAACAAGGGCAAAGCATGTTATTGAAGATATGAATGGCGTCATTGATATGATTATTGAAAGCGATGAGGTGGATATAGGTGTAGAATCAACCATTATTGATTTAAGTGTAGACAAGCCTATGATATTAAGACCAGGATATATAACAAAAGCACAGCTTGAACATGTTTTAGGTGGGGTGTTTGTTGACCCCGCAATTCAGGAGAATGTTGCACAAGGAGTTGTTCCTAAAGCACCTGGCATGAAATATAAGCATTATGCACCGAAAGCGCAGGTAATTATTGTTGATGGAAAAGACCATAATGTGATTGATACAATCAATCGTTTGACAGGCGAGAAACAGTTAGAAGGATTGAATGTTGGTATTTTGACATGCAGCGAAAATTTAAGAAAGTATAAAGCAGACATTGTATTTGATATAGGCAGCAGATATGATGAGGCAAGCAATGCAAGAAATTTATTTGAAGCGTTGCGGTTATTTGATGAAAAAAAAGTAGATTATGTCTATTCAGAGAGTTTTCCTACAAAGAATGTGGGTGCCGCTGTTATGAATCGATTGATTAAGGCTGCTGGACATACAATCTTACATGTATGATATATTCTCATTATTTAAAAGGTAAGACTGTTTGTTTAATACTCCTGACATTGAAAGGGAGCGCCAATTTGCAAATGGTTGTTTTCTTACTTAAAGAGATAGAAGTCTTCTTCAACGATATACGATGATAGAATGGTAGGGTTATTTATGAATACTTATAACAAAATTATATTTGTATGCACTGGAAATACCTGCAGAAGTCCTATGGCAGCTACAATTATGCAGCATAATCTTATGGGAACAGACATCAGCGTGGAATCTAGGGGAATGGTGGTACTTTTTCCAGAACCTTATAATCCTAAAGCAGTTGCGGTTGCTGCCAGTCATGGAATGATAATGCCAAGCAATAATGCAAAACAGATTGAGAACAGTGACTTTGGCAAAGATACATTGGTGCTGGTGATGGATTCATTGATGAAGACCAAGTTATACAATCATTATGATAAGGCAATTAATGTGTATACTATTAATGAGTTTATTGGGTGTGATAATGTTGAAGTAAATGACCCTTATGGCAAGGGGATAGAAGAGTATCATCACTGTTTTGAAATTCTTTTAGAATTTGTAAATAGAGCAGCTACAATTATAATAAGTAATATGAATGAAAAATCAAAGGAGGAATTGTAAATGATAGCAATAGGATGTGACCATGGAGCGTTGGATTTAAAAAATCAGCTTAAGGAGCATTTGGATAAGAAAGGAGTTGTATATAAAGATTTTGGTTGCAATACAAATGAGTCTTGTGATTATCCCATTTATGCACATAAAGTGACGGATGCTGTCTTATCAGGAGAGTGTGAGCTTGGAATACTTTTATGCGGGACAGGCATTGGAATGAGTATTGCTGCTAACAAAGTAAAGGGAATAAGAGCAGCATTGTGCGGTGATTGTTTTAGCGCTCAGGTAACAAGAGAACATAATGATTCTAATGTGTTATGTATCGGCGCTAGAGTTGTTGGTTCAGAATTGGCACTTCGTATCGTGGATACATTTTTAGGTGCGGAGTTTTCACAGAGCGAAAGACATAAGAGAAGAATTGCTATGCTTGAGGAAGAGGAATAAGATGAGCGGTAAAAGAGAGGATTACATATCATGGGATGAGTATTTTATGGGCGTGGCAAAAATGTCTGCCATGCGCTCGAAAGACCCCAATACACAAGTTGGGGCTTGTATTGTCAGCAATGATAATAAAATTTTGTCAATGGGGTATAATGGATTTCCGATAGGATGTTCAGATGATGAGTTTCCTTGGGCAAGAGAAGGGGAAGAAATCGATATTAAATATATGTATATAGCACATGGTGAGTTGAATGCCATTTTAAATTATCGGGGCGGCAGTCTTGATAATGCAAAAATATATGTGACCTTATTTCCATGTAATGAGTGTGCAAAAGCTATTATTCAGTCTGGTATTAAAACGGTTGTCTATGAGAATGATAAATATGCAGATACAGCGGCAGTTTTGGCGTCAAAGCGTATGTTTAAGGCAGCAGGTATCCACTTTTATCAATATCAAAAAACAGGTAGAACCTTAAACATTGAAGTTTAAGGTTCTGCCTGTTCTAAACGGTCAATAAATGTTTGTATTTGCTTGTTGTATATCAGTTCAAGGAGTGCGTTTAGCTTGTGGAGGGCAGAGACTAACATGTTGTTTGTGATACTGCCCGAAGCACAGGCATCGGCAAGTTCATCTAAGTCAACGACACGGACAAGACCAGAGTTTTCAATAATTACATCAGCCAGTAAATCTGTAAATATATAAGTGTCACTAGCATGGTTGTAAGAAGTGTCAATAATATCACAATATGTATATATCAAATGATTATTAGTGTCAAAGAATTTACTTATTTTCCAGCCTTCATTTATACAGTAAATAGATATTCCATGAGAAAATTCACTTTTAGGACGAATGGTATTCCATTTTGTAATGACATAGTTTTCATCACGAAATAATATTTTATCGTCTTTTAGCTCTATGATTTCATTTGGTATCAGTCTCTTGCGATATAAAACTGCCATACAATTCACCATTCCTTTCTAATACTTGTAAATCTTAAACTGCAAGTGTAAATCATCATTTTCCGCATAAAATTGAGATTTTGCGGGTTTTTAAGATTATATCAATAAGCAGCGATAAATTCAAGATATGTGGCAAATAATATTTTGTTGTATTGAGAATGAAATATATGAAATTGAATAGACTTTTTTAAGAAGAAATGATATTATATTGATAAACATCATTTGGAAGGATACAACGATGAGCCATGAAAAGACTGAATATCGCAATATTGTTTTGATATCACAGGTGGCATTAAGTGTTATGGTACCTTTATTTGTGTGCGTTGCATTAGGTGTATGGCTTGATGGAAAGTTTGACACATGGTTTACCATTCCGCTTATGGTTCTTGGTATGCTAGCAGGCGGAAGAAATGCTTATGTTTTAGTAATGAGCATTATTAAGCGTGATGAGGCAAGGCGTCAAAAACAATTGGAAGAAGATATTAAGCGTAAGGTCGAAAGGGCAGAACAGGAGGCAGACATTGATAGAGAAGATAAAATCATTAAATGAGGCATTGCCGCAAATTTTTTTCATTGATATGTTATACCTCGTACTTGGAGAAATTGTTATATTTTTAGTTTTTCCAAATCCAATGATTTATGCTGTCGGTTTTTTTGCAGGCGTTCTCTATGCAGGTTTTGCTTCATTGCATATGAGTTATCGGATTCGAGAAGTGGTGTATGGAAAGGTAAACACAACGAAAGTGTTATTGATAGGATACTTTATCAGGCTTGCAGTTATGATATTGGTCTTTGCAGCATTATATTACTTTAATATAGGTGATTTGCTTGCAGCATTAGTAGGAATGTTTGCTATGAAAGTGTCGGCATATTTACAGCCGATTACTAACAGAATTTCATCCAAAATATTTTAAAAAGGAGGGTGAGAAGTGTGGGAAGCGTAAGTGTTGCCCCGATGGTGGCATGTGATAGCAGCTTTATGATTAAGTCGTTATTTTCGTTTAAGCTTCCAGGTATGGATTATGAATTTCATCTCAATACCACGCATGTGGCATTGCTGATTGTGTCTGTGTTCATATTGATAGTGGCTGTTATTGCCAGAATCAAGCTGAACAAAGTCAATTCAGAAGATACACCTGGAATGTTTATGAATATAATCGAATTGATTGTTGAGATGCTACAGACTATGGTGGAAGGACTTATGGGAAAGAATACAAGCAAGTTTGTAAATTACTTATCAACCTTGTTTTTGTTTCTGATTATTTCCAACATTGCTGGTCTATTTGGGTTAAGGCCACCAACAGCAGATTATGGCGTAACATTGTCGTTAGGCTTGATTACTTTTTTTCTTATCCATTTTAATGGTATTAAGAAAAATAAAGGAAAGCATTTTACAGCACTGTTTCAGCCAATTTGGTTTTTGTTCCCAATCAATGTGATTGGAGAATTTGCCGTTCCACTGTCGCTTTCATTGCGTTTGTTTGGTAATATTATGTCAGGAACAGTTCTTATGGGCTTGATTTATGACTTGCTAAAGCCTTTTACGGTGGCTTATCCGGCAGTTCTGCATGCTTATTTTGATTTGTTCTCAGGTTGTATTCAGGCATACGTATTTTGTATGTTGACAATGGTCTATGTGAACGACAAAATTGCTGATGAGTAGTGATAACAACTGCTCGAATATGGATTCAGCAAAATAATTTAAAATGGAGGAATGAAAAAATGAATATTAGTGGACAGGAATTTATTTCAGCTATGTCAGCAATTGGTGCTGGTATCGCAATGATTGCAGGTGTTGGACCTGGTATTGGTCAGGGTATTGCAGCAGGTCATGGTGCTTCTGCTGTTGGACGTAATCCGGGCGCAAAGTCTGCAATTACATCTACTATGTTACTTGGGCAGGCTGTTGCCGAGACAACTGGTCTTTATGGCTTTGCCGTAGCTATCATCTTAATGTTTGTAAAGCCATTCGGTTGATGGATTAAAAAAATATTGAGATTGTAGAAAGGAGGCAAAAGAATTGGGTTCCATAGGAAGTACATTTGTGGTTCTCGCAGATGATGGCCGACTTTTTGGATTGGATCCACAGCTCCTTTTTGATGCGGCTATTACAGCTATTAATGTATTCGTATTATTTTTGTTGTTATCATTTATATTATTTAATCCTGTAAGAAATATGTTGAAGAAGCGTCAGGATAAGATAACGAGTGACAGGGAGAATGCGGAGGCTGATAAGAGGCAGGCACAGGCTTTAAAGCAGGAGTATGAAGAAAAGCTTAAAGCAGCGAGACAGGAGGCTGAAAGTATATTAAGCGAGGCAAGACGTGTTGCAAAACATAATGAGCAGAAGATTGTTGATGAAGCAAAGCAGGAAGCTGCCAGAATTATTGCAAGAGCAAACACAGAAGCCGAACTTGAGAAACAAAAAGCAGCCGACGAGGTAAAGCAGCAGATTATTGCTGTATCACAGCTTATGGCAGCAAAGGTGGTCGCAGCTTCTATCAATGAAGCAGACAGCCAGAGGCTTATTGAGCAGACTTTAAATGAAATGGGTGAGAACACATGGCTAAGTTAGCAGCAACAACGTATGGTGATGCATTATTTGAGCTCGCACTTGAAGAATCAAAAATCGATGCGCTGTATGACGAAGTTTTAGTGGTTCTTAAAGCATTTGAAGATAACAGCGAGCTAAACAAATTATTGAATCATCCAAAAATTGATAAAGAAGAAAAAGAAAAATTTTTAGAGAGTGTTTTTGGCAGTTTTGTGTCAAAAAATCTGACCGGTTTTCTTATGATTATGGTATCAAAAGACCGTCAGCAAAATATAGTCGAAGCTCTGTATTATTTTTGTGACAAGGTGCTTGAATATAAAAAGATTGGCATTGCGTTTGTCACAACAGCGACGCCTCTTACTGATGTTCAGAAAGAGAATGTAGTAACAAAACTATTAGCCACTACCAAATATAAGGATTTTCAGATGCATTATGATGTGGATTCATCCATTATTGGCGGTATGGTTATCAGAATTGGCGATAGAGTAGTAGACAGCAGTATTAAAACAAAATTAGATGAGCTTGCAAAACAGCTAAAAAAAATTCAGCTTGTGTAAGCTTATACATTTAATAGAAAGAGGGTGCGTTTGCTCCATGAATTTGAGACCGGAAGAAATCAGCTCTGTGATAAAAGAGCAGATAAAAAGATATTCTACCGAACTTGAAGTGTCCGATGTTGGTACGGTTATTCAGGTTGCAGATGGTATCGCGCGTATACATGGTCTGGAGAAGGCCATGCAGGGTGAATTGCTCGAATTTCCGGGAGAAGTATACGGCATGATTCTCAATCTTGAGGAGGACAATGTTGGTGCCGTTTTGTTAGGTGATTCGCGCAACATCAACGAAGGTGATACCGTAAAGACAACAGGACGTGTTGTAGAAGTTCCTGTTGGCGATGCTATGGTTGGTAGAGTTGTTAATGCATTAGGGCAGCCTATAGATGGCAAAGGACCTATCAATACTGATAAGTTTCGTCAGATTGAAAGAGTTGCGTCAGGTGTTATTACAAGAAAGTCCGTTGATACACCACTTCAGACAGGTATCAAGGCTATCGATGCCATGATTCCTATTGGAAGAGGTCAAAGAGAGTTAATTATCGGAGACCGTCAGACGGGTAAAACTGCAATTGCAATTGATACGATTATTAATCAAAAAGGTCAAAATGTAAACTGTATATATGTTGCTATTGGTCAGAAAGCATCGACAGTTGCAAGCATTGTAAGTACATTAGAAGAATATGGTGCGATGAGTTATACAACGGTTGTTGCTTCAACAGCCAGTGAGCTTGCTCCATTGCAATATATCGCTCCATATGCGGGTTGTGCAATTGGTGAGGAATGGATGGAACAAGGAAAAGATGTGTTGGTTGTTTATGATGATTTAAGTAAACATGCTACAGCATATCGTACATTATCCTTGCTTCTTAAAAGACCGCCTGGACGTGAGGCTTATCCTGGTGATGTATTTTATCTCCATTCAAGACTTCTTGAGAGAGCAGCAAGAATGTCTGATGAATATGGTGGAGGTTCATTAACTGCTTTACCAATTATTGAGACACAAGCGGGTGATGTTTCGGCATATATTCCTACAAATGTTATTTCTATCACAGATGGACAGATATATCTTGAGACAGAAATGTTTAATTCAGGCTTTAGACCTGCCGTTAATGCTGGTTTGTCTGTATCGCGAGTTGGAGGTGCGGCACAGATTAAAGCGATGAAAAAGATAGCTGCTCCTATTCGAGTTGATTTGGCACAGTACAGAGAACTTGCTTCGTTTGCACAGTTTGGTTCAGAACTGGATGCTGATACAAAGGAAAAGCTTGCACAGGGCGAACGCGTAAAAGAGATGTTAAAGCAGCCACAGTACAAGCCAATGCCAGTTGAGTATCAAGTAATAATTATATATGCTGTGACAAAAAAATATGTTATAGATATTCCTGTTGACAAAATTCTTACATTCCAAGATGGGTTGTTTGATTTTATTGACACAAAGTATCCACAGATACCAGAAAGTATTGCAAAGACAAAGGTACTTGACGAGGATACAGAAAAGTTATTAATTAGCGCCATTGAAGAGTTTAAAAAGACATTCAAGTAAGAGCGGTGGAATGGAGGTAATGGATTATGGCCTCAATGAGAGACATAAAAAGACGTAGAGACAGTATTCAAAGTACTGGTCAGATTACCAAAGCCATGAAGCTCGTTTCCACTGTAAAGCTGCAGAAAGCAAAAGGTAAGGCAGAGAATACAAAACCATATTTTGATTTGATGTATGAGACTGTAAGCAATATCCTTGCAAAGTCTGGCAACATCAATCATAAATATTTGAAGGCAGGAGAATCGGATAAGAAAGCAATTATTACGATTACAGCAAACAGAGGTCTTGCAGGCGGTTATAATTCTAATATTGTAAAGCTTATTACAAATAGTGATATCGCTAAAGAGAATGCTTGTATTTACTCAATAGGCAGGAAGGGCAGAGAACTTCTTGAACGAAAAGGATATGCGATGAAAGCAGATTATTCTGATGTAATCAATGAACCGTTATACACCGATGCAAAAGAGATTTGTGATGAAGTGTTAAGGGCTTTTACAGAGGGAGAGATTGGTGAAATTTATCTTGCATATACCGCTTTTAAGAATACAGTAGTTCATGTGCCGCAGCTTATCAAGCTTCTTCCGATAGAACCAGAAGAGGCAGGCAAAACCGCGCAGACAGATGATACGCCTATGAATTATGAGCCAAATGAGGAAGAGGCTTTAGATATGATTATTCCAAAGTATATCGCAAGTCTTGTCTATGGTGCATTAATTGAGGCTGTAGCCAGTGAGAATGGTGCTCGTATGCAGGCTATGGATAACGCTACAAGCAATGCAGACGATATGATTGCAAGTCTTTCTCTGAAGTTTAATAGAGCGCGTCAAGCCTCAATCACACAAGAGCTTACAGAGATTATATCCGGTGCAAATGCCATCGAATAATAATATGCAGTTTGCATAGTTCTATAATGATTTTATAAAATATGGAGGAAAACATGGCAGAGAAGAATATTGGTAAAATTACTCAGATAATTGGCGCCGTTTTGGATATTAAATTTCAAGATAGCGAATTGCCTGAGATTAATTCAGCTATCAATATTACACGCAGCAATGGTGAATGTTTGGTAGTGGAAGTTGCGCAGCATCTTGGCGATGATACAGTAAGATGTATAGCAATGGGACCTACGGACGGACTTGTACGTGGTATGGATGCTGAGGCGACAGGGGAACCAATATCTGTTCCAGTAGGTGAGAACACACTGGGCAGAATGTTCAATGTTTTGGGCGACCCTATCGATAATAAACCTGCTCCAAAAGTTCAGAAGCATATGCCTATTCATAGGAAAGCTCCTAGTTTTGAAGAGCAGTCAACATCAACAGAGATGTTAGAGACTGGTATCAAGGTAGTTGATTTGCTTTGTCCTTATCAAAAGGGCGGTAAGATTGGACTTTTTGGTGGTGCTGGTGTTGGTAAGACCGTTTTAATTCAGGAACTTATCCGAAATATTGCTACAGAGCATGGTGGATATTCTGTATTTACTGGTGTTGGAGAGCGTACAAGAGAAGGTAATGACCTTTATTATGAAATGAAGGAATCAGGCGTTATTGAAAAGACGACGATGGTATTCGGACAGATGAATGAACCGCCTGGAGCTAGAATGAGAGTAGGTTTGACAGGACTTACAATGGCAGAGTATTTCCGTGATGAAGGCGGTAAAGACGTGCTGTTGTTTATTGATAATATCTTTCGATTTACACAGGCAGGTTCAGAAGTTTCCGCTTTACTTGGACGTATGCCATCAGCCGTTGGTTATCAGCCAACGCTTCAGACAGAGATGGGTGCGCTGCAAGAGCGTATTACATCAACAAAGAATGGTTCTATCACATCGGTTCAGGCTGTATATGTGCCTGCGGACGACTTGACAGACCCTGCTCCAGCTACAACATTTGCGCATTTGGATGCAACAACTGTACTTTCCAGAGCAATTGTTGAGTTGGGTATTTATCCAGCGGTAGACCCATTAGAGTCTTCTTCAAGGATTCTTGACCCAAGAATTGTAGGTGAAGAACATTATAATGTTGCCCGTGCTGTGCAGGAGATTTTACAAAAATATAAAGAATTGCAGGATATTATTGCAATTCTTGGTATGGACGAATTGTCAGAAGATGATAAATTAATCGTTTCAAGAGCAAGAAAGATACAGCGATTTCTATCACAGCCATTCTTCGTAGCAGGCCAGTTTACAGGACTTGAGGGAAGATATGTTCCAATTAATGAGACTATTCAAGGCTTTAAGGAAATTATTGAAGGAAAGTATGATGAGATTCCAGAAAGTTATTTCTTGAATTGTGGAAATATCGATGATGTTCTTGCCAAGACAAAGTAGAGGTGATGAGCATGGCCGATAAATTTATGTTGATAGTAAATACGCCAGACAGACAATTTTATCAAAGTGAAGTGTCTATGGTAGAATTGGCAACAAGTGAGGGCGAAATCGGCGTGTATGCCGAGCATATTCCACTGACATCGGTTTTAGTGCCGTGTGTTATGACTATCCATGAGGAGAGTGGTACAAAAAAAGCGGCTGTTCATGGTGGAATTGTTGAAATTTTAAAAGATAAAGTAACAGTATTGGCAGAGGTGGCTGAATGGCCAGAAGAAATTGATGTCAATAGAGCAAATGAAGCAAGGATAAGAGCAGAAAGAAGGCTAAAGAGCGGAGATGCCAATATCAATATGATGAGGGCAGAATTAGCATTAAAACGTTCTCTGGCAAGACTTGGTGCAGTAGATTGATTTTGAACTATGGCATAAAATTGTTTATATTGTGACTTGAAGAAGTTGAATAAAACCTTCCAGATTGGGCAATCATTAGTTATCGGTTTTATATCGGTATTTAATATTGTATTTTCTGGGAGGTTTTTATGTTAAGAGATATTGCTTATATGATGGTGCTTTCTGTAAAAGAATGGGGCAAAAATGCATCGGATTTTCAAAAGAAAAAGCCCATTTATAGAAAGACAAAATTTAAAATTTCAATTCTGTTATTAATGTTATTGTGGATTGTGTCTGCAAGTAATATAATATATGGATTGAAAGATGAAGGTTACAGAGGTAGAATAGTGAGTGCATTTTCAAATGACACCTATGATAAAGTGAGTGCAAGTTTGTCGTATTATGGCAAATATGCAGATACTATTTTAGCAGATGATGCAAAAATTATTATATTGGAGCATATTGCAAAGGCGATTAAAATTAATCGATATGAGATAACAAATACCATTGATGAAGAAAATAACAGCGTAACAACATTAAGTCAACTGTCTGAAGCGGGCGATGTTATTATGAAATTTATTACACATGATAAAGACCAACAGTATATATATGTAGGAATTAATATAAACAGACAAATGGATGCTATTTTTACATATGAGGATATCGTAAAGCAAGAATTGGATAAATTAGGGATGAATAATACAACAGTAGCCATTAACTTAAAAGGAGAATTAAATGGTGAACTTGAAGAATATAAAAAAGATAGTATTACAAAAACGTTGTTAGATAAAACCGGAGCAAAAGTCGTTACAGGACATAAGAGCGACGAGTTATATACGATTTATGCGTATGATAAAGATATTAAAGAAAGTGTTGAATTGGGTGAGGGCAAAGTAAATGTGAATATTTCAATGGAATATAATTCGGATAAAAATAAGACGATAGTTTATTATTCGGTTCCATATAGAAATATGTGAAATTTGTGTCTGTGTGCTGCTTGACACAAATCTATAAAAATAGTTGTTTTTATGAAAAAGCGGTGCAGAAATGAGGATTCATATGACATTAAAAGAACTGTTAGATAAATGTATAAATGAACATTTAATTAATTTAATTATCAGCGGAAAAAAGAAAAAAGGTTATAAAGCAGATAAGATAAAAATCAGACCTGTTTTGATACAAGCAAAAGTTATATACCAAGCATCCGAGTTTGTAGAAAATAAAGTATTGCATGTTAATTATACACAAGAAGAAGTGAAATTATATATTACAAAAATGTTAGAGGAATATTTTAAACAGGCACAGTTTAAAATGACAGATAAAGATGCACAAGTTTTATCAAGCAAATCGGGAAAGATGACAATTCGATATAAAAAGCTGGATAAAGAAAGACAACAAAAGGATATGGCGCATAATCGAAGCAAGAATTATATCTTAAAAGAGGGTATTGCTGTCGAATTTTTGGTTGATTTGGGAATTATGACAAAAGAAGGAAAAATTTGTAAACCAAAGTATGATAAATATAAACAAATCAATCGATTTTTGGAATTTATTGAAGATATATTGCCGCATTTAGATAAAAATAAAGAACAGGTGATTATTGATTTTGGCTGTGGCAAATCGTATCTTACCTTTGCAATGTATTATTATTTAAAAGAATTAAATGGTTATAATATTCGGATTATTGGGTTGGATTTAAAGGAAGATGTGATTCATACTTGTAATCAGTTAAAAGATAAATATGGATATGATAAGTTAAATTTTTATGTCGGTGATATTGCTTCATATAAAGATGTTGAACATGTTGATATGGTTGTAACACTTCATGCGTGTGACACAGCGACCGATTATGCACTGGCAAAAGCAGTAAAGTGGGGTGCAAAGGTTATTCTTTCTGTACCTTGCTGTCAACATGAGGCAAATAAGCAGATTCAGTCGCAAGAATTGGCATTAGTCTTAAAATATGGCTTGTTAAAAGAACGTATGTCCGCTATATTTACCGATGCGATACGAGCAAATCTTCTTGAGGAAGCTGGTTATCAAACACAGATTTTAGAATTTATTGATATGGAGCATACCCCTAAAAACTTGCTGATACGAGCAATCTATACAGGGGATAAAAGAGATGTATCTGGTGATATGGTGCGCAGTATGCAGCATCAATTAGGATTAGACCTTACATTAAATAAACTGTTGAAAGGAATGGTGATTGAGTGAAGAAAAAAAATACAGTATCAGGAAAATTATTTATCTATATTGCGTTATTTTTAATAATAGCTATCGTAACTTTTTTTTCGATGAATTATCATTCAGAAATTGCAGCAACTGTGACAATGACAGAAGCAAAGCTGCCTGTTGCGAAAATTAAGATGGAGTCGGGACAGTTTATTAATAGAATGCACGGCTATACAACGGATATTGATGAAACACTTATGCACACGGATTTTACACCATTGCCGTCCAATAAAAAATTGACAGTGGTATTTGATACATATGGAGAAAAGGTAAAAAACATTTCCTATAAAGTTCGAGATACAAAAGAACATTCTTTAATTGAAGATACAAAGGTTGATAGCTTTGATGAAACCAATAGCACTGTAGAGGCCATTCTTAATATTAAAAATTTATTGAATGATGAAGAAAAATATTTGTTAGAAATTTATATAGAGACAGAAAATTATAGCTATATTGGTTATTATACAACGATTGAAAGCGGACAAAATGACGATTTACAAAAAAGAATTGACTATATTTTAGATTTTAATGCAGCTACATTAGATACAAGTAAATTAAATAGTATTAATTCATATTTAGAGTCAAATGCTTCTGCTGATAATACAAATTTTGGCAGTGTTAATATCAATAATTCATTATATAATGTTGGGTGGGGAGATTTAAATCCGTTTCTTCAAAGTGATATTATTCCATCTATTATACAAGTTGAAGGTGAAATTATGATAGCAGCACTTGATTATACTTGCGGAGCGCAAAATGATTATGAAGGCTATGACACATACAGCGTTCATGATTATTATAGAATCAGGCAAAGTGCAGATAAAATCTATCTTTTAGGTTATAGCCGTCAAACGAACCAAATATTTGATGGAAGAAATGATTTAATAAGCAATGGTAAGATTAATCTTGGGATTTGTTCTTCATCAGAAGTTGAATTTATGGCAGACACAGGAAATAAGCATACTTATTTTGTTAATGGAAATACATTGTGGGGATATAGTCTTGATACAAATACTATCAATAGAGTGTTTAGTTTTGAATCCGATGATTCCGATAATGTAAGAGAACATTATGGAAACCATGCTATAAAAATTATTCGTGTTGATGACAGCGGTGATGTGAAATTTGTGGTATATGGCTATATGAACAGAGGCGCACATGAGGGGCAAGTTGGGGTGTCTCTATACAACTATAGCTTTGCAGACAATGAAGTACAAGAACTATGTTATATTCCATTAAATGTGCCTTATCAAAATATTGTTGAAAATGTTGCTGATATTTCTTATGTAAATAACAATAATTCGTTGTATTTATCAATTGGCAATACAATGTATTCCATTGATTTAAACAGTATGGAAGTGATGGTTGAGATTGAAAATCTTGTTGGTGGAACATATCAGATGAGCGGTAATGGGCGAATTATTGGCTACAGTACAAAGGGCGGCTTGTATGACAGTGAAGAACTGCGTATATTTAACATTGATAAAGGCAGTGACTGCCTTATTAAACCGCTGGAAGGCGATTATTTAAAGGCGTTAGGTTTTATTGGTGATGATTTTATTTATGGAGCAGCAAAAAAGGATGATATATATACCGATGAAGCGGGATTTGTAACATTTCCAATGTATAAAATTTATATTATGAATGATTCATATGAGATTATAAAAGAATATGAAAATGAGGGTGTTTATATAAGTGCCGCTGAAGTGGACGATTATCGAATTAATTTGTCAAGAGTGACAAAAAATGATGATGGGAGTTATTCCCCAACGTCGATAGACCAATTAATTAATAAAGATGAAAATGCAGCGTCAAAAGAGGTATATCTTGACCATATTTCAACCAATGCAAGGAAATCAGAGCTTGTTCTTGTATTGCCAAATGGCGTTGGCAATGTAGGAGAAACATCGCTTCGAGAAGCAGATGCAGCAGAGTTTAATAAAGAAAAAGTCTTGAATTTGAATGCGAAAGTGAATACATCATTAAAATATTATGTGTATACTGCTGGAAAATATTATAAAGCGTATGATAATATAAGTGCGGCAATAAATCAGGGCATGAAAGATTATGGTATGATTAAAGACAGCAATAATATTGAGATATGGAACCGAAATAGAATATCAAGCTATTCTATTAAAGGGGTATCCAATTATATTGAAACATATGATAATTCGATTAAAACAGCGACAGAGGCTGTGAAAAATTTTCTGGGAGGAGAAGGGCTAACGCCAATCTCAATGAAAGGTGTTTCTATGGAAAGCATATTGAGTTTTGTCAGTGAAGGCAGCCCAGTGATAGCAAAAGTAAATGACGGTTATATTATTATAACGGCATATGATTCAGGAAATATCGTATATATAGATGTAGGTACAGGTAAAGAGGAGACGCAAAGTTATGCGAATGCAAAGAAAAGATTTACAGAAGCGGGGAATATATTTATAACATATTATAAATAGTATATATTTTTGCAGATAAGGCAGGAATAACTGTTCTTAATTAGTAAAAGCACAATAAAAGGATAATGAATATGTACTGCGTGGCAAATTAAGTTGAATATATCAAAAAGCAGCGCAGAAATGAGGAAAAATATGAAAAAAAAGATTAAAAAAACTTTATTAATCATATTTTTAGTAGTGTTATTAGCAGCAGCTATTTATATAACACCTAAAATTATTCAAGTGTATCATTTTAAGCAAGAGGCAGAGCAACTTGTTAAAGCTAGTTCAGAAGAAACATTTAAACAGTCTAAAACAACATTAGTGTATGATAAAAATGGCGAAGAATTGTGCAAGATTAAGAATGATAAAGATTTATATTATATAAGTTATTCAGATATACCAATAAATCTAGCTAATTCCTTTATTGTGATGGAAGATAAAGAGTTTTATACACATTCAGGTATTGATTATAAAGCGATTGTCAGGGCTATGCTTGCAAATCGTAAAAACAATAAGATTGTGCAGGGGGCAAGTACGATAACACAACAGCTTGCCCGCAATATCTTTCTTTCTCAGGAAGTTACTTGGGAGAGAAAAATTAAAGAGATGTTTGCAGCATATAGTTTAGAAAAAAAATATTCTAAAGAAAAAATATTAGAGTACTATTTAAATAATATTTATTTTGGCAATGGTTTATATGGTGTTGAATCAGCTGCAAAAGGATATTTTAGCAAGAGTGCTTCAGAGCTTACTTTATCGGAACAGGCATTTATAGCGGCTATTCCAAATGGTCCAACAAAATACAATCCTTTTATAAATTTTGACAATACATTAGAGCGAAGAAATGTTATTTTAAATGAGCTGCATAAAGAAGGTTATATTAGTTCTATGGATTATTATTCAGCTTTATATGATGAGGTGGTGCTAGAGCCAAGCACTGCAAATGAAGTGAATAGTTCGGTTGTTACATATGTGCGGCACTGTGCTGTGGAGTCTTTAATGGGAAGCATGGGCTTTTTATTTCGCAATAATTTTCAAGATGAAACCGATTTGAAAAATTATCAGGATTTATATGAAAAATCTTATAATGATTGTCAGCAAAAACTGATTGCAGGAGGATATACTATATATACATCAATTGATGTAGAAAAACAGGAATTGTTACAAGAAATTATTGATAACAATTTAGGAAGTTTTACAGAGGTTTCCAACGAAGGTGTATATAAAATGCAGGGAGCTGCAACTTGTATTGATAATCTTTCAGGCAATGTTGTGGCAATTGTAGGTTCTAGGAGTCAGGATATAGACGGGCTTACATTAAATCGAGCATATCAAAGCTATAGACAATCAGGCAGTGCGATAAAGCCAATATCGGTTTATGCACCTTATTTGCAATTGGGATATAATGCAGATACCATTGTAGAAGATGAGCCTATTCCTGATGGACCTGCCAATGCGGACGGTACATATGCAGGGCAGATGACATTGAGGGAAGCCGTTAAATATTCTAAAAATACAGTAGCATGGAAAATTTATCAAGAAATTACACCTAGAACAGGTATCGGATTTCTTATGAAAATGGGTTTTAAAAAGGTATGGTATGATAAAGATTACAATGCTGCTGCGCTTGGCGGTTTTACATATGGTGTTACAACAGAGGAGATGGCAGGAGGATTTGCTACATTAGCCAATGATGGTACATATCGAAAACCGACCTGTATTGAAAAAATTGTCAATGCATCGGGCAAAGAAATTGTTGATTCTAATAAAATAAATTCAACCATCTATAGTGCAAGTGCTGCGCGCATGATGACAGATATATTGCAGTCTGTTGTAGAACCAGGCGGAACAGGCTCACAGGCGGCTGTTGAAGGAGTTGCTATCGCAGGAAAGACGGGTTCGACAAATTCCAACAAAGATATGTGGTTTTGTGGATATAGTCCATATTATACACTTGCTGTGTGGATGGGATATGATTATCCGCAAGTGATTCATGGAAATAATAAAACGGTTTATATATTTAAAGAATATATGGAACAAGTACATAAAACGTTGCCTCCAATGGGATTTAATACGAATATAAGTTCTGGAACAAACAATCAAAATACAACACCTGCACAAGATGAGACGATTCCAGAGGAGACACAATCACAGACAGATGAAAATAGTGAGCAGTCTACAACACAGCAAGAGACTGAATCTGAATCATTGCCACAGGAGACCACTCCAAGCGATGAAAATAACATAAATCCAGATAGTGATATGGATGCGACAGATGCAACGGGAGGCGATATGGATGCAACAGGAGGAAATTTGGGAGGCGATATCGATGCACCAAGCAGTGATGCAGATATATCAAACGGAAGTCTTGGGGGTGATATAGATGCGCCTAGCGTTGATGCAGATGGATAAATAAAGTGATAAAAATAATAAAGAGTTGTATTAAAATAGTTTTAGTAAATATTACAAAGTCAAAAAAGGACTGTCACATTAAGAAAAAGCAATGTGGCAGTCTTTTTGTAATCAAAGCGAATATTCGCATTATTTACCATAATGTGTTTTGTTATATTCAGCAACACGTTTTTGTATTCGTTCAACTGGATTGAGCAAATTGCTGATAGAAGAGTCATGGTTTAAAGTATCGACAAGAAGCGCGATATATTTACTCATATCGACATTGATATACCAAGGCTTATTGAGCAATTCTTCAGGCTGGTAAACAAGATTTGTTGTAAGAATTTTATCAATAATACCATTGTTGTAAGCCTCGTCAAATTTTTTAAGACCATTTGTAAATAATCCAAAAGTTGTTGCACAAAAAACTCTTTTTGCTTTGCGTCTTTTTAACTCAGAAGCAACATCAATCATGCTTTCACCAGAAGATATCATATCATCAATAATCAATACGTCTTTGTCTTCAACATTGGCACCAAGAAATTCATGTGCAACAATTGGATTATGTCCATTGACAATCGTTGCATAATCACGTCTTTTATAAAACATACCCATATCAAGACCAAGAACATTGGCAAAATAGACAGCACGTCCCATACCGCCCTCATCAGGACTGATAACCATCATATGTTCATTGTCTATATGAAGGTCGTCAACACCTAATAAAAGGTATTTGATAAATTGATAAGTACAAGATACGGACTCAAAGCCTTTAAGTGGAATAGCATTTTGTACTCTTGGGTCATGGGCATCAAAAGTAATAATATTATCAACACCCATATTGGTAAGTTCTTGAAGCATAAGGGCACAATCAAGCGATTCCCTGCCGCTTCGTTTATGTTGTCTGCTCTCATATAAAAATGGCATAATGACAGAGATTCTTCTGGCTTTTCCGCCAGCAGCAGCAATTACGCGCTTTAAATCAGCATAGTGGTCATCTGGTGACATATGGTTTTTAATTCCGCTAAGAGAATACTCAAGGCTGTAATTGCACACATCAACCATTACATATAAATCAAAACCACGTACAGAGTCATTCATCATGCCCTTGCCCTCGCCAGAACCAAATCGAGGCGTTTTTGCTTCAAGTATATAACTGTCTCTTTTATATCCAGCAAATGCTAGAGTGTGTTCACTTTCATGTTCGCGTTGGTTTCTCCATTCAGTTAAATAGTTATCAACTTTTTTCCCAAGCTGTGTACAACTTTTTAATGGAATAATACCTAATGTTCCATAAGGAATTGTCTCAGTGTGTCTTTCATCGCGTGGCATAATAAAATCCTCCGTATATAATCATTAATTTATAATTATTGTGAGCTGCCCATTGTTCCAAGTCTGTAGGGTAAGACCACATTCATTCATCAAATAATATAGTAGTAAATCATTTAGAAGTCAATCCTTTTGTTTTTTTCAATATGCGAATATCATCCCCAAAAAGTTTCAATATCTTATATGCACTTGAAATACGTGAAAAAATCCTTTCGGAATAAATTTCTCTGATGGAATATAGGGACAGATTTGTTGATATAATGGTGCTTTTTTGACGAAGTAGCCGTTCATTAATAACATAAAATAATTTAGAGTTGGTGTAGGAATTGCCAAATTCAGTGCCTAAATCATCAATAATTAATAAATCACAATCTAATAAATAATGTGTATTATAATGTTTTTCTTCACCAAATTTAACAAAATCCTGCTGTTCAAAACGATTAAAAAGTTCGATAGCTGTCAGATAAATAACACTGTGTGAAGAATCTAATAATTCTTTTGCAATACAATTGGTTAAAAAAGTTTTTCCAGTTCCTGTATCTCCAAAAAGTAATATATTAGAAAAAGACGTATCAAATGTATTTACAAAATCTTTGCAGATATATACTACTTGATGCATATTATCAAAAGGAGTTAATCCTGTTGATGAATCTACAGTATTCTTATTATACCATTTATAAGAAAAAGTATTAAAATTTTCATTGTCTGTAATGTTTTTTAAGTTGGAATCCAAGTAAACCAAATCAACAGCCTTTTTGACAAAACAAGAACATTTGTCTTGACCGATATAACCTGTATCTTTACATAGTGGACAAGTAAAAATAGGATTTAGATAATTGGACGGTTTGTGAAGTTGGTTTAAAATTTCTTTTTTTCGTTTGTCGAGTTCTGCGATTTTTTGTTCATAATCTTCAGAGGTATCACCCAATATACGCATAGAAGCAGATTTTATTGAAAGATTGATAATCGCGCTCTCAATATCTTTAAATTCAGGAGAAAGACAAGTAATCTCTTCATAGCGTTGGTCTATCATATTTTGATTTGCAGTTCGCTCGTTTGCATACAATTGCATAATCATATCATATTGAGAGTTGGTAAGAGACATAAAATTTCCTTCCTAAATCAACCATTGTTACTTAATAATGCGCTTTCTAAGGTGTCAATATCGGTATTGCGCTGATGAAAATTATTAAATTTATTATTTGTTATTGTTTTAACAGTTGGATTTTTCATTTTTATATTTTTATTTTGTTGTGTCTGTTCAAATTTTTCATCACTTAGTTTTACATCATCTTGTGTCTTAATATTTGCATTATGCCACTTTGTAAGAATAGAGTCGGCATATTCAAAACTTGGCTGATGTGTTATGCGCAGTGTTCGATTGCAGGCTTCAATAATAAGGTCCGAAGAAAAACAATAGATGTCAGTCCATTTTTTAATATAATCTTGTTCAAATTTGCCTGCTGTGCGATTTTTAATGCCAAAGGCATTCAATACAGAATATGTTGTTTCATTGTGGTTATCAATACAATTTTTTGCCTGTTTTACGGAAGATATACCGTTTTCCGCCCATGCTAGAGCAACCTTTTCAATATAGCGCATACTTTTATGACCATTTGTTACACAGTATTCAATTAAGTATTCAATCAGGTCTGAAGGAAAATGAAGGGTGTCATAAAAATAAGCAATTGTGGAAGCATCGGATGCATTAAGCGAATCTCCCATATATGTGCCTACAGCATAAAGCAGCATACTAAATTCATCTTGAGCGTAAAATTTTTTCATCTGTTGTGGAGTATATGCGGTTCTAGTTTCAATATTTAGATGAGTAATTTTATTGCTGACAGGAGTAAAATCAACAGTGTTATTAAAAGAATTATGCGATATTAAACTTACAGCTTCTTTTTTGGGAATGGATTTATTGTCTGTTTTTTTATAAGATTCGGTATGAAGCTGTTTGTTGGTATCACAGGCAATGTCTTCTTTTAAATCGCAAAAAGTAATGCCATCAATGGTATTATCATTATTGGAGGTATTTAGTATAATTGCGCCTATTTTGTCCCAGTAGCGAAGTGCACGTAAAATATCTGCTTCTGTTTGGTTAAAAATATCAGCAAGACTAGAGACCGATATATCAGCTTGGTTGTTTGTCACGCATTTTAAAAGATAGATATAAATTTTGACAAATTCACCATTTGCTAACGGCATATATTTATCAATAAAGATATTAGAAATATTGGTAGACAATTTATTTAATTCAATATTTAAATTTAGTTTATTCATAAAAATCCTCCATTGTTGCTCAACCTGTGAGTTTAAAAACTTCTTTATGTCTTTTTCTATGCCGTTTTTATATCAATAAAATTGCTGTTTCATAAGTGAACTTTCAAAGTAGCCATATTATAACATAGTGGGGAAATAAGTCAAACAAGTGGAAAATTGTGAAAAACTTTGTGGATAATGTGGAAAAAGTGGATATGACTTTTTAAATTTGGAATATATTAGAAAAATGTGGGGTTTCAAAAAGAATAGTTATCCACAAAATAATCCACATGCATCGTTTGCTTTTTAAAAAGATGCATGTGGATAATGTGGATAATATCAATAATTGTGTGAAATAAGACATCAAAAATTTTATTTTATAAGGGATTCACCCACTTTATAAATATCACCAGCTCCCATAGTTATCAACAAATCACCGTTGATACAATTTTTTTTCAAAAAATTTTCTATTTCTTCAAAAGAACTCATATAATAACATGTTGTGTTGAATTTTTTAATTTCTTCTTGCAAATCTGTAGAGCTGATTCCAAAATGATTTTGTTCTCTTGCAGCATATATATCAGTAAGAACAACAACATCAGCGACAGAGAGCGCTTTTGCAAAGTCCTTAAGGAGAGCTTTTGTCCTTGAATACGTATGTGGCTGAAATACACACCATATTTTATTATGTGGATAATGTAAAGCAGCATTTAATGTTGCAGTAATTTCGTCTGGGTGATGTGCGTAATCGTCAACAACAGTGATGCCGTCAAAAGAGCCTTTGATTTGAAAACGGCGGTCTGTTCCTGTAAAATGTTTCAGCCCATCTTTAATTTGTTCTATATTCATTCCAAGTTTGATGCCGACTGCAATAGCCGCTAAAGAATTGTATACATTATGCAGTCCTTGTACGCAAAGTTCAACATGGTCTACAGTGATTTTATCAATCAGTAAATCGTAAGAACAACAGCCAGTTGAATTATAGTTGATGTTAGCGGCGCTATATTTGCTTATATCTGGATTAGAGCCAACAGTGATAACATCACAGTTAAGCCCCTCATAAAAATAAGTATAGTCGTCAATATCTGTGTTGATAACAATTGTTCCATCATCAGGAAGAAGCTCATTAAATAGTCGAAAAGAATGACGAATATCGTCAATATCTTTAAAAAAGTCGAGATGGTCGGCTTTGACATTTAAGATAACATTGAGTGTAGGGTGAAAAGAGAGAAAACTATTGGTATATTCACAGGCTTCTGTAAGAAAAATGTCGGATTTTCCTGCACGGATATTTCCATGGATACTAGAAAGGATACCACCCACAGAAATGGTAGGGTCACAGTCTGCGTTTATCAAAATTTCAGCAATCATAGAAGTTGTTGTCGTTTTGCCATGTGTACCTGCAACGTTGATAGCTGTAGAGTAGTTGGTCATAAGTTGTCCTAAAAGCTGTGCTCTTGTAAGGATATGTAAATTAAGTTTTTTTGCGGTGACAAGTTCAGGATTTGAGTCTGATATAGCAGCTGTGTAGACGACTGTATCAATGTCTTTTGTAATATTGGAAGGCATATGAGAGTAAAACACGGTAGCACCACTGTCTTCAAGTTCTTTTGTGAGTGCAGATTGACGCATATCCGAGCCAGAAACAGTAAATCCTCTGTCTAAAAGAATATGTGCAAGCCCACTCATACTGATTCCCCCAATTCCAATAAAATGAATATGAATGGGATGGTTAAAATTAATATGATACATAAAAATCCTCCATTCTTGCTCAACCTGCGAGTTTAGTAAGCACAAACTTATGTGTGAAAAATTTATTTTCATACAAATACTACATTTCTGTACGGATTTTTGCAAGGTTCAGCCTGTTAAAAAAAATTAAATATTTTAGTTTATCATATTTTGATAAATTTTTGTAAATTCTATGCTGCAATGAAATGATAAATCATTCGTCAACAATGCAAACATAGTATAATAAATATAGTAACTCTCAAAACAAAATAATTCAACTTTTTTGTTATTTTTAGCATTTATGTTGTAGAGATAAAATAAATATATAAAGACAAGTTAACAATTTTATCGTGTCATATTGTAAAAAGAATAGTGTAATTTTCTTATAAATTTATTCATTTGGTAAATAAGTTTATATGTTTAAAATACACAACTATTTTGGCATAAATATATTGTTAAAAAAATAGTAAAAAAAATGAAAAATTCTTTTACTTAACACTGTTAATATGTTATAATCATAATATCTTAATGACAGGTAAAATTTATTCATCAGAGGTGAGAGCATGATTAAAAAAGAAATGATTGCCATGTTATTGGCAGGAGGACAAGGCAGCAGGCTTGGCGTGTTGACTGCTAAGGTTGCTAAGCCGGCAGTAGCGTTTGGTGGAAAGTATCGCATCATTGATTTTCCATTGAGCAATTGTATTAATTCAGGTATTGATACGGTTGGTGTGCTTACACAGTATCAGCCATTGAGACTTAATACACATATAGGAATTGGTATTCCTTGGGATTTGGACCGCAATGTTGGAGGTGTAACAGTTCTTCCACCGTATGAGAAGAGTGCAAATAGTGAGTGGTACACAGGTACAGCAAATGCGATTTATCAAAATCTTGAGTACATGGAGCAGTATAATCCAGATTATGTATTGATTCTTTCAGGAGACCATATATACAAAATGGATTATAAGATTATGTTAGACTATCATAAGGCTAACAATGCAGATATAACAATAGCAGCTATGCCTGTACCAATTGAGGAAGCAAGCAGATTTGGTATTGTTGTTACGGACTCGGATAACAAAATTATAGAGTTTGAAGAAAAGCCAGAAAATCCTAAGAGCAATCTTGCATCGATGGGAATTTATATCTTTAGCTGGAAAGTTCTTAAGGAAGCATTAGTAAAATTAAAAGACCAAAATGAGTGTGATTTTGGCAAACATGTTATTCCATATTGCTTTGAAAATAATAAGAGGATTTTTGCATATGAGTATAATGGCTATTGGAAGGACGTAGGTACATTAAGTTCTTATTGGGAGGCCAATATGGAGCTTATTGATATTATACCAGTATTCAATTTGTACGAGGAGTTCTGGAAGATATACACAAAAACCGATGCCATTCCGCCACAGTATGTTGCAGCAGATGCATATATTGAAAAGAGCATTATAGGAGATGGCAGTGAGATATACGGAAAAGTTTATAATTCCGTTATTGGTTCAGGAGTTGTAATTGAAGAGGGGGCTGTAGTAAAAGATTCCATTATTATGCAGGATTCTGTAATTGGAAAAAATACCGTTATCAATAAGTCAATTATTGCTGAGGAGGTTGTCATTGGTAATAATGTTGAACTTGGTGTTGGTGAGGAAGCAGAAAATGTGCACAAACCAAAGATATATAATTCTGGTCTTGTGACAATAGGTGAATGTTCTGTTATTCCAGATAATGTTAAAATTGGAAAGAATACAGCGATATCCGGTGAAACAATGTTAGAAGATTATCCAGAAGGCGCACTTGTAAGTGGCGGCGTAATAATTAAGGCAGGTGACAACGTATGAAAGCAATAGGAGTTATATTAGCCGGCGGTAATAACAAGTTGATGAAAGAGCTTACCAATAAGCGCGCAATAGCAGCTATGCCGGTTGCAGGTAGTTATAGATGTATTGATTTTGCACTGAGTAATATGGCAAATTCTAAGATTCAGAAAGTTGCCGTTATTACACAGTATAATGCCCGTTCACTCAACGAACATTTAAGTTCATCAAAGTGGTGGGATTTCGGTAGAAAACAAGGCGGATTGTATGTATTTACGCCAACAATAACAGCCGATAGCAGTTATTGGTATAGAGGAACTGCTGATTCATTGTATCAGAACTTACATTTTTTAAAGACAAGCCATGAGCCATACGTGGTAATTGCTTCTGGTGATGGTGTATATAAACTTGATTACAATAAAGTTTTAGAGTATCACATTGAGAAAAAAGCAGATATTACAATGGTTGTAAAAAAGATGGAAGACCGTTCTGACATCAATCGATATGGTGTTGTTTCAATGACAGAGGAAGGACGCATCACAGAGATTGATGAAAAGCCTTTAGAGACTAATTTGTCTACGGTTTCAACAGGTGTTTATATCATAAGAAGAAGATTGCTTATCGAGTTGATTGAGAAGGCTGCGGAAGAAGACCGTCATGATTTTGTCAGAGACATACTTATGCGCTATAAAAATATCAAGAAAATATATGGGTATAAGCTAGAGTCATATTGGAGCAATATCTCAACAGTTGAAGCATATTATAAAACGAATATGAATTTCCTTGACAGAGAAGTGAGAAATCGTTTCTTTAAGGAATATCCAGATATTTATACAAAAGTTGATGATTTGCCACCTGCAAAATATAATCATGGTTCTGATGTAAAGAATAGCCTTGTTTCAAGTGGCTGCATTGTAAATGGAACCGTTGAAAACTCAGTATTATTTAAGAAGATATATATTGGAAATAACAGTATAGTAAAAAATTGTATTATTTTAAATGATGCATATATAGGGGATAATTCGTATATTGAAAACTGCATTATTGAAAGCGGCAGTACAATAAAAGCAAATAGTAGATATGTTGGTGAAAATAGTCCAATGATTGTTGTTGAGGATAATCCTATATACAGTTAAAAAGGATGCTTTCAATAACAAAAAATATTGATAAATATGGGGCAATATAATCAAAAATATCTAAAAAAGTTAAATATTAAAATAATCAGAATATTAAGAAAGGAGAAGCTACTTAGATGAGAACCTATATCTAATCAGATAATGAATTTATAGGTATGTACCGATGGTTTGTCGGGAAGTTATGACTGTGGAGTGTATAATGTGTTTGGTAAAACTATCAAAACAGCGAATAGAAGGATATAGTTATCTTCAAAAGCATACATAATGAAACAGTAATCATCTAGGATATATTTATAATATATTTTTAGTAGCAATGCTTATGAATATTACAGATGTACGTGTAAGAAAGATTGATAAAGAAGGTAAAATGAGGGCAGTAGTCTCTGTTACTATTGATGATGAATTTGTGGTACATGACATTAAGGTGATTGAGGGTGAAAAAGGATTGTTTATCGCTATGCCTAGCAGAAAATCTGCTGACGGAGAATATAGAGATATTGCTCACCCAATTAATACAGCTACAAGAGACCGTTTACAGGCAATTGTTCTTGAAGCGTATGAAAAGGCAGAAGATGTAACAGAATAAAATTAAGATATAATAGAATTAAAATAATAAAAATTAAATAATAAAAATTAATAATTAGCTAGTATTATTATTGAATAATTAAAATTAAAAAGGCTGTCCAAAATAAAAAGATTTAACATTTATTTTGTGACAGCCTATTATTTTACATTTCCTTTTAATTTTCTAAATTGAGTTGGCGAAGTATGATGAATTTTCTTAAAAGAATCGCCAAAATAGTTGCTGCTTTCAAATCCACATTGAAGTGCTATATTAGTGATATCAAAATTTGTTTCAATAAGGAGCTGTTCAGCATGTCGGATTCTTACCATGTTCAAATATTCTTTAAAGCCAATTCCATTAATTGTTTTAAATTTGTTAGAAAAATAAGAAGGATTAAGCCCTAACATATCTGCTATTTGTGTTAAGGTGATATTTTCATAATAATAATTATCAATATATTGAAGTGCTTTTTTGATGGATTTATCAACAATGATTGTATTGTTATTAATAGTAAAAACAGAAGGTTCTTCTCGTATTCTAATTAATTGTAATATAATGGATTCAAAATATATCTTTATAAGATAATCGGAAAATATATCTTTTATATGAGTCTCATTGATAAGGTTATCAAGCTGTGCATTGATAGATTCCCGACATTCTGGCGTAATATAAATGAAATTACTAAAGGCATTTGTATTTATCCATAAATTTCCAAAACATTTGTCAAGATTGGATACATAGTCGTATGTAAATTCAATATTAATCCGCTCACAAAGTTCATTATGTGCATAGGTTGTCTTATGCAGAGTATTTGGCGGTATCAGTACAATGGTTCCCTCAATTAAAGAAAATGTCCTGTCACCAAGCAAAAAGTCACAATGTCCTTTAAGAAGGTAAAATAATTCACAGTAAGAATGAATATGAGGAGAGTACATAGACTGTCCTCTTTTTTTAATATCTTTATTGATTTCAAATCTTGACAACATATACAATTCTCCTAAGCAATTATTGAACATTTTTACTAAATAATATTATATATCTAAAAAAATCTGTAATCAAGTTGTAAATCTAAAAATTAAGGTAGATTTACAAAAAAGAATGTGATAATTTTGTAAATGGTTGATATGTGAAAAAATAATGTTTTAGTTTAGGTTTCTGGGAGGAGGGAAAATTCGTAGAAATTAGAAACTTTATGAAAAGTTCGTGACTGTAAATCAATGTTTACAGAACACAGAAAGGGTTATGGTGCTAGAATGAAAAGAAGAGCATTAAAAAGAGTTACAGCTTCGATTGCAGCGGCATTGTTGTCTGTAACTACAGTATTTTCTGGCTCTGAATTATCAAATGTATTTTCATCAACGATTTATGCAGCAGAAGATGTAGGAAAAAAAGGTACTGTTGTATCACAAGATGGCGATGCATTTTATGATTTCAGAGACAATACAATTATTACGGGTGAGACAGACGGCTCTAAAGATTTAGTTTATGGTAATCTTACAGTAAAAGCTGTTGCAGGTGGAACATTTAAATTAAATGGTGCACAGCATGGTATTCAAGTTAATGCAGGCAATAATATTGAGATTAAGGTTAATGGTCCAAGTAAGATAATCGTGGGGGATTGTCAATACAGTGGACTTGCTTCATTGACAATGACCGATGCAGACGGAACATATACACAACCAGCAGAAGCAAAAAAAGGCTGCTATCACCAAGATGAGAGTGCAATGGTATTTAACTATACAGAGGAAGAAGCAACAACATTGACATTAAAGATAGAAGCAACAATGTATATTCCATGTATAGAAGTTGTAGCTTTAAGCAAGACTTATAATTTTTGTGATAATTCAATTATTACAAGTGAAACAGATGGTTCTAAAGACCTTGTTTATGGTGGTCTTACAGTAAAAGCTGCTGCAGGTGGAACTTTTAAGTTAAATGGTGCACAGCATGGTATTCAAGTCAATAAAGATAATAATATTGAAATTAAGGTTAATGGTCCAAGTAAGATAACAGTGGGGGATTGTTTGTATAACAATGGACAGCAACCAATTTCATTAACAATGACGGATGCCGACGGAACATATACACAGCCCGTAGATGTACAAAAAGGATGCTGGCATAATGATGGAAGTGCTGCTGTATTTGAATATACAGAGGAAGAACCAACAACATTGACATTAAAAATAGAAGCGACAATGTATATTCCAATCATTAAGGTAGATGTTATCACAGAAGAAAAACCAGATGACAATGGTGCTGTAAAAGATACCATTTATGATTATAATTTTTCAGATGGTTCTGTTCTTGCAGCTAGCTATGACAGTGCAAATCAGTTAAATGGTTCTGTTACTTCAAAAGATGGATTTTTGACACTGACAAGTGCTGGTACTATGTATACACATGACACTCAGCATGGACTTGCAATCTTAAAAGGTGATACATTTGATGTAAAAGTAGCAGGCGATGCAACTATTACATTCCATCTTTGTGAGTATGGTGCAGATGAAGCTGGTGTAATTAAGGCTTCAAGCAAAAAAGGAAAATTTGAAGAAGATACAAAGTCTATTATCAGTCATAAAAATGATGGACTTTCAACGATGTCCTTTACATATACAGGTGTTGCTACAACGTTGACATTTAAAGTGGGCGGAACAGACGGTGCAGAGTATTATATGCACGGCATGAGTGTTTCTAATAAGCCAGCAGCAACAGAGAATCCAGAGCTTGTTGGAAACGGCAAGGTTGATGTATGGGATTTCGGCGGCGAACAGCTTGATGATACAAAATATAACAATAAGTTGTCAGTTGATACAATTAATAGTATTTATCCTGATGATGTTGTAAAGGGTAGTACAGGTGCTACAATTGGTTCATTTTCATTTGAAGAATTGGTATTTCGTTATGGTGGTAGAACGAATGCCAGAATCCGTACAGCAAATGAAGCAATAACAAGATATGATACAAGAAACCCAATTACCGTTGAAGGTACAACGCTTACAGGTTATGTATATTCAAATAATGCATCACCAACAGCTTATGTAGGATTAAAGGCATATCCTAATGATATTATTACACTTTATATGGGTTCTAACGGCGGAGCTTCTACGATTTATTTTGAATCGCCATCAGGCAAGATTCAGTCTGCTGAAAGTGCAGTAGAGGGAAGAAAGCTTACATTTTATGCTACAGAATATGGTGAATATAAAATTTATTCAATCAATGAAAAATTGGTATTGTACAGAGCTGAGAGAACTCATACACAGCCTGTTGTAGTAAGCGGTTCAATTGACACAACAGCAGCACCATCAATTGGAGCATATGCGTTGAATTTTAAGTGTACTCAGACTGGTGAGAGCGTTCAAGCGGAGCCAAACAATGGTACATACTCTGTATATTTAAATGAAAATTATGACTATACAGTTTCATTAGTTAATGCAAATGGTTTTGTTATTGAAAGTGCTACAGACCTTTCTATTCCAAATGCTTCAGGAGCAAAGACTTTTGATATTAAAATTAAAGCAGTTGATTTAGTGACAGTAACAGGAAAAGTAACCGGTCTTAGTGAAGAAGCATTGAAGAAAGTTGAGCTTTCTTTTGTAAACACAGATAAGATTTATATTCCAGAATATCAGATTACAGGTGATGATATCACTATTAATCTTGAAAAAGGCGTTGAGTACAAGATTGTTGCTGATGGAATTAATGACTATGCTTTAAAGAATATGTCAACAATTAAGGCGGATGTAAATGGTACACAAAATATAGACTTTGTTGCAAAGCCAGTATATGATGTGAAAATGACTTTTGAAGGATTGTCAGATGCAGCAAAAGCAAGTGCAGTTGTAACATTCAGCAATATTAATGAGGAGGGGTATAATTATACATTTAATACCTCGGATGCAATAAAATTAAGAGATGGACAATATTCTGTCAAGGTTTCAGGTGTAGGCAGTGAAGCTGTTATTCAAGGAATTACATCGAATGTAAAAGTAAATGGCAAAGCTGTTGAAAAGAAGGTTTCATTTAAGCCTCTTTCAAATTGGGATTTTGCAGTATACAATGCTGGAAATCCTGGAATTGAAACGATTGGAGAAGATAAGTATTATTTAGGTTTACAGCTTTCAAAAGCAAATGTTGCTGAAAACAAGACGTATTTACTTGTAAATCCTGCTGGTACAGACCAAGCTGGCAACCCTACAGAGGCAGGAAGTGTTAAAGTACCTGTAAAGAAAGATGATATTGTCACAATCAGTTATTGTTACTGTGCAGGTTTTAGCATTAATGGCGAGGTTGATGTATATTCTAATTCAGGCAGTACATCTTTAATTGAATCAACACAGTATATTGCAAAAGAAGATGGTTTTGTAACACTTACAGCAAAGCCAGGAAAGAATGCAGACGATACAGAAAATAAAGGACAGACTTACTTTACAAGTATTGTTGTAAATCCATCAATACCATATGCTGAAAAGGTAACAGTAGGTGCTGATAAGCAATTTAAGACAATTAATGAAGCAATTGAGCATGTATCAAAGATGCAAAGAACACAAGACCAAAGAGTTCAGATTGTGATTGACCCAGGCAACTATGAAGAAATGTTAAGAATCAAGGTTCCTAATATTTCACTTGTTAATGCAGCAGGCAAACAATCAAGCATTCAGTTGACAAACAAAGGTGTTGATATTGCTGAAAACGTGGTAAGAATTACATCATATTATGGTCATGGATACAATTACTACAGTATGGGTGCTGATTCTTTGTACAGTGAAGATGTGAAAAAGGCAAATCAGGAAAATGGCTATTTAAGCAATGTTAATACAGGTTCAGGAACAACAAACAATTCTTATTGGAATGCAACGGTTGTTGTATATGCAAATGGTTTTGAGGCAGATGGAATTGTTTTTGAGAACTCATTTAACCAGTATATATCAGCAAAAGAAGCTGCTGATACAGTTGTTTGCTGGGAGACAGGAAGCAAGGGCGTTCGTTCTACAACAGTAGGTGATGTTTCTGTTCAGGCTAAGTCTTTTGTTGAGAGAGCAGCTGCTATAGCAATTCTTGGCAATAAAGCAGCATTTAATAAATGTAAATTTATTGGCAGACAAGATACACTTTATGGTGGTGCTGATACAAAAGCTGTATTTGAAAAATGTGATATACTTGGTGGTACAGACTATATTTTTGGTGGAATGATAGCTGTATTTAATCGTTGTAATCTTGTTATGAACACAAGTGAAGCAGGCACAGATGTAGCTTATATTACAGCTACACAGCAAGCAGGCGGCAGAGGTTATTTGATGTATGAATGTAACATCACTTCTACAACACCAGGTGTTGATACAGCTTCAGCTACAAGGTCAAAACCAGGCTACTTTGGAAGACCTTGGGCAGGTAATACATCAGAGGCAGTATTTTATAATACAACAATTGAAACAACAGATTTTCCAGGTTCAGAAGGAAAGTCGTTGATTGTACCTGAAGGCTGGAATAATTCCTTAGGTGGTCCATCTCCATTTATGTGTGAGTATGGTTCTAAAGAACTTTCTGGTGAAGATAACTCTTCAAAGAGAGCATCATGGGCACAGGTTCTTACAGAGCCAAAACTTGACGGCGGAAAGACTGATATAACATATGAGGCATTCCTTGATTCAGAAACCGATAAGTGGACAGATGAACTTAGAAGCAAGGGATATCTTAAAAATCAGGAACCAGTTTATTGTGATGTCAATGGTGATGGCGTTAAGAATATAATTGATGCTGTTGTTTTGAAAAAGTACATCGCACAAATGAAAGGTTATGATATTATTGAAGAAAACAGTGACCTTAATGATGACGGCAAAATTGATGTTGCAGATGCTGTAATTCTTCTTAAATATTTAGCTCGTGTTGAAGAGTATGTAAATAAGTTTGATAAGTAAAATTATTTTAACTTTAATTCTTTGGTATGGTGAATAGAGCTATTGCAAAATGAAAAAAGTTATATAAAAGATAGTGTATATTTTAACTTTATTAGGGAAAACTTCCGCTTTTTAAGCGGGAGTTTTCCTATTTAAAAAATGTTGCAAGGATGTAAAAAAATTGTTTGAAGTTCTTTTTTTGATTAATATTTTTAAATAGTTTTATACTAAAAATGGACTTGTTCATTTGGCAATGTTTCAGTATAATGTATGACACATAAATTATAAAATTCCCTTGTTCTTATTTTTGAGAGAATCAAATCCCCTATTTTTTACTATGAAGTATTTGATTCTTAGTTAAGCGGATATTCGCAATCCGCTACGCTACTTGCTTGGGTGTTTGTTTGAAACCCTAACCTCATAGCTACTATCGTAACGCAAGTCCCCCTCCACTTATGCCTTTACAGCATTGAAGTGGGGGACTTCCTTGATGAGGTTAAATACAGAACAAGGGTAATCTTGCGTGGTATTAAGTAAGATTTGCAATTTATTTACTCTTATTAAGAAAGTTTCTACTTTAATGTCGCAGAGGCATAAATGGTAGGCAAAGACTTGTGTTGAGATAGTAGCTATAAGATTATAAGCAATACAGCGGATTGCAACTATTCGCTTTAACAAGAAATAATACAGCTAAACATAGCAAATTATAATTAATAAAATTGATTTAATGTGAAATGCTTATAAAATATAAAATGCTTATAAAGTATGAATATTTTATTAAAAAATAGATATTAAATATAGAAGTGAGGAAATATATGTTTATTATTGTTGGACTTGGAAATCCGGGAAAAGAATATCATGGAACAAGACATAATGCAGGATTTGATGTAATAGATATGCTTGCACAGAAGTATAATATAGATATAGATACAGCCAAGCATAAGGGACTTATTGGAAAAGGAATTATTGAAGGTCAGAGGGTAATACTAGTAAAACCAATGACTTATATGAATAATTCAGGAGAATGTGTAAAAGAGGTAATGAATTATTATAAGCTTACAGTAGATGATATTATTGTGATATTTGATGATATTAGTCTTGAACCAGGTAAGCTGCGCCTTCGGGCAAGAGGAAGTGCGGGAGGACATAATGGTATTAAAAGTATTATTGCACATTTAAAAAGTGAGGAATTTAAGCGGATTAAGTTTGGTGTTGGCAATAAACCGAAAGGCTGGGATTTAGTGGATTGGGTACTTGGAAGATTTCCGGATGAATTATGTGAAGATATCAAAGAGGGCAGACAGAGAGCATGTGATGCCATTCAATGGATTGTCAGTGAAGGTATTGACAGCGGTATGAATCGGTTTAATGGCTAGAAACGGTAGATAACGGAGGGAATATTCGTGCAAGGAATGTATAAACCCATTCTGGATATGGCTGGAATGGAAGAACTAAAACAGGCTTTTGAAACAATTGGAAATACAGTGATGGTAAGCGGTTGTGTGGATACGCAAAAAGTACATTTTACAGAAGCTATATCACAGCAATATAAATTTAAAGTCATTGTAACATATGATGAAATGAGAGCGCGTGAACTTTTAGAAGATGTCCAGTTTTTTAATAAAAATTGTATTGTATATCCAGCAAAAGATTTTATTTTTTATAGCGCCGATGTTCATGGACATCAGATAGTTGGACAACGTATCAAGTGTATTGATAAAATTTTACAGATGTTAAATGGTGAGGGCAGCCTTACAATTGTAACAACGATTGACGGTTTAACGGATTTGCTTGTTCCAATACAGCGCTATACAGACCATACAATCCATTGTCAATTAGGAGATAAAATAGATGTAGAACGGTTTGTAAAACAGATGGTTTGTATGGGGTATGAACGTGTCGGTATGGTTGATGTGCCGGGACAATTTGCTATTCGAGGCGGAATTATAGATATTTATTCACATACAGATGAAACGCCAGTGCGTATTGAATTGTGGGATGATGAAATCGATTCAATACGTTTTTTTGACGTGCAAAGTCAGCGTTCTATAGAAAAGACCAATAAATATAGTATATTTCCTGCAACAGAATGTTTAATTACAGAAGATGAAATTGAGGAAGGATTACAGGCGGTAAAAAAGGAGGCTCAAAAACAAATTGAGCTGTTTGGCAACGATAAAAATTATAAAAAAGCAGAACAAATGGAACATTGTAATCATATCAGAAGGCTTTTGGGTGATTTGGAAAGAAATAAAGATTACAGTAAATATATGAATACATTTATATCTGAATGTGTTAGTTTTCTTTCTTATTTTCCAAAGGAGGATACGTTCTTTGTGCTAGATGAGCCTAATAGAATTGACGAGCGAATGAATCTGATTCAATATGAGTATGAAGAAAGTAGCAAAAATAGAATTGCTACAGGCTATATGCTGCCTAGTCAAGCCAATTTATTGATTCCAGTAAGCAAAATATATAATAAACTAAACAGCAGCAGGCTTTTAATTGTATCAATGTTGGATTATAAACCAAAACAGTTAAAAGTAACCAAATATGTACGTGTTGAGGCAAGAGGAATCAACTCTTATAATAATAGTTTTGAATATTTAGCAGAAGATTTAAAGAAATATAAAAAACAAGGATATCAAACGGTTTTAGTCTGCAATTCAAGAACAAGGGCAAAACGAATTGTTAAGGATTTAACAGAGTTGGACGTAACAGCTTCTTTTATGGAATCGTTGGACTATGATATAGAGATGGGCAATATTGTTGTAACGTGTGGGAATATTCATAAAGGGTTTGAATATCCATTATTGCGGTTTGTTGTCATTGCAGAAAATGATATTTTTACAAGCAAAAACAGGAAAAAACAAAGAAAGAAACAGTATGACGGCAAATCCATTTCTCAATTTAATGAGTTAAATATAGGGGATTATGTTATCCATGAAGACCATGGAGTTGGTATATATAGAGGCATTGAAAAAATTTGTACTGATAGCACGCAAAAAGATTATATTAAAATTGATTATGCAGATAATACGAATCTTTATGTTTTGGCAACACAGCTTGACAGGCTTCAAAAATATATGGCGGCAGATACAGAAAAAAAGCCAAAAGTAAACCGAATCGGTGCGCCAGATTGGCATCGCACCAAATCGAAAGTATCAAGAGCTGTTGAAGAAATTGCAAAAGATTTGGTTGAATTATATGCACAAAGACAGCAAAAAAAGGGGTATTGTTTTAATCAAGATACGGTATGGCAAAGCGAGTTTGAAGAGATGTTTCCGTATGAGGAGACACCCGACCAGCTCAGTGCAATTGAAGATACGAAGCGGGATATGGAAAGCGAGCGTATTATGGATAGATTAATATGCGGGGATGTCGGCTATGGTAAGACCGAAGTTGCTATAAGAGCTGCATTTAAGGCAGTTCAGGAGGGAAAACAGGTTGCCTATTTAGTACCGACTACCATTCTTGCACAACAGCATTACAATACGTTTGAGGAACGAATGAAAAGTTTTCCAGTTACGGTTGCACAATTGTCAAGTTTTAGAACAAGCAAGCAGATAAAGCAGACGCTAATTGATTTAAAAAAAGGGTTTGTCGATATTGTTATTGGCACACATCGATTATTGTCAAAAGACGTTGTATTTAAGGATTTAGGATTGCTTGTCATTGATGAGGAACAGCGTTTTGGTGTTACACACAAAGAAAAAATTAAACAGTTAAAAAATAATATTGATGTGCTTACACTTAGTGCCACACCAATTCCACGAACACTGCATATGAGTCTTGTCGGAATTAGGGATATGAGTGTCTTAGAAGAACCCCCTGTAGACAGACTGCCAATACAGACATTTGTGACAGAACACAATGATGAGATGATTCGAGAGGCAATTAACAGAGAGCTTGCAAGAAACGGACAAGTGTATTATGTGTATAATCGTGTTCAAAATATTGATGAAGTGGCGGCACGTGTCAGTGCGTTAGTACCCGATGCAGTTGTTGAATTTGCACATGGGCAGATGGACAAAAGGCAGCTCGAGCGAATTATGAGTGATTTTATTGCCAGAAAAATAGATGTATTGATATCAACAACAATTATTGAGACTGGAATGGATATATCCAATGTCAATACGATGATTATAGAGGATGCAGAAAAGTTTGGCTTATCGCAGTTATATCAGTTAAGGGGGCGTGTTGGACGAAGCAATCGAACAGCATATGCGTTTTTATTGTATCGCCGTGATAAAATGTTGTCTGAAGTTGCAGAAAAAAGACTTCATGCAATAAGAGAATTTTCCGATTTAGGTTCTGGATTTAAAATAGCAATGAAAGATTTGGAAATTAGAGGTGCTGGAAATGTACTGGGTAAAAGTCAACATGGACATATGGCAGCAGTTGGATATGACCTTTATTGCAAATTGTTAAATGAAGCCGTCAATAATTTAAAAGGTATTAAAAATGAATATGAATTTGAGACAAAAGTTGATGTGATGGTGGATGCGTATCTTCCGCCGACATATATTAAAAGTGAATATCAAAAATTAGATGTATATAAACGAATTGCGGCTATTGAAACACTAGATGAATTGTCTGATATGGAAGATGAACTGCAAGACCGGTATGGGAGCCTTGAATCTTGTGCTAAAAATCTTTTACAGATTGCGTTGATAAAGGCAAAGGCGCATAAAGTTGGAATTGTTGAGATAAAAGGCGGTCTTGATGATGAGAGCCATCCACCTGTATATCGAACGGAATTTAAAATATATCCGAATGCAGATATTAATAAAAATGCTATACCAGATTTTATTGATGGCTATGGCGGAGCCATTCGTCTTACAAATAATAAAAATCTTGAATTTGTATGGCGTGTTGTTAAGAAAAAATTTAAAAATCAAGGCGAGTATTTAAAGGGAATGAGAGAAGTTGTAGAGACAATGGAGAAGCAATTATTAAATGGATAGCTGTTTTATAATGAAGCTACGGCTTATCAAGAAAAGCAGATATTTATAGTCTGCTTGAATATTTGAAGATAAGTTTATTGCTGTTTTGTGACATCTTTTAAACGGGCAAATCTGTTCTTTTTTCTAATAAGGTAAAAAAATAATCTTGACATTTAAAACAAGTATGGTATACTAAGATAAATTTAGCGCGTTAAAGCGACAAAGAATTGTGGGAAAATATAAACAATTTTTTGTAAATTTAAAGCTACAGATGTATGTAATCCTTAAAGAATTTACCAATAACTTTTTAGTAAAATAATTGGTTTATTGCTTATAGGAATAAACATGCCAAAAAAGAGAAAGGAATGAATGAAGATGGAACAAAGAGGCGAATTAGTATCATTTAGACCTGATATTAAAGTGGTTGACTGTACAATACGTGATGGTGGTTTAGTAAATAATTTTGAATTTGAAGATGATTTTGTAAAAAACCTTTATACAGCGAATGTAGCGTCTGGGGTTGATTATATGGAATTTGGATATAAAGCATCTAAAGAAATATTTGATGTAAAGGAATTTGGCAAGTGGAAATTTTGTGATGAGGACGATATCAGGGCAGTAGTTGGAGATAATAATACGGATATGAAGATTGCTGTTATGGCAGACGTCGGAAGAACCGATTACAAAAAAGATATCCTGCCAAAGAAAGACAGCGTTATTGATATGATTCGTATTGCTACGTATGTCAATACCATTCCTGCTGCTATTGAGATGATTAACTATTGTGCAGATATGGGATATGAAACCACTATTAATATTATGGCGATATCATCAGCAGCAGAAGATGAGCTTGATATTGCATTAAATTTATTATCAAAAAGCAAGGTTAATGTCATTTATCTTGTTGACAGTTATGGTTCACTCTATCCTGAGCAGATTAGAAGATATGCTGATAAGTATCTTAAGATTGGTGAAAAAACAGGCAAATTAGTGGGGATTCATGCACATAATAATCAACAGCTTGCATTTGCAAATACGATAGAAGCTTGTGCTATTGGTGTAAGTTATCTTGATGCAACGATGGGCGGTATGGGACGCGGTGCAGGAAACTGCTATATGGAATTATTGTTAGGCTTCCTTAGAAATCCAAAATACAATATTAATCCAGTGCTTCGTTTCCTTCAAAATAGAATCGTACCTCTTAAAAAAAATGGTGTTGTATGGGGCTGTGATGTGCAGTATATGCTTACTGGACAAAGAAATCAGCATCCTAGAGCTGCCATTGAATTTACAAATCAAAAAAGGGAAGATTATATTGATTTTTATCATTCATTGTTTGGTTAAGGTGAAATTTTTTTTGTTTTTATTAATTTAATAAAACAATATTGTATGTGTCTGTGTATTATATAATATACAGACATTTTGTTTTGATATTTTATAAATAATAATGTTTTTTCCATATATAATACTTTATATATAATTGAGTTTTTATTTTTAATTAAAGAAGGGGTTATATAAACATATTTTTTATTTTTAAAGATAACATGTTTGTAAAAAATAATAAAAATAATAAAATATTTTGTCTATTTTTAAGTTATCAATTTATAACTAAAATATTGACATAATAATGTTATAATACTATACTAAAGATAGTAAAGAGAGTGACACAATTAGCGGAAGGAGGAGAGGTCAAAAGAGTAATATTTAGCTGCTTATAAAGGAGAAAATTTTATGAAAAAAAAGATACTTTTTGGATTAATAATTACTGCTGCTATGTTTTTAATAATGTTATTTTACAGACCACAAGCAGCATATGCAACACAATCAGGAACTGGAACAGCTAGTGCAGAAAAAATAATTGACCTTGGGGATGGACATTTTTTACGTGTATCTGTTACTGTTACAATGGATTATTCATATGATGAAGGTGTAACAGGTTGGATTACAAATACTTATTATGATGGTAGAACAGGAAGTGACCTTCGTGTAGAGGATTTCCAAGCTATAGATTGTGGAGATTATGGATATACCACATATTATGAAAAGTATTGTTACTATTGTCCTTCTTTTTGGCAGGATTATACAGGATATGTATATATTTACTGTTCATGTGATGAATGGGGAAATTTAAGTTGTTGGATTACACATAAGTTAAAAGAATAAAATAATTTTTTATTGAAAGGGGTGAATGTTATGAAAAAGAAAATTAAAATTGCAGCAATAGCTGGTATGGCAGTAACCATATTGTTAATTGGAGGAACTAGCAAAGCAATTACGAATGCAGGACAAATACCTGAAGATGTTGACCTTAATAGCGAATGGGCAAGAGAGCGAATGGAATTGATAAGAGATAGAGCATGGATGATTAAGCCTGAATATTCTGTTATAGAAGGAGAGGTTGACCAGTCAGCATTTGCATGGGAAGGTGATAATCTTACATTTACCCAAACACAGAAAGAACAGTTGTATAATATTATCAGCAGTTGGTATGAAGAAAAATTTGAAAAAAATAAGGGACTAAAATTAGAAAATTTTGAGGGCATGCCAACAGCAAGTTTTGATACAAAGTTAGTTGAGTGTGATGGAAAAGAGATGATTTTAGTTACATTTAAAACGCCTACAATGACAGAATCTTTTGAGGATGATTCTTTTTTTGGAGATGATACTATTCAAGTTTTTGTTTATAACAATGAAGATGAATATGAAATTTACCAGGCATGGTATAATACAGAGCATAAATATACAAGAGTTTTTTCATCAGGAGATAAAAGTTTAAAAAATAAGTAGTAATTGAAAAGGATAGAGGCTGCCACAAAGCATAAGATATTAATGCTTTGTGGCAGCCTTTATTGTTTTTTGAAAAAACAATAAAAATAACATGTTTTAGAAATATAAACAAAAAATAATAACATATTTTGTCTATTTTTAAGTTATCAATTTATAACTAAAATATTGACATAAGAATGTTGAAATGGTATACCAAAAATAATAAAAAGAGTGATACAATTAGGAAAAGAAGAAAATATGAATCAACAGATAGAAAATGAATTAATGTAATAAAATAATTTTTATTGAAAGGGGTGAATGTTATGAAAAAGAAAATTAAAATTGCAGCAATAGCTGGTATGGCAGTAACCATATTGTTAATTGGAGGAACTAGCAAAGCAATTACGAATGCAGGACAAATACCTGAAGATGTTGACCTTAATAGCGAATGGGCAAGAGAGCGAATGGAATTGATAAGAGATAGAGCATGGATGATTAAGCCTGAATATTCTGTTATAGAAGGAGAGGTTGACCAGTCAGCATTTGCATGGGAAGGTGATAATCTTACATTTACCCAAACACAGAAAGAACAGTTGTATAATATTATCAGCAGTTGGTATGAAGAAAAATTTGAAAAAAATAAGGGACTAAAATTAGAAAATTTTGAGGGCATGCCAACAGCAAGTTTTGATACAAAGTTAGTTGAGTGTGATGGAAAAGAGATGATTTTAGTTACGTTTCAAACACCGACAATGTTAGAACCACGATTTGAAGGAGATTCTCTTTTTAAAGATGACACTATTCAGACTCTTGTCAATAATAATAGTGATGAATATGAAATTTATCAGGCATGGTATGAAACAGAGCATAAATATACAGGAGTTTTTTCATCTCAAGATTTTATTGATAAAGGATTAAAAAATAAGTAGTAATTAAAAAAATAGTAAAAAGGGATAATCGAATTGGTAAGAGGTGTTTTGTATGAGAAATAAAATGTCAATATTTATTGCATTTATTATATTAATAATATCATTTGATAACAATTTAGTTGTTAATGCTTCTGAAGTAGAAACAGATTTCCAGATTATAGAAAATGAAAATGTTAATTTTGAGTGTAAAATATTAGCATCAATTGAAAATATAACAATAAAAGAGAGTTTAATAATAGAAGGGCAAAAGAATTATTTATATCCAACCTTTGATAATAACGAGAAAGCAATACAAGGAATAAAATTTAGAGCAAAAAATGTATTAAGATTATTAGAAGAAAAATATAATTTATCTGAATTAACAACAGTTAATTGGGAGGAGTATTATATAGCATTATATAATTATTTTACAGAACCTGATAAAATATTTTGGTATAATGAAACAAATAAAGAAATTAAACTGGTTAAGACTTTTTTTGATATTTATGAAAATAAATATAATAATGAAAATATAATTAATTTAGTTAAAACAGTTAATAATTTTGAAGATATTGCTTATGATTTATATATGTTATTACCATATAATTCTCCTTATGTAAAAAGGTGTAATGAAATATCGTTATGTGGTGTGGACTTTTCAAATTATGATATTTCATCTGCTGTGATTTATGCAAAAGGATATTCAACAAGAAGAAATACATGGGACTATCAAGATTATGGTGGGCAAGATTGTACAAATTTTGCTTCACAGATAATGGAACATGCAGGAGTTCCACAAGAAAAAAGTATATTTTCTTCAGTTGGCTGGTGGCATGAATATGAGGGATATCATGTTAATTCTAAGTCTTGGTCTTCAGCTGATTACTTTGCAAGATATATGGGAATAGACTATTCTACTACTAGTCATTATAATTTTAGTGTAAATTTACGAGCAGGAGATTTTATAGCTTTAGATATAAGTAATGATGGTAGTTGGAATCATATTGGATTTGTTTGTGAGTCAGATAATTATTTAACAAATGGGTATTATGATTATTTTGTAGCGCAACATAGTGATGATTATCTTGCATGGACAAGTACGGATGTAAATGGATGGGAAAATCAAGAAAGTGAAGGGAATAGATATGGACGTATTAGACCATAAAAAACAAAAAAAGTTTAAAAAATGGATTATCGCAATAATAACTTTTATTGTTGCACTTAGCTGTATAGCTTATATAGGATTTAAAGTTGTATTATATCCTATTGATAAAATTTATGTAATGGCTTATGATACCACAAATAATAAAATAAAGGGAAATGTTAATATTAATAAATTTTTACAATATGGGGAAGTTTATGATATTGGCGCAAATATGCACGGATATGCAGTTTTTAAAAATCCTGATAAGGCATATAAGCAGTTGGTTAAAGACTATGGTAATATTCTAGTCGAAATTAAAGAAATGTATGGATTGCCAGAATTTTCAAAAACGGAAGTAGATGTTTATTGTAATTATGCAAATACCTATGCTCATCAAGCACAAAAACAGGAAGTACAAGATAAAGCAAAATTTATATCTGCTTTTTGTGATATTTTTGAAAATAGTATTAATGAGCGATATTTTTTTAATTAAGGAATGTTTCACAAGAAACAAGTAAAATAGTAATCAATAATTGAACTTGATAAAAGTTGCCCAAAGCACAGAATATTTTAAAATTTTTTGTGTTTATGTGGCAGCTTTTTTATAATAAAATTATCTTCAACAAAAGCTTGTTTTTTGTTATTATATAAATAATTGATAATAGTATTGCTTAAATTGATGGAGGCTAAAAAATAGTGATAACAAAAAGTAATTTTAAAGAGATGATTTTAGATGCTGATGTTGGATTTTATGCTCTTTCAGATACACGTTTTGAAAAAAAGTATCCAGAATTTGATTATACAATTCAAATTGATTTTGCTATGGAACAAATTATTTATCAGGAAGGTGCTAATGGAATAACGGTAAATGACCGAACGATTTGTAATTTTAATCATCCAGAAAATTTTGTTGTATTGGAATGTGTAAACCGTATTTTGGATAAAGGATATCGTCCTGAACATATTGAACTGGAACGAAAATGGACTTTAGGGCATGAACAAAAAAGCGGCAAGGCAGATATCTGTGTGTTGGACAAAGATGGAAAAAATATGCTTTTTATTGTTGAGTGCAAAACGTATGGAAAAGAATACAGCAAAGAATATAATAATACAATAAATGACGGAGGGCAGCTTTTTTCATACTGGCAGCAGGAGAGAGCAGCAAGCTGGCTGATTTTATATGCTTCTGATTTTTTAGAAAATGTAGTTTATAAAACAGATAGTATTTGTTGTTTTGATGATAAAAATATTCTTGAATTATCAAAAAAAGACCATTCAATTCTTGTCTATCAGAATACACATACAGCAAAAGAATTATTTAATGTATGGAGTGAAACATATGAAAAACGATTTTGTGGCGATGTTGTTTTTTGTGATGATACGCAAGCATATCATATTGGAATCAAACCACTTAGAAAACAAGATTTAAGAGATTTTACAGAAAATGATAAGATAGTCAATAAATTTGAGGAAATATTGAGACATAACAATGTATCTGATAAAGAAAATGCGTTTAATCGATTAATTGCTCTTTTTATATGTAAATTAGTAGATGAAATTCAAAAAAGTGATAATGACATTGTTGATTTTCAGTATAAAGTTGGAACAGATACATATGAAAGTCTACAAGACAGATTGCAGAGTTTACATGCAGAGGGTATGAAAAAATTTATGCGTGAAGAAATTATCTATGTTTCAGATAATTATGCAGAAAAGCTTGTGCAAAATTATACAGGTCAAAAACGCAAAAATATGATTGCAGAACTTAAACAAACCATTCGCATTTTGAAATTTTATACAAATAATGATTTTTCTTTTAAAGATGTCCATAATGAAGAGCTATTTTATCAAAATGGTAAAATTCTTGTGGAAGTGGTGCAATTATTTGAAAATTTTAGAATTATTGGTTCTAATGATTTACAGATGCTTGGTGACCTTTTTGAACAGCTTTTAAATAAAGGCTTTAAGCAAAATGAAGGGCAATTTTTTACACCCATTCCTATCACGCATTTTATTTGGGATAGTCTTCCATTATATAAAATTATTATACAAAAGGATAGCTTTGAGTATCCTAAAATTGTGGATTATGCGTGTGGAGCAGGGCATTTTTTAACGGAAGGTTTTGAGGCAGTAAATGATTGTGTTTTAACATATAAAGTAAAAGCAGACATTGATAGCTTGTGGGCAAAAGAAAAAATTTATGGTATAGAAAAGGATTATAGACTTGCTCGAGTGTCAAAGATATCTCTTTTTATGCACGGTGCAGGTGATGGCAATATTATTTTTGGTGATGGTTTAGAAAATTATCCTGAAAAAAATATTATTAAAGAGAGTTTTGATATTCTTGTAGCCAATCCGCCGTATTCCGTTGCAGCTTTTAAACCGCATTTAAATATAAAAAATAATGATTTTGAAATTCTTAATAAAATTTCAAATAGTGGCTCAGAGATTGAAACCTTATTTATTGAGCGAATTGCACAGCTTTTAAAGCCTTGTGGCGTAGCTTGTGTTATTTTGCCAAGCAGTATTTTAAATAAAGAAAATGAAAGTTTTATTGCTGCAAGAGAAACTTTATTGCAAAATTTTAATATTCGCGCTATTGTACAACTTGGAGCAAAAACTTTTGGAGAAACAGGAACAAATACAGTTGTACTCTTTTTAGAAAAATTTGATGAACCTCCAAAACGAATAGAACTAGTAGAGGATAGTATAACTGCTATTTTTGATAATGCAGATTTGAGTGGCTGGGAAGATGAAATGATATTAAAAGAATATCTTTTGAAAATTAATGTTTCATTAGAGAATTATAAAGATTTTGTAACACAGAAAAGAATATATACACATTGGGAAGATGATGTCTATTTTGGAAAATACCTTTTAGCATTTCTTTTAACGGCAGAAGTTATAAATAAGCAAAAACAAAAAAGCTTTAAAAAATTAAGCATTGCAAAGCAGATTCAATGGTATAATCAACATTTTTTTGATTTTGTAAGAAAAAGAGAAATTGAAAAAATACGATATTTTGCGTTAGTTTATCATCAAACAACATTAATTGTTACATCACCTAATGATAATAAAGAACAAGAGCAATTTTTAGGCTATAAGTGGAGTGGACGTAAGGGGCAGGAAGGGATTAGAGAAATTTTGCGCGGTGGAAAACTTTATAATCCAAACGACCGCACCGATGAGAATACGATTGCAGGTATTGTAAGAAATATGTTTTATGAAAAAAAGATAATGATAAATCATCTTAATAATTATTACTATTATTTGAGAACACAAGATATGCTTGATTTTAGTAGTGTAACTTTTAATAAATCAATTAAAACGGTAAAAACAAGAACAGTAAAAAATAGTGTTGATTTAAAAACATATCAACTTTCAGATAAAAAATGTTTTGAGGTAAGCATTGGCAATCGTGTTTTATCCACAGAGATTGAGCCTAATGGACAAATTCCAATATTTAGTGCAAATGTATTTCAGGAATTTGGCAGAATTAACAAGCAAAATCTTACCGACTTTAGTATTCCATCAGTATTATGGGGAATTGATGGTGATTGGATGGTTAATTATATACCTGAAAATCACCCTTTTTATCCAACAGACCATTGTGGTGTACTGCGTATTAAAACAAAGGATATTTTTCCACAGTATATGGCATTTGCATTGCAAGTTGAGGGGGAATATGAACAATTTTCAAGAAGCAACCGTGCATCGATTCAAAAAATAGAATCTTTAACATTTCAAATTCCTAAGTTATCGGTTCAACAGCAAATTGTTGATGAAGTTACTGCCGTTGATAAAAAAATTAAAGTGCAGAGTGAAAAGATAAAAAAATATAGTGAGAATATTAAATTTAAATTTATTGAGATGTTTGGAGGAAAGGAATTTAAATGTATGCCATTAGAAAAATTATATGATTTTCAACTTGGCAAGACACCTTCTCGTAATAATTATAAATATTGGGAAAATCCTGATTATAAATGGATATCTGTTTCAGATATGGGGAATTATGACCGTTATACAAATAATACGCAAGAATCAATTAGTCAACTTGCTATACAAGAAACAGGTATTAAAATTGTTCCAGTTAATACAGTTATTATGAGTTTTAAATTAACAATAGGTAGAACAGCCATCACTTCAGAAGATATTTATACAAATGAAGCTATTATTGCTTTTTTAAGCAAAAAAATAGAATATATTTCTCTTGATTATTTAAGAATATATTTGTCAATCTATGACTGGACTGATGGAAAAATAAATGCTGTAAAAGGAATAACATTAAATAAAAAATCGATTGGAAAGGCTATCATTACTATACCACCTAAAAAGTTGCAAGATGAATTTGATGTTTATATTGAAACTATGGATAAACTCAAATCAGAAGCACAAGACCATAAGAAAAAATTAATGGCTGAAAAATCAGCATTACTTGACAAATATTTTAAATAATGTACATATATTAATTGGTAAAATAATACAAAAAAGATAAAAACAAATTGAATAGAATTACATATGTATTTGTGGTAAAATGAATTTGGTAAATGTGGTTTTTGACAAAGTATTTTTTATAGTAATAGAAAAGGAGCGGTATTATGAAGAAAAGCGGATATAGCAGAAAAGGATTATTTGGAGCAATTATTCATTATGATGAAAATGGAAACAAGATAGGAGAAAGCAGGCCTGGATTTTTTGGAGGTATGAACAATTATGATGCGGACGGAAAAAAAGTAGGTCATAGCAGTAAGGGTTTTTTTGGCGGAGTAAATCATTATGATAATAATGGAAAAAAAATAGGTCATAGCAACAAGGGCTTTTTTGGCGGAATAAATCATTATGATAAAGATGGAAAGAAAACTGGTTATAGCAATAAGGGCTTTTTTGGTGGAATGAATAATTATAAAGATTAGAAATGCAGATTTTTTTAAATATAGTAAAGTGTATCATTATAAGCAAACAGTAAAGAAGATTACGAATATCTTTTGACTAAAGACTGTCATAAAGTGAAATAGTATAAGAGAACACAAAATTTTATTTGGATAGACTCTCTTGTATATGAAGCTTTGTATGACAGTCTTTTTTTATAAAATTTCTAAAAAATAAATGATACTTTATTGACAAATAAATCATTCTATAATATAGTTCATAAAGTAAACTAAAATGGTTCATTTTATGAACTTTTTGCCGACATAAAGCTACTTAATAAAGTGTAGTTACTATTGTTTCATCGCAAGGAAGGCATAATCAATGAATATGAAAAATAATATTTATGAAAATTTATTAGACACATGGCTTAAAACAACTTTTGTTATTTGCAATAGAAGAATTGTAAAAGAGTTGTCATTTAATGAAGCTGTAGTTTGTCGTCTGTTAAATGAGGCAAAGCAAAATAATGTGAATATGACGGCTACTGATTTGTGTAATAAAACCAAAATTCTTAAATCTCTTATGAATTTAACGTTAAATAATCTTGAAAAAAAAGAAATGATTAGGAGAGTTCGTTCTAAAAAGGATAAAAGACAGTATTATTTAGTATTAAATGAGGAACATATTGATGTTTATAAAAGAGAACATAAAAGAATTATTGGATTGATTAAGGAAGCGACAAAAGAATTAAATGACACAGAAATACAAAACATTATAGATGTGTTGGGAAAAATAACAGATAGTATGGAGGATTATTATGGCAATTAGAATTATTACAGATTCAGCGGCAGATTACAGTATGGCTGAAATTGAAAAAAGGGGAATCACATGTATTCCAATGACTATTAATTTTGGAGAAGAAGCATATAGAGATGGCATTGATATAACAAAGGAAGAATTTTTTGAAAAAATGATTGCATCAAAAGAGCTTCCTAAAACATCACAGCCTGCACCAAGTGCGTTTGTTGAGGCGTTTGAGGAAGCAAAGAAAGCAAATGATACAGTGATTGTAATTTTGATTTCCAGTGAGCTTAGTGGAACTATTCAAAGTGCAAATCTTGCAAAAAATATAGTTGATTATGATGATATATATATAGTTGACAGTAAACTTGCTACGTTAGGTATTCGCTTTCTTGTGGATATTGCTGTAGCAATGCGTGATAAAGGTGCTTTAGTAGAGGATATTATTCATGAAGTAGAAACTATTAAGGAGCGCGTATGTATTTATGCAGGTCTTGATACGCTTGAATATCTTTATAAAGGCGGCAGAATTTCTAAAAGTGTAGCAAACATTGGAACACTGGCAAATATTAAGCCGATTATCACATTTACACCAGAGGGAAATGTGATTTTGTGCGGAAAACAAATAGGTACTCGACGCGCAATTCGTCATATGGCAAAATATGTTGCTGAACATGGATATGATAAAAATTATCCAGTATATTTTGTATATTCATATGATAGAACAAATTGTGCTGGTTTTATTCAGGCTTTACAAAAACAGGGAATGGAATTTGATTCACCTAAAATTCGAGGCATTGGAGCAACTATTGGAACACATATCGGACCAAACGCATATGGCATGGTATATGTTCGACCAGAGGAAGAGATATAATATAACTAAAACTGGTCAATCAACTGGTTTATTTTATCATCATCTAATAATGTACATTGTTTATCGTGAATTTCATATACACGTTGGCACATGTTTAGCACTGTTGGTCTGTGTGTAGTAACAATGCAGGTTCTAGGATAGGTGTCCTGCATAAGATTTTTTAATACCATTCGTTCTGTGGCGACATCAAGTGCGGAGGTAGCTTCATCTAATAGAAGAAAAGGGGAACGTCTTAGGATAGCTCTTGCAATGCTGAGACGCTGAGCCTGACCTTCTGAAAAGCCGCCGCCGCGTTCTTTAATTTCGCTGTTAATACCATCTGGAAGTTTGGACACAAAGTTCCATGCACAAGCTAATTGAAGTGCTTTTATAATATCTTCATCGCTTGCGTCTGGCATAACATTTCTAAGATTTTGGGCAATTGTTCCTGAAAACATAGTATTTCCCTGAGGAACATAGGAAAATAGCTGTCTTGTGGAAGGAGAGATTGTTATAGCAGAAGAAATGGTATCTTTGCCGTATATAAAAGCGTCTCCCTTTTGTGGGTGCAGCAGGGCTAAAATTAATCGCAGCATCGTTGTTTTGCCTTCGCCAGAAGGACCTACAAGAGCTACAATCTCATGTGGATGCGCTTCAATAGAAACATTGTCAAATACAGGTGTGCCATTTGCATAGTGATAACAAATGTTTTTTAAATCAATGCTTAATCCCAATGCTTTATAATGATTGTTAAGTGCGGCAACTTTCTCTTTGTCGGAATAATCTTCCTGTTTCATATTGATAATATCCATAATTCTTCCAGCTGAAGTTGTTAAGCCAATAGCGGAAGGAACCAGAGAAATCAATGAATTTAAAGCGCCCGTTAGCTGTCCAGACAACGATATAAAAAGCGTCATAGTGCCATATGATATATTTCCAGAAAATACTCTATAAATTCCCCAGCCGTAACAACTATAAGAGACAGCCATTCCAACAAGGCTCATAATAAAAGAAGTCACCATAGACATACGATTAAATTCTAATCGCATATTAAGATATTCAGCCTGTAATTGTTTTAAACGCTGACTATATAATTTAATTAAATCAAATGCTTTGATTGTCTGGATATTAGAAAAGGATTCCTGATTAAATCCAGACATTTTAGCACCCAATGCGGCGCTTCGTTTATTGTTATGAACCATTCTTTTCATCAGTGTTTTACTCATCAGAGCTGTTACAGGCATACCAATCAGTGAGAATATAGCAAATGTAGGGTCATTTATAACAACAATGCCCAATGCCATAATAAATTTAAAGGAATATATAATTAAATTAGGTATCCAGTTTAAGATGCCAGAAGAGATGGCAGAAGCATCACTATTCCATCTGGTAAGCAGGTCTCCCGTGTGATAATTAGAAATAGCTTCCCAGTCTGTTATCAGCATTTTTTCATAGATTTCAGCTTTTATGGAATTGTCTACTTTTATATTTATCCAATTTGAAATATAACCTGTTAGTTGAGATATGATTTGATTTCCAATAGTAAAACTTATCATCATACAAAATGTTTTTATAAGTTCACTTGTTTGATGTCCTGTTATCATGTCAACAAGGTCTCTTGATATCAAACTTGATATAAGACTTAATATTGTTCCGCTAAGCCCCATTAAGGTATAAAAAATCATAGCCAGCCAGTAACGTTTGGCGTAGCTGTAAATCCATTTTGTCTGGAGCCACATATCTTTTAACATACCCTCTTGAATACGCTTTATAATATGTTGGATGGTCTTTTTAATTTCCATAGTTATTGCTCCTTATATTTATCAATTTCTGCATGGATAAGCTGTGCAGACGACGATTCTTTTGTGCATAAAAGTCTAGTTATCATGGCATGTTTGGATATAAAACAGGCAGCATTTAGATTTTTTTGTACCATCTGTTTTGTCCATGTAGGAGATATAAAACGCTGCATAGTATACAAGATTTTTTCTGCCTGTGTAAGAGGTTGTATTTTATCAATTGGATGCTGTTTTAAAAGAATAATTCCGCCTAAAGGATAGGTTTTGTTATCGCTTATGCCAGAAGTTCCACACCAAGGGATTCCGCGAACTTCTACATGGGTATCTGTGATAGCTAAAAGATTTAAATCACCATTAATACAAGGTGTGTGATATAAATTTTTCCATAAAGCGGTATGGGTGGATTTGCCTGTACCAGAAGAGGCAGAAAACAACCATGCCTTATCTTTATATAGTATTGAAGCAGAATGAATAACGAACATATTATATCGTTGTGCTATATATAAAAATATAAATCGAATGGTATGGAATACTTCTTCTTTTGCCGTCTTGTAATCATCAGGCAGCAATTCATTGTGATATAAAACACAGTTTGTGTCATCTTTAGAAAGATGACATTCTTTTACATATTGATAGGTGTTCATTATAAATATATATTCGTTATCATTTTCACAAATCGTAATATCATCGTTTCGGACAAGAATGGTGCCTATGGATTTAAAATGTGGCAGTGTTAAAGAGGTATAAATGATAATTTCAGGCATCGATTCTTTGCTTGATAAAAATGGTGTGAAATTTTCTGAAAATAAAGATTCAAGTCCTATATACAACATAGAAATTCCTGCAATACAAAAGGCAATATTTTTTGTTTTATAAGGTACTAAAACATGGAATGATTGGTTGCCAAAAATATTGTACATTTCTAAGTGTTTTATAAATTGTTTGATGTCGTTTTCTAATTCTAATTTTTCATTTTCAGTGTCAGGTTGAAAGGTTTGTATTAAATGAGAAATAATTTCTTCTTCCGTTTCATAAGTGTGAATAGCGTTCCATATCATTACACTTGTTTCATTTAATAAAACCGAAGGAATATGGTCAGATATACCTTGTCCAAAAGGGATAAGATAGGGAATGTTATCAATGTATTGAAGTGTGTAATTATAGGTTTTCATCGCTTTGAACTCCTTTCGTGAAAATAAAATTAGATATTGTTTAGTAATTTCTTACTTTTAAAACATGATTTAGGATAACTGTTTTGAATGAAAAATAAATCCTTGTTTAAATAGTATAAAGTAGCAATAAAGTTTGCAGGGTTTTAAATATAGTTTAGCATATGAAGGAAAGTATAACAAGAGAGCATGAAAGTTCAATAGAACTTGTTATAAAAGCAACATTCTTTTTTATTTATTTGTGTATATTGTGCTAAAATAGCTTACATTCGATTTTTGAAACTATCTTGAATTGAGCAATAAAAATATGTATAATGTAAAGGCATTTATATAGTTTACTATAATAAAAAAATATCATTTTATGATAAATTTGCAGAAAGGTATGCAAAAGATATGACAAAAAAACAGTTGGCGTTAGAGGTAATAAAGCGATTAAAAAAGGAATATCCTGAAGCTAGTTGTTCACTGGATTATGATGATGCATGGAAATTGTTGGTTAGTGTAAGACTTGCCGCACAATGTACCGATGCAAGAGTCAATGTAATTGTTGCAAAATTGTTTAAAGAATATCCAACCGTTGAAGCTTTGGCACAAGCAGATGTTGCAAAGATAGAAGAAATTGTGCGTCCTTGTGGTTTGGGAAGAAGTAAGGCAAGAGATATTAGTGCTTGTATGAAAATGCTTCACGAACAATATCAAGACAAGGTTCCAGATGATTTTGAAGAATTGTTAAAGCTGCCAGGTGTTGGAAGAAAAAGTGCCAATCTGATTATGGGTGATGTATTTGGAAAACCAGCAATTGTGACCGACACACATTGTATAAGACTTTGCAATCGAATTGGATTGGTAAAAGATATCAAAGAACCTAAAAAGGTGGAGATGGAATTGTGGAAGATTATACCGCCAAAAGAGGGAAGTAATTTTTGTCATAGGCTGGTACATCATGGCAGGGATATCTGTACAGCACGAACCACTCCATATTGTGACAAATGTTGTCTTTCGGATATCTGTAAGAAAAATATCAATGCCGCAAAAAAAGAAACAAAGAAAAAAGAAGGAACAAAAAAACAAGAAGGAAAGAAAAGAGAAAAAGTATGAATCGAGAGTGTGCATTGGAAGATATTTCGGATGGACGTTTATATACAGAAAATGATATGGTTAAAGTAGACACAGGCGGGTGTAGAGACTGTGCGATTACTTGCTGTCAAGGAATGGATAAGACCATTATTTTAGACCCATATGATGTGCATCGATTGTGTTTAAATCTTCATTGTTCATTGGAACAGCTTTTAAATGGGAAGGTTGAAATTAATATAGTAGATGGACTAATGCTGCCAAATATTAAGATGGCACAAGATACAAATTGCTGTTCTTTTTTAGGCACAGATAACCGATGTACCATTCATCAGGCAAGACCAAGCGTGTGCCGGTTGTTTCCGTTAGGGCGTTTTTGGGAAGATGAAGAACATTTTAAATATATTGTGCAAAAAGGGCAATGTCATAAAAGCAATTTGACAAAGATTAAAGTAAAAAAGTGGATTGATGCTGATAATAGCAGCAATTATAAAAATTTTTTAATTGAGTGGCATAAATATGTGCGTAAAATGCAAAAAACGATTGCTGATATTGTATCAAAACCAGATTTTGACAGTGAGGCAGTAAAAAAGTGCTGTATGTCTATCTTACAAAACTTTTATATGATACGTTATGACAGTGATGAAAAATTTTATCAAGAATTTCAAAACAAAATAAAGGAGTAGTGTAAAAAATAATGCTGCTGCACTTATTTTTTACACGCCTATTTGTGCCGAAGCGTCACAAATAAGGTTTGCTGTGACAATAAAAATCGCCTTTGCAAATTTTTATTGCGCAATTCCTACGCTACGCTTCGGAATAAGGAGTGTTATGAAAATTGAATTATTTAAGCTTGGTTCTATAAGCATACCAGGATACGGTTTTATGATAGGAATTGGCTTTATTATTGCTTTGTTTGTTGGAGAATTTCGGGCAAAACGAAAAGGACTAAAGGATGAAGCTGTTATTGACATTGCTGTTATTGCAGCAATTATGGGATTTATTGGGGCAAAAATTTTATTTATTATAGTCGATTTTAAAGCGTTTATACAAGACCCATTGCATTTTTTGGGTTCTTCTGGATTTGTTATTTATGGAGGAATAATATCAGGAATTTTATGCAATATGTTATATTGCAAAGTAAAAAAATTGGATTTCTTAACCTATTTTGACTTGATTATGCCAGAAATATCCATAGCGCAAGGATTTGGGCGCATTGGCTGTTTTTTGGCAGGGTGTTGTTATGGAAAAGAAACGGATTCTGTTTTTTCAGTGGTATTTCCACCAGGAGGGCAGGCGCCGTCAGGAGTTGCATTGATACCTGTACAAATCTATTCAGCCATTGGCAATTTTATTATAGCCGCTATATTGATTGTGTTTGCTGATGTGATTTTAAAAAAATCAAAAAAGAGTTTGCCGGGCGATATTGCAAGTATGTATATGGTTCTTTATGGAATTGGAAGATTTGTTATTGAATTTTTTAGAAACGATTATCGCGGTGCAATCGGATTTTTATCAACATCGCAATTTATTTCTATATTTATTGTAGCAATAGGAATTGCCCTTTATGTTGTTAAGCATAGAAGGGCAGCTAAGACCATCACTTATTAAAGTCAAAAAGCTTGATTTTTACGTGGTTATATATTGAATTTATGATTATACAAAGAGCTTATATAATAAATGAAAAATATTAAATGTGTTATAAGTCATAGGAGACACATTTGGATAAAGAATATTCATTCTCACAATATACACCGCAATGGATATTATTCCAACTGCTGTGACTGCGCGAATGAATATTTTTTTATGATGGTTTTTAAATGCGTTGTCTTTTATAAAATATCGCAAAAAAATTCCCCATACAATCACAAATAACCATAAAAAAATAGTTGGATTGTATGAAAAAGCAAGATTCCATCGAAAGGTTAAAAAGAAAAAGAATGCTCGTGTAATACCGCATCCTGGACATGGATATCCTGTGATAATAGAAATAGGGCATATTCTTTTAAATACAACCTGCAATAGTATCAATCCTAACAGAGCAAGTAAAGCAGACAGAGCATATTTTTTTAAATCGTTATGAATGGACATTTTTATCGTTGCGAAGTTATTGAATTTCATAATAAATATTTATTCCTGTCTTAGTTTTTGTAAAGTAAAAAATAAGTTTTTAAAATTATTGTTATAAGTATAACAAAGGATAAATATGTTGACAACAATTAAAAATGAGTGCTGCTTGTCACAAACTTGTAAGAATTTTTAGTTCTTTATGTAGAGTAGAAAGCAGCGCAGAAATGGAAATAGAAATGAAGGTTTATACACCGCATTATTATAAAGATTTTAAATGTATAGCAGGAGCCTGCACTGATACATGTTGTGCTGGGTGGGACGTTGATGTTGATGCAAAGGCATATCAATATTATCAAACCGTAAAAGGAGCATTTGGCAAGCGCTTAAAGTCGGTTATGAATCCAGATGATGAAGGGGGCTGCACGTTTACTTTATCTGAAAATAAACGATGTCCTTTTTTAAATGAAAAAAATTTATGTGATTTGTATACGGAACTTGGAGAGGACAAACTCTGTGATACATGTGCTGAATTTCCAAGATTTATCAATACCTATGGAAATGAAAAGGAAATAGGGATAGCACCATCTTGCAAGACAGCAGGTGAATTGCTATTTAATTTGCAGGAAAAATGGACGTTTGATGAGACCGAAGACGGGCAGCCAGTTAGCCAAGTTAATGATATTGATGGTTTTCTTTATTATCAATTAAAAAAGGCGAGAGTATGTGCATATGATATGATTCAAAATAATCGCTTTTCGTCCGATGAGGTTGCTATTTTGTTATTGGATATGGCAGTGAAACTTCAAAGGGTTATTGATAAGGAAAAGGATAGTGCTATTTCTGATATTGTGAAAAAATACAGTGATGAAAATTATTGCAAGCATAGGCTGTTACAGTGTATTCATCATACCGTTTCAATAGAAATAGACAAACAAAATACAATATATACCAATGTATTAAAATCGGTTCGTCAATTTTTTGATGTATTTCCAGATATGGAGATTATCAATCCAGATTGGAAGAAGTATTTATCCTGTTATCATCAATTTATAGATAGTTTGAGCGGCTATAAAGAATATAAAAAAATAGTTCAATCTTTTAATAAATATTATAAAGACAGAGATTATGAATACAAACAATTATTTATGTATTATATATATCGGTATTTTTTATATGCTGTGTATGATTATAATATTTTATTAAAAGTAAAAAATGCTGTTGTGGGATATGAGGTACTTAAACAGTTGGATATGGCGGCATGGCAGCAAAATGGCGGTGTGCTTGATAAAAAAGAACAAATTGATATCGCCCATTTGTATTCGCGTCAATTTGAGCATAGTTATTATAATTATGAAGTATACAGCAAACTGTTTTGTAAAAAGAGATGTTATAGTGTCAATAATTTATTTCGGTTGTTTTGTTGTAAGGAGTGGAAATGTTGACAAAGATGCAAATTGCTGTTTTAAATATATCAATGTTTACATATAAACTAGGGTTTGAAAGGGCATATGATATAGTTCCTTTAAGAAGAAAACAAAAAATTGACCAATTAAAAAATGAGAAGGATAAAGCAAGAGGTTTGGCAGCAGAGTTTGTTTTGAATTATTGTTTGATGCAGTATAAAGATAAAGAAAATATTGAAGAAAATTATATAAAAAATCTTTCTGAAAGTGATATTGAAAAGAGTATAAATGATAAAAGGGCATTTTCATATGAAATGGAATATCAATATGGCGGCAAGCCAATGCTTACTGGAATCAATCCGATTTGTTTTAATTTATCTCATGCGGGGGATTATGCTGTTTGTGCAGTGTCTAATGTGCCTGTTGGAATTGATATTGAAGGCAGACATCAAATAAATGAAAAAGTAATGAAAAAGTGTTTTAGTGAAAAGGAAAAAAATTGGGTCAATGAAAATGAAGAAAAAAAACAAGAGCGTTTTTTTCGATTATGGACAGCAAAGGAAGCTGTGTCAAAAGCTACAGGAAAAGGTTTATCTCAAATTATAGAAGGAATTTATTTTCAGGTTGGAGATACGTTGGTCTTAGAAAATGAAGATTTAAAAAGTGTATATAATATATGTGAAGTTGATAGTTTAAGAGATGAAAAGTATTATATAACAACAGCAATTAAACAGAGTGAGAAATAGTAAAGCGGATTGTGAATATCTGCTTGACTAAATTTAAAAAAGATAAAATTAGACAAATAAGATTGAACATTTTAATGTTTCATCATAAGGTTTATATTTGCGCGCTGCTTGATATAAACCTATAAGAATGTCTAGTTCTATGTACAAAAGCAGCGCAGAAATGAGGAAAAAATGATTATTAATACTGGTGGACGAACAGATACCGTACAATATTATACAGAATGGCTGTTAAATCGATTTTCAGAAGGGTATGCGCTTTCACGCAACCCCTTATTTACGAGTAGAGTAATGCGTTATGAATTGACTCCGGACAAGGTGGATTGTGTAGTGTTTTGCTCTAAAAATTATGAACCTATATTGCCGCGTTTACATGAAATTACAGAACGTTTCGATACATATTATTATTATACAATTACAGCTTATGGAAAAGATATTGAGCCAGGCGTACCAAGTATAGATAAAAGTATGGAAACGTTGATAAAATTGTCAGAATTGGTGGGAAAGCAACGTGTTGCATGGAGATATGACCCTGTTTTGCTGACACAAGATTATACAGTAAAATGCCATTTAGAAACTTTTGAACGCATGGCAAAAGTATTGTCTCCTTATATTGACCGGTGTATTTTTAGTTTTGTAGAAATGTATAAAAAATTGAAAACAAATATGCCAGAACTGATTTCTTTATCACCACAGGACATAGATACATTAGCACAGGGATTTGGTTCTACTGCACAAAAATATGGAATTTTTTTGCAAACTTGCGGAACAAATGGAGATTTTACAAAGTATGGTATTCATCCTTCAGGTTGTGTGACGCTTAATATTTTAGGGAAAGCCAATAATATTGAGTTTAAGAATTTAAAACATAAGGGATTAAGGCAGGGGTGTCATTGTATTGAAAGCAGGGATATAGGCGCATATGATACTTGTATGAATGGCTGTAAATATTGTTATGCCAATAAAAGCCCACAGAAAGCTTTGGATAATTATAAATACCATGTCAAGACTTCTCCTTTATTGCTGGGTGTAGTAAAGCCTAATGATGTTATTATACAAGGCTTGCAAAAGTCTTTAAAAAAGGAAGAAAAATAAATATAAAGATAAAGTCAAATCGATTTGATTGCACAAGATGAAAATAATTGAATTTTATTAGGGAAGCAGTAAAGTGGATTGTGAATATTCGCTTAACTTATGTTATTTATATAAATTTGCGGCATAATAGACACGTAGCAAGGCGTCTATTATGCCGCAAATTTTTAGCAATGTTCATTGTCTGTTGTTGTATCTTGTTGATGGTTTAATGAAGCTTCTATAAAACCTCTAAATAGCGGGTGAGGTCGGTTTGGGCGCGATTTTAATTCAGGGTGAGCCTGCGTTGCTATAAACCATGGGTGATTTTTTAATTCAATCATTTCAATAATTCTTCCATCTGGTGAAATTCCAGATAAAATCATACCATGTTCTGAAAGAACGGTTCTGTAATCATTATTAACCTCATAACGATGACGGTGACGTTCATGTATGGTTTCTTGTCCATACTCTTTGTAAGCCTTGCTTGTCTTATCCAAAACACAAGGATAAGAGCCAAGTCGAAGCGTTCCGCCGATATCGTCAATTCCTTCTTGGTCAGGCATCAGATGAATGACAGGGTGTGTTGTATCTGGCTTTAATTCAACACTGTGTGCATCAGAGTAACCAATGACATCTCTTGCAAATTCCACAATAGAAAGCTGCATACCAAGACAAAGCCCTAAAAATGGAATATGATGTTCTCTGGCATAACGTATTGCCTGTATTTTGCCCTCAACACCTCTGTCACCAAAGCCGCCGGGAACGAGTATGCCAGAAACGTCAGAAAGGATATCTTTGGCATTGTTTTCATTGACGGTTTCAGAGTCTACCCATTTAATGGAAACGTCGGCAGAGTTGGCAACACCGCCATGTTTTAATGCTTCTACAACACTGATATAAGCATCGTGAAGCTGAATATATTTGCCGACAAGTGCGATGGTTACTTTTTTGGTAGGATTTTTCCATGCAGTACACATTGCGCGCCATTCGTCAAGGTCTGGTTGTGGACAGTCAAGATGCAAACATTCACATGCTACTTGTGCAAGATTTTCTTCTTCCATAGCAAGTGGTGCATCGTAGAGAATCTCAACATCAAGATTTTGCAGTACATGTGATTTTGGTACATTGCAAAAAAGAGCAATTTTGTCTTTAATACCTGCCTGCAATGGCTGTTCTGTTCGGCAGACAAGAATATCTGGCTGAATGCCCATGCCTTGAAGCTCCTTTACACTTGCCTGTGTAGGCTTTGTTTTCATTTCGCCCGATGCTTTTAAGTATGGAATCAGCGTCACATGAATTAATATTGCATTTTCTCTGCCGACTTCATGTTGAAATTGTCTTATGGCTTCAAGGAAAGGTTGACTTTCAATATCGCCAACTGTTCCGCCTACTTCAATAATAGCAATTTTTGTATCGTTTGATGAAAAATCACGGAAAAATCGTGTCTTAATTTCATTTGTAATATGTGGAATAACTTGAACTGTACCGCCGCCAAAATCACCGCGCCGCTCTTTTTGTAAAACTGCCCAGTACACTTTGCCAGTTGTTACATTAGAGTTTTTATTGAGGCTTTCATCGATAAATCGTTCATAATGACCAAGGTCTAAATCGGTCTCTGCACCGTCATCGGTAACAAACACCTCACCATGCTGAATTGGGTTCATTGTACCAGGGTCAATGTTAATATATGGGTCAAATTTTTGCATGGTAACTTTAAATCCACGAGCTTTAAGTAAACGTCCTAAAGAAGCAGCAGTAATACCCTTTCCAAGACCAGATACTACGCCACCTGTGACAAATACGTATTTAACAGGCATTATTTCCTCCGTTCTGCCGAATAACGGCTGTAAATCAATGAATAATAAATAACATTATATAACGGTTTATAATTATTTTCCATATTTTTTTAAAAAATAATACAGTTTTAATTGATTTATGGGAAAATTATAATTATAATATTGAATGTGCATATACACAAAAAGAATGGAGAGAAGGAATGAATAATTGGGAAAATAATGGTAATAACACTGAAAACACCAATTCTGGCAACCCCAATGTAAACAACCAGAATGGACAAAGTTACAACCATAAGCCAAACAGTCAAGGCGATATGAATAATAGCCCAAATTATGGCAGTCAGGATTATAACGGTCAAAATCGTGGCAGTCAAGGCAATAATGGACAAAATTATGGCGGACAAGGCTATAATGGGCAAAATTATGGCGGTGGGCTGAATGGTCCAAATTACGATAGACAAAATTATCAAAATAATAGCAATTATAATGGCTATGATAATAATAATGATAATAACAGAAGAAATAACAATCAAAATAATAATAGAAATAACCAAAATAATAACAAAAAGCAAAAAAATTTTAATACGATTTTGATACTTGCGATTGCTGCTGTCCTTACGTTTATAGGATTTTCTTTATTGCGAGGACTGTTAAACAATGTTCGTTTTAAAGAGATATCGTATACCGAGTTTCTTCAGATGGTAGAAGATGACAAGATTGCTGAAGTAAAGTTTGATGCAGACCGAATTGTTATTACACCAACTGATGAGACAAACGAACAAAATAAGTTGGGCAAAATTAAATACACATACTACACAGCATATGTCAATGATGATGAGCTGGTGTCAACGTTAAAAAAGAATCCAGATATCACAATTTCTGGATATATTCCAGATTCAAGTGCTTCTATGATTGAATTTTTAGCAGCCTATATCTTGCCGCTTTTAATTATGATATTTATGTTTACCTTTATATATAGGAAGATATCATCTGGCGGCGGTATGATGGGAGGCATGGGCGTTGGCAAAAATACGGCTAAAGTCTATGTGCAAAAACAGACGGGTGTAACGTTTAAGGATGTGGCAGGACAGGACGAAGCAAAAGAATCATTAAAAGAGATTGTAGACTTTTTGCATAATCCAGACAAATATTCAAAGATAGGCGCAAAGCTTCCAAAAGGTGCATTGCTTGTAGGACCTCCGGGTACAGGTAAAACATTGCTTGCAAAAGCGGTTGCAGGAGAGGCCAATGTTCCGTTTTTTTCATTGGCAGGTTCTGATTTTGTAGAGATGTTTGTGGGTGTGGGCGCTTCAAGAGTGCGTGATTTGTTTAAGGAAGCACAAAAGCAGGCTCCATGTATTATTTTTATAGATGAGATTGACGCTATTGGTAAAAGCAGGGATTCAAGGTATGGCGGCGGCAATGATGAGCGTGAACAGACTTTAAATCAGCTTTTAGCAGAGATGGACGGCTTTGATTCATCAAAGGGATTATTTATTCTTGCAGCGACAAACAGACCAGAAGTTTTGGATAAGGCGCTGTTAAGACCGGGACGACTGGATAGAAGAATTATTGTTGATAAGCCTGATTTAAAGGGCAGAGTTGAAGTTTTGAAGGTTCATTCTAAAGATGTTTTGATGGACGACACTGTAGACCTTGATGAAATTGGTCTTGCTACAAGCGGTGCTGTTGGTTCAGACCTTGCCAATATGATTAACGAGGCGGCTATTGCGGCTGTCAAAGACGGGCGAAAAGTTGTCACACAAAAAGACTTGTTTGAAGCAGTTGAAGTGGTAATAGCTGGCAAGGAAAAGAAAGACAGAATTTTGAGCAAACAGGAAAAACGCACTGTTGCATACCATGAAGTCGGTCATGCACTTATAACAGCATTAAAAAAGGATGCAGAGCCTGTTCAAAAGATAACGATTGTTCCAAGAACAATGGGTTCATTAGGCTATGTTATGCAGGTGCCTGAAGAAGAAAAATATCTTATGACAAAAGATGAACTGATGGCAAGGCTTGTCACACTTCTTGGCGGACGTGCTGCGGAAGAAATCATATTTGACACAGTCACAACAGGAGCATCCAATGATATTGAAAAGGCAACCGATATTGCAAGAGCAATGATTACACAGTATGGTATGTCTGAAAAATTTGGATTAATGAGCCTAGAAACCATTGAGAGCAAATATTTGGATGGTTCTGCAAGACTCAATTGTTCCGACGAGACGGCAGCTATTATTGATGAAGAAGTCAAACAGCTTCTTGCTGGCTGTTTTGCAGAAGCCAAAAAGCTGTTGGCTGAAAATAGAGACGTATTGGACGAATTGGCTAAATATCTTTATGATAAAGAAACCATTACAGGAAAAGAATTTATGAAGATATTTAGAAGAGTAAAAGGGATTCCTGAACCAGTTGATACCAGTGAAATGTCAAAGTCTGAAAAAGTAGCAGAAAGTGTTACATTTAATGAAGATGGGAGCTATTCTTCTACAGTTAGCGGACCATTAGATGATTTCTGGCAAAATATTGAAAAGAACAAAAATAAAATACCAGATAAGGATTCAGATAACGGCAGCAAAGAAGAAGATAACCAATAAGAATGAACAGAATTGATATTTGCCGCAGGCTGTTTTACGGTCTGTGGCATTTTTGATATATAGAGTGCGGAATGGAGGAATAATATGCGTTTTACACATTTACATGTACATACAGAGTATTCACTGCTTGATGGTTCTAGTAAAATTGAAGAAATAACAGCAAGAGCAAAAGAGTTGGGTATGAATAGTCTTGCTATTACAGACCATGGTGTGATGTATGGTGTAATTGATTTTTATAAAGCTGCAAAGAAAGCTGGAATTAAGCCTATTATAGGCTGTGAGGTATATGTGGCTCCAGGTTCAAGGTTTGATAAAGAGCAAGGAGTGACCGAAGAGCGTTATTATCATTTAGTATTACTGGCTGAAAATTATGAAGGCTATAAAAATTTGATGAAAATTGTATCAAGAGGATTTACAGAAGGATTTTACTATAAACCAAGAGTGGACTATGAGGTACTTTTGCAGTATCACGAAGGAATTATTGCATTGAGCGCGTGTCTTGCAGGTGAAGTGTCAAGATATCTGTCAAGAGGAATGTATGAGGAAGCTGCTGCCGCTGCAAAACGATATGAGAATATCTTTGGAAAAGGCAATTTTTTTCTGGAACTGCAAAGTCATGGGATTGAGGAACAAAATTATGTCAATCCACAGCTTGTACGGCTTTCTAATGAACTTGGAATAGAGCTGGTTTGTACAAATGACGTTCATTATACATATGCGCAGGACGTGGAAGCACACGATATTTTGCTTTGTATACAGACTGGAAAAAAGGTTACCGATGAAAATCGAATGCGCTATGAGGGTGGACAATTTTATTTAAAGTCGCCAGAAGAGATGGCAGAATTGTTTTCCTACGTCCCACAGGCTGTTGAAAATACACAAAAAATTGCCGACCGCTGCAATGTAGAGATTGAGTTTGGCGTCACAAAACTTCCTAAATATGAGGTTCCTAGCGGGTTTGATTCATGGACATACCTACAGCATTTATGTTATGAGGGAATGAAAAAAAGATATCCTGAATATCTTTTAGGGGAAGACACGAGTAAAGAATCTTGTTATAAGCCAGAAGGAAAACTGTTAAAAGAACGATTAGACTATGAATTGTCTGTAATACGTGATATGGGCTATGTCGATTATTTCCTTATCGTGTGGGATTATATTGACTATGCAAAAAAACATCAGATTGCAGTGGGACCAGGCAGAGGTTCAGCCGCAGGAAGTATTGTTTCGTACTGTTTGGGGATTACGGATATTGACCCTATTAAATATACATTGATTTTTGAGCGTTTTTTAAATCCAGAACGAATCTCTATGCCTGATATTGATGTGGATTTTTGTCCTGAAGGACGCCAGCAAGTCATTGATTATGTGGTGGATAAATATGGAAAAGATTGTGTTGTGCAGATTGTCACTTTTGGAACGATGGCGGCAAGAGCTGTTATTAAAGATGTTGGGCGTGTCTTAGACCTTCCTTATGCGATGGTTGACAATATTGCCAAGATGGTGCCAAGAGATTTAAAAATGACCATTGACAAAGCACTAGAAATCAATCCTGATTTAAAGAAAGTGTATGAAGAGGATGCACAGATAAAAGATTTGATTGATAAGAGTAAGCGATTAGAGGGATTGCCGCGCCATGCTTCTATGCACGCTGCTGGTGTTTTGATAAGTAAGCAGGCAGTTGAGGAGTATGTTCCTTTGTCGGTCGGCTCAGATGGTTCTGTGGTAGCTCAGTTTGTTATGACAACTTTAGAGGAATTGGGACTGTTAAAGATGGACTTTTTAGGATTGCGCAATCTGTCTGTTATTATTGATACAGAGCAGCTTGCAAAGTTAAAAAATCCAGACTTTTCTATAGATACGATTGATTATAACGACAAAGATGTTTATGACTATATAGGCACTGGCAAATGTGAAGGTATGTTCCAGTTGGAGAGCGGTGGAATGAAGTCCTTTATGAAGGAATTAAAACCGCAGAATATAGAAGACCTTATTGCGGGAATCTCTCTGTACCGACCAGGACCTATGGATTTTATTCCGCAGTATATCAAAGGAAAAAATAATCCAGATGAAGTGACTTATGATTGTAAACAGCTTGAAAGTATCTTGCAGCCTACCTATGGGTGTATTGTATATCAAGAACAAGTTATGCAGATTGTGCGCGACTTGGCAGGATACACTTGGGGAAGAAGTGACCTAGTAAGACGTGCAATGTCTAAGAAAAAGACCGATGTTATGCAAAAAGAACGCCATAACTTTATCTATGGAAATGAGGAAGAACATGTTGCAGGCTGTGTAAAAAACGGCATTGATGAAAAAGTTGCAGGGAAAATATTTGATGAAATGATTGATTTTGCAAAATATGCGTTTAACAAATCACATGCTGCCTGTTATGCAGTGCTTGCCTATCAGACAGCTTATCTAAAATATCATTATCCTGTTGAATTTATGGCGGCTTTGATGACTTCCGTAGTAAATAATACCAATAAAGTAGCCGAATATATATATGCCTGCGGGCAGATGGGAATTAAGATGCTGCCGCCAGATGTCAATTTATCGGGTATGGGATTTGTGGTTGAAGGCGATAGTATACGATTTGGATTATCAGCCATTAAAGCATTAGGCAAACCAGCTATTGAACAGATATTAAAAAACAAAAAGGTTGATGGTGCATTTAAAAATATGCAGGATTTTATTAAGCGAATGTACCATGAACTGAATAAAAAGATGATAGAAAACCTAATTAAAGCAGGTGCATTTGATGCATTTGGAAATAATAGACGGCAGATGATTAGTGTATATCAGCAGATGATTGACGAGGAAGTAAAGCAGGGAAAAGATGCCATTGCAGGTCAGATGACACTTTTTGATTTTGTAGATGACAGCCAAAAGAAAGCATTTGAGATAAAGATGCCAAACGTGTCTGAGTATACAAAAGAAGATTTGCTGAATTTTGAAAAGGAAATATTAGGTGTATATATCAGCGGACACCCTATGGATGAGTATGTTGGAATGTGGAAGAAAAATATATCCGCACAGACTGTCGATTTTATGGTAAATGAAGAGACAGGAGAGCCAAAAGTTAAAAATGATACGAAACAGACCATTGGCGGTATGATTACAGCAAAAACTGTCAAAAATACCAAAAATGGGCAGCCTATGGCATTTCTTACCATTGAGGATATTATGGGAACCGTAGAAGTTATCGTTTTTCCACGTCTTTATATAGAGTACAGAAGTGTTATTGACTCGGCAAAAATGGTGTTTATTACAGGACGTGTAAGCGCCAATGCAGATGAAAATGCAAAATTGATTGGTGAAAAAATAGTCGATTTTGCAAATGTGCCAAGAAAATTGTGGATTCGTTTTAAAGATGAGTCAGAATATAAAAAGAATGAAGAGAAATTAAGAAGCGATTTTGCAGATTTAGATGGAAAAGATAGTGTTGTTATCTATTGTATGCAGGAAAATAAGCGCATTTTATGGCCTGAGAGCAAAAATATTCAAATTACATCGCAGCTATTATCCGATTTAAGAGCAATTTATGGCAATAAAAATGTAGAGACGACTTGAATTAATAGAATGTTTGCGTTATTATTTACCTTGTGAAAAATGATGAATTAACAGCAAGTTTGTTATATAAATTTACTGTTAATTGGAAAGAAATTGAGATGTGTGTTAGGTAATAAGCCAGCAGTAATGGAGGATTAACATGGCAAAAGAAATCAAAACAATTGGAGTATTGACAAGCGGCGGAGATGCGCCAGGTATGAATGCAGCCATTAGAGCTGTTGTCAGGACTGCATTGAATAAGGGATTAAAGGTAAAAGGAATCCAAAAAGGGTATAATGGTCTTATCAATGATGAAGTAATTGATATGAATAAGAGAAGTGTTGCGGATATTATTCAAAAAGGCGGTACTATACTTTATACTGCACGATGTCTTGAATTTATGACACCAGAAGGGCAAAAAAAGGGCGCAGAGATTTGCCATAAGCATGGTATAGACGGAATTGTTGTTATTGGAGGAGACGGTTCTTTTCGAGGTGCGCAAAAATTAGCGGAAGCAGGAGTAAACACCATTGGACTTCCAGGCACAATTGATTTGGATATTGCTTGTTCAGATTACACCATTGGATTTGATACAGCTGTTAATACAGCTATGGAAGCTATTGACAAGATTCGTGATACGTCGACATCACATGAACGCTGTAGTATTATTGAGGTTATGGGGCGCAATGCAGGATATATTGCCCTTTGGTGCGGTATTGCAAACGGAGCAGAGGATATCCTTTTGCCAGAGCGTTATGACAATGATGAACAGATACTTATCAATCATATTATTGAGGGGCGTAAGAGAGGAAAGAAACATCATTTGATTATTAATGCAGAAGGAATTGGTCATTCGACAGGAATGGCAAGAAGAATTGAAGCGGCTACAGGTATTGAGACAAGAGCTACCATATTAGGCTACATGCAGCGAGGCGGTTCTCCAACATGTAAAGATAGAATGTATGCATCCGTTATGGGCGCCTATGCGGTTGACCTTCTCTGTGAAGGAAAGAGTAATCGAGTGGTTGCATATAAGGGCGGAAAATTTGTCGATTTTGATATTGACGAAGCACTTTCAATGAAGAAGGATATAAGCGAGTACGAATTTAATGTCAGTGCATTGCTTTCTAAATAATTATGATAACAAGTACAAGTAATTCTCAAGTTAAAAATATATTATTACTGCAAAATAAGTCTAAAGCAAGAAAAAAAGCAGGGCAGTTTATTGTTGAAGGCAGTAAGATGGTTTTAGAGGCTTTAAGTGAACATATTATAAAGGTATATGTATCGGAAAGTTTTTTGCATAATAATATAGAAATAATGAAAAAACTTCATATAAAATTGGATTCCAATCAATTTGAGGAAGTGTCAGATTCTGTGTTTGTACATATGTCAGACACACAGACACCACAGGGAATCATGGCGGTAGTTTCCATGAATGATTGGAAGCTGGACACCATATTTTCATCCCATAAGAAACCACTTATTATATGTATACAAAATCTTCAAGACCCTGGCAATCTTGGAACGATTATGCGAATGGCAGAAGGAGCAGGCGTTTCAGGAATTGTAGCAAGTGCAAATACAGTCGATATATATAATCCAAAGACGATACGCTCAACAATGGGTTCTATTTATCGTGTTCCTTTTGTATATGTAGATGATTTTATAGGCACAATAAAAATAATGAAAGAAAAGGGTATCCATGTATATGCTGCTCACCTAGAAGGCACAAAGAGCTACACAGAGCCTGATTATAGACTGCCAACAGCATTTTTGGTAGGTAATGAGGCAAATGGACTGTCCTGTGATGTAGCACATGCGGCAAGTGAATATATTAAGATTCCTATGAGGGGAGAAGTTGAGTCGCTCAATGCGGCAGTAGCTTGCACAGTGCTGGCATATGAAGCAGTAAGACAAAGAGATAGTAATGGATAGATTTTTTGTATAATCAATATATTAAGTAAATATATGGTAGTACAATATTTAATTAAATAAATAAAAGTGTTTTAATATTATCAAGGAAGTTTCCCCACTTTAATGTCATAGAGGCATAAGTGGGGACTTTTAGGCTGCTTCAATGATTTTTCTTGTGTCATGAACTGTGAAAGCGCCACACAGTTCAATGCAGTCAATGCCATCTTCATATAATTTCTTAGCAACTATACTTGCTTCTTGTATATTTGCAACACCAATCATTTGAGCCATACCATTATGAATAGACGCGTGGTCTATTTTACTATTAAAATTTCCCATAATTAAAAATGCAAATTTCATAAAATCACAAATAAAGGGGATTTAAAAGCGATGATATTTTATAAGTCTGGCATTATATTTGAAAGTATGTTTTAAATGTTCATTATATATTTATAGTGGATTGTTGTGAATGAATTTGACTGTTTTGAAAGTAGTATTCTATTTAGTTGTAAAAAATAATATAATTTCTGTTAAATAAATTTTATTTTAGTGCAATTTGCATAAAATTTAAGTGTATATTTCGTGACTTATTTTGAATGAAAATGATTGATTTTGAATGAATTTTGAAATATAATACAATCATCAAAACAACTTATCTTGTATTGTGATATGAGGTTATAAGAAAGTAATAAGAGGATTGCGAATATCCTTTGACTATTAAGAAAGGAGAACATTCATGCTAGCACAAGAACGGCTGTCCCGAATAAAGGAGCGTGTAGAACAACAAGGAAGCGCAACGCTTCAAGAGCTTGTGGATTATCTGGAAACTTCGGAGTCAACAATAAGAAGAGATATACGAACGCTTGATTTAAGGGGAGAGATTGTTAAAGTTCATGGCGGTGCTGTAGCTGTAAATAATACATCGTTTAAAATGCGTGATGATGAGATTTCAGACCGGCGTATCATTCATATGGAAGAAAAAAAGCTTATAGCAAAATATGCGGCAGGTCTTATAAAAAAAGATGATTTTGTCTATATCGATGCAGGAACGACAACAGAATTTATTATTGATTATATTAAAGAAACCAATGCCGTTTATGTAACCAATGCTGTCAATCATGCCTGTAAGCTTGCACATATGGGGTGTGAAGTCTATCTTGTCGGAGGAAAGCTTAAAAGTGCGACTGAAGCAATTGTTGGTGCAGAAACCATCGAGATGTTGTCTGTTTATAATTTTACAATCGGTTTTTGGGGTGTCAATGGAATCAGTAAGCGAACAGGTTTTACAACGCCAGAACGATTGGAAGCAGGTGTAAAGCACACATCCTTTTTAAATTGTAAAAAACGGTATATTGTTGCAGATTCATCAAAATTTGATTCCATCAGTCCTATAAAATTTGCCGATTTTAACGACGCCACTATCATAACAGAAAAAATTGTAAGAGGATATGAAGATTGTAATAATATTGTCTTACCAACATAAAAATAAAGGTATTTCATAATGAATGATAGGCAATGATTTATAAAAAGAAAGGAGGGAGAGCCATGATTTATACAGTTACATTTAATCCGGCTATTGATTATGCAATAGGCGTTGAAAATTTGGAATTGGGTATGACAAACCGCGCCGTTTTTGAACAGTTTTTGCCCGGCGGAAAAGGACTGAATGTCTCTATGATACTTCATCATCTGGGAATAGATAATATAGCACTTGGATTTATTGCAGGATTTACTGGAATGGAGATAAAAAGACATTTTGAGGCGTTAGGCGGAAAAAGTGATTTTATTGAGTTAAAAGAAGGAATTTCAAGAATTAATATAAAAATCAAATCGGTTCAAGAGACAGAACTAAATGCTATAGGTCCTGTTATTGATGATGAATCCATTAAAATGCTTTTAAATCAGCTACAGTTATTAAAAGAAGGCGATACACTTGTCCTTGCTGGAAGCATACCATCGTCTTTGTCGGATTCACTTTACAGCGATATTATGAAAATGCTTGCTGATAAAAATATTATGATTGCAGTTGATGCAACAAAAGACCTTCTTGTAAATGTGCTGCAATATAAGCCATTTCTTATAAAGCCGAACAATCATGAACTTGGGGAATTGTTTAGTGTGTCATTAAACACACGTGCAGACGTTATTCCTTATGCAAAAAAACTGCAGGAAAAAGGGGCAAAAAATGTTTTAGTTTCTATGGCAGGTGAAGGAGCTGTGCTAATAACACAGACAGGTGAGGTGTTTGCAAGCAAAGCACCAAAAGGAGTGGTTAAAAATTCAGTTGGTGCAGGAGATTCAATGGTTGCAGGATTTATTGCAGGCTGGCATGAAAAACAAGACTATGCACATGCCTTTAAGATGGGAGTGGCAGCAGGAAGTGCAAGTGCATTTTCAAAGATGCTTGCGACAAAATCAGAAATTGAACAGGTATATCGTTGTATTGAGCTTTTATAATACGATGCATTTGTTTGATAAGTTTATTGTTTAAAAACATTTGGTTTACAGTTATTAAAAACAGTTATCAAAATGTATAAAAAGAGCAATTTTTATTTTTGTGGGGATTTGATTAAAACAATTGGTTAAAAAATATTGTGAAAAAGAGAAATTGCTACTCTTTAGAATGGGGGTTATTATGAGGATTACAGATTTACTGGATAGGCGTTCGATTGATGTCAATGGAACAGCCTCTTCAAAGCAAGACGCCATCAACAAAATGGTTGATTTAATGTGTAAAAGCGGCAAAATAAAGGATAAGGAGGAATATAAAAAGAGGGTATTTGCAAGAGAGGAAGAAGGTTCAACCGGAATTGGAGAAGGGATAGCTATTCCCCATGCAAAATGTGACGCTGTATCCAAGCCAGGACTTGCAGCAATGGTTGTTAAGGGCGGCGTTGATTTTGATGCACTTGATGGTGAACCCGTATCGCTTATATTTTTAATTGCAGCGCCAAATACGAAGGAGAATGTCCATCTTGATGTACTTGGAAAGCTGTCCGTTATGATGATGGATGAAGATTTTTCAGAGCGTTTAAAAAATGCCAATTCGGTTGATAAATTTTTAAAAATTATTGATGATGCGGATGAGGAAAGTAAAGGGATTGATTCTTATGGAGCTACCGTATCAGATGCCAAATGCAATATTCTTGCCGTCACAGCGTGTCCGACAGGTATAGCCCATACTTATATGGCGGCAGAAGCACTGGAGAAAGCAGCTATTGCAAATAATTGTTCTATTAAGGTTGAGACAAGAGGTTCAGGCGGTGCAAAGAATGTTATTAGTGCGGATGAGATAAAAGCGGCAGATTGTATTATTGTTGCCTGTGATGTCAATGTACCTATGGAGCGATTTGTTGGTAAAAAACTCATTAAAGTTCAAGTTTCAGATGGCATCAGCAAAGCAGACCAACTTGTCAAACGTGCCATTTCGGGTGATGTTCCTATTTATTCTTGTGAAGGAAAAGATACACAAGAAGTTGTTGATAATGGAAAGGAAGGCATAGGACATTCTCTTTATAAGCATTTAATGAGTGGTGTTTCACATATGCTTCCATTTGTTATAGGCGGTGGTATACTGATAGCCATTGCATTTTTGCTGGATGATTTTAGTTTAAATCCAGGCAACTTTGGTAAGAATATTCCAATTGCAGCGTTTTTTAAGACGATTGGCGAGGCGGCGTTTGGCTTAATGCTTCCAGTTCTTGCGGGTTATATTGCATATAGTATAGCAGACCGTCCGGGACTTGCAGTCGGTTTTGTGGGAGGACTGCTTGCGGCTAACGGCAATGCTGTTTTGCAGTGGGTCAATGCAGATGGGCAGTCTATGACCTATACAGGATTAAATGGATTTATTCAAAATACCGTGTTTGGAGCGCAGGGCAATACCGTGTCTGGATTTCTTGGCGCACTTGTTGCAGGATTTGTTGCAGGATATATTGTTCTTGCTCTTAAAAAAGCATTTTCAAAGCTTCCACAGAGTATGGATGGCATTAAACCGACGCTTTTATATCCAGTTCTTGGCATATTGATTATGGGAACGCTTATGCTTCTTGTATTTAATCCAATTATCGGCGTTGTCAATACAGCACTTGCCAATTTCTTAAATGCGATGGGCAGCAGTTCAAAGATTGTACTTGGCATTGTGCTTGGCGCTATGATGGCTATTGATATGGGCGGTCCAATTAACAAGGCGGCTTATGTGTTTGGTACGATGGCTATTGCAAATGGAAACTATGATATTATGGCAGCCGTTATGATTGGCGGTATGGTTCCTCCTATTGGAATAGCACTTGCTACCACATTTTTTAAGAATCGTTTTAATAAAGCAGAGAAAAATTCAGGACTTAGCAATTATATTATGGGGTTGTGTTTTATTACAGAAGGTGCTATTCCATTTGCGGCTGCTGACCCTGCACGAGTTATCCCTGCAACAGCACTTGGTGCAGCAATTGCAGGAGCGCTTTCGATGTTATTTAACTGTACATTGATGGCACCACATGGAGGCATATTTGTATTTGCAGTTGTAGGAAATTGGCCTATGTATCTTTTAGCACTTGCAATTGGTTCTATAGTAACAATGTTTATGCTTGCGCTTTTAAAGAAACCAATTAAAGAGTAATTTCGTTAAGTAGAAAGTTGCAATCTGCTTGATGGTTTGTTCATAACCTCATTGCCTTTTGATGGCATTTTTTAAACAGATAATAATTGTTTAAAAAACAGGAAACTTCCTGATGAGGTTAAAAAATTTATATTATATATATGTTGTTGTTTAAATTGTATTTTCATTTAAAGCAACAGAAATGGAGGATTAGAATGAGAGAATTTAAGTATGTAATCACAGACCCAGAGGGGATTCACGCAAGACCAGCAGGAGAGTTTGTCAAAGTGGCAAAAGAGTGCCAGTCGGATGTAAATATCACAAAAGATGATAAGACAGTCAGCGCAAAAAAGATTTTTGGTGTTATGGGGCTTGCTATTAAACAAGGACAGGAAATTACAGTAACAGTTGAGGGAGCAGACGAAGATGTGGCTGCTGAAAAATTGGAGGCATTTTTAAAGAACAATTTATAAAGATTATACTAGAAAAGAATCAAAGTTATATTTTATAAGTTCTCTTTTTGCTTATCAAGGTGGAACTAAAAAATGGGAATGAAAGCATGTCAAAATAGAGAATTTAATAAAAAATGCTAATGTACTATTTTTCATACAATCCTTTTAGCCCAGTTATGGAGCGGCTTGTAACAGATTTGACAAAATTGCTTAACTTTGCTACAATACTTTCGTAACAAAGCGTAACAATTTTGTAACAATTAAGAAATTATTATGACATATGTTACAAATGAAAGTCGCAGATGCGGCGGAAGGGATTCAAGTATGAAACTTAGAAGTAGCAAAGTGGCAATGTGTCTGGGAACAGCTATGGTGGCAGTACTTATGCCAGTTGTTCCGAGTGTAGTTTCCGCTAAACCTACCTATGAGCAACAAAAAGAATGTACACAAGCTCAAAGCGATGTGAGAGAAGCATCTTATACAGTTAATGTCACAGACTTAGTTGTATCAGATACAGTTGCCTCAGGTTATCAAGCAGAAGTAAAAGATATATATGCAGGTATGGCAGTTGCCATTGCAGAGGATTATTGTGAAGTTTATGAAAATCCAGATATGGAGTCACAAGTTCTTGGGCGTATGTATCAAAATAACATAGGCACAGTTGTTGAGGTCAACGATGAATGGACAAAGATATCATCAGGAGAACTTGCAGGATATGTAAATTCAGCAAATTTGTGTTTTGACGAGGAAGCAAGAGCAGTTAGCACTTCCGACGAAGTAAAGGCTGTTGTTACTGCTGATACAGCAGATATGTATATTGCTCCAAATGGATTGATATCTTATGCCACAGCAGAAAATGGAGAGGAATTTACAGCTCTCTCAAAGTGCGGTGAGTATATATCCGTAGCAGTAGATAGTGATGTAGCTTATATTAACACAGAACATGTGGCGATTGATTATGGCATGGAATTAGGCATGACCAACGAAGAGATAGAGGCTAAAGAGGAAGAAGAACGAATTGCAGCAGAGGAAGCACAAAGGATAGCTGAAGAAGAAGCAAGACAATCAAGAATACAAGCAGCTATGACCAATATAGAAGTGACGTATAATCCAACAATGACTGCGTCAGATGATGAAGTTTGGTTACTTGCCTGTGTTATTGATTGGGAATCTGGCTGGGAAAGCTATGAAGGAAAATTAGCGGTTGCTAATGTTGTTTTAAATAGAGTAAGAAGCAGCCAATATGGAAATTCAATAACAGATGTTATCTATGCAAGAAATCAATTTTCAGGTGTTTCAGATGGAAATGGCGGACCAAGTTCAACATTTCAGGCAAGATTATCCGCAGGACCAAGAAGTTCAGACTGTTTAAAGGCAGCTATGGCAGCTTTATCCGGAGAGAATAACATTGGAAATTATACGTATTTTAGAGCGTTGCAAGTTGCGAATCTTGGAGCATACTCAAGTTATACAATCATTGGAAATCATTGTTTTTATTAAATAAGCCAATCTTATTAGAAAAAGAAGATTGTAAGTAAATAGCAGAGCAGATAGTAATCTGTCTGATAAAAATAGAGGTGTTTTTAGCACCTCTATTTTTTGGCTGAAAAAAAGACAAGACCATATATGTGACTGCATTTTTACTTGCATTAAAGCTAAGTTTGTAATAGAATAAACGGAATAAGGCAGATTGAAAAATTGAAAAATTTTTACTAAATTATTTTGCAGAACAAGTAAAATTTAGAGGATACTTTGTATTTGTGTGCTGTTTGATACAAAGTAATTAAAAATAATTGAAAAGCCAATGATTTTAAACATGGTCGTTTTAAACAGGATTTATTTTTAAAAATTAATCATAAAACCAATTATTTTTAAATAAAAGATTTACAGATAAAGCAGCACAGAAATGAGGAGTTTATGGATTTAAAAGGACGCGACTTTCTTACATTGAAAGATTTTAGCTGTGAAGAGATTGAGTATTTGATTGATTTGGCAGCCGAGTTGAAAGAAAAGAAACATAAGGGGATTGTTGAGCAGCCATTAGTTGGCAAAAATGTTGCATTGATATTTGAAAAAACAAGTACAAGAACAAGATGTTCATTTGAAGTGGCTGCCCATGATTTAGGAATGGGAACAACCTATCTTGACCCAACGGGTTCACAGATAGGAAAAAAAGAAAGTATTGCTGACACTGCACGAGTGCTTGCCAGTATGTATGATGGAATTGAGTATAGAGGTTTTGGACAAGAAATCGTTGAAGATTTAGCAACATATTCAAGTGTTCCTGTATGGAATGGATTAACGAATGAATATCATCCAACCCAAATGCTTGCAGATATGCTTACAGTGCGTGAAAAATTAGGAAAATTAAAGGGCGTTAAGTTTGTATATATGGGGGATGCCCGATACAATATGGGAAATTCTTTGATGATAGTATGTGCAAAGCTTGGTTTGCACTATACTGCATGTACTTCAAAAAAATATTTTCCAGACCAAAATTTAGTAGAACAGTGCAGAGAGTGGGCAAAGACAAGCGGCGGTTCAGTTACATTGTCAGAAGATGTTATCAGTGCAACAAAAAATGCAGATGTGATATATACAGATGTATGGGTATCAATGGGTGAACCTGATGAAGTTTGGGAGGAACGAATCAAAGAACTTTCTCCATATCAGGTAAATAAGTCGGTGATGGATAACGCATCGGATAGAGCTATATTTATGCACTGTCTGCCTGCATTTCATGACTTAAAAACAACGATTGGCGCTACAATACATGAAAAATTTGGACTTGATGAGATGGAAGTAACCGATGAAGTGTTTGAATCCGCACAGTCTGTTGTATTTGATGAAGCCGAAAATCGTATGCACACCATTAAAGCAGTTATGGCAGCTACATTAGGTGCGTATAAATAATAGTACTCCTTTTTCGGAATTGTGTACCCACTAAAAAAGAGCCTATAAATATACATTGCAAGTTGCAGGTGAATATTTTATTATTAAGTTTACAAATGTGAATTTGATAAAGGGAGGAGAATCCAATGCCGCAATTACGCAACATTCCGCTTACCTACAAAGAAGGCGTATACAGCGTTGTTGATTTCAGTAAGGATATTGACGAAGACAATGCTATTTCCTTTGACTATGACACACAGTATCAAATACTCACCTATGACATTCCTGTTGGGAAGGGCAAGCGTGAGATGACGCTTTACAGCGTGCCAGAGGATGAGCTCATTCGGACGTTGCGTGCCGTCTATGGCAAAGACGAAACACTTCAGAATGTCACCGTTTCGCTTAATGGTCACGAAACATTTTTGTACATCCATTATGAAAACGAGGAACACGCTAAGCAGGAAATTTGGAAATTTGCCATCCGAAATGCAGATGCCATTGTTGAGCAAATCCAACAATGCACAGATATTGTAGCAAGACTTTTTATCGACTATTACTGTGACGGCGATAACATGGATTACCATGCAGTGATTGGCACCGCAGCGCAAATGGATGCCGTAAGACAGAAATACCGTCACGACGATTCCTGTGATAATTCTGGCAACTATCCATCTGAATACATTGAGGGTGACAATGAGATGCTGAAAACAATGGTGCGTTGCGCTGAGGGTTATCCATCAGAAAATTTTCAGTATGCAGTGGAAATTATGTCGAAGTATATTGAGGAACATGCTTTGTCAGCGTTGCAAAAGACTGAGGATTTCAAATATATTTGTGCGGAATATGATTGAGAAATAAGTGTGAATTGTAGGGAGAAGAATGTTATAAGGTGTGAAAAGTGATATCAAATTCCAGTTAGAAGAATTGTCATATGACTGAAAATTCAGTTACCAAATGTAAGAATATTCATTTATTTCAAATGTTAAGCAATGGCAGCATTTTTGTGAAAAGGGACTAATATTATAATAAATGTGAGAAATAAATTGTTTCACAAGTTAAATAAGAAACATTTAACTAGAAAATTATGTCTGCATGTTGCTTGACACAAAAATTATAAAAAGAGCGAAAAAAATCAGTACAGAAATGAGGAAAATATGTTTTATACAACAAGTGGAAGTCATAAAAAGGCAAAAATGATAATTGACTATTCAAATATTGTGTTGACGGTATGTGTGGCAGCACTTTTTATTATTATACTTTTTATGCGCAGCAAAAGTGGTGTGGCATTTCCGCTGATATTTGCCGCTGGAGCGACGGTCAATTTTCTTACAGGAATTAAGAAATTTATGGATAGAGCAACCGTTTCAGGTATTATTTTAATGATTGTAACAGGTGTTTTGCTTATTATGTCAGTTTTATGTCTTGGTGCGTTGCAGCGATAAAAGACATAGAAATAGGGATGAATGATGAAATCTAAAATTTTAAAAATGTTAAGAAATGCAGATGAATTTATATCTGGACAAAGTATTTGTGATGCATTAAATGTTTCAAGAACAGCCGTATGGAAATATATCAATCAGCTTAAAACAGAAGGCTATGAGATAGAGGCGGTATCTAATAAGGGATACCATATTGTACAGTATCCAGATATTGTGACAAAAGAAGAGATAGAAAGCCAGCTTGTATTAAAAGAATCAGAAAATATCATAAAAAAAGTTGTTTTTTATGATGAGGTTGATTCAACGAACAATGTTGCAAAACAAGCGGCAGAAGATGGGGAAGAGTCAGGAACCTTATTTGTGACAGAACATCAGACAGCAGGACGCGGCAGACGTGGAAAAACATGGATATCGCCTGCAGGGAGTGAAATTTTTATGACATTGCTGCTTCGTCCTGAAATTAATCCAGCGGCAGCACCGATGTTGACCATAATAGCAGCGATGGCAGTTGCCTATGCACTAAATGATATTGTTAAGTATATATCAAATCCTATTGTAAAAAACATTTCAAAAAGTGGTATCCCAGTAGAATGTTTTATTAAATGGCCAAACGATATTGTGATGGGAAATCATAAGATATGCGGGATATTAACAGAGATGAGTGCAGAGCCTGATTGGACAAATTATGTTGTAATTGGCATTGGTATCAATGTCAATACCGAACAATTTGATGATGAAGTCAATGGTATAGCCACATCAATCTATCGTCAAACAGGAGTAAAAGTCAAGAGAAGCACCATCATTGTTCATTTTATCAAACATTTTTCGCAAATGTATACAAAGTTTATTGAAACATGTGATTTAAGCGCATTTATTGAAGATTATAACACATTGCTTATCAATTGCGGCAGACAGGTTCAAATTCATGAAAATAATTGTTCATACACAGCACTTGCACAGGGAATTGACAAATTTGGTCGATTGATTGTTGAAAAAGAAGATGGACAAAAGACAGAAATCATGGCAGGAGAGGTATCAGTGAGAGGTTTATATGGATATGTTTGATGAAAATATAGTGTTATGTGCTTCCAGTTCTTATGAAAAGAAGTTCTTTTTAAATGAAAATTTTGATAAACTTCCACAGGATATCAAAAATGAGTTAAAAATTATGTGTGTATTGTTTACAGAAGAAGTAGGCGGAATTTTATCGTTAGAGTTTGATGAAAATGGAACATTGATTTTTAAGACAGAAGCAGATGAGGGTGATTTGCTCTATGATGATATTGCTTGCGGTATGTTTATCAAAAAATTGCAGTATGAAAAAAGAGAGTTGCTAGAGGCATTGGAAATGTTTTATAAAGTATTTTTTTTAACCTCGTCAAGTAATTCCTCCGCTCCAATATCCTAGAGTTATAAGCAGAGTGAGGATTTGCGCTGTGATAGCAGCTAGGTAGTTTAAGCAAGCAGTAAAGCAGATTATAAATGTCTTTTGACAAGGCTGAGGAATATATTTTTGCATAGAAAGCAGAACAGAAGTGAAAAAATAATGAAGATTGGAAATGTAGAAATTAAAAATAATATTGTTTTAGCACCAATGGCAGGAGTAACAGATTTATCATTTCGGCTGTTATGTAAAGAGATGGGGTGTGGTCTTTTATATACAGAGATGGTCAGTGCAAAAGCTATTTTGTATAATAATAAAAATACAGAAGTGCTATTATCAGTCACACCAGAAGAACAGCCTATTGCTGTGCAGCTTTTTGGTTCAGACCCACAGATAATGGCAGATATGGCAAAGCGTTTGGAAGAAAGACCATTTGATATTATTGATGTCAATATGGGATGTCCTGTGCCAAAAGTAGTCAACAATGGAGAAGGCTCTGCTTTGATGAAAAATCCAGTGCTTGCAGGAAAGATTATTGAAGCAATGGCAAATGCAATTCAAAAACCTGTTACAGTAAAAATTCGGGCAGGATTTCAAAATAGTCATTTAAATGCGCCTGAGTTTGCAAAAATAATACAAGAATCGGGTGGAGCTGCTGTAGCCGTACATGCAAGAACAAGAGAGCAATATTATTCAGGACATGCAAATTGGGATATTATAAGGCAAGTTAAAGAAGCTGTAAACATACCTGTTATAGGAAATGGAGATATTCTTACAGGAGAGGATGCCATACAGATGATGGAGCAGACAGGCTGCGATGGTGTTATGATAGGAAGAGGAGCAAGAGGCAATCCATGGATATTTAAACAGATTGCTGAATATATAGAAAATGGAAGGACAGACTTATTGCCTAATACTTTTGAAATAAAAGAAATGATATTAAGACATGCAAAAATGCTGATAGAATCAAAGGGAGAATATACTGGTATGAGAGAGATGAGAAAGCATTTTGCATGGTATACAGCAGGAATGAAACATGCAAGCGGATTGAGGAATGAAGTCAATAAAGTAGAAAATTATAAGGAACTAGAGCAGTTATGTCAGGGATTGACATAAAAAAATCATTAGTATATAATACTACAATTGATGTTTTAGTTTCCATTGACAGTGTTAGGTTGCTGTCGCAAAGAGTAAAGTTATAATAAAGTATGGAAGGTGACAAACAATGGCAGAGAAGCAGTATCTTACAAAAAAAGGTTATGAAGAGCGAGTTGCATTATTAGAAAATCTAAAAATTGTCAGAAGAAAAGAAGTTGCTCAAAAATTAAAAGAGGCAAGAGAACAGGGCGATTTGTCTGAAAATGCAGAATATGATGCAGCAAAAGATGAACAAAGAGATATTGAAGCGCAGATTACAGAACTTGAAAATATATTGAAAAATTCTGAGATTATCCAAGACAATGATAAAAGCAAAGATAAAGTGAAATTGGAGAGCGTCGTTAAAATTCACGATATTGAATTTGATGAAGATGTTGAATATATTATTGTTGGTTCTTCTGAAGCAGATAGTTTGAATAATAAAATTTCTAACGAATCACCATTAGGTGCTGCATTAATTGGCAGAAGAGTTGGCGATACTGTGAAGGTTGAAGCACCAACAGGAGAAGTGGAATATAAAATTATTTCTGTAGAAAATTAATAGACATAGCAGATAGCAGCTAGGTGGTTTAAGCAAGCAGCGAAGCAAATTGCAAATATCCGCTTGATTAGAAAATAAAGACAAGGAGCGAAAAAAGTTGGCTGATAATAAAAATGCACAAAATAATGCAAAGTCCGTTGATGTGGGAGAGCAGATTAAGAATCGAGTAGAGAAGCTAAAAACACTTCAACAGGACGGAAGAGACCCATTTCAGATAACAAAGTATGACGTTACATGTCATACACAAGATATAAAAGATAATTTTGATGAACTTGAGGGAAAAGAAGTATCCATTGCAGGAAGACTTATGCAAAAGCGTGTGATGGGTAAAGCTTCTTTTTGCAATATTGCTGATTTAAAGGGCAATATTCAGATTTATGTTGCAAGGGATAATGTTGGTGAAGAATCGTATGCTTTATTTAAAAAGTTTGATATTGGCGATATTGTAGGCGTCAAGGGAGAAGTATTTAAGACGCAAAAGGGCGAAATATCAGTGCATGTATCATCAATTCTTCTTCTTACAAAAAGTTTGCAAGTTCTTCCTGAAAAATATCATGGATTGACCAATACAGACCAACGTTACAGACAACGTTATGTTGACCTTATTATGAATCCAGAAGTAAAGGATACATTTGTTAAAAGGTCGCAAATTATAAAAGAAATACGTAACTTCCTTGACGAACAGGGCTTTATGGAGGTTGAAACGCCAATGCTTGTTGCCAATGCAGGCGGTGCAGCAGCAAGACCATTTCAAACCCATTATAATGCCTTAAATGAGGATATTAATTTGCGCATTTCTTTGGAACTCTATCTTAAGCGATTAATTGTCGGCGGACTTGAAAAAGTGTATGAGATAGGGCGCGTATTTAGAAATGAAGGCGTTGATACAAGACATAATCCAGAATTTACATTGATGGAGCTTTATCAGGCATATACGGATTATTACGGTATGATGGATTTAGCTGAAAATATGTATCGAACAGTATGTCAAAAAGTAAATGGAACAACCGTTATACCTTATGGTGATGTTGAGATAGACCTCTCAAAGCCATTTGAGAGAATCACTATGCTTGATGCGGTTAAAAAATATTCAGGCGTTGATTTTACACAGATTCATTCCGATGATGAAGCAAAAGAGGTCGCAAAATCAAAGGGCATTGAATTTGAGGCAAGACATAAAAAGGGTGATATTCTCAGTTTATTCTTTGAAGAATTTGTTGAGGAAAATTTAGTTCAGCCAACATTTGTTATGGACCATCCAATTGAGATTTCTCCGCTTACAAAGAAGAAGCCAGATGCACCTGAATATACAGAACGATTTGAGTTGTTTATAACAGGGCGCGAAATGGCAAATGCCTATTCGGAGTTGAACGACCCAATCGACCAGAAGGCAAGATTTGCGGCACAGGAAGAAGCCTTTGCAGCGGGCGACGAGGAAGCCAATCACACAGATGATGATTTTTTGAATGCGCTGGCGTATGGTATGCCTCCAACAGGCGGCATTGGCTTTGGTATTGACAGAATGGTTATGCTGCTGACAAATTCTGCGGCGATAAGAGATGTGTTACTGTTCCCGACAATGAAAACGCTTGGCGGAAAAGACCAGTAAAATCAAGGGTTTG
>CAJUTV010000012.1 GCA_910589305.1 uncultured Lachnospira sp. | reverse complement strand
GTAGCTATGAGGTTATGAGCAAGTAGCATAGCGGATTGCGAATATCCGCTTAACTTTTTAATCACAAGATTTGTGTTTATGCGCTGCTTGCCACAAACTTGTAAGAAAGGTTTTTTTTAACAAAGAGCAGTGCAGAAATGAGGCTAAAAATGCAAAAAGATACATTTATTTTAGGTGGACATGAATTTACTTCCCGTTTTATACTGGGTTCAGGCAAATACAATTTAGATTTGATTAAAGCGGCAGTCAAGCAGGGCGGTGCACAGATTATAACATTGGCATTAAGACGTGCCAATACTGGAAAAAGTGAGAATATTCTTGATTTTATACCAGAAAATGTGACCTTGCTGCCTAATACGTCTGGAGCTAGAAATGCTGAGGAAGCTGTAAGAATTGCACATCTTGCAAAAGAGATGGGGTGTGGTACTTTTGTTAAAGTGGAAATTATGAATGATTCCAAATATTTGCTTCCAGATAATTATGAGACAATTAAAGCAACGGAAATATTAGCAAAAGAGGGATTTGTAGTTATGCCTTATATGTTTCCAGATTTAAATGTCGCACGAGCTTTACAGAATGCAGGCGCTGCCTGTGTTATGCCTTTGGGTGCGCCTATTGGCTCTAATAAGGGACTTGCAACAAAGGATTTTATACAAATACTTGTCGATGAAATAGACCTTCCAATTATTGTAGATGCAGGGATAGGAAGACCATCGCAAGCCTGTGAGGCTATGGAGATGGGAGCTTCGGCGGTTATGGCAAATACAGCGATTGCAACAGCAGGAGATATACCTGCTATGGCAGGTGCCTTTAGACAAGCGATTGAGGCTGGAAGAACAGCCTATATAACAGGAATGGGAAGAGTTTTAGCAAGAGGAGGAAGCGCTTCAGACCCATTGACAGGATTTTTACATTGATAAATTTTTATATAGAAAACAATATAAAAATAAAAATTTGCGATTATAGAAAGGTATGACATGGAGATGTCGAATTATGAAGAACAAACGTATTTTATTGACAGTGAGGCATTAAGTCCACAGGCTTTAGAAAAAAAGCATCAATTAGAAATGAATCCTTCCTCAAGAACGAATCATATGGAATATATGGAGGGAATGGAAGTTATTGATTCTAACATTAAAGATAAAGTGCAAGAAAATATACAGTCATATGATTACAGTATATATACAAAAGAAGATGTATGCAGAGCATTAGAACATAATACATGCAGTGTCGAGGATTTTAAAGCTCTTTTGTCTCCAGCGGCAGCACCGTATTTAGAAGAGATGGCTAGAAAGGCAGAGGAAGAGACAAGGAAACATTTTGGAAATAGTGTATATATATTTACACCGATATACATAGCAAATTATTGTGAAAATTATTGTATTTATTGTGGTTTTAACTGTTATAATCATATTCAAAGAAAAAAATTAAATATGCAGGAAATTGAAAAAGAAATGCGCATTATTGCCAATACAGGTATGGAAGAGATACTTATTTTAACAGGAGAGAGCAGAAGTGTAAGCAGTGTAGAATATATTGGAGAAGCCTGTAAAATAGCAAGAAAGTATTTTAGAAATGTGGGAATAGAGATATATCCTGTCAATACAAACGAATATGAATATTTGCATCAATGCGGTGTCGATTATGTGACTGTATTTCAAGAAACTTACAATTCAGATAAATACGAGACATTGCATTTGATGGGACATAAAAGAGTATGGCCATATCGATTTGATGCACAGGAGCGTGCAATTCGAGGCGGTATGAGAGGCGTTTCATTTTCAGCGTTGCTTGGGCTTGATGATTTTAGAAAAGATGCACTGGCAACAGGGCTTCACGCATATTATATTCAACGAAAATATCCACATGCAGAAATTTCATTATCCTGTCCTAGATTGCGTCCTATTGTCAATAATGATAAAATTAATCCAAGAGATGTCCATGAAAAAGAATTATGTCAGGTATTGTGCGCTTACCGTATTTTTCTTCCATTTGCAGGAATTACGGTATCTTCAAGAGAAAGTAAGAATTTTAGAAATGGTATTACAAAAATATGTGCAACAAAGGTTTCTGCGGGGGTAAGTACAGGAATAGGCGACCATGATAAAAAATATAATGGAAAAGAGGACAGTGATGTGGGCGATGCTCAGTTTGAAATAGATGATTCAAGAAGCTTTGAACAGATGATGCATGATATGAAAGAGGAAGCATTACAACCTGTTCTCAATGAATATTTGTATGTATAAGAGGATTTGTAAATGAGAATCGGTATATTTGATTCTGGGTTAGGCGGCTTATCGGTATTGCATTGTGCTAGAAAAATGGCTCCAGAACATGATTACATATTTTATGCAGATACAGAGCATGTTCCATATGGTGAAAAGACAGTTGAACAAGTCCGAGAATATGTAGACCATATTATAAAATTTATGATTGGTAAAGGTGTAGATATTATTATTATTGCATGTAATACAGCGACCAGTGCTTTAAGTATGGAATATAGAAAAACATTTCCAATTCCTATTGTGGGAATAGAACCAGCAGTAAAGAAAGCGCTTGATGAATATGGCAATCAAGAGCAAAGAGTGTTGGTTGCAGCAACACCTATTACTATTCATGGGCATAAATTGGAACACTTAATTCAGAATTTAGACCATCATCATAAGGTGGATTTAGTGGCAGCGCCAGGACTTGTTCGATTTGCTGAAAATGGGATATTTTCTGGAAAAGAGGTACATGAATATTTAAGTACAGTTTTAAAGGAATATGATTTAGAAAAAGTTGGAACCGTTGTATTAGGATGTACACATTTCAATTATTTTAAAGAAAGTTTTATTGAGATATTTCCACATAGACCACATTTTGTTGACGGCAATGAAGGTACAGTTAGACAGGCTATGCGATTAATGGGATATAAAAATATAGACAGGAATAATTGCAGCCGAACTTTTTGTTATACAGATAAAGAAAATAATGAGTTTGCTATAGAATGTAAAAAGGATTATAATCAAAGACGAGGAATGGTAACCTATTTATTTTCTGGAAAAGAGGCTTCTATAGAAGATATGCAAAAAATAGGCAGATGCATGACACAGTTGGACAAAATGATGATGGTATAAATTAGATTTATATTGAGGGCTGTCAAAAGGTTCAAGGTTATGAGCAAGTAGCGTAGCGGATTGCGAATATCCGCTTAACTAAGTACCATCAAAAAAAGACTGTGTAAAATGAGAATCACTATAAAATATGATATGTGCGATTAAATAAATATCTATTTTATAGAAAAACTCATTTGACAACAGCCTTTAAACATCGAAACAAACAAGCAACAGCTTGATAAAATTGTAGGTTCAGAAAGTATACTCTTTTGATTGATGATAAAAGAAGGTGTTAATATTGCTTTTGGAATCGTAAGTAATATTAATAATATCTTGTGGGACACTTTCTTTAACCACCTTGTTCAGCACTTGAGTAAAAGTAGGACCTTTATAATTTGCTTGGTCTTGTTTTTCTCTGTTTTCATTGTCTCTTTTTGTGCTGCTAATCATTGAGACCATCTGAACCATATTGAAATTGCGTGAAAATCCATTAACTGCAATAATCCCTCCTTGGATAGTTATTTCAATAAGTTCCTTACAATTTTTATATCGACAAATATGTGAAAAATATAACTAGAGAACAAAAATAAAGTGAAAAATTTTAAATAAAAGATACGATTAAAAATTAAAATTTTCAATTGCAGGATTTGTGTCTGCATACCGCTTGCCACAAATCTGTAAGAACTTTTTTCTTTGTAAAAAAACAGTGCAGAAATGAGGATAATTATGACATTAAAGGATTTACCAATAGGAAAGACTGCAATTATTGAAAAGGTTGGAGGTGAGGGAGCATTAAGGCAACATTTTCTTGATATGGGATTGATACCAAAAGCAAAAATAAAAATGGTAAAATATGCCCCTTTAGGAGACCCGATTGAAATATTAATACATGGATATGAGCTTACATTGCGTCTTGCCGATGCAGATAAAATTGAGGTGACAGAGTTTGTTGAGGAAACGGACGAAACGGTTAATATATATGAGACAAACAGCCGCAAAAAGCATATGGAGCATCCGGGACTTGGCGAAGGGGGTAAATATCATGCAAAAGAAGATGAACATCCATTGCCAGACAGTGTGACATTGACATTTGCTCTAGCAGGCAATCAAAATTGTGGAAAAACTACATTGTTTAATCGATTGACAGGTGCAAATCAACATGTCGGCAATTTTCCAGGCGTTACTGTTGACAGAAAAGATGGCGTAATTAAAGGACATCCAAATACATTGATAACAGATTTGCCTGGTATTTATTCAATGTCGCCTTATAGCAGTGAAGAAATTGTGACAAGACAATATATTTTACAGGAACACCCAAGAGGCATTATTAACATCGTTGATGCTTCTAATATAGAACGCAATCTCTATCTTACAATGCAGCTTATGGAATTAGGTATTCCTATGGTAGTAGCGTTAAATATGATGGACGAGGTTCGCAAAAATGGCGGTTCGATTCTTATTAATGAGATGGAGCATATGTTAGGTGTTCCAGTCATTCCGATTTCAGCGGCAAAAAATGAAGGAATTGATGAGCTTATCGACCATGCAATTCATGTTGCAAAATATCAGGAAGCACCAAAGATAATGGATTTTTGTGATGCAGATGGAGACAAAAGCGCTATACATAGATGTATACATGGCATTATGCACTTGATAGAAGACCATGCGGCGATGGCTAAAATTCCGATACGATTTGCAGCATCAAAGCTGGCTGAAAGTGATAAACGTGTCTTAGATAAGCTGAAGCTTGATGATAATGAGAGTGAAATGCTTGAACATATTATTATTCAAATGGAAAAAGAAAGCGGACTTGACAGGGCTGCAGCAATAGCTGATATGCGGTTTTCTTTTATTAATAAAGTTTGTCAAGCAACTGTTGTCAAACCAAAAGAGAATAAAGAACATGTAAGAAGTAATAAGATTGACAAAATATTAACAGGAAAGTTTACAGCAATTCCATCATTTATAGGGATTATGGGTATTGTATTTTGGCTCACCTTTAATGTGATTGGCGCATGGCTTTCGGATGGTTTTGAAATGCTGATAGAATGGCTTACGGGTATGGCTGATAAAGCATTAGCTGCAATCAATGTAAATGAAGCCCTGCATTCGTTGATTATTGATGGTATTTTTAGCGGTGTTGGAAGTGTACTTAGTTTTTTACCTACCATTGTTACTCTGTTTTTGTTTTTATCGCTTTTAGAAGACAGCGGATATATGGCAAGAGTTGCGTTTTTTATGGATAAACTTTTAAGAAAGATTGGATTGTCTGGAAGAAGTATTGTTCCTATGTTAATTGGATTTGGCTGTACTGTACCAGGTGTTATGGCAAGCAGAACATTATCTTCTGAGCGAGACCGAAAAATGACAATACTTTTAACACCTTTTATGAGTTGTTCGGCAAAATTGCCAATTTATGGATTTTTTACAGCTGCTTTTTTCCCTAATTATGAGGTTCTTGTAATGATATTGCTGTATTTTGGCGGAATTGTTATGGGAATATTGGCGGCGCTTATTATGAGAACAACATTGTTTAAAGGAGAACCCGTGCCATTTGTAATGGAGCTTCCCAATTATCGCTTGCCAGGTATTAAAAATGTTTTGCAGTTGTTGTGGGAAAAAGCAAAAGACTTTTTACAGAGAGCATTTACTGTTATATTTATAGCAACCATTATTATCTGGTTTTTACAGACGTTTGATTTGCATTTTAATATGGTGACTGATTCAAAAGATAGTATCCTTGCGGCTGTGGCAGGTGTGATTTCTCCGATATTTATGCCATTAGGATTTGGTGATTGGAGAATATCAACAGCTCTTATTTCAGGATTTATGGCAAAGGAGAGCGTTGTATCAACGCTGTCAGTGTTAATGCCTATGCAGGAAATGTCTGTTGTCTTATTAACACCTATCAGCGCTGCTTCTTTGCTTGTGTTTTGTCTGCTTTACACGCCTTGCATTGCCGCAGTAGCTGCGGTACGCAGAGAGTTGGGAAATAAGTGGGCAATAGCTGTTGTTTTTGGACAGTGTATTATTGCTTGGATAGCAGCGTTTGTGGTAAAATTATTTTTAGGATTGTTTATATAATGGGATATATTTCAAAAGTTGAAAAATTAATTTATTGGGTTGTTGTATTAAGGAAATTAAACACAATATATTGTAAAGTGCAATACAATCTTAAATAATATCTTGTATATTTAGTTTTTTATGTGATAGCTTCATAAAATGCTGTTAAGTAAAAATGTGTTGCAAGTAATTTTATATTTATCAAAAAATCAGGATTGCCAAAATGACAATCCTGATTTTTTGATTGATTTCAAAACCATTATTTATATTATGATTTTTATAGCAACAACATAGTGCTTTGCTACGTATTAAAAACCACCCTGTACATTGACAGCGCTGTGACATCTAGGACTACATCCTGTGCATTCAAGTCCTTTTGTTGTAGCTTCGTCAGTAGATTCTACCCATACCTTAAAGCCGCCAGCATTATCCCCAGAACCATACCCATTACCATGATTTTCTCTTGTTACAGTAACTTTATGGCCTGCAACAATACAATTCCAATTATTTTCACTGTATGCTTTTTTAATAACATTATTAAATGTCATCTCAATTGTAACAGCGGTATATATATGTTGTACTGCTGGAGTATGGTTTGCTGTTATTTCAAATACGTGATGAGAACCATTCCAATCCTGTACAGAACGAGCGCTTGCAGTCCAGCAAGTACTATCGCCGCTAGCCATATAGACACCTTCAGAAACACTGTCTGTCATAACAAATAAAGGTTTCTTATAATCCTTCATAGCTACAAATCCTTTCTTTAAAAATATTTTGCTATTTTCCATAATAGCCGATTAAAACCTTACGAATCTGCTGCCATTATGAATATAATAAAGTATATTAAACTACGTACACAAACTAGTATAAATTAATTTTAAATGTTTAATACTATTAAGTCAATAGATTTAAAGTGGTTTTTTTTACAATATATTAATATAATTTAATTTTAAATAATTTCTTATAGTATTTGTAAGATTTGCAGCATTTAATAATGTAATATTTATAAAAAAACGATTGTCAACTTATTAAAAAAATAAGTTGACAATTTTTGATATTTATTGTAAAATTTACTTGGTAAAAATAGTATTGTTATTTTTCAACTATCTAAGAAACATTAAGGAAGAAAGGAAAATTATTTATGGTGGGGGATAATGTTAATGCATCAAAGAATTTAGCGGACAAGGAGGAAGGAAAAGGTAAAATAAAAACAGCGACATTAGCTTTAATTGGTTTAATGGCAGCAATTACATGTATTATGGGTCCGTTTTCTATACCATTGCCATTTAATTTAGTTCCAATTTCTCTAACGAATTTGGTAATTTATTTTACAATGTACATATTGGGAATGAAAAAAGGTACCATAAGTTATTGTATATATTTGCTCATAGGTTTAGTTGGATTACCAGTATTTTCAGCATTTACAGGAGGACCTGGAAAATTATTAGGACCAACAGGAGGGTATTTAATTGGTTTTATATTTTTAGCATTGATAAGCGGTTTTTTTATTGATAAATGGGGCAATCATATGCTTTTATGTATGACTGGCATGGTACTTGGCACAATGGTATGCTATATGTTTGGCACTATATGGCTTGCTTATCAGGCACAAATGAATTTTGGAGCGGCTCTTTGGGCAGGTGTTATTCCATTTCTTCCAGGTGATTTAATTAAGATAATAATAGCGATGTTGCTTGGACCTCAAATAAGAAATCGATTAAGAAAAGCAGGCGTAATAGAATAAAAATTAATAATGTATATTTATCAGAAGGCTATCTCACAAGGTGTGGTAGCCTTTATTTTTGGTTTAACAATCAATAAAACCACCTGCTATGCAGGTGAGTTCCCAGATAGCTTTAGCTTTAAGTAAAAAAGCCTCCATGTTAAAATAGTTTGTAGGTTCGCCAACCACAAATATAAAAACAAGGAGGTATCCAAATGGATAATAATACTTTATCACATACAAGATGGACATGCAAATATCATATTGTATTTGCACCAAAATATAGAAGAAAAGTAATATATAAGCAGATAAGAGCAGATATAGCACATATATTAAGTGAATTGTGCAAAAGGAAGGGGATAGAAATAATAGCGGCAGAATGTATGCCAGATCATATACATATGTTTGTAAGTATACCACCAAAGTATAGTGTATCAGAAATAATGGGGTATTTAAAAGGGAAAAGTTCGCTGATGATATTTGATAGACATGCGAATTTGAAGTACAAATATGGAAATAGACATTTTTGGTGCAGAGGATACTATGTAGATACAGTAGGGAAAAATGCAAAGAAAATAGAGGAATATGTAAGAAATCAGATGAAAGAAGATTTAGAATATGATCAAATGTCACTGAAAGAATACATAGACCCGTTTACGGGTGAGCCAGTAATAAAGGCATAGAAAAAGGAAGCCCTTTAGGGTAAGCCTGTGGTCGTATGCAGATGGCGAACCTTCGAGGCTCTTTAGAGCCAGCTAGTATCACAGGCTTATAGCCGCAGAGCAAACCACCAGCTAAGCTGGTGGTCCTGATTTTAGATTGTATAGAAAGCTGTTCAAAAAATAAAATTAGTGTTAATTTTATGGCAATCTTTAACAAAATGTAGTAAAATACAATTAAGTTTCATTATTAAAGAAAAAGCTTTATACATATTGCTTTAGAAATGGAGGATTACAATGAGATGTTCAAGAACAGAGCTTGAGGCAGATGTGCAAAAATATGAATTAAACAAAAATTTAGAGGATGGATTTGAGCGTTGGTCTGACGTGGTAACAAAAGGTTGGATAGTTACAGATTTTTTGGTTAAAGTTAAACGTGAAGATGGAAGTATTGTTTGTCCTTATATCAAGCATAGAAGAGGACGTACATTTATAGCTGAAGGAGATTACATTATTATAGAAGATGATGGAACAAAGCACGTGTGTGGAGCCGATAAGATTTTTCAGCGTTACAAAAGATGTGAATAATAATGATAATGCGCGGACTTTTGGTTCGTGCATTGTTTTTGGATATATAAAATAGAAATAAACATAATTTATAATGTTTTTGAATAAATTATATAGACTTAATTTTTTTACAAATATTATACTTATAGTTGAATTGTTAAATTAAACAAAAATAGAGGATTGATATGATTTACAAACAAACACATATAATAGGAATTGAAGAAATTGATAGTCACTGTAAGGCAACCAATAGAGCATTATTAGTTGCTATGGAAAATATAGCTTGTGCTTATTCGGCTAATGTGGGATATGGGGCAAGAGATATTGAGACAAAAAAACGTGCATGGATATTATTACAATGGAAAATTCAGGTTTTAAAAAGACCATTTTATAATGAAAAAATTGAAGTTATAACATGGTCAAGAAGTGTGGACAAGTTGTTTGCATATCGTGATTATGAGATTCGTTATGAAAATGGTGAATTGTTGGCAATTGGCACATCAAAATGGCTTCTTATGGATACAGAGCGAAAAAGAGCTGTAAGAATCACACAAGATGTTATGGAACTGTATGAAAATGAAAATAAATCAGTATTTGAAAAAAATGAAGATAAAATTCAATATGATGAGGAAGAATTAAAAACGGCTAAGAGCCAATCATATACATTGCTTAGAAGAGATTTTGATATGCACGGTCATATGCACAATATTAATTATTTAGATATGGTATATGAAATTTTGCCTCAAAATGTATATGATACAGTTGATTTTAGGACAATTCGTATAGAATATAAAAAACAAATTCTTCCAAGTACAGTTATTGATTGCAAATATTATAAGAAAGATTTTACACATTATGTTATAGTGACAAGTGATGAGGGGATACATTCCATTATTGCTTTGACGCAGGCGGATGCTTTACAGTCATAGCCTAGCAGTTACAAGGATTTGTGCATATTTGACTTTTATTATGACAATACTATATATACAAGATTTAACATAAAATTGATGAAAGATTGGAGATATGTATGGTAAAGTCAAATGTAAATTTAAGAAAAGTTGCCGTAATTGGCTGTGGATTTGTAGGTTCAGCATCAGCGTTTGCTTTGATGCAAAGCGGATTGTTTTCAGAGATGGTATTGTTGGATTCAGATACTCAAAAAGCAGAAGGAGAAGCTCTTGACATTAGTCATGGAACACCGTTTGCAAGACCGATGAAAATATATGCGGGAAGTTATGATGATATTGTAGATGCAGCTATCATAGTGGTAACAGCAGGTGCAAATCAAAAGCCCGGTGAGACGAGACTGGATTTGGTTAAAAAAAATGTGGAGATATTTAAAAATATTATTCCACAGATAAGTCAAAGAGAATGTCATGGGATTATTTTGGTAGTATCAAATCCTGTTGATATATTGACTTATACTGCCCTTAAAATTAGTGGATTTCCTTCAAATCGTGTTATTGGTTCAGGAACAGTGCTTGATACAGGACGTATGAAGGAAATTTTAGGAAAGATGTTAAAAGTAGATAGCAGAAGTATTCACGCATTTATTATAGGTGAACATGGAGATAGTGAAATTGCTGCTATAAGCAGTGCAAATGTATCAGGAACACCGCTTGATGATTTTTGTAAATCTCATGCAGGGGGAGAAATAAAAGATTTAGACAAGATTGCTGAGGAAGTAAAAAACAGCGCATATGAGATTATTGAAAGAAAACATGCAACATATTATGGTATTGCAATGTCTGTAAAGAGAATATGTGAGGCAATTGTAAGAGATGAAAAGTCTATTTTGCCAATTTCTTCTATTATGGAGGGAGAATATGGCATTGAAGATGTTGCGTTATCTATGCCAGCAATTGTTGGAAAAGATGGTATGGAACGTAAAATTCCAATTGCTTTAAATTATGATGAGCTTAATAAATTACAAGAATCAGCAAAGACATTAAAGCAAGTTATTCAAAATAATGAATTGTAAAACGTATTTTATATTATTAAAAAATAATTCCTGCAAGTAACACCCAAGCAAATGTGTTTGTATGGATATTTGGCAACTGCTGTGAAGGTCAAATATTTCGCAAATTAAGGCGGATATTTGACTTCAAAAAGTTGCTTGTAGTTTTTTACACAATAAGAGAAAGGATTTAATAAATTATGAAACGGATACTAATGTATTTAAGAAGGTATCGTAAAGAATGTGTACTAGCACCATTGTTTAAAATGTTAGAAGCTACATTTGAATTATTTGTGCCATTAGTGGTATCATCAATTATTGATATTGGTATAGCTGGGCAGGATAAGGGCTATATTTTTAAAATGTGTATGATGTTGATATTGCTTGCAATTATTGGGCTTGTTTGTTCAATTACAGCGCAATATTTTGCTGCTAAAGCGGCAGTAGGCTGTGCAACTGGTTTAAGACATCATTTGTTTAGTCATATTCAAAGTTTATCGTTTTCAGAGTTAGATACAGTAGGAACATCAACCTTAATTACGCGAATGACAAGTGATGTCAATCAGGTGCAAAATGGTGTTAATCTTGTTTTGAGATTGTTTTTGCGTTCACCTTTTATTGTGTTTGGTGCAATGATTATGGCTTTTACTATAGATGTTCAAGCAGCATTAGTATTTGTGGCAGCTATTCCAATACTTGCAATCATTGTGTTTGGGATTATGTTTATTACAAGACCTATGTATAAAAAAGTACAGTCTGGACTTGATAAGATACTTGGAATAACAAGAGAAAATCTTGTTGGCGTAAGGGTAATAAGAGCGTTTAATAAAGAAAATGAAGAGGTAAGACGCTTTAAACAGTCCAATGAACAATTAAATCATTTGCAAAAGTTTGTTGGCAAGATATCAGGTTTAATGAATCCATTGACATATGTTGTGGTAAATGTGTCTATTATTGTTTTAATTTGGATTGGAGCTATTCGTGTCAATGCAGGAACATTATCGACAGGTCAAGTGATTGCTTTATACAACTATATGTCTCAGATATTAGTAGAGCTTATTAAATTAGCCAATCTGATTATTAGCGTGACAAAGGCATTAGCATGTGCCAATCGAATTGATGAGATATTTTATATTCAGTCTGAAATGGCTGATGGGAAAATTGATATCAAAAAGCAGAAAGATGATAATGTGCAAACCCCTATTGTTGAGTTTAAAAATGTTTCATTAAGATATAAGGGTGGCGGAGAAGAAGCTATTTCAGATATTAACTTTAAAGTCAACAAAGGTGAAACAATAGGAGTTATTGGTGGAACAGGCTCAGGTAAATCTTCTCTTATAGGATTAATTCCACGTTTTTATGATGCTACGAAGGGTGAAGTTCTTATTAATGGAGTGAATGTTAAAGAGTATACACAAGAATCCATACGGTCAAAAGTTGCAGTAGTTATGCAGAAAGCTTTATTATTTAAGGGAACCATTCGAGATAATGTAAAATGGGGAAAGCAAGATGCTACTGATGAAGAAATAATGACAGCTTTAGAAGTGTCTCAAGCAAAAGAATTTGTAGAAAAAAAAGATGGTGTACTTGATGCTTTTGTAGACCAAGCAGGAAAAAATCTTTCAGGAGGACAAAGGCAAAGGCTTACTATTGCTAGAGCAGTTGTGGGGCAGCCAGATATTTTAATACTTGATGACAGTTCTTCTGCATTAGACTTTGCTACCGATGCAGCACTTAGAAATTCAATAAGAAATATGACGCCTTCGCCAACATTGTTTATTGTTTCTCAAAGAGCCGCATCGATGATGCATGCTGATAAGATTATTGTATTAGATGATGGCATGGTAACAGGTATTGGTACGCATAAAGAACTCCTTGCAAGTTGTGAAGTGTATCAAGAGATATATCATTCACAATTTAAGACAAAGGAGGAAAAATAACATGGTTTCTTGGAAAGTAATTAAAAAAGTGCTTAGAAGAATTAAAAAGTATTGGTTTTTCCTTGCGCTTTCGGTGATTATGGCAATAATAACAGTTGCTTCAACACTGTATGTACCTATTCTTATAGGTAAAGCTATTGATTATATTGTAGGAGCAAATAATGTTGATTTTGAAAATATTAAAAGTATTCTTTTTACAAATGCAGTATTTATTGGCGTAACAGCTTTGTCTCAATGGATAATGAATATATGTAACAATAAAATAACATATCATGTTGTAAGAGACATTCGAGATGAAGCTATTGAGAAAATTCAACGGCTTCCATTAAAATATATTGATGGACATTCATATGGTGAGGTTGTCAGTCGTGTTATTGCTGATGTAGACCAGTTTGCCGATGGTCTTTTAATGGGATTTACACAATTTTTTATTGGGGTAATGACAATTATAGGTACATTAGGATTTATGCTGATGATAAATTTTAAAATTACATTAGTTGTTGTATTTGTCACACCATTGTCCTTTTTTGTGGCAAGTTTTATTGCAAAGAAAACTTATATGATGTTTAAGCTACAGTCTGAGACAAGAGGAGAACAAACAGCATTTATTGATGAAATTATTGGAGGTCAAAAGGTTGTAAAAGCATATAACCATGAGGAGACGTCGATACATCAATTTGATGAGATTAATGAAAAGTTGCAAAAATATTCATTGCGGGCAATATTTTTCTCATCACTTACAAATCCTTCTACACGATTTGTCAATAGCTTAGTTTATGCAGGTGTTGCAGTAACTGGTGCTATATCTGCCATATATGGAGGTATTACTGTTGGACAATTATCTAGCTTTTTAAGTTATGCAAATCAATATACAAAACCTTTTAATGAAATATCAGGTGTTGTGACAGAGTTGCAAAATGCGTTGGCATGTGCATCCAGAGTGTTTGAATTAATAGAAGAATGTCCAGAAGTGCCTGATAGTCCTAATGCAAAAAGAGCGATTCAAATAGATGGAACGGTTGATTTAGACAATGTATTTTTTTCCTATATTCCAGATAAAAAATTGATTGAAAATTTTAATCTTCATGTAAAAAAAGGACAAAAAGTGGCTATTGTCGGACCAACAGGCTGTGGAAAAACCACAATTATTAATCTTCTTATGAGATTTTATGATGTTGATAGTGGAAAAATCAGCGTTTCAGGAATAAATATAAAGGATATGACTAGAAACGCATTAAGAAGCGGGTATGGTATGGTACTTCAAGAAACATGGCTTAAATCAGGTACGATTCGTGATAATATTGTGATGGGAAAATCCGATGCGACAGATGAAGAGGTCATTGCGGCAGCAAAAGCCGCCCATTCGCACAGTTTCATAAAAAGATTGTCTGATGGGTATAATACGATTATAGGAGAAGATGGGGGCGGATTGTCACAAGGACAAAAGCAGCTTTTGTGCATTACAAGAGTAATGTTATGTCACCCATCTATGCTGATATTAGATGAGGCTACATCTTCTATAGATACACGTACAGAAGTAAAAATTCAAAAAGCGTTTGATAAATTGATGGAGGGAAGAACAAGTTTTATTGTCGCTCATCGATTGTCAACGATTCAGGCGGCAGATATTATTCTCGTTATGAAAGATGGACATATTATAGAACAGGGAAATCACAAAGAATTGCTTGCAAAAGGTGGATTTTATAAAAATCTTTATGAGAGTCAATTTGCCAAATAAACAATAATGTGGTTTAATAATGTAAAAATAGGAAGGAGTTGTTGTTATGACTTTTATTAACAAAGAGAAGGTTTTAAATGGTGTGGAAAAGGCTGTTGATGTAACAAATAATGTAGCAGATAAAACACAGGATTATATCAAGAAAAATGAGCTTGATAAGAAAGCAAAGAATATGGCTAATGGGTTTGGCGAAGGCATAAAATCTGTTGGAAAAGAAATTGAGGGATTTTTTCATAAATCTTAATGGTTATTGTTTGACAATAATATAAAATTTAGTATTATATAAGCATGGGGGCTGTCATTGGCAACCCCTTTTGTTCAATTGAGGTATCATAGAGGTGAACTTATGAGTATTTATGATGAAAGAATAAATCAATTAAGAGTTTTAATGAAAGATAAAAATATTGATGCTTATATTGTATGTACGCAAGATTTTCACAGTTCTGAGTACGTGGGGGAATATTTTAAAGAAAGAGAATATCTCTCAGGATTTACGGGTTCTGCTGGTACATTGGTTATTACATATAATAAAGCTGCATTGTGGACAGATGGAAGATATTATTTACAGGCAGAAGAACAGTTGTCAGTCAGTAATATTGAATTAATGAAAATGGGGCAAAAAAATGTTGATACCATTGAGCAATATTTGACCAAAAGTTTTAAAGACATAATCAAAAAATCAAATGCAGTTGATAGCTCTTGCGATAATTTAAAGAAATCACATTATGAGTTGAATAAATTTACAATTGGATTTGATGGACGTACAGTTAATAATAATTTTGTTAAACATTTAAAAACTAAAATAAAATTGGATATATCTATATATGCCGATGAGGATTTAGTTGGACAAGTGTGGAAGGATAGACCTTTGTTGTCAGCAAAACCTGTGTGGGAGCTTGATTTTGGATATACAGGACGAATGCGGGAGGAAAAGCTAGAGGCATTGAGAGAGGAGATGGAAAAAACAGATAGTGATATATGTGTTTTGGCATCTCTTGATGATATTGCATGGCTTTTAAATCTTAGAGGAAATGATATACAATATAATCCTGTATTTTTATCTTATATGATAATTGATATGAATCATGCAGTGCTATATGCTAATGAGGCTATTTTTTCTAATAAAATTAAGGAACAATTAGAATTAACGCAGATTGCAATTAAACCTTATAATGAGGTTTATATTGATATTGCAAAGATAGATTCCAATAAAACGGTTTTGGTTGACTATGATAAGATAAATTATCGTCTTGTCCATTTGATTCCTTCTGAGTGTAAGATACAAAATATTCAAAATCCAATTGTGCGAATGAAGGCAATAAAAAACAATATAGAATGTGATAATATGCGAAAAGCACATTTAAAAGATGGCATTGCTGTTACAAAATTTATGTATTGGCTCAAAACAAATGTTGGAAAAATAGAAATTACAGAATTAAATGCAGCAAAAAAATTGGAGGAATTAAGAGCCAATCAAGAAGGATACATAGGAGCAAGTTTTGCACCAATAATGGCATATGGCAAACATGGGGCAATTGTGCATTACTGTGCTACACAGGAAAGTGATGTGAAACTTGAAAAAAAGGGGTTTTTACTGTCTGATACAGGAGCACATTATCTTGAAGGGACAACAGATATAACTAGGACATATGTACTTGGAGAGTTACAAAGTGAAGAAAAAGCCGCATTTACTTTGGTACTTCGAGGAAATCTAAATTTAGCATCAGCAAGGTTTAAGTATGGCATTACAGGGCTTCATTTAGATATTTTAGCAAGACAGCCATTGTGGGAGAACGGACTTGATTACAATCATGGGACAGGACATGGTGTAGGGTATGTTTTAAATGTGCATGAGGGACCGAATTGTATAGGCTGGCAGATAAAACCAGATAAAATAAAAGATACGATATTAGAGGAAGGAATGATAACTTCTAATGAACCTGGATTATATTTAACTAATGAGTTTGGTATACGCCATGAAAATTTGATATTGTGTAAAATGTTATGTGAAACAGAGTATGGTAAATTTATGGGCTTTGAAACATTAACATTAGTGCCTTTTGATTTGGAAGGCATTGATAAAACACTTTTATCAGACAGAGAAATTGATTGGTTAAATAAATATCATCAATATGTATATAAAATGTTAGCTCCTTATTTTGAGGGAAATGAATTAAAATGGCTTCAAATGGCAACGAAAATGATTTAGGCAGTGACATTTTTTGCCAATAGTGATATAATTTTTTTGTATTTTGCATAAGGTGGTGTTATTGATATGAGAAAAGACAGAAAAAGTATCAATATCATGATGATGATTATTGTATTAGTATCAATCATTGGTATTGGCATAAACATTTTTCTTATACGCAATGATAAAGAAAACAAAGGGAATACAGTTGTTGAGTCTAATGGAATAGGAGATAAACAGTATGCAGTTGGCGTACAGGAAAACACCATTCAAGTAGTAAATGATGTGACGCCAGAAGCTTCTATAACAGAAGACAACACAGAGGCAAAAATACAAGATATAGAAGAACAAAATACAACACAACAAGATAGTAAAGAGCAAAATACAGTAGAACACGATATAAAAGAAGAACATACAATAGCTAGTGTTAGTATGTCCGATGGGACATACTATATTGATGGAGCTTCAACAGTTAATATTAGAAGCGCTGCCTATAATCAATCCAAAGTAGTAGGGTGGCTGGCAAAAGGAACAGAAGTTGAGATGATTAAAGAGGGAAAATACTACTCTTATATCAAACATGGTAATATGGAAGGATATGTTTATAATGAATATATCAGTCAGAAATGAGGTAAAAAACTAAGATATGAAAGAATCTTATAGAAGCAAATTTACCATAATCGATTACATATTAGCCGGTTTATCTATGTCATGTTTTATTATAGCCGTGATATTGGTCAGTGTGGGCATGACATATGGAGCAATTGCAGCTTTGGGCATTTTTGGTATATTATTATTATTGCTGTTAAGAAGACAAATTTTAAAGCCTGAGCCTCTTCCAGAAGATTCTGAAGAATATAAGGCATTGCAGATTAAATATCAAAAAGAAAAAAAGGTATCTAGTGTAAAGATAGATATTCTTAATGCAAAAGTGGAAGAGGGAGCAAGAGAACGTAAACTTTTAGAAAAAATGATAAATGAAAAAAATATGAGTGATTAATATTTAAAATGATGAACAATATGAAAAATAATAATGATAATCGTTATATAATACTATATAGAAAAACAATACTAACAATACTTATAGGAATGTTATTGCTTTGTATTGTTTTTTTAGTGGTTAATATAAGTAGAAGATATATGGTTGAAAAGGAATCAACATATGATAAGTGGAACGAGTTTCCAGAAGATGATTTTTTTGATGAGGATATTTTATCAGACCTGTCATCAAGAAGTATAACAAATGATAATATTCCTTATGATGGTCAATATAGAGAAATTTCTTGTTGGGGAGACAGTATGACCTATGGAACAGGAAGTGATAGTGCATTTATCTATAAAGACGGAGAAATAAAAGATATCAGTTATTGTGATTATCCTTCTATTTTGGAGGAGTTGACAGGAATTAACACCTATAATTTTGGTGTGCCAGGTGCAACATCGCAGGAAATAGCAGTTATGCAGGGTGGTTTAAAATGGTATGAGTGTAATGTTGATTTAAAAGAGTCTAATATTGATGTAGATATTATGCAGGAAGCTATTTATCATAAAGATGATATTCTTATTCTTGAAATAGGAAGCAATGGTGGGTGGAATAATGATTATGAAAGTCTTATACAGCAATATGATGCGATGATTAAAAGCTGCAATTGTTCTTATTATATTATTATTGGAGATACAGATAATCCTGGCTCGTCATTGGGTGATTTGAATCAGACAAGCGTAAATGATGATGGTCGTTATATAGGAATGAAAGAGACAACATGGGAAGCTGCACTACATGAAGCTTATGGGGAGCATTTTCTTAATATGCGTACATACCTTATAAAAAATGGATTAAAAGATGTTGGATTGAAAGCAACATCACAAGATAGAAAAGATGCCAAAAAAGGGTTTATATCAGAACAGCTTAAATCAGATTGGACACATTTTAATGCTTATGGGTATTATTCAAAAGCTTTAGCAGTGTATAAAAAAGGAGTTGAATTGGGATATTGGGAGTAAAGGAATTTTTTAATGATAAAAAACAAAGTGAAATTGTTATATAGTATAATCATTTTTATAATGATATGGGCAGTAGGTTGTTCTGCTGATGTTCACGATTCTTATACAAATACAGATAAAGATAATGTACAGAGTTATACATTTAAGGATGATTTAGATAGAGAAGTTACAGTTGCAAGTCATGATAGAGTGGCAACATTAATTGGCAGTTTTGCAGATATATGGATGTTGTCAGGAGGTAAGCTTACTGCTACAGCGGCAGACACATGGGACAGTTTTGAGTTGGATTTAGATGAGAGCGTAATTAATCTAGGCAGTTTGCAAAAGCCAAACGCGGAATTGATTATTGCTGCACAGCCTGATTTTGTTATTGCAAGTTCTAATATTGAGGCACATGTGGCATTAGAACCTGTACTTACAAAAGCTGGTATTACAGTAGCTTATTTTTGTGTCAATCAATTTGAAGATTATCTGCATATGTTAGATATATGTACCAATATAACACAAAGAAAAGACCTTTATCAAAAAAATGGTGTGGAAGTTGAACACCATATTCAAGAAATTTTAAAAAGAGTTGATGGAAGTTCACCTAAAATATTGTTTTTAAGAGCGTCTACTTCAGGTATTAAAGTAAAGGGAAGTAGTGGAACTGTCGGCGGTGAGATTCTTAAGAGTTTAGGAAGTATAAATATAGCAGACAGTGATAAAAGCATGTTGGATACACTCAGTTTAGAAAGTATTATTGTAGCTAATCCTGATTATATTTTTTTGACATGTCAAGGAAGTGATATGGAAAAAATTATGAGTAATGTGGAAAAAAATCTTACCGATAATCCTGCATGGAGTTCTCTTAAAGCAGTTCAGAATGGACAATATTATGTTTTAGATAAAAGACTTTATAATCAAAAGCCAAATGCAAGATGGGGTGAAGCCTATGAAAAATTGGCGGATATATTGTATCCAGACCAATTATAATGGTTTAGCCGCACGGTTTATAAAAAGCTGCTGCAATAGTACTTGTAAGGTTGTAAGCAAGCAGCGTAACAGATTATAAATATTTGCTTTGACCTGTATTATTTACAAAGAGACGTAAGACATTTTGCTTATAAACAGGAGGTTTAATGAAATATTTTCCATTTTTTATAGATATTGAAAATAAATCAGGTCTTATTGTTGGCGGAGGGGAAGTTGCAGCTGAGAAAGTTTTTAGGCTGCAGCCTTTTCATTCCAATATAACGGTTATTGCGCCTGTTATTTTAGATAAACTGCTGCATAATAAAGATATTCAATGTATTGAGCGAAAATTTAAAGACGATGATATTTATAATAAATTTTATGTGATTGCCGCTACAAACGACAGACAGCTTAATAAACATATTTCAGATTTGTGTAAAAAGCAAGGTATTTTTGTTAATGTAGTTGATGATATGAAGCAATGCGGTTTTATCTTTCCTTCATTGGTGACGTCTGGCAGTATGTGTATTGGTATTTCTACAGGTGGTGCTAGTCCAAGCATTGCTTCTATATATAGAGAAAAGATACAAAAAGAAATTCCCGAAAATATGGAAGAAATCTTGTTATATCTTGCCGAATGCAGAAAATGGGCAAAAGAAAATATCCATAATGACAATGAAAGAAAACACTATCTTAAAGAGCAAGCAAAGCGTTTGCTTGATATGTATTAAAGTGATAGTATAAAATAAATATAAAAAATATTTATTATCCATTTTAGAAGTACAAAGTAAAAAAGTAGCATTTTATTAAGTATTATAATGATAAAAAATAAACTAGGATAAATTTTTGTAATAAAAACATGCCAATTGTGTTCGGTCTCGCAGTTCCAATTTTTCTAAAATTGTACTTATATAATTTCTAATAGTTCCCTCACTTAAAAATAATAAATTGGCAATTTCTTTATTATTTTTTCCATCTGCTACCAGACGAATAAGGTCAATTTCTTTTTCTGTTATACCAAATATATTCCTATTTTTTTCTATGGAAGAATTGGTGTTAAGCAGAGAAGGGATTTTTTCCATAACCGCATCTCCAAATACATTTTGTCCATTATAAACAGCAATAATTGCTGAGGCAATACTTTCAAATGCCTGTTTGAGAATATAGCCTTTTGCACCAATTCTAAGCGCACGAATAATGTATTCATCATCTGAAAAAGTAGTAAGCAACAGTATTTTTGCATCAGGGTGAGATTTTAATATTATTTCTCCAGCTTCTAATCCAGAACATTTTTCCATTCGTATATCCATTAATAAAACATCTGGCTTGTAGGTATCATAAAGTGAAATGGCTTCCAGTCCATCGTTGCCCATAGCAAGAACTTCAATTTCAGGTTCTGTTTCAAGAATTGTTTTTAAAGATAAAGCTGCAAGTTTGTCATCATCTACAATAATTATTTTCATTAATTTAGTTTCAGTGCAAAAATCTACTTTAGTTAGATAACACAAAAAAGTAGATAGCAGAAAAAGCACTAGTCCTTTCTATAAAAAATTTATTATTTGACAATGGATACAAATATAGAAAAACCATTGTCTTGTGATATTTTAATGGTGCCGTTAAGAAAGTGAACACGATTGATTATATTATCAAGTCCTATTCCTTGATTAAACGTTGTGTGCTGATAAGCCGTGCCATTATCTTGTATAAACAGTTGATAAAATCCTGGATGTTCACGAAGGATAATTTTCATATCAGAAGCGTTGCTATGCTTTAATGTGTTAGTAACAGCTTCTTTGATAATAGCAATAAAACAATATTTAATATCTTTAGGAGTTTTTTTGTTCATATCAAAATCAATTTTAATATGGATTTGTTTAATATCTTTTATAATATCATTAATTGCTGTTTCAAGGTCAATCGCATCATCATGTATATCGTGTATACTTTGACGAATGTCAAGCATCGCGGTGTTAAGTGTGTCATGCAGTTGCTGTAGCGGCTGTTTTAAATATTCTTCTTTATTAATTGCTTTTACGGCACCTACTTGTAATATAGAACGTGTAAGCAAATGTCCTACATTGTCATGTATTTCTCTTGCAATTCGATTGCGTTCTTTTAAAGTTGCCATGTAGATAGCTGCATCTTGATTTTCTTGAAGTATACGATAATTTTGCGCTTTTAACAAGTTTTGTTCTTTTGTATTATCTGTAAATTTTATATATTTGTTGTAAATGTCAATGTAACTATTATTTATATAGGCTATATATCCTGCAATAATAATGGATATAGTTAAAATAAAAAAATTATTAATAGAACAAGTGGTTAAATATATTATATATCTTATTAATAAAATATAGATACTAATTTTAAAGTTTTTGTAAATTTTAGTATAGGTTAATGGAGTGGTAGCTATGATATCATAAACAATGGTTGGTAAGTAGTATACCAATGTAGGTATAAAAAATGAAGCGACAATATACATAATAGACAATACCTCTAAAATGTATTTAATTATAGAGTAAGATAGGATATTTGTTAGGCTTTTAGAAGGATAATGATACATTAAAACAAAAGCAAAGCTTAATATAAAATTGAAGAGTAAGATTGTAATCAGTTTTATATTTATATGAATGTTTATTGTGGATAAGTAAGCACAAAGTATATATATAATAAATTTACCTATAAAATGTTTCATATATTGTTCCTTATTTTGATAGAGTTTTTATAAAAATTTTTATTTTTTGTTTATTGCTGTATAGCCATTTTGCGCGTGATAAGTTTGTGTCTGTAACTAATTTTTAGGAGCAATTAATGAATAGTATACTACAGTATTACAAAATTGGTATAAAAAATTTAAAAAGTGATATTTGTCATATTTAAAATTGACGTTTAACACTATAAATTGTATTTACAAAAAGTTATCATAAAAAGGTCATTAGAGATATCCAAGAAATTGGAATATATAGATAAAAAGTCTGAGAATGGAGGATTTGTATCAATATGGAATTAGCAGTAGAAGTTAAAAGTTTGGTAAAAAGATATAAAGAATTGGTTGCATTAGACCATTTTAATCTTGCTATTAAAGAAGGGGAAATATTTGGTCTGCTTGGTCCAAACGGTAGCGGCAAAACGACGACAATTAATTGTATTTTGGCGTTGCTTTCTTATGATAAAGGAGAAATTAAAATATTTGGAAAGCCAATGAAACCAACAAGTTATGATATCAAAAAGGATATTGGTGTGGTGATGCAAAATGTGGCAGTATTTGATGAATTAAATGTGTTTGAAAATATTGATTATTTCTGTGGATTATATATAAAAGATAAGAGTAAGAGAAGAGAATACATTGATGAAGCGATTGAATTTGTGGGATTAAAAGAATATATAAAGTTTAAACCAAAAAAACTTTCAGGAGGTTTACTAAGACGACTTAATATTGCCTGCGGTATTGCACATAAACCAAAGCTTATCTTTTTTGATGAACCTACAGTTGCAGTTGACCCACAAAGCCGCAATAAGATTTTAGAAGGAATAGAACAGCTTAATAGAGATGGAGCGACAATTATTTACACATCTCATTATATGGAAGAGGTTGAGCAAATTTGTACCAAAATAGCAATTATGGATAAAGGTAAAAATATTGCGATGGGTACAAAAGAAGAATTAAAGCAAATGATTAAGAATACAGAAAGTATAACGGTTGAAGTATTAGGGCTTAATGAACAGAACATAAAGGATATTCATACATTGCCTCATGCTTATAATGTGGGATATAGTGATTGTCGTCTCAGTGTTAATTTTAGCGGAGGAAAACATAATGTTGTCCGTTTGCTTGATTACTTTCAATCAAAAGATATATCATTTGGCAGTGTGTACTCACAACAACCAACATTAAATGATGTATTCCTAGAGATAACTGGAAAAGAATTGAGAGATTAGTGTGAACGATAAGGAGGTAAATATGTTTTGGCATAATTATTGTTATTCAATTAAAAGTATATTCCGCAATAAGTCAGCAATTATATGGACACTTATTTTTCCGATAGCTCTTGCAACATTTATGTATATGGCATTTGGAAATTTATTTGATACCGATGAATTGATGACAATCATACCTATAGCTGTTGTTGAAAAAGAAGAAAATAAAGGGCTTGATGCGTTATTAGAGGCATTGTCCAAAGAAGGGGAAGACCAAATTTTTTCTGTTCAAAAATTAGATGAAAAGGAAGCCTTAGAAGCACTTTATAATGGTGATGTAAATGGCATTATATATAAAGGAAAAGAAATATCATTGACCGTTGGCGAAAATAGTTATATGTCAACAATTATTAAAACAATTATTGAACAATATACACAATCAGAAGATGTTGTTAAAAATATTATAAGCAGTACTGCCTCAGAAGAGCAAAAAAGTGAGGCAATTAAATCTTTATTGGATAATAAAACATATTTTACAGAAGGAAAAACGTCAGATGGTTGCCAAAATGTATATTATAATTATTTTTATGCCATCTTTGCTATGAGCAGTATGTTTGCATCATTTATTGCAGTAGAAAGAATTAGCAAAATGCAGGCAAATACAAGCAGTCTTGGAATAAGAAGAGCAATTATTCCAAGAGGTAAGGCTATGATGCTTTGTTCCGAATTTTTGGCTATGGTGACAACACAATTTGCAGTGATGATTATTGCATTTATTTATATGAATATTATAGGTATTCGTTTTGGAGATAAATATCCGGCAATATTACTTATTTTATTGTTAGGTCCATGTGTAGGATTGGCAATAGGCGCAATTATAGGCTCTTTTGCCAAAATTGGAGATGGAGCTAAAATGGGGATATGTGTTTCAATAGGTATGGGATTATCGGTTATGGCTGATTTGGTGGCTTCAGGTATCAAAGATACAATAGAACATACAATTCCAATATTAAATCGTCTCAATCCTGCAGCACTGATATCCGATGCCTTTTATTCATTAAATGTATATGATTCTTATAATAGATATTTTGTGGATATTGCACTTTTAGTAGCAATTATGGTTGTTCTTTTGACAATCAGTGTTCAGATTTTAAGGAGGAATACATATGCAAGTCTTTAAAGTATATTTTAAAGTTTTAAAAGGGTATCTTGGTCAATGGGCATTATATATTGGTATATTTTCTATAATATTGTTTGGGTTTATTGTACCTAATTCAGTTAAAGAACAAATTTCTTTTTCAGATAAAAAATGTAACTTTGCAGTATTTGATTATGATAATAGCCAAGTGAGCAAAGATATTGTAGCATATATGTCAAAAAAACATGAATTAAAATCAATTGAAAATGATAGTGTAGAAGTTATGCAGGATGAGTTGTTTAATAGAAATGTGGATTGTATAGTAAAAATAAAAAAAGATTTCGGAGAAAATTTTAAGTCAAATCAATCCAATTTAGAAGATTATATTGAGATAATAGCGATACCAAATACGTATACATCACAGCTTTTTGAACAAGACTATAATCGATTTGTCAAATATGCAAAAAGTTATGCTGTCAGTGGAATAGATATAAGCAGTGCTATGGAAAAAGCTGCCAAAACAGCAAATACAGAATTGTCTACAAAGATTGTTGAGAAAGAAAATAATATAAATTATAATGCAGTCTATTATTTCTTTAATTATATGAGCTGGATTATTGTTATTATGTGTGTAATTACAATAGGAAGAGTTTTAGTTATCTTTCAGAAAAAAGATTTAAGAAGCAGAATTGCATGTTCCGCATACTCTTTTGCAAGAATCAGCAAAGAGACACTGATGGGGGTTGTGTGTTCTGGTTTTGCCATTATTTTTATATTTTTTATATTGGCAGTTTTTGCATTTAAGACAGAAATTCTTTCTATGCAGTGGCTGTTATATATGACAAATGCTATATCTTATATGTTTGTAGCGTTAGCTATTACTTATTTAGTAAGCCAGTTAATTAAAAATGACAGCACAATGAATATGATTGGCAATACGGTGTCACTAGGCATGAGCTTTTTATGCGGTGTCTTTGTTCCTATGGAATTTTTAAGTGATACAGTAATTAAAATCGCACATTTTTTACCAACCTATTGGTATCAATTAGCATTAATTCATATTCAAAAACATGGCACAGAAAATATTGGCAAACTATTTTCTTATATGGGAATCCAAATTTTATTTGCATTGGCTCTGGTTACTGTAGGAATTATTGTTTCTCGCAGGAATCAAAGTAAATAAAAATTGGTATAAAAAATTTTTTATGCGAATTTATATAAACAATTAGAAAAGTTGTTGAAGTATTTATTATAATCATTGTATAATTGCCTTATTAGATTTACTTAGAAGGTGTAAAGTTATGGCAATTATTGGTATTGATTTAGGAACGACAAATAGTCTTGTCAGTGTTTGGAAAGATGGACATATTCAGCTTGTACCAAATTCTTTTGGTGAGTATTTGACACCATCTGTAGTTAGTTTTGATGATAATGGAGAAGTCTATGTAGGAAAGATTGCAAAAGAACGATTAATTACTCATCCAGCAGTAACATTTAGCGAATTTAAGCGCAATATGGGAACGGATAGAATGTATTATGTAGGAAAGCGTGGATATAGAGCAGAGGAATTATCATCATTTGTATTAAGAAGGTTAAAAGAAGATGCACAAAATTATTTGAATGAAGAGGTGACAGAAGCTGTAATCAGCGTGCCAGCCTATTTTAATGATGATAAGCGTTGTGCGACAAAAAATGCAGGCACATTGGCAGGTCTTCGGGTAGAAAGACTTATCAATGAGCCTTCTGCTGTCGCTTTGAAACATCATGTAAATACAGATAATGATGAAAGTTTTATAATCTTTGACTTTGGAGGCGGAACACTTGATGTATCGCTTGTTGAAGCGTTTGACCAGATGGTAGAAATACAGGCAGTAGCGGGAGATAATTATCTTGGCGGAAAAGATTTTGATGAAGCTATAGCAAATTATTTTTATGAGTCAAATCATACATCAAAAAGTATGTTTACATTAGAGGAACAAGGAATTATTAAAAAAGAAGCAGAAGCTTTAAAAAAAGAGTTGACTCATACGAATAATGCTACAAGAACATTTTGGTTGGAAGAAAAAGAATATACGATTAGTGTATCCAATCAAGAATTGATACATATTGCCTCCGAATTGTTTACACGTATGTCAAAACCTATTAAAAAGGTGCTTAATGATGCAGATATGACAATTGAAGAAATTGATAAGATAATACTTGTAGGTGGTTCTTCTAAGATGCCAGTTGTTGCAAAATATATAAAAAGTTTATTAGATGTGGAAGTAGTGATAGATGATAATCCAGATGAAAGTATTGCTATGGGTGTTGGTATTGCTTCTGCTATTAAAGAGCGAAAAGGCGAAATTAAAGATGTTATTTTAGCTGATATATGCCCATTTTCATTGGGAACAGCAATATATGATGGTACCTTTTCACCAATTATACAACGAAATGAAACGTTGCCTTGTAAAAGAAGTAAATATTATGTAACAGTAAATAACAATCAAACAAGTTTTGATTTTCCTATTTATCAGGGAGAAAATTTGGTAGCCAGTGAGAACTTACTTCTTGGCAATATGAGAGTAGACGGTTTGCCAAGAGCGCCAAAGGGAGCTGTCGGTGTTGAAGTGACATTTATGTATGATATCAATGGTATTCTTGATATTAGGATTCAAGGTTCTAATCAAAATTTACATAAAGTCATATTAAATAAAAATATGGTTTTATCAAAAGAGGAATTGGATAGAAGACTTGAAGAATTGAAAAAGATGACGTTGCATCCGCTGGAATTGGAAGAAAATAAGCTTCTTATAGAAAAAGCAGAAAGACTTTATCAAGAGAGCAATCCTCAGATAAGAGAATATATTGCGAGTATGGTAAGATATTTTAAAGAGCTTGCCAATACTGGAAAAGAGCGAGAAGTTCATGAGCAGTATGTAAAGCTTGCTGTTATGTTAGAAGCTATTGAGAGACGAAATTTTGATTTTGATAATTTTGATGAATCATTTTGGAGTGAAGAGGATGAATAGTGTGAAAAACAAATGATTTTATATTTGTGCCTGCGCATACAACAGCAAGTTGTTTATTAAATTCGCAGGTTATGGAAAGGCATGGTTATTTTTATGTGGAGTGCAAATCAATGGAGTATATTAGGTATTGAAGTTACTACAGACATATCAAAAATTAAGGCAGCTTATGCAAAAAAAGCGAAATTGGTTCACCCAGAAGAATATCCAGAAGAGTTCCAAGAGCTGCAAAAAGCATATAAAAGTGCAATTAAGTATGCAAAACTGCAAAATACATATAAAACTACGATTGAAAATAATAAAATATTGAGTGACAAGTATATTTCACAAGATATTTTAGAAGAACAGACAATATCGGATAAAGAAATTATATCTAAGACAGAAGATATACCGCAAAAAGAGACAAAAATTGATAGAACAGTGGTATTAAAGTCTGATAATATAACATCTAATAATATAACAAAAGAAGAAAGAATATTGAATAAAGATGAGATATCACAGCCTGATAATATAGCAAAAGAGCAAACAATATTAAATAATGATATGATATTGGACTCCAATAATATGAAAGAAGAAGCAATATCAAACAAAAATGTGGTATTGCAATTAAAAGATGTATCACAAAAGGAAAACATCTCTGATAAAAAAATAGTACTAGAACCAGAAAATATATTTGATAAAAAAAACGTATCAAGTAAAAAAAATATTACTTGGAAAGAAATAATTCCCAAACATAAACAAATAGTAATTGATGATGAACAGGAATTTGTTTATGATGAAATTTCTTATGAAGAAAAATCACAGCAATGTATTTTGGATATGATATGTCTTGCAAAAAATATCTATCTTATTAATGATATAAGATGCTGGGAATGGTTTTTTAATCGTGATGAATATAAAGAATTATATAAAAATGATAAATTTCGATTGAATTTTGTTGAGACAATACAACAAATATTTGGCTGGACACGAAAAACGTTATTATATATACAAGGATTTTTAAAACAATATCAAAAAGTTTCTTCAAGAAAAGCAGAGACAAATACAATTAAGTGGAAGTTATTAAAAAGACCAAAATTGTTTGACTATATGAAGGCAAAGCAAAATAATGTAACAAATGCACAAAAAAAAGTACATGATATTATTCTTGCAGGTGTTAAAAATAATGGATATTCAGGCAATATAAATGATTTTGATAGTTTTTTAGAATATATCAGAATCTATTTGGATTATGCACATAATAATATGGGAAGAGTGGAAGATTTATATCAATCAGGGAGAAATTCTACACATGTTTTAACATATATCTATGCTTTTGCTATTATAATTACGATATTAATGTTGTATGGATTGGTTTCTGGAAGGAATTATAAAAACACAGAACAAGAGAAGCGTATAGAACAATGGGACCAAGAAAGACTAGAAAATATAGAAAAATGGAATCAAGAGAGATTAGAAAAACTAAAGGCAGAAAAAGAAAGTATAAGGCAGCTTGAAGAACAAACAAAAGAAATGATGAGCACTTTTACCGATGAAATTGATGACATCATTAAATGAATTTATTTTAAAAAAACAAGTGTATATTTTTATGTCAATAAATGCGATTTTAAAATTGTCGAATTTTGCAATTTATATCCTATCAATACCCATATATCATAAGGTGAGGCACTAAAAAGAGAGGATTTTTTTTATTTTGAAAAGGATATGACAGGCTAATAATAAATTTAGAAAAATTTAAATTTATTATTGTATTAATTGTTATGAAAAAAAGAACAAATGAGTATATAAATGTAGCAATATTATCAAAAAATTGAGTACAAAATTGGTACATTTTAATATTGAAATTACTTAAAATAAAGCGTACACTAGTTCTAAATCTTAGTGCAAAGATTTAAAATATTTTAATTTAAGGAAGAGGACAAAAAGATGAAGAAATTGAAGATGATTTTTTGTGGTTGCCTTTTAGTTTTGGCTATGTGTCTTACAGCTTGCGGAAGCAAGTATGCATCAATTGCAGATTATGTAGCATCTGATGAGGCACAGAAGGCGGTTGAGCTTTTAAACAACATGGAAGGCTTAGATATCAAACTTAAAGCTGACGGCAACAAGATGGTTTATGAGTACAAGTATACAACCATTGAAAAACAGGCTGGTATGGAAAGTCAATTAAAGAGCGCATTAGAAGCTGAAAAAGACACATTTACAAAAGCAGCAAATGATTTAAAGAAACAAGTAAAAGTAGATAATCCAGTTGTGACAGTTACATATTTAGATAAGAATGGTGATTTAATTTATTCACAGGATTTTCCTGCGAACTAAGGATAAATAGAAATTAAACTTGTACATAAGAGTGGGACTATTGTAAAATGAAATCTTTATATAAAATATAAATGAAATGATTTGTATTTTAGAGGAAGTTTCATTTGAAATAGTCCTCTTTTTTATATTAAAATGATATATATATTCAGTTTATAAAAGAAAGAGGAAAAAGATGAAGAAATTAAAGGTGATTTTTTGTGGTTGTTTTTTGATAGTTGCTATGAGTTTTACTGCTTGCGGAAATTCTAAAATAGGTGTAGGTACCGCTCAACAACAAGATACAGATGCTACATTAGAACAGCAAGGCACAAGCACTGCATTAGAACAACAAAGCACAAGTGTCGCTTTGGAACAAAAACAAGAGACATCACAATATTATGGAAGTAAATATGCCTCAATTGCAGATTATGTGGCATTAGATGAGATACAAAAATCGGTTGAGCTTTTAAATGGTATGGAAGGTTTAGATATTAAGCTCAAAGCTGAGGGCAACAAGATGATTTATGAATATACATATACAACGATTGCAAAACAGGCGGGTATGGAAGAGGCATTAAAGTCTGCATTGGAAAGTCAGAAGAATATATTTATAAATGCGGCAAATGAGTTAAAAAATCAAGTAAATATAGATAATCCCATTGTAACAGTTACATATTTAGACAAAAATGGTGATTTAATTTATTCACAGGATTTTCCTGCTAACTAAAAGTAAATAAAGGCTGAGTTTAGAATTAAGAAAAAGGCTAAAAACGATTACAATAAATACATTGAGTATGATTTTTTAATGTAATAGTTTTTAGTTTTTTTTGTCGAAATTTTACATAGTTACGTATATTATTTTTGTAAAATAAAAAATTTATTTGCAAAATTATTGATAAATGTGCTTTTATAAAAAGGCATAAAGGAGAAATTATGATAACTATGTTTACAAGAACACATAAAGATATTGAGAGTGTATTTAGAAAAACAACTAAAAATAGAAAAAAGATGAAATATCGCAAAAAGCGAGGAATGGTAGCGCTTATTGGAATTTTATTTGTTTTTATTCAATTTTTAGTGTCTGTATTATTTTTAAAAAATTTAATTACATTAGATATTTTACCATTTAAATATCTAGTGATAATTATTTTATTTTTAGTATTTATTTTATGTTATAATTTCACCTCACAATATACAAGAACGCATATAGTTGGAAAAATTTTAGCTATTGTTTTATCCGTTATATTAGTTTTTGGATATACAGCAAGCGGTAAAGTGAAAAATACGCTTGATAGTATATCGGATTCACTCTTTTTTAATCAAGAAAATATAAATAATCAAAAAATTATAAAAAAAGATGAAAGTTTTATTGTTTATATATCTGGTAATGATGAATATGGCAAGATTACACAGCAAGGTAAGAGTGATGTTAATATATTAGCGACAATTAATCCAAAAACAAAACAGATTTTATTGGTGACCACACCAAGAGATTATTATATTAATATAAGTGGATTTGATGAGAGAGGTAATTTAATTACAGGTTTAGACAAGTTTACTCATGCAGGAAATGCAGGGATTCAATATTCTATAGAAGCACTTGAAAATCTATATGGTATTGATGTGGATTATTTTTTTAAGATTAATTTTGATGGCTGTATCAATATTGTTGATGCAATGGGAGGCATCACGATTTATTCGGATATAGAATTTACCAATGGTACTAATGCAGCTCCAGAACAATACAATTTTGTAGTGGGTGCAAATGATTGTGATGGTGCTAAAACATTAGCATTTGTAAGAGAGCGAGAGTGCTTTATAAAAGGCGACATTCAAAGAGGAATCAATCAACAAGCAGCAATCACTGCTATGTTGCATAAAGTAATATCGCCTTCTATTCTTTTAAGATATACTCAAATCTTAGATGCCGTATCGGATATGCTTCTTACAAATATGCCTGTAGAAGTTATAACAGGACTTGTTAAAGCGCAAATTAACAATCCTAAAGATTGGAATGTTCAATCGTATGCTTTAGATTATATAAAAGAGGAGAGTGGAACAAAGCTATGTAATGTATATGGTGGCTATAGATGGGTAGCGATGCCCGATTATAATATGGTTAATAATGCAGTTGAGATGATAAATCGGGTAAAAATGGGAGAAATATTTGATGTTAGTGAATATATAAAATAGTTTTGCTGTTTGTTTATAATGTTATTGATACATTGTGGTATTTTGTAAACAGACAAGCTTAATTCGTTCTTGATAAAGTTAAAATAAATGTTCCTTAATATAGCTTATTGCTTTTCAACAATTTGTAAATTATAATGATAAAGGATTGTAAATAAGGCTAGTTGTTGTTCTAATTAATTTTAAATTATTGGCTGCTCCATAGAGGCGTGGCATGGAGATTGGTATTGATATGAAGGAGCAAAAAAAGAAAGAAATAAGCTTAAAAGAAAATACATTTTTTAATATGTTAAAAACGGTATGTACAATAATGTTACCATTAATAACATTTCCATATTCTTCAAGGATTCTTCATGCTCAAAACATAGGAAAAATTAATTTTGGAACATCAATTGTCAATTATTTTACGTTGATTGCAGCTTTGGGAATTACTACATATGCAGTTAGAGAATGCAGTCGTGTGAAAAATAATACAGAACAATTTTCACAGACGGTTAATGAAATATTTTCTATCAATATTGTATCAACTATTATTTCTTATTTTATTCTTATTGGCTGTTTAATTTTTGTTCCTGATTTGAAGGGCTATACAATACTTATTCTTATTCAAAGCATACCAATTATATTTACTACATTGGGGGCTGATTGGATTAATACAACAATGGAGGACTTTAAATATATTGCAATAAGAACATTGATTGTTCAGTTATTTATTCTTTTAGCTATGTTTATTTTTGTAAAAGAAGAAAAAGACTATTATAATTATGCAATTATATTTATGTTGTCAACAAGTGCAGCAAATATAGTGAATATCATATATCGAAAAAAATTTTGCAAAACAAAATTTATCTTAAAAATGAATATAAAAAAGCATAGTATTCCTATTATGATGTTGTTTGCTACAACTCTTTCACAGACCATACTTCCCAGTATTGATATGACAATGTTAGGTATTGCACAAGGTGATGTATCTGTTGGTCTTTACAGTACAGCGGCTAAGATTATTAATTGTGTAAGTCAAGTAGTTATCTCTATTGCATGGGTTGTTATACCAAAATTAAGTTATGATTTTGCCAATAAAAATTATAATCGAATTAATGATATGCTTTATAAAGTTTCATTGCTTACAGTGACTGTTGGAATGCCTTGTGTGGTGGGAATTAACGTGATAGCACCAGAACTTATTGAGATATTTGGCGGGCATGAGTATGTTGGAGCTTCTAGCTGTATGCAGATTATGACAATTACAATGGCAATAGGCTTTATTGTTAATATATTAGGCAATATGATATTGATACCATCAATGAAAGAAAAGCAGTTTATGATAGCATGTGTTGTTTCAGTAGGTGTTAATATTATATTAAATGGAATAATGATTCCTTTATGGAACATGAGTGGAGCGGCAGTAGCAACGGCTGTGTCTTCTTTTGTAATGATATTAATTGCTACTTTAAAATTCGATAAAAATATTCATATAAAAAATTTAAAAAAAGTATTTACAGAGGTTTTTGTTGGTTGTTTATGTATTATAATATCAGCATGGATTATAAAAATGTTTTTAAATGGTATATGGATAACAACAATTGCTGTTATATTTGTAAGTGTTGTTATATATGCAGTTGTATTGCTGCTTTTTAAAAATGAAGTTGCACTACAGATAATAAATATATTAAAAAAATTATTATTTGCTATTACAAAGAAAAATTGCCATTAAAAGTATTTTTCTTAATATAAAATAAATTACAATTATGTACTAAATTAGAAAATTACAAAGTAATGTTTTGGGTTGTTAGGAAGATAAAATAAAGAAATATATGATAATCGTACAATGCAAATAACAAATACAGTACAAAAATGAGTGAGAATATTTTAAAAAGGTTAAAAAGTATTATGTGATTATAAATATGAAAAATATTGTATAACTATAAGAATAAAAAATATTCACCTTCTTCATCTTTAAAATGTTTGCATTTTACATGAAATACATTTTCAATAACATGCTGCTTAAGGAGAATTTCTGGTTTTCCTTGTGCAGCAATTTTTCTATTATCCATAACAATAAGATAATCAGCTATACGAACAGCATAAGAAAGGTCATGAATAACAAGAAGTATTGTTTTACCTTGCTGTTTAAGCGTACAAATATCTTCATAAAATTTGTGCTGACGGTTTATATCAAGATAGGTTGTAGGTTCATCTAAAACGATAGTATCACAGTTTTGCGCTAAATTCATAGCAAAAAACACTTGTTGTCTTATTCCGCCTGAAAGTGCATCCGCAGACATATTAGAATATGGGGTTGTCTGTGTAAAATCCATAACTTGATTTACAATATCAATATCTGTTTTTTGTTTTTTTCTTGCAAAACCAAGATATGGAAATCGGCCATGTTCCACTAAGGTTTTGACAGGAAGTGTAGGAATAATTTGTCTTACCTGTGGAAGAAAAGATAATTGTTTTGCGCGTTCTTTATAAGAAAGTTTCAAAAAATCACAGCCATTTAATAAAATTGTTCCTTCAATTACTTTTGATATTCCATAAAGACATTGCACAAGAGTTGTTTTGCCACAGCCGTTAGGACCAACAATACAAGTAATTTCTCCAGTAGGTACAGTAATAGAAATATTTTTAAGAATGATTTGATGCTGACAGGCGGCAGTAATATTTTTAAATTCAAGCATTAAGACGACGTCCCCCTTTCTTTTTCATTAATAGGTATAGGAAAAATGGACCGCCAATAAAAGATAGTATAATACCTACAGGCAATTCATATGGTGATAAAATGACTTTTCCAATTAAATCACATGACAGTACAGCAATAGGACCAAGCAGTGCACTGCATGGAAGAAGTAATCTGGAATCATTGCCAAAAAGATGACGGCATATGTGAGGAACAATAAGTCCTACAAAGCTGATTAATCCAGCATAGCTTACAACACAGCCTGCCATAATACTAGAAAGCATAAGCAGAATAAATCGAATGACAGATACATTGACGCCAAGTGAACGTGCTATATCATCGCCAAGATTTAATATATTTAGCAGTCTGGATAGAATGATGGAAATTATTACAGCTATGCTTATACAGATAGCAGGCAAAAATAGACCTTTCATTGTTAGTCCTGTAAGAGAACCAACCATAAAAGATGTAATATTGATGGTTATATCAGTATCAAGCAATTTTAATGTGTTAATTCCTGAATTTAAAAATGTAGAGACTGTAATGCCAGCAAGAATAATTGTAGTACGGGAACTATCTGCAAAGTAAGCAAGTAAAAATATAAGTAAACTTGTTATAAATGCTCCTGTAAATGCAAATGCAGGCATGGCAGCTAAATTTCCAGGCAGCAAAATCATAGAAAGCATAACAGCAAATCCAGCACCAGAGTTAATGCCTATTGTATTAGGACTGGCAAGTGAATTGTTCATTACATTTTGAAGAATGACTCCTGAACAGGCAAGTCCCATACCTGCAAATAGTCCGCCAACCATTCGTGGAAGGCGGACTGTTGTAATTAGTGTGTAAGTGACAGAAGATTTATCATCACCAAACAGACAATTTATAATATCCACAGGATTTAGCTTTACACTTCCAATCATTATATTAAGAAAGATAGAGAAAAATAATATAATAATCAGGACTGTTATCGTTAGTAAAACATTGCTGTCTGTTTTTTGATTTTTCATGTAAAGATAACCATTCCTTTCTATAACCTGCTGATTTAATGGATAGTTTGTTGTTCTATATGCAGACATAAATTGCTCGTTTCATTTCATATTATCTTCTGTTTTTATTATAATTATATTATAGTTCAACTTTAGGTAGACCAGCAAATCCAACTGCAAGGTCATCTTCTGTAGGAATATAATCGTCCATTAAGCCATCGTTGAATTTTTGATAAGCAACCAAATCAAAATAACCAGTTCCTGTAAGACCAAAAACAATCGTTTTGTCCTTGCCGCTTTCTTTGCATTTAAGTGCTTCATCAATAGCAACTTTGATAGCATGGCTGCTTTCAGGAGCAGGAAGAATACCCTCCACTCTGGCAAATTGAGTAGCCGCTTTAAATACAGATGTCTGTTCAACACAAACGGCTTCCATTAATTTGTCATCATATAATTGTGATACTACCGAACTCATACCATGATAGCGCAGACCGCCTGCATGATTTGATGAAGGAATAAAACCACTGCCCAAAGTATACATTTTAGCTAATGGACATATCATACCTGTATCGCAGAAATCATATGCGTAACGACCTCTTGTAAGGCTTGGACAGCTTGCTGGTTCCACAGCAATAAAATGATAATTCTTTTCACCGCGAAGTTTCTCACCCATAAATGGAGAGATAAGACCTCCTAAATTTGAGCCGCCGCCTGCACAGCCAATAATAATATCTGGAGTGATATTATATTTATCTAAAGCTGCCTTTGTCTCAAGACCAATAATAGATTGGTGAAGCAATACTTGAGTGAGTACAGAGCCAAGCACATAGCGATATCCCTCTAAAGAAGTGGCTGTCTCAACAGCCTCAGAGATTGCACAGCCAAGACTTCCTGTTGTGCCTGGATGTTTTGCTAGAATTTGACGTCCAACATTGGTTGTCTCAGAAGGTGAAGGTGTTACATTAGCGCCATAAGTACGCATAACTTCACGTCGAAATGGTTTTTGTTCATAAGAACATTTTACCATATATACTTTACAGTCAAGACCAAAATAAGAACATGCCATAGATAGAGCAGTTCCCCATTGACCAGCGCCCGTTTCCGTTGTCACACCTTTTAATCCCTGTTTTTTAGCATAGTAAGCCTGAGCAATTGCAGAATTAAGCTTATGGCTTCCTGAAGTATTGTTACCTTCAAATTTATAGTAAATTTTAGCAGGTGTGTCTAATGCTTTTTCTAAACAGTAGGCACGAACAAGTGGGGAAGGGCGGTACATTTTATAAAAATCTTGAATTTCTACAGGAATGTCAAAATATGGCGTCTTATCATCTAATTCCTGCTGTACCAACTCGTCACAAAAAACAGTTGACAGTTCTTTGGCGGTCATTGGCTTTAATGTTGCAGGATTAAGCAAAGGAGCTGGCTTATTTTTCATATCAGCTCGTACATTGTACCATTGTTTTGGCATTTCACTTTCTTCCAGATAAATTTTATAAGGAATTTTCTTGTCAGACATTGTTTTAACCTCGTTTCTGTGCCGCTTTTATAATTAAAATTGTTGTATAAACAAGCCTGTGATTGCAGCACGGACACAAACTTGCAAAATGTAATATTTATTGTTTAGTCTTATATAGTATGTCATTTATTATTTGCTTTTTTGTTTAGCAATGTTTCAAATTTCTGTTCAAATGCTTGTTCTTGCATTGTTTCAGATTTAGGCAACTCAATCATTTTATGCTGCCATGAGGACAAATAAATGGCATTGGATAGATATAAACTATTGATTGCCTCATTTCCAGGTGCAATCAATTTCTCTTTACCTGCAATTTTATTTGCAAAATTAGAGAGGAGTTTTTCATAGGCATGTTCATTTGATTCACAAGGGATATCTTCCCATGTAACGGCAGGCTTTGCAAAACAATCTTGCAAACCTGTTCGATATTCTATTTCAGGTTTATCTAAATAGCATATTTTTAATGCACCTTTTTCACATACAAGAAGAGCATCATCTAACGATATTTCCAGACGGTTGACACCGGCAGCTTCTCCAGTAGAAGCAATAAATACACCTGTTGCGCCGTTTTCCCATTCAAAATATGCCGTTACATCATCTTCTACTTCAATAGAGTGATATTTTCCTTCATGGCAAAAACCAGTAACATGACAAGGCATTTGACAAATCCATTGCAGTAAGTCAAGATTGTGAGGACACTGGTTTAGAAGTGTTCCTCCGCCGTCCTTTGCCCATGTTGCTCTCCACGCATCAGCCGTATAGTAGGTATTTGGACGATACCAATCGGTCACAATCCAATTCACTCTCTTAATATTGCCATATTTTTTACTTTCAACAATTTCTTTCATTTTTTGATAGACAGGAAAAGTTCTTTGATGAAAAATAAAACCATATGCAAGTGTTGGTGATTTTAATTTTGCTTGTTCATAAGCCGCCAGCATATTGCGCGCTTGACGTGAATATACACCTGCTGGTTTGTCACACAGTACATGTAGACCACGCTGAAAGGCATTTATTGCAATTTCTTCATGTGAATAGTGTGGTGTAACAATCAGCACAGCATCGATAAAAAATTCGTTAGCATCATAGGCTGCAAATAGTTTTTCGGCAGATTCATAAATGAAAAGGTCATTTGGAAGAATATTCTTTATTGAATTGAAGCGTTCTGGACGAATCCTTGTTACTGCAATCAATTCCATTCCAGAAATTTTGCCCTCAGCTATCATAACAGCATATTTGCTACCCATATTGCCCATTCCTATAATTGCTACTTTCATTTTAATAACCGTACCTTTCTAATACTTATCAATATTAAACTATAAATGTTCTATCCCCACAAACAACAAGCCAAGTGGACATGCTTACAGCATACTTGTCTGTTTATTTAACGATTGCCGCGAGAGACAAATATCTATATAAGTATTTAACCTCATCAAGGAAGTAGCGTAGCGGATTGCGAATATCCGCTTAACTTATTTCCACACTCTATCTTTATCTGAATAAAGCGTTGTTATTTTATCATGTTCTATCTGATTCATCAAGATTGAAAGATAGGCGTCTTCAACAGCTTCTTTCATAGGATAAATTTCTTTTCCAGTATTAATATAGTCCATCATTCCAAATAAAATAGCTGCAATTGCTGATTCATCTTCCGTTAAGTTAAATTTTTCATAAGGATTTTTATAATCAATATTTTGGGTGCAAGCAATATTATCTTCATTAAGATAATATAGTCTATCGTTAATAATTTCACCTCTTGTTCCGCGAATATTTAAATAACGATTGCGAATTTCACTGCGATATTGGTCTGACATAAAATCATAAAATGCAATTTTACCGCTTTCATATTCCATAATTAGATGTTTTTCTTCTTTGTTTACAACTTGTCCATCGGTTAATATTTCATATCGGGTTTTTGTATCGGTTACAGGAACCATAAATTTTTTACCTGAAATTGTTAAATCTTCTAATCCAACTTGTAACATTCGTCGAATAATACTGGTTGCGTGGTAATCATGCATTGCAGAAATAGTTATTGATACAGGAGTTCCTATAATTCCAGATTCAACAAGATTGATTATTTTACGATTAAATGGATATAAAAAATATTGTTCAGCCACTTGCAATTTTGCGCCATTTTGGCACATATCCCATACATTTTCTAAGGCTTTTCGTTCAAGTGCTATTGGTGTTTCAGATAAAACAGGAAATCCGCAGGACAGCCAATGTATACAAGTATCATACATATTTGCTTTTGAAACTGCTGATATAATAAAATCTGGTTTTTTAGCAACAATATCTGCTTCGTTGCAAGTCGTATAAATTTGATATTCATCAGCAAGCTTGTCTGCTTTTTCTTTTGTTCGGCAAAGTAATGCACACATTTCAAAATGGTCGGGCATTGCCTTTGCAATTCGTACATAAAATAAACTTCGCCAGCCAGAACCTATAATAGCAAATCGAATCATCTTTTTGTCGTTCCTTTCTGAAGGTATAAACGTAACTTTTTATCAATCCAATGATAAGAAGTTTTGGTAAAAATGTCAATGATAATTATAAAAACCTTGTTGCGTCATATGATTTGATGTGCTATAGTGAAAATACAAAAAGGGAAAGCCATAAAGCGGCTACCCTTATGATATGCTGAAACCTTTTACAAGGTCAGTCGCCAGCTATTTGGGGTAGTTGGCGACTATTTTTTTTTCTCTTTAAAGATTGTATAACACAATCCTACAAGAGCAACAATAAAAATACCTGTTTGAATTAAATCAGCGTATGTAATCATTGCATCGCCCTCCTTTCGTAAGAATGGAAGGCTTAAAAACCCTCCAAAGAATAAGAGGGTAAGCCGCCTATGGCTCTATGGTTTCCCATGTTGAAAATATAACATAATTTTTAGCATAGAACAACTATTTTAATTTTATATTAAAATGTATTTTTACTAAGAATTTTATTGCGCCATATGATTTGATATGCTATAGTAAAAATATAAAAAGGGAAAGCCATAAAGCGGCTACCCTCAAAGTTGTTAGCTACATTATGCAGCCGTCATCTAGTGCGAATAGTTGGCGGCTATTTCTTTTTATCCTTGTAAATTTGATAAAACAAATTTGCAAGGGAAACAACAAGTAAACAAAACTGAAAAAACTCAGAATATGTAATCATTGTATTGCCCTCCTTTCGTAAGAACAGAGGGCTTAAAAATCCTCCAAAGAATAAGAGGGTAAGCCGCCTATGGCTCTATGGTTTCCTATGTTGAAAATATAACATAATTTTTAGCATACAACAATCTTTTTTGAATTTATATTAATATGATTTATTTGTAAAAATTTCCAGTGCATTTAACCTCATCAAGGAAGTCCCCACTTCAATGCTGCAAAGGCATAAGTGGGGGTGGGGACTTGCTTGTTTCAGTGGGAGTATAAGCTCCCACTGAAAAGCTACGATAGTAGCTATGAGGTTATGAGCAAGTAGCGTAGCGGATTGCGAATATCCGCTTAACTAATTAATTGACGAAATACTATAAGAAATGATATGATGAAATTGCAAAAAATTGCAAAATAAATAAGAAAGGTATGGGGATTTTTACATGAAATTTGAAAACAAAAGTGTAGTGGTAACAGGAGCAAGTTCTGGAATGGGAAGACAGATTGCTTTAGATTTTGCAAAAGAAGGGGCTACAGTTATTGCAGTTGCACGTAGAAAAGAACGTTTGGAAGAGCTTGTAAAAGAGTCCGAGTCATTATCAGGCAAAATTCTTTCATATGTTGGTGATGTATCCTTAGAAGAAGTTAATGAAGGCATGATTGAATATGCTGTAAAAGAATGTGGCAAGCTTGATATATTAGTTAATAATGCTGGCGTTATGGACGAGTTTACTCCTGTGGGAGATATGAGCAATGATTTATGGAGAAAGATTATGTCTGTAAATCTTGATGGTCCAGTATATGCAATGCGCAAGGCTGTTCAAGTAATGAACGGACAGGAAAGCGGAGGAAATATAGTTAATGTAGCTTCAATTGGCGGCGTTAATGGCTGTCGTGCTGGTGCAGCTTACACAGCTTCTAAACACGCGTTGGTAGGTATATCAAAAAATACAGCCTATATGTATACGGGAAAGATTCGCTGTAATGTTATCTGTCCAGGAGGTGTAGAGACAGAAGTTATGCAGAGTCAGACTAATATCAATCAGTTTGGTATGGGCAGAATTATGGCAGGATTGGATAGGTCTATTCCGCAGGGAAAAGTAGAGGATATTTCTTCAGCAGTACTTTATGTAGCAAGCGATGAAGCAAAATTTATGACAGGTTCAGTTGTTGTAATTGATGGCGGAGTAAGCTGTAATTAAATATAATAGATTAAAAAGTATGTCTATAAGATTTATTGTTAAATAAATTATAAGACATACTTTTTTATTATTTTGAATTTTTATTATAAAATAGTTATATTATTTTGCTATACATTATTATATAGGACATTTTATTTTTTTATTCCTGAGACCTGAAACATATGATTATTAGCAATTACAACATCTATATTAAAGTAAGGTGTCATTAATTTTATCAAATCATCTTGATGTAAAAGAGGAATAGATATTTCACTGGCTTTTTTTTGATGGTGATGGTCTAATTCTTGTCTGCCTATGTCATGGGAAATAGCAATGCGACCGCCATATTTAAGATTTTTAGCAGTAGCGACTATAATTTTTTCAGGTTCCATAAAATGCGGAAATGCGTTAAATATCATAGCAACATCAAATAGCTTGTCAAATTGGTAAGTTTGCGCATCACCGCAAATAATATTAATTGAACATAAAGGTGATTCACATACGTTGCTATTGGTTATTTTATTATCAAATAATTTTTTAGTTTTTTCTTTTGCAATTCGCACCATTTCAGGTGACAAATCAATTGCTGTGACAGAATGAACATTTCTTCTTATATAATCAGAAAATAAAAATCCTGTGCCACATGCAATGTCTAAAACGTCAATACCCGCAGTAATTTTTGCATTATCTAATAATTGAACAAGGATATCTTCTTTTCTGATTGCCCATTCGTCCCAATAGAGAGCACATTTATTAAAAAAATTAATTATCTTTTCTTGTGACATTTTATTTAATCCTTTATATTTTTTTGATATATCGTTGTGGTATAAGATGTGCTTTCATTAATCCAACAAGGATACTTGGGATAAAAATCAGTTGAATTAAAGTTCCTGGCCAGTTTGTAACAACAGAGGAAGATATCCATATGGCAATGGAGTAGTTACCGCCTGTAAATAAAACAGCTTTTGCAATTCCTGATAAAATCCTGCCGCATACAATTGCAGTAATAAGACAGATATATAAATCCGCATATGTATTTTTAGTATGAATATATGTGATAAGCAGTCCAGAAACAACACCATATGTTATTAGTTCAACAATCATTGAGGGCAGCATTGCAACGGGCGGCATAGAGGTAAGCACGCAAGAAATAACTGGTCCAGTAAGACCACACATAAGACCATAAGGCCATCCGCAAATTAATCCGCAGATAAATACTGGAATGTGCATAGGACAAAAAATAGCACCAGCACCAAACACATGAAATATCATAGGAAAAATATAGCATAAAGCAATACATATAGCGCAAATTATAGATTTTTTGGTAGTTGATAGAGTATTCATTTTGATTTTATTCCTTTCTTTTATAATATATTGATAAAAATTGTAAAATTAAAATAATTATAAAATACATAATAAATTATATATATATTTCTATTATAAATAATAGTAAAAATATTATAATTGTTATCCACCCTGATATAGAAATTTTTGAATATTTTTTTTTAGTTCGATGTTTAGCATCGCGAAAGCCACGTGCTTCCATAGCAATGGATAAATCGTCTGCACGTTTAAATGCAGCTATAAATACAGGGATAAATAACGCACCCATAGCCATGATTCTTTTGTGTAAATATTTACTTTCAAAATCAGCACCACGTGCCGTTTGTGCTTTGCGGATTGTATTGCTTTCCTGTAATAAAGTTGGAATAAACTGAAACGATATAGTCAATATCAAAACAGCTTGTTCAATTGGAATTTTAAAGTAGGATAGAGGCATAAGAAGCGTCTCTAATCCGTTCATCATCTCTGTTACTTCTGTGGTAAGTGTAAATATATTTCCTAAGATTAAAATAATAAAAACATTAAGTATAATCGTGATACCATGATGTAAACCTTCTTTGGTAAGGTGAATAAATTTCCATTGAAATAATATTGTGTCACCATTAAAAAATAACATATTTAAAATAAAAATAACAATAAAAAATTTCCATATGTGTCTTATAGAAGAAAATATAAGTTTTAAGTGAAATTTTGATAGAGCTATTATAATTCCAAGAACGGTAAACAACAATATATATCCAATAAAAGAATTGGCAAAAATAGTCATAAAAATAAGTATAATAAAAACAATAATCTTACCTTGTACATCAAATTTATGGATAAGAGAATTGCCAGGTATATATTTTCCAGTCAACGGCATAAAAATCCTCCATTCTGAAGCACAGCGCAGGAATTATACAATAAAAATTTGCAAAGGTACTTTAATATTGTTCAAACAAATTGTCTATGCTTGTTTAATATATAAGTATCTATAAGCTGTTAAAGTTTTATCAATCTATAATTTTTATCTATTTTGTATAATAGTTTGCAGCGAGTGTAAAAGCTCCTCATAAGTAATTACATTTTTAGGAATATTCCAGCCGCGTTTTTGTAATTCATAGGAAATTAATTTACTTTGACTTATTCCGAGCTGATGCGAAGTTATCCAGTCCATATCTGAAAATAAATGGTGTGTTGTATTATCTGCAATTAAATATCCCTTCTCCAATACAAGAAGTCTTTTTGTATATTCACTGATACAGTCTGCATTGTGCGAAATCATTAATATGGTCATTCCATCTTGATTTAGCTTTTGGAGAAGCTGCATAAACTTATGCCGGATAATAGGGTCTAATCCAGCTATAGGTTCATCTAACAAAAGATAGTCAGGACGTATTGCCAATATACCAGCTATTGCAACACGTCTTTTTTCACCGCCTGACAGTGATAATGGCGATACATGACGTATAGTTTCATAAGAAAAACCCATTATTTCTAATGCCCATTTAACACGATTGTTTATTTCAGACATAGATATATTTATATGTTTTAATCCATAAGCGACATCTTTTTCAACAGTTGTTTCAAACAGTTGGTTTTCAGGATATTGAAAAACAATTCCTATTTTTTTTCTCAGAGATTTTCTATCATAATGATTTTTGTGTCGTTTATGCGAATGACAATATTGAAAAATATCTTCATCATCTATAAAAATAGTTCCGTTTGTAGGATTAAGAAGACCGCATATAAGCTGAAATAATGTTGATTTTCCACAGCCAGTATGTCCCATAATTCCTACAAATTCGCCTTTTGGTATAGTAAAGTTAATATCTTGCAGGGCATCAGTAGCAAAAGGCGTCCCAGTTTCATATTGAAAACTTAAATTTTTTACTGCAATTGACATAATTCCTCCACAAGTTCAACAATGGTAATAGGACAGTGGTCTAAGTAAATTCCCATTTTTTGTAAATCTTTATATAGTTTTACAGCCGTCAAGGGAAGCATACCTGATTGTTCTAAAAGTTCAGAATTTGTAAGTATGTCAATAGGTGTTCCACATGCAGAAAATGAGCCATGATTCATAAGATATATTTTATCAGCAAATACAGCTTCTTCAATATAATGTGTAATCATAATAATAGTTTGTCCTACAGCTTTTTGTTTTTGTATAATATCAAGAATTTCTTTTCTTCCAGTAGGGTCAAGCATAGAGGTCGCCTCATCAAATATGATAATATCTGGATTAAGTGCTAAAATTCCAGCTATTGCGATACGCTGTTTTTGTCCTCCAGAAAGATAGTAGGGACATGCTTTTTCAAACTTTTGCATATTGACCATCTCAAGAGCCTGTACTATTTTTTTATCAATTTCTTCTCTTGAAAATTCGTAGTTTTCCAATCCAAATGCAATATCTTGCGCAACAACAGATGACACAAATTGATTGTCAGGATTTTGAAATACCATTCCTATTTTACGTCGTAATTCCCATATCATATCAGTGTTTGTTACATCAATACCTGCGACAGTTAAACTTCCAGATTGAGGCAAAAGCAAGCCATTTAACAATTTACAAAAAGTAGACTTTCCGCTTCCGTTTGCTCCAAGTATAGCTACAAATTGTCCTGGTTCAACATCAAAATCAACATGGTTAATAATAGGTTTATCATCTGTATTCATTGAGTATGAAAATGTTATATCTTTGCCATGTATCATAAAAAATCATGCCTTTCTACAATCAGCTGTTATCTTACTTTTATTTGTTCTTGCGTCATCTTAAATACAGCAGTTATACTGAATATAAGAGTAAAGATTATTTAAATTAACAATATTAAAAGTCATTCTATCAAAAATAGAAATCCAACACAACCCTATAAAATTATTGTATATAATAAAGGTTGAAAATATTGTATAAATATAAAATAGGTTGAAAATGTAGATATTTATTGTTATTATATGGAAATTTGTATATAGTTAAGGTTAAAATTTTTAAATAGTGTGTCGATAAAACTTATAAGGGTAATTGGCTAAAATGGAGTTTAGTCCCCTAATAACTCAAATTCAAGGAGGATAATTATGAGTATGATTTCAGAAGCGATGTCTGGTGCACAGCAAGCTGCCTCAATGCAGAAGACCGAGACATCAAACAGAACCCAAAAAACGAAAGTTAGTGGTAAAACAATTGGAGAGCCTCAATTAAGCGAACAGGCAGCAAAGTATTATGAGGAACTTAAAAAGAAATATTCTAATATGGATTTTATTCTTGTAAGTGCAGACCAAAAAGAATATGCAAAATCAAAAGCGGCAAGTTATGCAAATGCAAATAAGATGGTTGTTCTTATTGATGAAGAAAAAATTGAAAAGATGGCTTCAGATGAGAATTATCGTAAGCAGTATGAGGGCATTATTGCAAATGCTGCAAGTGGTTTATCACAGCTAGGAAAGCAGTTATCTGCAACTGGAGCAAAAGTAAAAGGATATGGTATGCAGGTCAATGATAATGGAACTGCCTCATATTTTGCAGTTGTAGACAAGTCCTTAGCATTACAAAAACAACGTATTGCAAGAAAGGCAGAGGCAAAGCGTCAAGAAAGAAAAGACGAGGCAAAGAAAACTAAAAAAGAGCAGCAAGAAGAGCGGATTAAGAAAAGCCGAGATAAAAACAAGGCGGATAAGGCAGAGGAATCGGAGGATATTGTTACCATTACAGCATCTTCTATCGATGAGCTCCTTAATAAAGTAAATAATACAATTTATACAAGTATGAGTGATTATGTTCAGACGGACGAGGAAAAGAAAATTGGACAGCAATTTGATTATGTAATTTAAACTTGGCATATATTGTATTGATAAGGAGATGATAACATGAGTTTACTCGTTGGAGGAATGGGTACTGGTGGGAAACTTATCATTACAGGAATAAGAAAGAAGACTCCAAAATCTGTTAGTACTTATAATTCAAATACAAAGCCACGTAAAAAATTGCAGTATAATCACAGAGAAGTTTCAGCGATGATTCTTAGAGCCAAAACATCTTTTTCAGCTAGCCTTACTGTTTCATCAGCAAGAACAAAGTTAGTTTCACTCAGCAAAAAAGCTGGCACTGGTGAATATGATGAAGAAGAGTTAAGACATGCGATTATTCATGCACAAAGTATTGTGCGTGTTGCAAAAAAACGTCTAAAACATTTGAAACAAGAAGAAGCAGAGAAAAAAGCCATTGATGATGAACTTCTTGAATTGGAAGAAGAAAAAGAATCGGATTTAGAAGATGTTGAAGAAGAAAATCGTTCTGAAAATGAAGAGCCTTCTGAGATGAGTGAGCAAGAATTGCGCAAGCTTATGCGTGAGATTGAAGAGCTTATGAGGGAAGCAATGGAAGAAAGCAATGAGAACGATGAAGATGTTTTTGAAGAGTTTAGTTTTGTAAGAGATGTTGAACCGCAAGATTTGGAACTTAGAAAGAAAAAACATAGAGCAGAAGAGTTAAAAGACATTGTAAAAGCAGATATGAGATATCTTAAATTCGTTTTTGGTCGATTGGAAAGTGAAAGAAATAGTATTGACAGTGGCGTATCTCTTGAAATTGGAGGATTTAGTATTCCATTTTCACCTCCTCCACCAGTTGTTACTGAGGGTGGTGCTGTAGATATATCTTTATAATTAAACACATATAAAACTGTTGCACAAAGCAAAAAGCTTTATGCAACAGTTTTTTGATATAAAAATAGTTACTTATATTTGCCAATGTATTACAAATTAAAGTTAATGAGACAATAAAAATTATTTTCGTGAATGATACAATTTTTAACGTAAAATTATAAGTATTCTTGTACGATTAGGGTTATATAATTTTAAATTATTCCGATAAATAAATTGAAAAGTTAATATAAATAATTTCTTTTTTGAAAGTGTATTTACAAAAAGATAGACCATAATTATGTTTTATTATTTTTTGAGGTAAATATCAATGAATAATTTAAAAGAACAAATAGAGAAGATTTCTGATAAAGAATCTTTTTTAGCTTTTTTAAATGAGTTGATTTTTGATTTTCGTAAAAATCCAAAGGAATGGGAAAATTCAACAATTGACTTATATCTTGAAGCGATGCTTTCATGGGTAGAGGATTATTCTTCTTGTGAATATAATCATATAGATTGGAATCATATAGATTATTCAGCAATAGCAACGATTTTGTATATGGGAAAGATATATGAATAAAATAATTTTGGTTTGTTCGATTGTTAAAAATTTTATGACAGAAATACTTTTCTAAAAAGAAAAACTAATAAAGTCAAGGATGACGATAAAAATTCTAATGTAAAAGACGGTTGTTCAGTCTTATTAAGGCTTAAGTTATTAGTTACTTCTAAACGTAAGTGATAGCATAAGACTAAAAATAGAATTTTATCGTTATTTTTATTTTATAGGGAATGTTTGTCTGCAAAAAATTGTTAAAAAAATGAATAGTAAAAAATAACAAAAAAGATATAGATTGCTTATAAAAGACTTTATTTATGAATTATAATGGAAAAAGGAGGAACGAATGGTAACAGGAGTAAATGTAAATACAGATATCATGACATCGGACAAAAGTAATTCTGTTCATTCTAAACAAGGAGATTTTAAGAAAAATGTTTTGACATGTGTTGGTATGGGAACACAGAAGGTCATGCTTCGTTCAGATGCATTGATATCTTATGCAAGTCCTAAAACAGGGGAATCGGTTAATATTTATCACGCAGATAATTATTCTAAAGAAAATCCAGTATATATTATTAAAGGATTGGATAGATATGGCAATGAATTTGAGAAAGAAGTCAATGCTAAAGAAATTAATCCAAATTGCTGCAGTTATAATGAGATGATGATACTAAATTTAGAAACAGGCAATGTGAATGATTCATCTTATTTAAAATCTGCTATGATGTTTGACAAATCAGGCACAGATAGTTATTTTGCAAAAGCAGATTATACAGCAGCTATGAAAAGTTTAATGAAGGATTTTAAAACATTAGGGTGTTGGGATTCTTATATTTTTATGGATAAATGGCTAAATGATATTTGGGATTATACAAAAAAGGCAGAACAGTCTCAAGATGTTTTTACATATTACAAAATGTTTTATAATAGGTAAAAATAGCTTAGCAATATTTTGTAGGACTAAATTATTTTATAAAAGCAGAGTGTGAATAGTCATTTGACACGATATTTAAGGGTTAAAAATGGTTATTTAACGCCATGATTCTTTTGTAAATATAAAATGTGTCGATATAGTATTAGAAAAGAAATATATAATTAATGACAAGATGGCAAATTTGTGGCTGCGCTGACGCCACAAATTTGTAAGAACTTTTAATTTTTGGTGAGAAGCAGCGCAGAAATGAGGTTTGATATGAGAGTTACAACACAGATGTTAAATGAAGCGGCAATGAAAGCAGGTCTACCAATTCACCGCAGTACTTTATTAGATTATTTAGATTCTAATAAAGGAGCAGGGGCTTTAAATGATGTCTTGCAGTCAAAAGCAAGTGCTTCATTAAATCATACAAATAAATCAAAATATGAGAAGATAGAAAAAACGGCTGATAAGTTAAATAAACAAGCTGAATTGTTTGCAGACAGCGAAAAAAATGGTATTTTTGACAAGGCAAAAGAAAATAATGACACTTCTGATATTTGTAAGAATGTAGAAGATTTAGTAAATAATTATAATGACCTTCTTGATAATATGAAAAAGGATTCCAGTGCATTGAATCTATTTTATTGTCAGGGATTGAAGGATATCATAGAAGAAAATAAAGAAGATTTGAAAGAAATAGGTATTTCTGTAAAAGGTGATGGACATCTGGTTATTGACAAGGATAAGTTAAAGGCAGCTTCTTGTGATAGCTTAGAAAAGGTACTTGGAGGAAAAGATTCATTTACTCAAAAATTGGCATTTGTATCATCAAGAATATCAGATAATGCTTATGCCAATATACAAAATATATCTAATAATTATACATCAAATGCTAATACAATAGAAAATTATTTGAGCAAATTTAATTTTTATGGATAAAAATAGTTGTGAGGAGAGCTTATGAGTGTTTCAGAAATTTATGGTGGTTCATATCAAAAATATCAAAATAAAACCACAAATAATGATGGCAAAACAAATAATACAAGTAATGAAGATACATCACAAGATGTAAAAAATTATGATGCTATATTTCATCAAAAAATGGTTGAGATGAGCGAAAAGTATAGAAATGGTGAGACTGAACAAAAGATACAGATAGGCTCTAATGCTTATACTGTAAAACAGTGGAAGAAATTGCTTACCAGTTTTGATAAAGCACAAGACCAAATCAGAGAAGAGATAGAGGAAGAAGTGCGCATCCGAATGGAGAAAAAGCATGCGGAGGAAATACGAAAAAAATTAGAAAATATAAGTGATTCTGAGATTGCCGCATTAGTTGAAGCTGAAAAGATTGAAAATTAAAATTTTCAATCGCGAGATTTGTGCCTGCGCTGCTTGCCACAAACTCGTAAAAACTTTTAGTTTTTTGTGCAAAAAGCAGCGCAGAAATGAGGCTAAAAATGATATATAATTTAGCAAACATTCATAAAAATAATAATACTATTTTTTCCAATTATCAAAAAAAAGAAAATTTTAATGAAGAAACTCAGCCTGTCACAGCACAAAATATGGGAATGATTTTTAAAGAAGCAATTGATAGTATATTTGACCCAACCACTGCTATGACAGATAAACAAAAAGAAGATTTTGTTAAGGAAATTCAAAGAAAAATTGATAAGGGCGAAAAATTGAGTTATGATGAGATGCAGTATTTGCGTATCAATAATCCTGTACAGTATACTAAGATGGTAAAAGTTCAGATGAAACGAGAGGCGTTGGAGCGAAGACTTGAAGCTTGTAAATCAAAGCAGGAAGCACAAGAAGTATATGTTGATGCAGTTTCAAGAATAAGTAAAGATGATTCTGCAATCAAAGAAACTTTAGCAGCTTATGATAATACAATGGAAGAATTTAAAAAAACAGACCAATATAAAAAACTGCCGCAGGAAGAAGAAAAAGAAGAAGATAAAAAAAGTTACAATAATGAATAAATTAATATGTACTTTTTTATCTTGTAGGAAAGTTCAATTTATTAGCAAGTTCATAACAAACGTTATTTGATTTATGAACTTGCGAGAGCTGCTCAGCAACTCTTTTTTAATAAAATAAATGTGTAATTTAGATAAAATTTAATATCTAAATTACACATTTATTTTTGCATAGAAAATAGTTAAAAATTTAGAAGTATTTAACAAAAAAAAATAAAAGCTGTAAAAGGTTTGACTTTAATCATTATAAAGGTTATAGTAATCATGGGGAAAAATTTTATTAAAAGTTTTTTCACAAAAGTAAAAAAGGAGGAAAGCTTTTTATGAAGACAAAACACTGGAAAGCTTTGGCTGCACTGGGATTATGTGCAGTAATGACTTCAAGCGTATATGTTGCATTACCTGCAATAGAACCTATGCAGACAATGGCGGCTGAAGGTGAAGAAGTGAAGGTATCTGATTTAGTTATCAAGTTTTTGGCGGTGCCAGAATATGAACCAAACAGATACACGAAGAGTAATGGAGGAAAATGGGCTCCAGAAGAACTCGAAAAAGGATTACTTATTAAAGCAGAGATGAAATTAGGGGAGGGTAATCCTGAAGGTATGATGGCTCCATTAAAATATTCATTTATGGATATCACTGCTGATATTGATGCAGACCAAGCCACAGGAGATATTACAATTACATACAATGGTTTGACACTTAAAATGAAGGCTGGAAGCACAACAGCAACATTAAATAATGGAAAAACTGAAAAGACACTGACAATGCAAAGTGAGCTTACACCATATTTTAAGGCTGTTGAAAATGAACAAGACGACAAGGGAAATCAATATTATGCTTGTTATCTTCCAGTAAAATTTACAGCAGAAGCATTGGGTGGCAATGTAATGTGGAATGATGCAATGCACAGAATGGAGATGGCATTTGCATTCTATTATTCAGATGCCGCTGTAGAGCCTGTTACAAACTCAAAGTCTAATTATACGACAAAGAAGATGGAGAGTGATTCTAATAATTATAACACATTAAAAGACCGTATTACAGTATCAGATAAGGTAACTGCTGAAGACGTAACTAAAAATGTTAAAGAAATGGTTAGCGCAGCTGTTATGGTATGTGACCCTACTTATCAAAATGAAGATGGCGGCTGGGGTAAGACAAATAAAGACTGGGATTTGTTAAATGAGACATTTCCACAATTTTGCCCACATGCTTACTCAACAATTGACAATGGTGCTACACATGGACATGTTAAGTTCTTGACACGTGTTATTCGTTTGTCAAAAGAGTATCCAGATTTGTTTGCTGGTTATCAGGCAGAGCTTGACACTATTGAAAAAGGTTTCTGGAAAGGTATGAAGTATGTACTTGATGCACAGACAGAAAGTGGTGGCTGGACACAGTATTGGCCATATGGCGTAGGATATTTTGGCAATATTACATTTAATGATAATGCTATGCCAGATATGATGGAAGTAGTATATGCAATGTCTTATGACAAAGGTTTAACAAGCAGCACATTTTGTGATGATTTTGCATGGGCAAGAACGGATGCAAAAAATCAGACAGACAATGTAAAAGCTGTTGGTCTTACACAAGAAAATTTCCAAACTTCATGGGATAAGAGCTTACGCTTTACATTGGATGCACAAGTTGTTGTTGATGGTGTAAAGACTGGCTGGGCACAGCAGTATGATGAAGATTTGGACAAGCCAGTTCCTACAGGGGGAAGAGCATTTGAGCTTCCATCTGTATGTACAGCAGAAAGTGCAACGGTACTTCGTGTTTTATGTAATATAGAAAATCCTACAGATGAAATCAAAACAGCTATTGAAAGTTATTATAACTGGACAAAAGAAATAGGTTTTACAGGATATAAGTTATATAACATAACTGATAGAACAAGAGAGCTTGGAAAAGACAGATTAGTATTACAAGATGGTACACAAACTAAGATGTATGGTCGTTTCTACGGACTTGATATAACCGGTGAATATTACGGACTTGATATTTCTAAAAAGTTAACTTCAAGCAGGTTCTATGAGATATTCTCTGGAAGAGATGGAATTGCAAACTATACACAAAATCTTGGTATGCACGAGAGAAGAAGCGGCTATTCATACACCAATACAAACACAGAAAGCAATGCACAGAAACTTTATGATGCTTGGGCAGCCGCATTGAATCAATAGGGAGGTAATATAATGAAAAGAACAATAAAAAAAGCAGTCGTTGGAATTATGGCAGCCTCTCTTATAGCAGGTGTTGCACCGCTTGTTACTGTAAATGTACAAGCAGCAACAGTAACTAAAGGCGAGTATGATTTTTCTAACATGACTATTAGAAGAGTATGGTTTAATACAAACGACCCAGTATTTCTTATAGATAATTATCAAAGAGTATGGCTCGACAAAAATGCAAATGTTCTCGCTACAGGTGACTATAAGAAGACGACAGCCGATGGCGATTTGATGGCTCCAATGAAGGAGATGTTTGCTCAGATAGGCGGCGTATATAATGAAAGTGGAGACACAATTACTATTACAATGAATGGAACAACTTTAGGATTTACAATTGGTTCTAAAGATGTAACAATTGACGGAAAGAAACAGGAAGGTGTTTTATCGGATGCGCAGGTTCCTACAAAGGTTAATGTAAAAGAACAGTTTGCTGATTTTAATACGTATTTGACCGAAGATTACTTTGTAACTTATTTACCAGTAGCTTATGTGCTTAACACATTTGAAGCTGATATTTATCAAGATGGTAATGTACAAAGTTTTTATGCAGCAATTCCTATCTTTAATGATGTAAATGTTCCTTCTTATGAGACAAAAGCAGAAGGATATGGAAATCGTTATGATACATTTATGGATGGTGCATTGACAGACAGTTATGCTGTATCACAGGCTATTGCTGATAATGTTGTAGCACTTCAAAATGAAGACGGCGGTTTTGGTGTACTTCCAGCTAATTTAGATATGGCTCAGGCAGATGTTGCAAGCAAGATTGGTACATTAAAGCAGGAATCAACATTAGAAAATGGTTCAACAGTTGCACAGCTTCGTTATCTTGCACAGTTTATTACAGAGACCAATCCACAAGACAGTAAGTATGCAGATGCATTTGCAAAGGGTATTGATTATCTTGTTAAAAACCAAAATGCAAATGGTGGCTGGAGTATGTCACCTACAGCAGCAAAAGGTTTTAATGGCAATACTGTTATTGGTAATCAGGTAACAACAGAAGTTTTAACACTATTGTCTGATATGTCTATGCTCAACAATCAAAATTATGTATTTGCAAGACGTTCTATGGATATGGCACCAGTAGAAGCTGCTGTTGCAAAAGGAAATGATTTCCTTGTGTTGACACAGGTTGAAAATGATGGTGTTAAAGCAGGCTGGGCTTCACAAGTAAAGAGTGATGGCACTGTTACAATGGGACGTACTTATGAGAGAGAATCTGTAAATGCTGAGACAACAAAGCAAGTAGTAGAATATCTTATGACTATTCACAATCCTTCAAGTAAAGTGATTGATGCAGTAAAAGGCGCAGCAAAGTGGTTAGAGGACGTTAAAATTGAAGGTAAGGAAACAGAGATTGTACATGATACTTCAATGAATAATGGTTTTGATATCTTTTTAGTTGATGGTGATGGTACTTGGGCAATCAATTATGTTTATGATGCTGACAGCAAAGCATATAGACCATTGTATTCAGATGTTACACCAACAAGAGCCGACCAGAAGATTGTAAATCAATGGGATATGTTTAATTATGTCTATGAAGGCAAAAAACTGGATAATGTAGATAATGTAGATATGATATATTATTCTACAAGAACAAGTGTAAAGTACTATGATGACACTCTTGCAGCAAAATTATTGGCTGATAGCACAACAGACCCAGAGTATACAACTTACAAGATGTGGCTTGCTTATTTGGATAATGGTTTCCCAGAGGTTCCAAAAGATCCAGAAGTTCCAACGGACCCAACAGATCCAACAGACCCAGAGAATCCAACAAATCCTGATGACCCATCTGTAAAAGACCCAACAACTGGCGATTCATCAGATGGCAATGTTAATTCACCACAAACAGGTGATTATAGTAATATGTTTGTATATACAGCAATTTTAGCAGCTTCATTAGGAATGGGCGGTGCAGTATATTACACAAACAAAAAGAGAATTAAGAAAAATAATTCAGAAGAAAAGTAATAAAAAATAATATTAATAGTTATTATATATAATAATAACGAGAAGGGAAGGCTGTTTTATGCAGCCTTCCTTTTTTAGTTAATATAAGGATAACTTATAAAGCGTGGAATCTGTTTTTTAGTATAGAAGATTTTGCAAAGAATAAAAATAAAGATACCTGCCATTTGTTAAAAGCATATCTATCAATACAATATAGGTATTGGTAATATTTTAGAATATAAAATATAATAATTTATATGTAACAGTTTAGCTATGTATTGTTAAAAGTAAAATATATATTTATATTTTTTTTTACAAGTAAGTAAATACATTATTTTTTACTAGCAAGAAACATAATAAATGTTTTGTGAATTGTAGTTGAAGGTTACATAATATTATTAATAGAATATAGGTCTAAAAAGGTGTTTGTTAATTTGCAAGTTAAATAAGAATGGAGGATTATTTATGAAAAATAAAAATAAATTTATGTTGAAAATATTACCATTGGCATTGATATTTGTTCTTTTTTTGTGTATATTAAATGTGGTAAAAGTACAATGTACAGAATTAAATGATAACATAAGATGTGGTGATATTGATAAAAATGGTGATATTAATATATCAGATGGCGTTATATTAAAAAAATATTTAGCACATGTAGCGGGAATTACTGTTGATAAATTCGTTGGAGATGTTAATGCAGATGGTGAAATTGATATTTCAGATGCAGTTATTCTTATGAAATTTTTGTCTGGAATGGATATAAATCTTGGCATAGATAGCGAAATTCCAACGATACCAACGATACCAGAAAAAGAAAATAAAAAGCTTGTAGCTTATTTTTCTGCTACAGGGACAACAAAAAAATTAGCAGAGCAAACAGCACAGATATTGGATGCAGATTTATATGAAATTACACCTCAAAATCCATATAGCAGTGAGGATTTAAATTATAACAATAGCGATAGCCGTGCAAATATTGAACAAAATGATGAGAATGCCAGACCAGTTATTCTTGGAAGTATACAAAATATAAAACAATATGATTTAATTATATTAGCATACCCAATTTGGTGGGGACAAGCTCCTAAAATAATTTATACTTTTTTGGAAAGCTATGATTTTTCTAATAAAACAATTCTTCCGTTTTGCACATCAGGAAGCAGCTCAATTGGAAATAGTGCCAAAAATCTTGAAAAATGTTGTAATAATACTACAAAATGGCTTGAAGGAAAACGATTTTCTGCAAATACGTCAACACAAGAATTGCAACAATGGATACATTCTTTTGGAATAAATGATGCGAAGCCTGAAGTGCAAAGTACAACAAATAGCACAATAAAGCCAGAAGATGCTACAAATAAGGAGGAGCAGACTTTGAAAATTTCATTTGGACAATATCAGTTAGAGGCTATATTTGAAAAGAATAGTTCAGCAGATGCTTTTAAAGAATTATTAAAAAAAGCACCAATTACAATAAATATGAGTGATTATGGTAACTTTGAAAAGGTTGGTTCACTTGAAACCACACTTCCTAGAAATGATATGCAAATTACTGCAAAGCCTGGTGATATTATTTTATATCAAGGAAATAGCATAACCATATATTATGATACAAATACATGGAATTTTACCAGACTTGCAAAGATTAAAGACAGTGAAAATTTAAAGGAAAAGCTTGGTGATGGTGCCGTTTTAGTGACATTTTCATTGAATAAATAGGAAAGTTGATTGTGAATATTTGCTTGACAATATTTATCATTGTAAAGGAGAAAGAATGGATATTAATTATAAGCAAATGGCAGATAGAGCTGTTGCCCATGCAAAAGCAAAGAATGATGTAGACCTTGATTTTTCACAAGAAAGCCTTAAAAAGGTTGATGATATTTTAGGGTATTATAATGAACATATTGAGGATTACAGTGGAGAAGAAGGCGAAAATATTTTATGGAATTTAGCGGTTTATTTTGGTGTTTATATAGGTGAAACATTATTGAGGCTTCAACTTAAAGATAATGGATATGATTGGCTTGTAGTAGATAGTCTGCCAGTTCTTCAAAAAGATGAAAAAAATAGTATGTCTCCTATTACAAAAGCACATAAAAGGATTTTATACGGAGCACAAGATAGTGTGAAAAGTTTTTGTGATATAGCATTTTTAATTGGTAAAGGTGAATTGATATGAGAGAAAATTATCGTACAATTGATGTTGAGCTTGCATCAGGAAAAAAAATAAAAGATGTGTCTTATGAAGATATTGACCATTATATAATGATGATTAAATATGGAGAGGAAGATTTTGTTATCTTAAATTCGGAAAATGGATTTTTACAATTTTATGGAATAGGTAATGAGTATATTGCAGAAGTTTGGAGATATTTTGATGATAAAGATTTTTGCTGTTATTCTCTAATTAATAGTGATAAAAAAGATAAATTACAGCGCATTAAGTTCAGTACGCCTTATGGAGATTTTACACCTATGGAAAGAGATATTGTTTCTCTGGAATTAATTACAGCGGCTGTAAAAGAATATTATAAAAATATAGACATACAAGATTTTTGCAAGATAATTCCTGTTGTTGATACGACAGAAGAAATGAAAGAATTGATGGGACATAAAAACTAAGAAAATAGATATATTTTAACCTCATCAAGGAAGTCCCCCACTTCAATGCTGCAAAGGCATAAGTGGGGGTGGGGACTTGCGTTACGATAGTAGCTATGAGGTTAGGGTGTCAAACACCCAAGCAAGTAGCATAGCGGATTGTAAATATCCGCTTTGACTACATTAAATATAAATTGAAAAAATAAAAACATATCTGAAATTATATTAAAAAACGGTAAATTAGTTATAATTTTGCCGTTTTTTAATATGCAATAAAATATATTTAAATGTTAAAATATTTAACATAATAAGAAAAAGTATTTATAATATAATACTTTATCTATTTTGTATATTTTTAGCTTCACAATACCTTCTAAATTTGGTAAAATATTAACAAAGTTTGTATGTCAGTAAAATAATAATTAAAAAATTCTTATTTGAGGGCTAAGGAAATGGAGGGAATTGTATGACGCATTTGGAGAAAGCTGAACAACTTTTACAACAGCAATATCATTGTTCTCAGGCATTATTTGGTGCTTTTGCACAAGATTTTGGTTTTGATATAAAAACAGCATTTAAGATAAGTACATGTTTTGGCGCAGGTATGCGTCAAGGCGGAACTTGTGGCTGTATTACTGCTTCATTGTTAGTGCTGGGATTAGCTTTAGGGTTTTATGATGCACAGGATAGAGAACAAGAGGTTTATGGAAATAAAAAAACAGATGAATTTATACAGCGTTTTACAAAACAGATGAATGGCAAAGTATACTGTAGGGATATTTTGGGTAAAGATATATCAAAGCCAGAAGATATGGCAATTATTCGTAAAGAAAAATTAATCTTGCAAAAATGTCCCAAAGCAATGGCGGTTAGTATTAGCATATTAGAAGATATGTTAGCAGATTATTTGAGGTATAAAGCACAAAATAGTGTCAATTTAGAAGATATTTTAAAAGACGAAGAATTAAAAAGTGTGATTAAACGTACCAGTAAATTACATAATTTTAGAAGAAATATTAATAATCTGTTATATACTTGTTCAAAAGAAGTTGGATTTATTCAATTTGATATTCGCAAATTTAAAATTATTAATGATATTTATGGGGAACGATTTGGAAATGAAGTTTTAGACTTTATTCTAAAAAAGTTGGAAGAATGCTGTGGAAAAGACAAATTATTTATTAATTTGCGCAGTGATGTATTTATGGTTGTGACAGAATATGAAGAGGAAGAGGAACTCATTGCGTTTATCAATAAACTTGACCATGAAATTAGTAGTTTTAAAGATGTAAAGATACAGCTATCGTATGGTGTTTATACTGTTGAAGATGAAAGTATGGAATTAAGACAGATGGAAGACCGTGCTGCTATGGCAAGAAAAGCAGCTAAAAATAACATCGTAACAAATATTGTATTTTATAAGGAGCAGTTTAAGGAATCATTATATAATCGGAAATTTATTGAAGAGAGTATTCAAACGGCAATTAATGAACGACAATTTATGATGTATCTTCAACCAAAGTATAGCATTTCTAAAAATGAGATTATAGGTGCAGAGGCGTTGGTAAGATGGTGTCATCCAGAACGCGGCATGATTTTTCCAAATCAATTTATTCCTATTATTGAAGAGAATGGATTTATTAGAAAAGTTGATTATTATATATGGGAAGAGGCTTGTCGTTTTATAAGAAAATGTGTTGATTCAGGAATAAACACATGCCCAGTGTCAGTCAATGTTTCAAGAATCCATCTGCAAGATAATGAATGTATTGATGTGTTGGATAATTTAATAAAAAGTTATCATATTCCCAAACGGCTATTAGAGTTAGAGATAACAGAGACAGCAGATGACCAGCAAATTAGTCTAAAGGCATTAGAATTAAAAGATGAAGGCTTTAAATTGCTTATGGACGATTTTGGAAGTGGATATTCTTCTTTAAATATTCTTCTTGAGACACCTTTTGATGTTATAAAATTGGATAAGAAGTTTATAGAAAATATGATGGTTTCAGATAAAGGAAAGTTAATATTAGAACATATTGTCCTGATGGCAGAAAAGTTAAATTTAGGGCTTTTGGCAGAGGGGGTTGAGACAAAAGAACAGATAGAAGTGTTACAAAGCATTGGCTGCGACCAAGTACAAGGATACTATTACGCAAAGCCAATGCCTAAAAGAGAATTTTTTTCACAGTTGGAAAAACAATATTCTGAAAAAGCAATATTATAATTGAATTTATATTAATGATAAATAACTAAGCGTGCCATTAGGTACGCCAGTACCACGCTCAAGAAGAGATATAAGCCCCTTGAGCGTGTTTTCTGTCTCTTGTTGAGTTGAAGGAATAAAAGAATTGTCTAATTTTATAGCAATAACAATTAGAACAATCTCTGAGAGTGCTTCAGGATAATCAAAATGAATTTCTCCCCGTTCTATACCTTGTTTTATAATTTCTGCTAATTCTGGTTTTAATTCGGATATTAAATAGTTTAAATATTTTTGATGCAGTAATGCTTGATTTTGTGCATCTGAAATTTCTGCAGCATTATTCTGATTTAAAAATGCAGAAGATGAATTGCGACATGCTTGAAATAACATAGCCATGCGTGTAAAAGGTGAAATATCAGACTGTGAAACAAGATGTTTGGCAATTTGCAATGGTTTTTCATAATTTCTTTTTATAAGTGCTTCAACGATTGCATTTTTTGATGGAAAATAATAATAAATACTTCCTTTTCCCATGCCAGCATTACTAGCAATTTCACTGACAGATATATTTTGAATATTTTTTTGTTCAAGCAATTGTTGCAAAGAATCAAGTATTTTTTCATATTTTTTTAAATCCGGCATAAATCTCTATTACCTTTCTTGTTTGTCTTCAATGATTCTCTAATTAATATGTTTACTAATAACCACAGAATAGAGATTAGTAATCAAGTGTATATAATAAAATTTATTTTTTATTTATGATAGCATTTTACTCTCTGATTAAGTAAATGTAAATATGTTAAATTATTGTAACAATTTTACCATGCTATTTATAATTTAGTTAAAGAGGATATTTACAATCCGTTGCACTATTTGCTAAAACCATCAAATTTCTGTCACAGCGCAAGACCCTCCCATTTATGTCTTTGTGGCATGGAAGTGGAAGATTTCCTTGATAAGGTTAAAATATAATATTTATTCTAAAATTTGTAAATAAATTGACAACTTATAAATTTTATAAAATAGTGGTTGACTATCAGTCGAAACATGTGTTATGTTAGATAAGAATTAAATCGACTGTTGGTCGAAAAATAGGAGGCGCATTATGACATATGCAGAGTATTTTACAAGTTTCAAGGGAAGATTTATGGGGGCAGATGTAAGCGATATACAGGAACATTTAGCATTCCAGTTTAATATTGAAGATGATGAGGCTGGAGGGATTTTTTATGTGGAGGTAAAAGATGGAACACTTCATGTAGAACCATATGAGTATTATGACAGAGATGCTATGTTTACCTGTACTCCAGATATATTAGATAAAATAGCAGATGGAGAACTAGACCCAGTAGAAGCTTTTACGCAAAAGAAACTTAAAGTAGAAGGCAATATTGAAAAGGCGCTTAGATTTAAAGAAATTGTTGAGATGAAAAAAGGTTGTGCAAGTAATAAAACGGTTGTACAAAAAGTAACAGATAAGGTTGTAGGAGCGGTGGCAAAGAAGATGTCAAAGAAAGATGATAAGTAATACTTTGATAGATTGGAGAAAAAGAGCATGAAAGTGTTAAAAAAGATAGTGAAGGCGGCAGGTATTCTAGCAATAGTGGGTGTTGGAGAAACTGTTTACTTTTACAATAGAACAATGAAGAGAAATAATGCAAAAACAGACCGCACAATGAAAATGTCAGGAACAGATTGGTCGCAGTATATGCCTCTTATGGAGGAGCGAAATAAGTTTGTTTTGGCACAGCCGCATCAAGATGTTTATCAAACTTCTTTTGATGACTTAAAATTACATGCTACATATTTTCCTTCCATTAAGAGTGATGATAACATTAAAAAAGTAGTGATTTGTTTTCATGGTTATACAGGTGAAGGGCTCAGCAATCATATAGCAATATCACAATATTTTCTAAATAATGGATATGGAATTTTATTGCCAGATGCCAGAGCGCATGGAAGCAGCGAAGGTGAATACATTGGCTTTGGATGTTTAGACAGAAAAGATGCTATGGTTTGGATAGATTGGGTCATTAAAGAGTGTGGAGAAGATGTACAAATTATGCTTTATGGCACGTCAATGGGCGGTGCAACCGTTCTAATGACAAGCGGCTTAGAACTTCCAAGTCAAGTTAAAGGAATTGTATCGGATTGTGCCTTTACATCGCCAAAAGAAGTATTTACGCATGTGCTGAATGATATGTATCATCTTCCAGCATTTCCAGCAATTCAAGGGGCTGATATTTTAAATAAGAGATTAGCGGGATATGGAATGGATGAGTGTAATGCCAAAAATGAGGTGAGAAAGGCAAAAGTGCCTATCTTATTTATACATGGCTCGAATGATACATTTGTACCATGTAAAATGTGCCATGAGATATATGATAATTGTCAGTCGTCTAAAAAGAAACTAATTATAGAAGGTGCTGCTCATGCAGAAAGCTATTATAAAGAGATGGCTTTGTATGAAGATGCATTGACAGAGTTTTCAAAAGAAATATTTGAAGCAAGATTGTCAGATAAGTAAGCAGACTTATCTTATTATGAAAGGATAGATAATGAAAACAAGAAAAGGATATAAAACATACCCATTAACAGTAGCTCAAAAATTTCATAATTTTTATTCGCAGTATTGTCCTGGTAAAGAAATACTAACGATTGGAACTAGTTTGACAATAGAGTTTGAGTTGAATATTGAAGAATTGCGCAAGGCAGTATATAAAGCGTATGATAGATGTGAGTCTATGCGTGCGCGAATGGCTTATGATAAAAAAGAAAAAGAATGGTATCAGTATATTGTTCCAAAGGAAGAACGTCCGATAGAATATGTTGATTTTTCAGGTCAAACGATGGAAGAAGCTGAAGCTACGATGACAAAGTGGACAAGAGTTGCATTTGACAAAGAAGATGAACCGATGAATAAGGTTGTTATTATTAAGACTCCTGATGGATTTCAAGGCTTATATGTGGCAGGCGACCATCGTTTTTTAGATGCACAGTCCTTGATATTATTTCTTAAGGATATTATTGAGTTGTATTGTAATGCAAATTTTGAAGGTGTTGCATATCCAGCAGAAATGCGTTCTTATATTGAACAGATAGAAAAAGATTTAGCATATGAGGCAGGCAGTAAAGCACAGGAGCGAGATAGGGCTTATTTTTATAAGTTGATAGAAGAGTCTGAGCCAATTTATAATGGAATTAGTGGACCAAAAAAGCTTGAGGAAATGAGAAAAGCTACCAATAATCCGAATCTTCGGGCAGCTTCTACAGGTTCAGATAGTATGGCTGCTGCTATTGATATTTTTCATTTGGAAGAAGAACCTACAAAAAGATTGATGACGTTTTGCGAAGATAATCATGTGTCATTGCAGTGTTTATTAATTATGGGTATTCGTACATATCTTCAAAAAATAAATAATAATGATGATGTTAGTTTACAAGTAGCATATGCAAGAAGAGCGACATTATTAGAAAAAAAGTCAGGCGGAACACGTATTCATTGTTTTCCTTTTAGAACGGTTATATCTGAAGAAAAAAGTTTTATAGAAGGTATCCATGAAATAAGGGATAGACAAAATGAAACTTTCCGATATGTAAACTTTAATCCAGCAGAATATTTAGGGTATCGAACAAAATATTATAATACGCCCGCAGGTCTAGGTTATGAAACGATTTCTCTTACATATCAGCCAGCGACTTTAAAAGAAAAAGGATTAACCGATATTGGTGATATTCGATATAAGACAAAGAGATATTGTAATGGTTATTATTCAGATGGATTGTATCTTACAGTTGTACATAGACCAGAAGATAATGGTCTTGATTTTAGCTTTGAACATCAGATAAAGGCATATAGCAGAGAAGAATTAGAATATTTTTATTATTATATATGTAAAATCATGTTTAAAGGTATAGAAAGACCTACATTAAAAATAGGGGATATTATAAAATTAGTGTAATAACAAGTTTTATATAGGTAATAGAGAAACTTTAATTTTTTACTAGATATTATACAAAATAATTAGTCATGAAATAATATAAGTTTTATATAGATGGAAAGGAAATGTTATGTTAGAAAAATTAACACAAATAATATTAAGATACGTTGAAGTAAAAGAAGAGGATATCAAACCAGAGTCAAGATTTATGGAAGATTTAGGATTTACTTCTTACGATTTTATGAGTATGCTTGGTGAGGTTGAAGATGAATTAGAGGTTGAGGTAAATCAGGAAGAGGCAGCAAATATCCGCACAGTGCAAGAGGCAGTTGACTATTTAGAAAAAATTTCATAATAAAAAAGAGATTTAGCATAAGAATAGTCTGCGAAATGTAATATCTTGTTTTGTATCTGTGGCGCTGTTTGATACAAAATAATTTAGGTTGAAAGCAGCGCAGAAATGAGGATTAAAATGAATATTATTAGCAGTACAATTCGTGATTTATTGATGGTGGCAGAAAAAGAATATAATACACAGGATGCATTTCGATTTAAAATAAAACAAGCAGGAGCAGACGGCAAAGCTGAGACTGTAATTGAATCAAAAAGTTATACACAGCTAAAAAACGATTCAGAATGTTTTTCAAAAGCGTTGGCATCATTAGGAGAACAGGAAAAACATATTGCTATTATTGGAAATACATCTTATACATGGGTAGCTGCTTATTTTGGTATTGTAAATTGTGGAAGTGTTGCTGTTCCTTTAGATGCGCAGTTATCAGCAGAAGAACTCTGTGAATTGTTGAATCGTGCAGATGTAACAACATTAGTATATGATGAAAGTAAAGCAAATGTTGCAGATATGGCAAGCAGTAAATGTCCACAGATAAAGCATTTTATTGCTTTAAGTAAAAATAGTACCATGTCAAATACATTGTATTTTGAAGAATTGATTAAACAGCAAGAACCAGGATTTGAGTGTGAAATCGAGCCAGAACAGCTTGCGACAATTATGTTTACATCAGGTACAACAGGAAAAAGCAAAGGGGTTATGCTTACTCACAGAAATATAGCTGAAAATGCTACTTGTCTTGATATGAAATTTGAGCCAAAAACAGTACTTTTAACAGTATTGCCAATTCATCATGCGTACTGTCTGAGTATGGATATTTTAAAAGCACTTTATACAGGTGCAATTATTTGTATTAATGATTCACTGATGCGTGTTGCTCAAAATATTAAGCTATTTAAACCTAATATGATATTAATGGTACCTCTTATGATAGAGTCTATGGCAAAAAAACTCGAAGATGCGGCTGCTTTGCCACCTCAGATTGTAAAGGAAAATATATTTGGAAGTCAGTTTCAGACGATATGCAGTGGCGGAGCATATTTAAATCCAGCATATATTGATTTGTTTAAAAAGTATGATATTAATATACTTCAAGGCTATGGTATGACAGAATGTTCACCAGTTATTAGCATCAATCTTTTATGGGAAAATAAAGTAGGTTCTGTAGGAAAGCTTATGCCAAATTGTGAGGCAAAGACAGTTGACGAAGAATTGTGGATAAAAGGTTCAAGTGTTATGCAAGGATATTATAAAATGCCACAGGAAACAGCAGATACATTGGAAGATGGCTGGTTAAAAACAGGTGACTTGGGTTATGTAGATGAAGATGGCTTTATTTTTCTTACAGGAAGAAAGAAAAATCTTATTATCACTCCAAATGGGGAAAATGTTTCTCCAGAAGAGATTGAAAATAAAATTGGGGATAATAGACTTGTGCAAGAAATATTAGTAAGAGATAGCGAAGGTGTTATAGAAGCTGAGATTTATCCAGATTATGAGTATGTAGAGAAAAAAGGCATTACAGATATTTTGGCAGAGCTGCAAAAAATTGTTGATGAATATAATAGTAATGCGCCATTATATAAGAGGGTGTTTAAATTAAAGTTAAGAGAAGTTGAATTTGAAAAAAATACAACAAAGAAAATAAAGAGATTCTAATTTTATCAAGAAAGTTTCCCACTTTAATACCACATAGAATAAGTTGGGATAAGGATTTGTGTTGTGATAACAGCCAGATGGTTTAAGCAAGTTAAAGAATAATTAAAATAGAATCGTTACATAAAATCAGAGTGTATAGAAAAAAGTCTATATACTCTGTTTTTAATTTTTTATTATAGAAAGCAAACTTTTATAAAAAATAATAGGGATTTTATGATATAATAACCACAACAAAGTGGCAGTATGAAATGATGATTATATAGTTATAGTAAACTTATAATTAAAAAAGAAAGGAATGGTAAAAATATGGAAAAATCAATTTATAGGTTGATTAAAGAAGCTCTTAATGAAGATGGAATGTTATCTGCTGACTTTTCTTTGCCAAAAGAAGATAATGGCAATAAAATTCGCTTTGCAGATGGTGCAATGGATGGAATTATGATGTTTCACACTAGAATTTCAAGTAATACGGAAAGTGAAGAGTACAAGCAAATTATAAGCGCTATTGAGTTGGCAAATAAAGGAGAAGGTGCAAATGCTAAAGCAATCATTCACGAATTTGCGGTGAAAGGACATATGCTTCCTTATATTGATGATGTGCAAAGTTATATTGTGGAGCATAAAGACCAGTTGAATGCAAAAAATATTTATAACTTTGCAATGGATTTGATACTTTTTGGAACAAAATCAGAAGCAGTAAAAGTTGGTATGTCTATTATGGAATTGTTTAATACCAATAATAATGAAGAATTTAAAGATGTGATTCGCAAATTTGCATTAAATGATGAGTTTACTTTATATTCAGGCTATTTGATGCGTGGCTGGGATAATGATAATAAGGAAATTTTTGAAGCAGTAAAGAAAGTAAAGGGGTGGGGAAGAGTTTTTCTTGTCAATTCTTTTCTTGAGCCTGAAAATGAGGAGATAAAGCACTGGATTCTTTTAAATGGAGTAGATAATGAGGTTCTTCCAAATTATTCTGCCATTGATTGTTATACACATACAAATTTATTAGAACGATTGGAAGAACCAATGACAATTGAAGAGTATCGAGGAGCCGCAAGTATTATCAGTGCGCTTCTTGACGATGAACCAGAACCAGGTATTTCAGCGATAAAAGATGCAGATAAATTATTAGAAACTTTTATGCAAAAGACGATGCAGCGTGAAGAACTTGAAGCGGGGGATTATTCTTTAATTTATAGAATAATGGTATATGCAAAAGAACAATCTGGAGATTTTTCTGCTATTTATAATCAAGCAAAAGATATTTTATATAGTGATAGTGTTTTAAAGATTATTAAAGAAGCGTTGAATAAGGGAAAGGCAGTTGAATTTGAGCTTGCAAGAGATTTGGGAATCGACTATAAAGAGCAGGCATATCATTCATTGCTTGAAGATTTTGAGACAAACTTCCAATTGGCAAGCTTATTAATGCAAGATAATTATAAGGTAGATGATATTATTCAATTAATCAGTGAAAAATTGGAAGTGGATAAGTTAAGTACAGGAAGCAAAGATGAAATTGGAGTTGGTGAAGAGTTTTCTTGTTATAGGACACTTTCGTATCTGATGCAATTTCTTAGTACATATCCGGGAAAAGGGATAGAATTAATAAAACCAGCATTGCGTATGCCTGTAGTTAATTGTAGATTTACAGCGTTAAGAGTGATTGAACAATGGGTAGAAATAGAACAAAAGCCGTTAAAAACATCATTTCCTGAACTTTATCAATATTTGTGTGATATTTTACCAGAAGAGGTAAGAGAAGATGCACAAAAGAAGATGAACGAGTTAATAGAGGGAATACTTAACAAGCCGCAAGGAATTACAATACAAAGAAAAGATGAGTAAGTTTTTATTCCCGCGAGCAATAAAATGTCACAAGGGTCAAATATTTCACAGCTTGCTGTGGAACATTTGATTCTTGTAATAAAGAATGTTTTTTCCACATAAAATGATATAAGTATTTTTATAAGAATAGAAATTTTGTAAAATATTTTTTAGTATTTACATCGTTTAGAGGATTTTATTTTTATGCTTAATTATTTATGGGGATTTATGATTGTTATAGGCGTTGTGTATGGTATGCTTACTGGCAATATACAGGCAGTGGCAGACGGTGCTATTGAATCGGCAAAAGATGCAGTGGCACTGTGTATTACCATGTTGGGGGTTATGTCTTTGTGGACTGGGCTTATGCAGGTTGCTGACAAGTCTGGTTTAATAGCCTCTTGCACAAAAAAATTAGCACCGTTTATGAAATGGATGTTTCCAAATGTACCTCCAGAAGATGAAGCAATGAAACATATGACAACAAATGTTATATCCAATATATTAGGTCTTGGGTGGGCTGCAACGCCCGCAGGATTGCGGTCAATGCGCAGTCTTAGCCATCTAAATAAAGGCTCTGATACAGCCTCCAATGAAATGTGTACATTTTTAGTGTTAAATGTATCATCTCTACAGTTAATCCCAATGAATATGATAGCCTACAGAAGTCAATACGGAAGTGCCAATCCTACAGCAATATTGGTTCCAGCCATTATAGCTACATCGATTAGTACATTGGTAGGTATTATCTTTGCAAAAATAATGAGCAAAGTTTATCCGTAAACAGTGATGGAGGGAATTTATGGGGATTGTATCTGTTTTAGTTATCGCTTCGGCTTATATTATTCCAATTGTTATTTTAATTGTTGTGATTCATGGTATGTATAAAAAAGTAGATATTTATGATGAATTTGTTATTGGTGCTGAAGATGGAATGAAAACCGTAGCATCAATTGTGCCAACGTTAATAGGATTAATGATGGCTGTAGGGATACTGAGAGCATCTGGATTTTTAGATATGTTGGCAAATATGTTGGGAGATTATACAGATAAAATAGGTCTTCCAGCGCCGTTGCTGCCGTTGCTTTTAGTGAGGCTGTTTAGTTCGTCAGCCGCTACAGGTTTGACACTGGATTTATTTGAGGAGTTTGGAACAGACTCTTATATTGGATTAATTGCTTCCATAACAACATCGGCGACAGAAACCGTGTTTTTTACAATCTCTGTTTATGCCATTGCAGCAAAGGTGACAAAAACCAAATGGACGTTGGCAGGTTCACTTATGGCAACATTGGCGGGAATTGTGGCAAGTGTTGTGATTGCAGCAATTATGAGTATGTAAAAATAGTATTATTTATTTGACTTCAAAAAATCAATATGATATTATAATGATATCAAATTAATTTATTTTTGGAGGTATGAACAAATGGAAGAAAAAATACTTAAGAATAAGAAACATGGAATGAGGGTGTTGCTTATCTGTTTATTAGCAGAATTTTTAAGCATTGCAGGTATTGTTGTAGGAGCTATTATGACTTCAGATGAAGTAACGGGAGGCGGTTTTTTATTGGGATTGTCTATCTTTGTTACATGTGTGGCGTGGTTTCCATTGATAGGTTTGAGAATATTAAAGCCACAGGAAGCATTGGTTTTGACATTGTTTGGCAATTATATTGGTACGATTCGTGAGCCAGGATTTTATTTTGTTAATCCATTTTGTATTGGTGTCAATCCTGCTGCCAATACAAAACTTGCACAGAGCGGCGATTTAGCTTCCAATGCAAATGGATTTAAAATTTCATCTGAAAATGGAATGAATGTTACTGTTCAAAATTTTGAAAAAAAAATATCGCTTAAAAATATGACTTTAAACAATGGCAGACAAAAAATTAATGATTGTCTTGGCAATCCTGTAGAAATAGGAATTGCTGTTATATGGAAAGTTACCGATACAGCAAAAGCCGTATTTAATGTTGATAATTATAAAGAATACTTATCATTGCAATGTGATAGCGCACTTAGAAATATCGTGAGAATCTATCCATATGATGTGGCATCTAATATTGACACAACAGGTGATGGACTGGCAGATGAGGGAAGTTTGCGCGGTTCAAGCGAGACAGTTGCCTCACGGATTCGAGATGAAATACAAAGTAAAGTTGTAGATGCAGGACTTGAGATAGTGGAGGCACGTATCACTTATCTTGCATATGCTCCAGAGATTGCTTCTGTAATGTTGCAAAGACAGCAAGCGTCTGCTATTATAGATGCGAGAAAAATGATTGTTGATGGAGCAGTTGGTATGGTTGAGATGGCATTAGAGCGTTTAAACGAGAAACAAGTGGTGGAATTAGACGAGGAACGAAAAGCGGCGATGGTTTCAAATTTACTTGTTGTATTGTGTGGTAATCGTGATGCACAACCAGTTGTTAATTCAGGAAGTCTGTACTAATGGCAGCAAAAAAACAAGTGCCGCTTCGATTATCGGAAAGCCTGTACAATGCGTTGGCAAAATGGGCTGAAGATGATTTTCGTTCAGTGAATGGACAGATAGAATATCTGCTTACAGAATGTGTCAAACAGCGCAAAAAAGATGGCAAATATGTGTCTGAACAAATTGATGTTCCTCCTGAATTTGATATTCATTAACATTAAAAAAATAACTGCAAAACATAAAGATACGTTTTGCAGTTATTCTAAGTATTAAAGATGAAAGGAAATCCATATAATTATGAAAACCAATGAAAATAGTGTATCAAAACATCTTTCTTTTGAGGTATTTCCACCAAAAAAAGAAGGGGATTTTGAAGGTGCATATAAAATTGTGAGTGATTTGGCAAAATTAGAGCCAGAATTTATCAGTGTGACATATGGAGCTGGAGGAAGCATGTCTAAAAAAACAATTGATATTGCTTCTTATATACAAAATGAATTGAATGTACAAGCTATTGCACATATGACTTGTGTGGGAAGCACAAAAGAAGATATTGATAAACTTTGCAGTGAATTAGAAACGCATAATATATATAATGTTCTTGCATTGCGTGGTGACAGACCAAAAGATATGAGCGACGAACAATATAATAATCGAGAATTTATTTATGCTACAGACCTTATTGCGCGATTAAAGGAAAAAACGGGACTCAAATTGTTGGGTGCATGTTATCCAGAAAAGCATTTTGAGGCAGCGAGCATGGAACAAGATATTATTCATATGAAAGAAAAACAGGATATGGGTGTAGAGGCTTTTATCACACAACTGTTTTTTGACAATAAAATATTTTATCAATTTAGGGAATATACAGATAAAATAGGAATTACTGTTCCAATTCATGCAGGTATTATGCCAGTTACCAGTGCTAAACAAATTAATACATCAATTTCGCTGTCTGGTTCATCAGTGCCTAAAAAGCTGACAGATATTATAGCAAAATATGGAAATTCACCAACCGATATGTATAAAGCGGGAATTGATTATGCAATAGAACAAATTATTGATTTACAAAAAAATGGTGTTGATGGAGTGCATATTTATACGATGAACAAGCCCGATATTGCAAGACAAATTGTAGAGGCTTGCTAAGAATAATGGAGAACAATTATGTTAAACCGATATATTGGGCGTCCAAATGATGAAACGGGTCGCATGGATAAAGAGATTGATGTATATAATATGTTGGATAAGCTTGGTGTTATATATGAAAGGATAGACCATAAGCCAGCTATGATAATGGAAGTATGTAAAGATATAGAAGAATCGCTGGGGGCTGAAATATGTAAAAATTTATTTTTATGCAACAGGCAAGGGACAAAGTTTTATTTGCTTATGATGGCTAAAGATAAAAAATTTAAGACAAAAGAACTTTCTTCTCAAATTAATTCAGCAAGATTATCCTTTGCAAGTGATGAAGATATGATAAAATATCTGAATATTACGCCTGGTTCAGTGAGCGTTATGGGACTGTTAAATGATGTAAACCATGATGTTTGTCTTCTTTTAGATGAAGATATCCTAAAAGGGGAGTATATTGGGTGTCATCCATGTATCAATACTTCAAGTATACGATTAAAGACAAAAGATTTACTTGATAAAGTACTTCCATATTTAGGATATACTCCAGTATTAGTTAAATTGCTTGGAGAGTAAAGTATGCTTTAGTGTTCCATAAAACCAGACATCATACAGCCTCCAGCGGCGCCAGTAGATAATACTTCCTTTATAGTATCAGGCGAGATGCCACCAATAGCATATACAGGCATATAAGCAATTTGAACCACCTCTTTAAGAAAATTTAAGCCTTTTCCGGCAAGACCTGGTTTACAGTTTGTCTCATATATATTCCCAGCAAATATATAATTGCAGCCAAATTGCTTGGCAAGAAGGGCTTGTTCAATGGAATGAACAGAAGTTCCTAGCATCGTGATTGAAGAGCGTATATTGTCAGATGGAAGAATAGTTGACAATATAGAAATTGGCAAGTGAATATAAGGGTGTTCAAGGACATGCGCTGCTTCTGCATAGTTGTGCAGAATAAGCGTTGTGTCCTCTTTTTTGCATATTTGTAAAACATTTTTTGCTAATGCAATATATTCTTCTAAGGGTAAGTCTTTTTCTCTTAGTACAATGGCTTTTGGGTGAAGTTGTGCAATATGTTTAATTTGCTGTAAATAATCGTTTTTTTTACATAAATGACGATTGGTTATAGCAATGAAATTATTATAATTCATAAAAATCCTCCATTTTGAAGCGTAGGAATTACACAATAAAGAAATTGTTAAAGCAGTTGCTATTGTCATATCAAGCTTTGTTTGTATATTTCAGTATAAGTAGGCATATATGTGTATTCCAATGCTTTATAAACATCATAACAAAATTATGGATAATAGTATAATACATTTTTGGTAATTATTGAATGAAAAAATAAATTGTGCTAAAATACTCACAGTTTAGTCAAAATCTAAATGTTTTATATCGAAGTGATAACGGTTCTATTTGTTAATTTCCTAGTATAAGGCACTTTAGAATAGGAGGAACATATGAAAAGGACGACTATCTGTTACATAGAAAAAGACAATCAGTATCTTATGCTTTACCGAAATAAGAAAAAGGAAGATTATAATAAAGGGAAATGGATTGGTGTAGGAGGAAAGATTGAGTGTGGAGAAACACCAGAACAATGTATTCTTAGAGAAGTTAGGGAAGAGACAGGATTGATACTTACAGCATATCAGTATAGGGGGATTATACGTTTTACATTTGATTTGTGGGAAGATGAGGAAATGTATTTATATACAGCAACGGAATTTGAAGGGGAATTAAACAAGGAATGCAATGAGGGTGAACTTGCATGGTTCCCAATAAGTGAAGTGATGAATTTAAATACATGGGAAGGTGATAGAATCTTTTTGCAAAAATTGATTGATGGAGAAATGAATATTGATTTAACACTGCATTATAAAGGGGATAAATTAATTGATGTAAAATGACATTTTTATTGCGTAAAAAGCGGCATAAAAATAGAAAAGTTGATATATATTTATGAATTATTTTTTATTTTTATAGTAAGTTAAGCGGATATTCGCAATCCGCTATGCTACTTGCTTGGGTGTTTGACACCCTAACCTCATAGCTACTATCGTAACGCAAGTCCCCACCCTCCCCACTTATGCTTTTGCAGCATTGAAGTGGGGGACTTCCTTGATGAGGTTAAAATTGTGCAGTTATCAAAGGTTTATTGGAATAGAAATGAGGATTAAAATGTTATTTAGTGGAAGAGATTTAAGAAAATTAATTATACCTTTAATATTTGAGCAGTTGCTGGCAGTCAGTGTTGGGTTAGTTGATGTGCTTATGGTGTCGCAGTCCGGTGAAGCGGCAATTTCTGGTGTTGCACTTGTGGATAATATTAATCGATTAATTATTCAAGTTATGGCGGCACTTTCTACGGGCGGTGCGGTGGTTTGCAGTCAGTTTATAGGAAAAGGAAAAAAAGAGGATTCAAGAAAAGCAGGTGCGCAATTAGAGACTGTATTATTTATTTTTTCAGTCATTATGACATTGTTTTCAATTACTTGTACAAGACCGCTTTTAGGTGTTATCTTTGGAAAAGTTGAAGAGAGTGTTATGGAGTGCGCCGTTCTTTATTTTGTTGTGACTTCTATATCTTATCCATTTCTTGGCGCTTACAATGCAGGTGCCGCCATTTTTAGGAGTGTTGGCAACAGTAAGATAAGTATGGAAATTAGCATTTTAATGAATCTTATTAATGTCGGTGCAAATGCTTTATTTGTGTTTGTATTTCAATGGGGTGTATTTGGGGTGGCTTTTGCAACATTGCTTTCACGAGTAACAGCAGGTATTGTGATGACTGCATTTGTATTAAGCCGTAAAAATCCAGTTAAAATAGAAAATATTTCAGAATTAAAACCAATAGGAAGTATTATAAAGAAAATTTTGACGATTGGTATACCAAGCGGCATTGAAAATGGTATGTTTCAGGTTGGTAAACTCTCGGTTACAAGTATGGTTTCTACATTTGGAACAGCATCGATAGCTGCTAATTCGGTAGGGTATACAATTATTGATTTTGCCAATATTCCAGGCAGTGCTATGGGACTAGCTTTAATTACAATTGTAGGACGATGTATAGGTGCTGGCGACAAAGAACAGGCAAAAATGTATACGAAAAAAGTAATTAAACTTGCTTATATTGGAGATTGGGCATGTAATATTGTACTATTTTTGGGAGCGGGATTTTTTGCCAATTGGTTTAATTTGTCACTGGAAGCCCATAAGATAGCAGTAGATATTCTCCGTGCGTTCAGTATAACATCCTTATTTATATGGCCGTTATCATTTACTTTGTCTAACTCACTTCGCGCAGCGGGTGATGTTAATTTTACAATGACTGTAAGTATTGCTTCTATGTGGATATTCCGTGTTGGAAGTAGTTACCTGTTTGGCGTTGTGTTTGGAATGGGTGTACTTGGTGTTTGGATAGGTATGTTTATAGACTGGGCAGCAAGGTCTGTTATGTTTGTATGGCGATTTGCAAGCGGGCGATGGTTAAATAAAAAGTCATTGGCGTAAAAAACGCTGCAAAAATAAAGGAAAGATTGCTGCATATAAAAGGCTGCTATATAGCCTTGCCAAAATTTGAGCCATTAGCGGCTCCTAAAAATTAGTTGCAGTATGGAGGCTAATTATGATAAAAAAAGAAATTAATGAAATTAAATCCCTTTTTAATATTGAGGATTGTGGAATACGTAAGATAGCTTGTTGTTATGTAAATGGTGAAAAAGAAAAAGTAACAAAATTTACAGAAACTTTTTTAAATTTGCCAGAAGAAGAACGACATAAATATTTTGATATTTTTAGAAAAACACTTTCTGGAACACAGGGAAAAAATTTGCTGGATATGAAATTTAATTTGTCAGCATATGGAGAAGACGGCGCGCAGGCAATGTTGATGGAACTTAAGAATACAGGTTTAGAAAATGAAAAACTCCTTGATTCTTTCTATGATAAAATTATTAAGTCCTATAATTATCCAGGCAACTATATTATTATTTTGATTAACCAAACATATGATATACCTGGAAAGACAACCGATGGCATTGCTATGGAAGATGCTTCTGATGAAATCTATAATTATATACTATGCAGTATATGTCATGTTACATTGTCAAAACCAGGACTTGGGTATAATGAAGAAGAAAATACGTTCCACAATCAAAGACAGTTTCATATGATTGATTTGCCTGATATTGGATTTTTGTTTCCAGCGTTTAATGATAGAAGCGAAGATAGAGATATTATTCTTTATTATACAAAAGACGTTAATAATTTTCAGACAGAGTTTATATCATACATATTAGACAGTCAAATTCCGCTTCCAGCAGGAAGTCAGAAAGAGACATTTCAAACGTTAGTAACAGAAACATTGGGCGAGGAATGTGATTATAAGACGATAAAAAATATACATGAAAATTTAAATGAGATGATACAGCAAAAAAAAGATGAGCCAGAACCTGCTGTGTTGGATAGAAATTCAGCAAGACAGCTACTGGAAAAAAGCGGTGTAAAGGAAGAAAAACTTGAACATTTTGAAGAACAGTTTGATAATGCGGCGGGTGAGAGCGGCAAGCTTTTGGCAGCAAATGTCGCAGAGATAAGAAAATTTGAAGTAAAAACGCCAGATATTGTAGTAAAAATTAATCCATCAAAAACAGACCTTGTAAAAACAATGGTTATTGAAGATAAACAATGTTTAGTTATTGAGATAGACGAGCGGTTAGAAGTAAATGGAATTTCAGTAAATCCATATACAGGTGAGGTTATAGAGCATGAATAAAGTCCAAGACAGTATTATGAAAAAATTTAGAAAAGCAATATGGAGACCTTTTATACATGCTGTTAAGGATTATAAACTGCTTGAGGAACATGACCATATATGTGTCTGCATCTCTGGAGGCAAAGATTCGATGCTTTTGGCAAAACTTATGCAGATGCTTCACCGATTTAGCGATTTTCCATTTGAAGTAACATATCTGGTTATGGACCCAGGATATAATCCATTAAACAGAAAAAAAATTGAAGAAAATGCTAGATTATTGGATATACCTATCACTATTTTTGAAACACAAATTTTTGATATTACATTTCATACAGAAAAGTCACCGTGTTATCTGTGCGCCCGAATGAGACGAGGGAACTTGTATGCAAAAGCAAAAGAGCTTGGCTGTAATAAGATAGCATTAGGTCATCATTTTAGTGATGTGATTGAGACAACACTTATGGGCATGTTGTATGGAGCACAATTGCAGGCAATGATGCCAAAACTGCACAGTCAGCATTTTGAGGGAATGGAGCTTATCAGACCATTGTACAGAATACATGAAGATGATATTATTGCATGGCGCGATTATAATCATCTTACATTTATTCAGTGTGCTTGTCGATTTACGGAAAATACAACTATAGGCACTTATGGAGATAGTAATTCTAAACGTATAGAAACGAAAGAAATTATTAAAAGTATGAAAAAAATCAATCCAAATGTGGAAATGAATATTTTTAATAGTTTACATAATGTAAATTTGGATACATTTTTAGAGTATAAGTCTAATGGGGAAAGACATTCTTTTCTGGAAAATTATAATAATAAACATCTTCTTTTATAAGGTATTTGTGTGAAAAATAAAGTGTTTAAGCGATGTCTTATTGTGGAATGAAATTGAATATAGAGAGAGTAAAAAATGTTGAACTTAAATATTTTCATATAAAAAGTGACATTGAATGAATTAAATAATATTAAAAAATCATATCAATTTAGGAATATGTAACAAATTGGAGAATATATATAAATTATATAAGAAATAATCTATCTCCATTTAAAGTCCTTATGATATTTTGTTTATTAACAAAGAATTGTAAGGGAAAGTAGCCAGAAGGATTTTCCTTTTGGCTATTTTTTTTACTTTATGGTTACAAATACATGTTAGCTCTTTGTTTTGTGGGGTCTTATGTGGCAACAAAATGGTATGATAATATTAAAAAACAAAATTTAGAATATACACAGATGCTTAATGAAAAGTTAGGATTTATAAAAGGAGATTTCTTTTTAAAAGAAACCATTGAATATATAAAAAATCTTAAAGAAGATATTATTATTTCAAGGTTTGGAAGTAATGAATTTATAACATTTTTTGTAGGTGTTGTATCAGAGGAAGATATTATATATAGTGAGGGTAATTTAACAAATAAGTCATATAACAGGAATGTGGATTTTGAAAGATTGTTAAAATGGCTAAGAGATGCAGAACAACACAATGATTTGTCAAAGTCAACCTTTCAAGAGGTTATGAGTAAGGAACAAAGCGGATTGGGACATTTGCTTAACTTGTGAAATATGGCTGAATATTATAATTTTTAGTATAATAACCATTTTTTATATAAAATAAGTTTGTAAAAATAAATGATAGTTGATTTTATAAAAAATATTATAAATAATTAGTAGGGTATATATTGTATAAGTGAAAAAATAAATTTATATGTGGTTTTAAGGATTATTTAATAATTGGTATTATAAACTATATCCAACAACAGAGAAGTTAGCAAAGTACCATGTTAAATGCAGCCTTTATTTATATATTAGTGAATAATATAAGGCTTGAGCTAACAAGTTAAATTAAAATGGAGGTAGTATGTATTTTAGAATTTTAAAAAAGGATATAAAAAGAAAAAAAACGATGAATGTTATATTGCTGTTATTTATTATTCTTGCAACAGCATTTATTGCCAGCAGTGTTAATAATCTGATTATCACATCAAATGCAACAAGTAAATATATGGAAATAGCAAATATTCAAGATTTTGTTATTGTTACTATGAATTCAGAACAGAATGGTTCTGAAAATGATAATAATATTAGCAATTATCTTAATCAGGAGTCCTATGCAGATTCCTATATAAGGGATGATTTACAGTATTTTAGCAAGTCAAATTTATTATTGCCAAATAGTGAAGAGGGCAGTGATGTCAAATCTTCCATGATAGCAATGTGTTATGATACAAAGCAGCAATCTTTTTTTGATAAAGACAATCGAAGGATTGATTATATGCAGGATGGTACAATTTATGTTCCACCAAGCTATTTACAAGACAATGATTTACAAGTAGGAGATATCATAAAATTAAAGACAAAAAATAATTATGAAAAAAGTTTTAAAATTGTTGGGAGCTATAAAGATGCATTGTTAGGCTCTTATATGATGGGTACACATCGATATTTATTTAGTAAAAATGATTTTGCTGATATTAAAGAAAATAGTGGTTTGCCATCAGGTTCGATATTTTCAGTAAAAGTAAATAATTTGAAAGAATTTAAAAATAATTTTAATAGACGTGATTTTCAAGTTATATTTTCAGGAGATAAAGATTTTATAATCCTTAGCTATGTGATGGATATGATTATAGCTTTGGTGTTAATTATGGTCAGTGTATTTTTGATTATTATTTCTATTACAATGCTGCGTTTTATTATTGTATTTTCAGTAAGCGAAGATTATCAAGAAATTGGTATTATGAAAGCGATTGGATTAAAAACAAAAAATATACGATATATTTATGTGACAAAATATTTAATGCTATCTATTGTGGGAGCATTTGTCGGCTTTGGAATATCCATTCCTTTTGGAAAGATGATGTTAGACCAAATTTCTCAAAATATGGTTATGCAGGCAAAAGAAAATGGTGTATTTATTCCATTTATTTTTAGTATCTTGGTTACTTTGGTTATTATTGGTTTTGCGTATTTTAGCACAAAAAGAATAAAGAAAATGTCACCAATGGATGCTATACGAAGCGGCAATAATGGTGAGCGTTTTAAACGTAAAGGTGTTTTTCATCTTGAAACGTTTAAATTAAGCAATACAACTTTTTTAGCAATAAATGATGTATTTTCTGAAAAAAGAAAATATATAACGCTGTTGATTGTGTGTATTATTGGAGTATGGCTTGTGTCTATGCCTGCTATTACAATTAACACACTCCGTTCAGAAAAAATTGCTTCATGGTTTTCTATATTAGATTGTGACATGTTTATTAAGAATGACGAAGCTATTACACAATGTATTAATAAGCGTAATATTAAAGCCTTTTATAATTATATGGATGAAATACATCATACATTGGAAAAAAATAATGTTGATGTAGAACGTATGTTTATAGAGGTTATGTTTCGATATCGAGTTGAACATAAAGATAAATCGTATTTATCATTTGCTGTTCAAGGAGTAGGAACAAAAGCAGACGAATATCAATATGAAGAAGGCAGTGCGCCTAAATACGAAAATGAATTAGCACTAGCATACAGTACGGCAAAAGAAATTGATGCAGGTGTGGGTGATATTGTCTACATTAATATGTATGGAGAAAAAAGGGAATTTATAGTAACAGCATTGTATCAATCCTTAAATAATATGGGAGAGGGTATTCGTTTTTGTGAAAAAACGGATGTTGATTACAGCAATGTAGGAGGTTCATTTGATGCTCAAGTCTGTATTAAGGGAAATCCTGAGGGCAAACAGCTTCAAGATATAATTGATAAAGCATCTGATGTTATGGAACATTCAACAGTTATGACCGTTGTTGAATTTGTGGATAGTCTGATAGGTGATATTTCTGCCAGATTAGTCAGCTTGAAATTTTTAATACTGTTAGTTGTAATTATTATAATAGTTTTAGTTGTTGTACTTATGCAAAAAATGTTTCTTTTAAAAGAACGTGGACAGATAAGCCTGTTAAAGGCAATGGGATTTAATAATAGCAGTATTATTAAATGGCAGACAAAGCGTATTGCTGTGGTTTTGATATCGGGTATCATATTAGGATTAATTACAATGCTTCCATTTTCACAATTGACGTCAGGTGAGGTGTTTAAGTTAATGGGTGCAAGTCATATTGATTTTGTTATCAATCCAATCGAGATATATATTTTGTATCCTGTTTTGATAACAGTTGTAACGCTTGCAATTTGTGTTTTAACAATGCTGTCTGTAAAGCATATTCATGCAAATGATGTAAACAATGTGGAATAATAGATATATGAAAAGAGCAAGTATTTTATAATATCCATTTGCGTTGGCGATGTTTTCGCAAATAATGCAGTAAAATAGCTGTCATAAAATAATAAAAGCATCGCAGAAATGAGGAAAATATGGAACAAGCACTTGAAGTAAAAGATTTATGTAAAACATATGTTATAAATAAAAGACAGAATAATGTATTAAAAAATATATCCTTTTCCATACAAAAAGGGGAAATGGTGGCAATTATGGGACCTTCAGGTTCAGGAAAGTCAACGCTTTTATACTGTGTGTCTAGTATGGATAAGCCAACAGCAGGAAAAGTTGTTTTGTATGATAAAGTAATGACAGATTTATCTGAAAATGAAATGTCTGATTTAAGACTTAATGAAATGGGATTTATTTTTCAACAGATGCATATGTTGAAAAATTTAACGATTATGGATAATATTTTATTGCCAGCATATCAGTCAAAAAACAAAAGCAGAAGCAGAGCTGAAATTAATACATATTGCAGAGAGCTTATGCGCAAGCTGTCTATCAGTGAGATTGCAGGAAATGATATAACCGAAGTTTCTGGAGGGCAGCTTCAAAGAGCCTGCATATGCAGAAGTTTAATTAATAAACCACAAATTATTTTTGCAGATGAGCCAACAGGAGCATTAAATCACAGTGCTTCGCAAGATGTAATGCAAGAATTAAATAAGATAAATGAAGAGGGAAGTACAATTATGTTGGTAACACATGATAGAACCGTTGCATCAAAGTGCGGCAGAGTGATATATATTGAAGATGGAGCAGTAAAAGGCGAGCTTATGCTTGGGAAAAATAATAAAAAAGATGGAAAGGAACGAGAACGAAAAGTAAATCAGTGGTTATCGGATATGGGTTGGTAGAATGATTGATATTTTATTGATAGAAGATAATGAAGAAATAGGCGGTTTAGTGGTTGATTTTTTAATTGCAGAAGGATATGATTGTTATCTTGCGTTAGATGGAGAAGAAGGGCTTGCAGTTTTTAAGGACGAGGGAGCAAAATTGATACTTCTTGATATTACTTTGCCAGGCATTGATGGATTTATGGTTTGTAAGCAGATTCGAGACAAACATAATACCCCTATTATTGTCATCAGTGCAAAGAATAGTAAAGAAGATAAATTAAATGGTTTGCTGCTTGGTGCAGATGATTATATAGAAAAACCATTTGACATTGATATATTGCTTGCAAAGATTGATGGAATATTTAAGAGAAGATATGATTGTGATGAAATTATTGAAGGAAATATAAGGCTTGATAAGAAGGGAAGGCGTTTGTATCTTGATGACAAATTTGTGGAGACTACAGTAAAAGAGTTTGATTTATTGCTGTATATGATGGAAAATAAGGGAAAAGTGTTATCAAAAGATGAATTATTTACAAAAATTTGGGGATTTGATTCTGAAAGTGAACTTCAAACGTTAACAGTGCATATTAAGTGGCTGCGGGAAAAATTAGAAAGGGATTCAAAAAATCCTGTGCATATTCAGACGGTTTGGGGTGTGGGTTATCGATTTGATTAAAAAAATTATGCAAGTTTTTACATTACGCTTTGAAATGGGGGATTTATATTAAAAAATATACAAAAATTATCTTTTTTCTGATAATATTGCTGCTTGTATTTTTAGTTGGCACAAATATAATATTATCTTATTTTAAAGTAACCAATAACAATAATCAATATAGAGTTGAAATTAATAGAATAAAACAATCCATTAGGGCATATGAAGAGCAATACGGCATATGTCCTAAAAATGATGCGGCATTTTTGCAAGATAGCGGTGAGACATATTACTATATAGTAGATATATTTTGTATACCTTTTGATAAAAATGGAACGATAGACCAAGAAGAGTTAAGAAAAATTAGTAATGATATGGACAAACAGTATGTTTTGTATCAATCTAATTTAGGAATATATAAAATTAGTTATCATATATCCTATCAATTTCAAATTGAAAAAGTGCGTTATTTTATTAATATAATATTAATATTTTTTGCATTATTTATGATAATTATATTATTGTATATCCGACAAAATCTTATAAAGCCTTTTCATACGTTATCTAGTTTACCCTATGAATTGTCTAAAGGAAATTTGTCAAAACCTTTAAAGGAAAGCAAAAATAGATATTTTGGTGGTTTTTTATGGGGAATGGATATGTTAAGAGAAAAACTAGAGATGGATAAACAAAGAGAATTTCAGCTTGTAAAAGATAAAAAATTATTATTAATTTCATTATCACATGATATAAAAACACCATTAAGTGCTATTAAGCTTTATGCAAAAGCATTGGATAAAAATTTATATAAGCAAGAAGAACAAAAGCAGAAAGCAGTTTTAAGTATCAGTAATCATGTTGATGAAATTGAACGGTATTTATCACAAATTGTCACTGCTTCAAGTGAAGAATTTATAAATTTTGATGTTAATTCAAAAGAAATATATGTTAAGAAAATAATAAATAGTATTAAAAAATATTATGCTGAAAAGTTAATGTTAGCGCAGATATCCTTTGATATTTGTTTACATGATGATTGTTTGATTAAAGGTGATGAAGACAGAATTGTTGAGATTATGCAAAATATTATTGAAAATGCAATAAAATATGGCGATGGTGCATTTATACGTATCGATGCTAGAAGAAAAGAGGAAGAATACATTATTTGTATTACTAATTCAGGCTGTACACTGATGGAAAAAGAACTTTTGCATATATTTGATAGTTTTTTTAGAGGGACAAATATTGACAACAAGCCTGGAAGTGGATTAGGATTGTATATATGCAGAAGTCTTATACATTTGATGGAAGGGGAAATATTGGCAGATATTATAACGGAAAAGAATATAAGATGCATGTGTGTAAAGTTGGTATTTAGGCTTGCCTAAACAATAAAGATTATTTTAATTAATAATAGAACTAAAGGAGAATTAATATGAGTGTAGGTTCAGCAATTATTGAATTAGCAAAGAGGATATCAAATGAGGACAAGGCAGTTTTAGATGAGGTAACATTTTGCGTTACAGACATAAAGAAATATTTTAATGAAAATATAGAGCAGTATGACAACCGTTTTATAGAACAATTTGAGGACGAGGAAGAACATACCCTTTGTTGGCTTGGAATGGTGGATATTCTTGAAAAGAATGGTTATGTATGTGAGCGTGATTGGAAAGATGAAAAAGAAGATTTTATATATTTTGTCAGTGAATTAAAGGGAATGAGTGAAAATGGATTAATTCTTGATGAAAATTGGCTTGATGAAGATGATGATATCACAGCATGGGGCGAGATTATTGATGAAAAATGGGAAAATGACGGTTTTTGTCTTGCCTCAATTGATATTGAAAGTGACAGTTTTGTTCTCTTTCCAGCAAGAGTGTCTGACTTGGAAACACTGGATAAATTGGCAAAGGAAGCTGGCTTTAGAATAGACCATGCAAGTGAAATGTAATAAGAAAAAGCATACAATGTTTTAGAAAATATCCTAATGAGTAACTAGAAAGAAGAACTGTGATTATATTGTGATAGAATGGAGAAATAATGAGCTTATTTAAAAATAAGAAAGAAGAGCCAGAAGAAAAAGCATTTAAAGTATTAAATTTAGCCTTTGTTAAGGAGCAAGATGTTAAGCGCATTGCCGAATGTTTTTGTAATGTAATAGGTGTGACAAATTTGGCGCAACAAAATCCATTGGTTTTTTATAATGGAAAAACCAAGCTTTCAGTGACAATATACTCGTCAAAAATGGGAGAGGAAATTGAGAAATTTATCCATTCGCATAAAAATGCAGCATCGGGTCAATTTGGGCATGTAAATGGTGGTGATGAAGATATCAAAGTAAATCTTGCGCATCACATTCAGCAGATGAATAGTCTTGTTATATTTGAGATGAAAATTGATACAACCAAAAAAGACATGGATAAAGATATTAAAAAAGCTGAAGAAGAGATGAAAAATTTAGCATTGGCATTTCTAAAGCAGATTGATGGATTATTTATATGTGATAATGCACAAACCGTATATAATGCAGAGGGGAAAATGGTGTTTAACATTGAAGGAAAAAGTGATTTATCTTTTTATTTTCCATTTCAATATCAAGACAATCCTAAACTTTTGGAAAAATGTACCAACAGCCAGATAAACCGCAGAAATCGCAATATGAAAGAATTGTTTGACAAACATATCTATGTGTGTGAGCTTCCAGTCAATAACGGTGAGGAGACTGCAAAGATAAGGACAAAAGAGGAAGTTATAAAACGAGCATTGGGACTTCTTTTGATATCATTATATTCAGAGTCCCTTTTAAATCCACAAGTAGGCAATACTGTTGAAGAAGCCAGAGAATTTATAGAAGAGGTTTCTCTAAATTATGGTATTAAGAATTTTAATGAAGTGATGACGCCAGAAGAATATGCTTATTATATAGATGATAATTCTGATGAAAAAACACGCATATCTTATTCATGGTGTTATGAAAATTTATACATAATGGAGTGGGCGCTTGGCTTGGTTGAATGGGAATTTCCAGACCATATTTGTGATGTGCCAAAGATTGTGAGAAATCTTAAAAAATTTGAATCGATTGAAGATATGAAAAAACAGTGTAAAATGCGCTCTATGACTGAAATTTTGGATAAAGCAGATTTGGCGTATCGCTTGGATTGGGCGGCTGTTGATGCGAGAGTGCATGGACTTATGGGACCAGCTGACATTGAGCATGGTGTGATTATGGAATGGCATAGAGCATTGAACTGGTTAATTTGTTTTGGTAATGAGGACTGGGACCATGTAAGTACACCAACGTAAATATGTGAAAGATTTAGCGACTTATGGAGAGTTTTTTTGAAATTCTATTTGATATCCTATTTGAACTAATAATTGAGGGCAGTTTAGAAGTATCTATGACAAAAAGTATAAAAGTACCATTGTTATTGCGAATATTGGCTGTATTATTCATTGTTGTGATTTATGGAGGTTTATGTGCTGTTTTTTTAATTGTTGGTATAAAAAATGAACAGCCATTGCTTATAGGGATTTCTGTTGTTTTATTGATTATGGTAATAGTGGCATTTGTTATAAAGTATAGAGGGTATAGGAGAAGATAGCAATTGTTTGGAAATGCCAATTAAATTATTGAAAGAAAAGTTGATATGCTAAAGAATAACTGAAACTTTAAGAAAGGCAAATATTATGTTAAGATTAAGACCATATAAAGCTTGTGATGCAAGTACAATTGTTTCATGGATAAAAGATGAAATATCATTTCATAAATGGTGTGCTGATAGATTTGAACATTATCCAATTACGGGAGAAGATTTAAATAATTATTATCATTCTTTTGCCTATGCAGATAATTTCTTTCAGATGACAGCATTGGATGAATCTCAAATAGTGGGACATTTGCTTATGCGATTTATAGATGAAAAACACAAAATTCTTCGTTTTGGCTTTGTTATTGTAGATGATACAAAACGAGGCAAAGGCTATGGAAAGAAAATGCTCCAGTTAGCGATACAGTTTGCATTTGACATTGTAAAGGCAGAAAAAATAACAATAGGAGTATTTGATAATAATGAATCGGCGTATCATTGTTACAAGACAGTTGGTTTTCAAGATATAGGGCAAGTACAGAGCTATTGTATTTTAGGGGAAGAATGGACATGCAAAGAGTTGGAATTAGGGAAAGACCAAATTCAAACGAAACCATAAGTAATGATGTTTTAAGAAGTGAATAGAAAAATAAAATTGTATAGAATAAAAATAGGTAAAATAAATGACATTACAAACATATTATATCTCTCTTTATTTTGATAAAGATACAGACAATTGGTTAAGCGATTTAATTGCCCAAGCTGCACAAAAGTGTCACGATAATGTTGTAAAAGCTATACCTCCACATATTACAGTTGCAATGTTGAAGGCTCAAGATAGTGATATATTAGGTCAAAAAATAGATACTATTATTAATGAATTTTTTATACAAGAAATTCTGATTGCTGGAATTGGATTATTTCAGACAAAAGTAGTTTATTTACAGCCTGTGTTAAATTGGTATCTGCACAATATTTCTGTAAGGATAAATGATACATTTGCACAAGAGCAGCAAAAAGATAATAAATATATACCATATAACTGGATACCACATATCAGTATTGCAAAAAGGCTTACAGATACAGAGCAGATTGATGTTATAAAGTTGCTGCAAAAAGAGAAATTTCCAAAACAGGCAAAAATTTGCTATATTGGGCTTGAGAGAGCAAAACCATATAAAAGTATAAAGATGTGGGCATTGCAGGATGTAAAAAATGCCATAAAGCAGCAATAAAATTATACATAAGAACCAAAACAGGTTGAAATATCTGCTTGATATATAAAAATTATAGAAAATATGTATAAGACTGGAAAATTTGTATATGAATACAATTAGTTTCTGATATAAGAAAATAATAGCAAGGTTATTTACAATTATGGTAAAAAATGGTAGACAAAACATAAAGTGTATTGTTATAATCTTAACAAAGAAAATAAGTACATTTGGGAGGTACTATTAATGGCAAAATGGGTTTATTTATTTACTGAGGGTAATGCTGACATGAGAGAACTGTTGGGCGGCAAGGGTGCAAATCTTGCAGAGATGACCAATATTGGGCTTCCTGTTCCACAGGGTTTTACAATTACAACAGAGGCTTGTACACAGTATTATGAAGATGGCAGACAGATTAATGATGAAATTCAGGCTCAGATTAATGAGTACATTGGCAAGATGGAAGAGATTACAGGTAAAAAGTTTGGTGATACAAAAAATCCATTGCTTGTTTCTGTTCGTTCAGGTGCAAGAGCCTCTATGCCAGGTATGATGGATACAATTCTTAATTTGGGATTAAATGAAGAAGTTGTCAATACCATTGCAGAAATGTCTGGAAATCCTCGTTGGGCATGGGATTGTTATAGAAGATTTATTCAAATGTATTCAGATGTCGTTATGGAAGTGGGCAAGAAATATTTTGAGGAACTCATTGATAAGATGAAAGAACAAAGAGGAGTAAAACAAGATATTGAGCTTACTGCTGATGATTTAAAAGAACTTGCAAATCAGTTTAAGGCTGAATATAAAAGTAAAATTGGTCAAGATTTCCCAGATAATCCAAAAGAACAGCTTATGGGCGCTATCAAAGCTGTATTTCGTTCATGGGACAACCCAAGAGCTAATGTTTATCGCCGTGATAATGATATTCCATATTCTTGGGGTACTGCTGTCAATGTACAGTCTATGGCTTTTGGAAATATGGGTGATGATTGTGGTACAGGCGTAGCGTTTACACGTGACCCAGCAACTGGTTCAAAAGGTCTTTTTGGTGAGTTTCTTACCAATGCACAAGGTGAAGATGTTGTTGCAGGTGTTCGTACACCAATGAAAATTACAGAGATGGCGGACAAGTTTCCTGAGGCATTTGAGCAGTTTAAGGATGTGTGCGTAACGCTTGAAAAGCATTATAGAGATATGCAGGATATGGAATTTACAGTAGAGCATGGAAAGCTTTATATGCTTCAGACAAGAAATGGTAAGAGAACAGCTCAGGCAGCTTTAAAGATTGCATGTGACCTTGTAGATGAGGGAATGAGAACAGAGGCAGAGGCTGTTGCAATGATAGACCCTCGTAATCTTGATACGCTTTTGCACCCACAGTTTGACGCTGCTGCATTAAAAGCTGCAACACCAATAGGTAAGGGACTTGGAGCTTCACCAGGTGCTGCATGTGGCAAGGTTGTATTTACAGCAGAGGATGCAGAAAGCTGGAATGCAAAAGGTGAAAAAGTGGTTCTTGTTCGTCTTGAGACATCACCAGAAGATATTACAGGTATGAAGGCTTCACAGGGTATTCTTACCGTTCGCGGCGGTATGACATCACATGCTGCGGTTGTGGCTCGTGGTATGGGAACATGCTGTGTTTCTGGCTGTGGTGATATTGCTATGGACGAGGAAAACAAAAAATTTACATTAGCTGGAAAAGAGTACCATGAAGGAGATTATATCTCTATTGATGGTTCAACAGGTAATATATATGAAGGTCAGATTGCCACAGTGGATGCGACTATTGCAGGCGAGTTTGGTCGTGTTATGGCGTGGGCAGACAAGTATAGAAAATTAAAGGTAAGAACAAATGCAGATACACCTGCAGATGCAAAGAAAGCAAGAGAACTTGGTGCTGAAGGTATTGGTCTTTGCCGTACAGAGCATATGTTTTTCGAGGAAGACCGAATTGCAGCATTTAGGGAAATGATTTGTTCAGATACCGTTGAGGAGAGAGAGGCTGCTTTGGAAAAAATCCTTCCTTATCAGCAAAATGACTTTGAACAGCTTTATGAAGCTCTTGAAGGAAATCCAGTTACAATCCGTTTCCTTGACCCACCTCTCCATGAGTTTGTTCCAACAGAAGAGGCTGATATTAAGAAGCTTGCAGAAGCACAGGGCAAATCTGTAGAGACAATAAAGAATATTATTGCTTCACTTCATGAATTTAACCCAATGATGGGACATAGAGGCTGTCGTCTTGCTGTGACTTATCCTGAAATTGCAAAGATGCAGACAAGGGCAGTTATCAGGGCAGCAATTAATGTGGCAAAGAAGCATCCTGAATGGACAGTAAAGCCTGAAATAATGATTCCATTAATATGTGAAGTAAAAGAATTAAAGTATGTAAAGAAGGTTGTTGTTGAGACAGCAGATGCTGAAATTGCTAATTCAGGTATTCAATTAGAGTATGAAGTAGGTACAATGATTGAAATTCCTAGAGCTGCATTAACAGCTGATGAGATTGCAAAAGATGCGGATTTCTTCTGTTTTGGTACAAATGACCTTACACAGATGACATTTGGTTTTTCAAGAGATGATGCAGGCAAGTTTTTAAATGCTTATTATGATACAAAGATTTTTGAAAATGACCCATTTGCAAAACTTGACCAGACAGGTGTAGGCAAGCTTATGGAAATGACAATTAAGCTTGGTAAACCAGTTAATCCAAATCTTCATATTGGTATATGCGGAGAGCATGGCGGTGACCCTTCATCTGTTGAGTTCTGTCATAAGATTGGACTTGATTATGTAAGCTGCTCACCATTTAGAGTGCCAATTGCAAGATTAGCGGCAGCACAGGCGGCTATAAACAATGTAGGAAAGTAGATTATATATTTTATGGAGTATTTGATAACCAGAACGGATGTAAATGATTTTATGACACGTCATTTGTAGTATACAAAGGCGAACCGTTTTGAGGATTTTGTTTGTAAAATTTATTTTTAATGATTAGGGGAAAATTCATTTTAGAGTTTTCCCCTTTTTTATGGTTTTATCAAAGTGTATTTAAATTGTAAAAAATTGACATTTTTAAATACATGATATAATATATAACATAAGATTAACATTAATATTAATATAATTAGGAGATATGCAAATGGAAGATGTTAAAAGAAATATAATGATAGGAACTATTGTAATAACCAAAGAACTAATGGCATCCGTTTTTAAGACAATATCATCGTATGCAGGAACCGCAATTAGTGTATATTCAAGCATATTTGGTGATAAGGTGTCTAATTTAGATACAAGTAAGTTATATGAAGATATATCTAAACTTGTGAAAGATGAAAATAAAAGACAGTCTATTGCTGAAAAGCTAGCAGTTATTTCATCTGCTACATATTATTATACAATTGATTATGCGAATCAGAAAGGAAATGTTGAATATACGACGGAGAAGGCGGAAGCTGACTTGAAAAATAATTTACATACTCTTTCACAGGCAATTGAATTTTTGAAAGGGGATTATGTCAAGAAAAATGCAATCAATGAGTTTATACTTGGAGCTGGTATTGCTTTGATTTATTATAAAGAATTGGCTGCCATTCACAATAAGGGAAATATCAAGGACAGACCAGAATATAAGACATATAAAACATATTTAACAAATTATTATAATCATGCAAAAACAACAGCAGATGATTTGTTAAAAACGAGACTGGAATATATTACAGAAATTAAAAGAGAAACAGGCGTTATTGGTGAAGACCCATATGTTTTTTATTCATTTAAGGATAAATTTACCAATAAAAATTATTCATCGGATGCTGTAATTTATGGAGAAAAAAAAGCAAAAGAGATGGCAGAAAATGAGCGAAGGAAATTAGTTGATTCCTTGAATGATGATATGAAAAATATATATGATGTATTAGAACAATGGGATGAATTGATTAAAAACGAAGATTTGAACTACAGAAAGTCAGAATCGTATGGAGATATGACAACAAACTATTTTGATGATATATCTGAAGCAAAAAGAATAAAAAAAATAACAGTTAATTATGGTTGTATCATAGATGGAATAACGATTACTTATAATGATAATACTTCTATTCATCATGGAGGAGTTGGCGGACAACCAGTAAATGTGCTTCTTGAAGACAATGATTTTATCTCAGAGATTAATGGATACTTTGAAAAGTGGAAGAATCATTCTGAAAAAGCGTTATCCTTAATTACATTCAAAACGAATAAAGGGAAAACCTATGGTCCTTATGGACGCAGACCATATTCAAATCATGAATATCAACCAATAAAAGAAGAGAACTTATTTGAGATTAAAAGAGACAATGATAAAGAAGAGATTATAGCTTTCTTTGGCAACAACAGTTATGATAATGGGTTTATTTCTAAGATAGGGGTCTATTTTAAAAAATTATAATTAAAAAATATAATATTTTTTTAATATTTAAATAATTTTTGTTTTTATGCGGATTTAAAGAATTGATACAAAACTAAATTTTATTGAAATCTATTGCATAAAAAGGTTATAAGATTTATAATCATTATTAATATATTTTTTGATAAGTACAACAGTTGCCATACAAAGTATGGCAACATTTTTAAGGTTAAACAGATATTTACAATGTCCTTTGCTGTCTGTTTGTAATCTTGTTGTCAATTTGCGGCATTTTGGCAAAAGTTTAAATGTTTGTCAAAATAGGTAAATTTAATTAAAAAAGTAAAAAACTTTTCTGATAAGGTTCCATTAGAAAAATGAAAGGAATTTATATATAAAATTTATGACAAAAAAATTTTTGAAATTTGTATTACAAAGTGTAGCTGGAATGGTTGGCGTGTCTGTTTATATACTTGCAGACACTTTTTTCATTTCGATACACTCTGGTGCAGACGGGTTGACAGTTTTGAATCTGGTGCTGCCCATCTATGGGTTGATATATGCAATTGGTGCTATGATTGGTATTGGTTCTGCAACAAGATATGCAATTAGAAAAGCGACAGGAGACAAGAATATTAATTTTTATTTTACACATGCCTTGTTGTGGGATATTATTGTTAGTATTCCATTTATTTTATTAGGCATTATTGCTCCTGAATGGGTACTTAAAATAATGGGAGCAAATCAGGCTATAACAGATTTGGGAATGGATTATATACGAATCGTTTTGATAAATACGCCATTTTTTATGATGAATTATGCGTTTACAGCGTTCGCAAGAAATGATAATGCTACTACAATTGCAATGATTGGTTCATTGTCAGGAAGTGTATTTAATATTGTATTTGATTATATTTTTATGTTTCCAATGGGGTGGGGACTTGCAGGAGCAGCTTTAGCGACCGCTTTTTCACCAGTTGTGACAATGCTTGTATGCTGTACACATTATTTGCATAAAGATATAAGAAAAATAAAAATGCGTATATTTCCATCTGCCGTTATACATGAAAATAAAAGTGATATAAGTATAAAATTTCAGAGGACAACCCCTTCTATTCATCATTTATTTTCATGCTGTAAACTTGGTGTTTCAGCATTTGTAGGAGAAATCAGTTCAGCAGTCACCACTGCCGTTTTTAATATATTAATACTTGGCATAGCAGGAAATATCGGTGTTGCTGCCTATGGAGTAATAGCAAATATATCCATTGTAGCAATGTCCATATTTAATGGTATTTCACAGGGAGTACAGCCGCTTATTAGCAATAGCTATGGAAGCAATAATAAAAAGCAAGTTCAACAGTTATTGAAATTAACAATTAGTGTATGTTTATTTGTAGAAATAGTTATTATCGCAAGTACATGGGGAGCTACTGATTTTTTTATTGAAATATTTAATAGTGAAGGAAATAATGAGCTTGTGTTATACGCACATAGTGGCATGAGACTTTATTTTTTAGGATATATTATTGCAGGAATTAATATTATATTGATAGCCTATTATTCGGCGACAGATAAAGCAGCATTGGCTTTTATCGCGTCTATTCTTAGGGGTGCAATTGCAATAATTATATGTGCTGTTGTTATGTCAAGTATTTGGGGAATAACGGGAATTTGGCTATCTTTTTTAGCGTCAGAGTTCATTACATTTATTGTTATTATGGCAAAGGTGTTTATAAAGTCAAAGAAGTAGTTGAGTTATTTTTTGATAACGCTAAAATATTTTATTGTTAGATAGCAAGTAGATTAGATAAGTAAGTAAAAAATGAACTTGTAAAAACTTTTAGTTTTTTTGTATATAAAGCAGGGCAGAAATGAGGAAAATAATGAGCAAAAATGTAATTCACATTTATGGTGCTTCAGGTTCAGGAACAACCACTTTAGCAAAGCATATTCACAAGAATATGAACTATTTTTTTATGGATACAGACGATTATTTTTGGCTGCCAACAAATCCGCCATATATAGAAAAAAGAAAAATACAGGAAAGAGTACAATTAATGAGAGAAGATATTGAAAAGTATGATAAAATTGTCATATCAGGTTCTCTTGTTAATTGGGGAAATGAGTTGATACCATTTTTTTCATTGGCTGTTCGGCTTGTAACAGATACAGATATTCGTATTGCAAGGCTAAAGGAACGAGAAAAAAGGAAGTTTGGTTCTCGAATTGAAAAGGGTGGAGATATGTATCAAAATCATTTGGAATTTATTGAATGGGCAGCTAAGTATGATAATGGGGATATAAATATGAGAAGCAAGGCACAGCATGATGAGTGGCAGAAATTATTGAAATGTAAACAAATTGTTTTAAATGGAACGGATAATTTGGATTATAATTTGCAGCAAGTAAAAAATTATATAATTTTATAAAAGAAGTTTCTGAATTTTCAAATAAAAGTAAAGCTTGTCTGGTGAAAAAATGAAATAAAGTGGCAATAAGATTATGAACAAGTAGCAATGTGGATTGCAAATATTTGTTTGACTTGAAAAGAAAATAGGCAGAAAGGAGGGATTTATAGTGCAGTTAGAATTAAAAAGTTTGAAAAAGACTTATGGAACAGTACAGGCATTAAAAGGGGTAAATTATACATTTGAATCAGGAATTTATGGCATACTTGGCGCAAATGGTGCAGGAAAATCTACAATGATTAATTTGATTACAGATAATGTAGATAGAGATAAAGAAAATGGCGGACAGATTCTTTATGATGGAAAAGAAATTCTTGATATGGGAAAGCATTTTAGGAAACTTATTGGATATATGCCTCAACAGCAAGGATTTTATGAGGATTTTTCGCCTCGTGCATTTTTAAAGTATATGGCGCAAATAAAAGGTGTTCATAAAGAAAATGATAAAGGGCAAACAGTTAAACAACAGATTGATGAATTGTTAGAAATTGTCAATTTAACAACGATGGCAAATCGAAAAATTGGACAATTTTCAGGTGGAATGAAACAGCGTGTTTTGCTGGCACAAGCTCTGCTTGGCAATCCTCAAATTTTGATTCTTGATGAACCGACAGCGGGGCTTGACCCAAAGGAACGGATAGGAATAAGAAATTATATTGCTAAACTTAGCAAAGATAAGATTATACTTTTTGCAACTCATGTGGTGAGTGATATTGAATGTATAGCAGACAGGGTACTGCTTTTAAAAAAAGGAGAAATTATAGCAGAAGGAACACCAATTCATTTAATTGAATCAATGACAGGAAAAGTTGGTGAAATTACTTGTACACTTGATGATATAAGTAAACTCCAAAAAAAATATAAGATAGGTAATATCAGACAGCGAAAGGAAGGTCTTGCTTTAAGGGTTGTAGGCGACCAATTGCCTGACAATGCAGTTAAGGTAAGTGATAATATAGATTTAGAAGATGTGTATTTATATTATTTTGAATAAGATATTAGTATATTACAAGAATGATAATAAAAAATATTATAAAAAGACAATAAAATGATGAGAAAATAGTAAAGATTGCAAATATCTGCTTGACATTTACAGAATGAAATTTATTATTCGCGAAATAGCTATTAAAAAGGGAGTTTTATTTTCCGATACATTTTTATATTATTTTATGGGAGGAAAAAGATATGTCTGTTGAGGGAATTGGAAGTAGCTATTATAGTAAAATGGAGCAGAAGGAGGTTGTTTCGCAAAAAAATAAATCAAAAAGTATAGAGTTGGCAAGTTTTGATTCTAATAAAAGGTATCCGTCATTAAGTGCATTTACAAATGATTTATTGTCGATGGAAAAGAAATGGCAAATTCAGTATAGTGAAATGATATCAAATTCAAAAGTTTCTACGATTGATGAATTAAAACAAGAGATAAGCACATTGTTTCCTGAATACAAATTTGTAACAAGGAATCCTGATGGAGTAATGGATGGTGAAAATTTATTATATATTGATAATACAAATTTAAATAAGATGTTAAATGATTCGTCTTATAGAGCAAAAATATATGCGTTGATGGAAAGAGAGTTATCTGGTACAAAAGGGTATCATTTGTGTGGAAGTGCATGGAAACTTACAGGCACTGTGTTTTCACTAAGTGAGGATAATCCAAAAGAGTTGGGTATTCCTTATGCAGGGCAGTGTAAAGGAATCCAATTAAATGATTCTTATACATTTTTAAAAACAAGCAGTAAGAAGCGTATTTTTTGTGATGAGAAAAATCATAGTAAAATAAAAGATAAAAAAGCAAAAATGGAAAAAAATAAGAAGATAAAAGAAGATGAGACAAAAATTTTATGGGAAAAAGAAAAACAAGAGAAGTTAATGGAACAAATTGAAGAAAAAGTAGAAGACACAAAAGCGAGAAATAAAAAAATTTATCGTGAAACAGCCTTAAAAAAATATCAGCAAACATATGATAAATATATGCAGTATATAGAAGAATAGATTGAAAAAACAGCATAGAATGAGGAATATTGTTTATGAGAATGTATGGGTATTTAAAAGAACCCTATAAATGCAATTCTACCACAACAATTTATAAAGTGATGATACATCAAATAGAAGAAATAGGAACATATATATATTATTATACAAGTAAAGATGCGATATTTAGTTCGTATGATTCATTTGTTGATGATATAAAGACGGCATTAGAAGAATTTGAAGATGAAATTGACGAACAAGGCTGGATTCAAATTGATAAGCCATTGCCATATTGTCAACATGATTGTATACTTCCAATTCGTGTGAAAGGGCGTAAAGATGGTAGCCCTCAATGGGGGCAATATGAGATATTGTCTAATGGACACTGGATAGAGTATAATCTTTAATAAGGTGCAAATATTGATATAAATAAGGGTAAAAGTTGAAAATAGTAAGTTGTTTCTAAAAATCAGTTATAACATGGAGATTAAAAATGGTTTTAAATAATGTTCAATATGAAATAAAGCAGTTAGATTGGAAAGATATAGTAAAATTATATAATACAAATATGCAGTGTGATTTTCCTAAAAAAGAGATAAAGCCATTAGAGCTTTTACAAAATTTATATAATAAGGGCATCAGTAAGGTGTATGGTGTATATGAAGAAACAATACTAAAAGCATATGCTGTTTTTGAAAGACCACAAAATGATACTATTGTATTATTAGATTATTTGGCAGTTCATAAAATGGATAGAGGAACAGGTTTAGGTGGAAGGTTTGTCAAGGAATTTAAAAACATATTTTATGATGTGGATGCTATTGTGGCAGAAATAGAAGATATTAGTAAAGCTAGTGATGAAGAACAAGAATTTATCCGAACAAGAAGAAAACAATTTTATCTAAAAAATGAATTTTATGAGACAGGAGTTTTCACTCAAGCAGACGGCGGAGTGGATTATGAAATATTATATATGCCTGTTGGGCAAAATCTTAAAAAGTTTCAAATACAAAAGGCAATGGAAAGAATTTATAGTACATTTTTTAAAAAGGGCGACTATATAGTGCGAGGAGAATTTTAGAATGTATGAATATATAAGTTGTGACTGGAAACATAATTTTGAGCAAGAGCCTGTGACGATACTTTATGAGGTTGATTTAGATGAAGAGCGATATGCAACAAGAATGATTGAAGTTTTTGCAGATGGACATATCAATAATTTACAAGATAAAGAATGGAAATTTATTACAGAAGAACCAATACCTTCTGTAGATGATATTAACAAAGGTGAATTTGGAGAAGAATTTAGTGTTTGTATGATATCAAAAGAAGAATTTGAGAATATTTGGACAAAGAATATTGAATAAAAATTAAAAGTTATTCTTGATAATACGCTGAATACATGGTAAAATAGCGACAATAAAGTTGTGGCACAATGAATTTGTTTTTATAGATAGCGACAATAGCCAGTTACTTAATTTTATATAATAAGATTTTTAGCAGCTCCCCATTTACAAGGTTATGTAAGTGGGGAGTTGGTATTTTAATTTCATTAGAAAAACGTTTGACTTGTCTGTTTTGATAAAAATTAAAGTATTATAGAATAGTAATGAGGTTATGAGCAAGCAGCGTAGCGGATTGCGAATATCCGCTTAACCACAAAATAGAAAGGAACATAATTATGGAAATAAAAAAAGTATCTCGTGACTTTTATAATCGAAATACGCTTGTTATAGCAGAAGAAATTTTAGGAAAAACGTTGGTTCATGTAACAAAAGAAGGCGTAACAAAGGGAAAGATAGTGGAAGTAGAGGCTTATATGGGCCCTAAGGATAAAGCGGCACATTCCTATAAAGGTGTGCGTTCTGGAAGGACAAAGATTCAGTATGGAGAAGGTGGTTATGCTTATATTTATCTTATATATGGAATGTATATTTGTATGAATGTTGTAACCAATCTTAAAGATGTTCCAGAAGTTTTGCTGATTCGAGCATTAGAGCCAGTAGAAGGAATCGAGTTGATGAAAAAGAGAAGAAAAAACACTTCTATTAAAAATTTATGTAATGGACCGGGAAAATTAAGTCAAGCTATGGGAATTACAAAGGACAGTTATGGTGAGGATTTATGTGGTGATACTTTATATTTAGAGGATGCCACACGAATTAAACCAGAAGAAATTGTTAAGACAAAAAGAATTAATATTGATTATGCAGAGGAAGCAAAAGATTATTTGTGGCGTTTTTTAGTGAAAGGAAACCCCTATATTTCAAAGTAATAATGGTTTATTTACAAATTCTTTTATTTTAGTTGAATAAATACAAAAATCATGTATAATGTAAATGGGAACAAAAATACAAAGGAGGAATTTATTATGTTAAAAAAATGCACAGGAGTAATGTTGAGTGTGATTTTAAGTGTAAGCAGTATAATGGGAGTACAAGCTAGTGCTTCAAATGGAGGAGCAGCACCAACTGCTATGACACCAATTGCGATAGGAACCAGTACAACATTTCCAGTGGGAGAATCTGACAGGGCAACAATTAAATATTGGATTAATGATTTTAAGGGTGGTATAGATTTATATACAGGTAATTATTGTGATTTTTATGTAAAGGGATATGTTGAAGATTCATGGGGGAATACATATTCTTTTTCAGGTACTCGATATGAGACAACAGCATGTGGTTTTTCTTCGGGGGATTATGCAGCAATGCAGCAAATTATAAGCGTATATGCAAATGTGGAGGTATGTGGTATTGATGGTGATGGACATTTTGAAGGAGTAGCAAGATTATATTAAATGGTAGTAAAAAGCAAATATTTTAATTGTAATAATATATGGATTATAAAATATACTTTATATTGATATAATTAAATATTTATTAATAAATTTAAAAAGGAATAATATATAATGAGCAAAAAAATAATTACTTCTTGTATTAAATTATTATGTGTTATTTTGATATGTACAATTTTTACAGGTTGTGCAGCAAAAAATGCAAATAATATTAATATAGATGACCAGCCATATTGGAATGTGTTTAATCATTATATTACAAAAGGTGAAAATGGATATTATTTTATTTCTCATAATTATCTATATTTTATGCAGGATAATGGCAAGGGGATTATATTATGCAATAATGCATCATGTATACATGATAGTGAGGAATGTCTAGCATATCTCTCAACAAATTATAACGGTCAACAACTATATTATTATAATAATAAATTGTATGTTATGTATAATGATTTTAAAGAAAGCAATAGTTGTTATTTGGTTGAGATAGCAGCGGATGGTTCAGAAAGAAAAAGATTGTTTGAAATAGGAGAAGCTAGTGTTAAATATGGTTTAACATTTCATGACAATTGTGTGTATATTTATACACGACAAGGGGGTGTGTCAGGTTTTAAAGAAAATACAGCGACAATAAGAGCAAGGTCTCTTGATGGAAAAAAGGATAAAATTGTTCATTCTTATACTGGTATGGGTGCAACCATATATGCTTTAAAAAGTTATGGAGATAAGATGTATTTTTTACAAGAAGAACAGATAAGAGATGAAAAGAATCTTTCAGCGTCTGCTGTTTTTAAGCGTCAAGGTTTGTACTCGTATGATTATAATAAAAAGAAGGTAGAAAAAGAAATTGATGGAGAATTATGCGATTACTCCATAGATATTAATAATCATATAATATATTATTATGTGTATAATGATGGACTTTATAAAAAGGATTTGTCTAAAGGTGATACAGAAAAATTATATGAATATGAAGATGGTCAAACAAATATATGTCAAGTATCTTGTGATTCGTCATATATTTATCTTTCTAATGAAATGTTTTATGCAGCATACCATCTTAATCCAAAAGAGTATGATTTATATGTTTTAGATAAATCAGGAAAATTGCTTAATACAATACCAACAGATGCTGCTTTATGTACATATTTTGGTGATGATATATATATGTTTTCTTCTGGGCATGAAAGAGAAGATGAACAAGAAAAATTTAGATATATTAAAAAAAGTGAAATATTAAGTACAAAAAAATGGACATACGTTGATTGGATACAATATGTTCCCAATCTTTATAAAATAACACTTTAAATTTGTATATTGGGTTAATGATTTTGAAGGTGGTGTAAGATTTTAATTAAAATGAATAGATAACACATATTCCAGATTCAATATAAACAGGAGTATATATGTATGAATGTAAACGGATATTAAATAGAAGGTTTACTTTATTATTTTTATTTATAATATTATTAAATATAAGTGTATTTTGCTATAAACAAACAGCAGACACTACTTTTGAAGAAATAAAATTATCTAATAGTTATAGAAAATATTTAGTGAGTATATCCAATGAAAACATAAATGAAAGTAACAGACCAGATAATCCAAAAGAATTAAAGATTTTCAATAAAGAATTTAAAAAGATAAAAGAACATATACAATATGTAAATTCTTATCAAGATAATATTTATTCGATTATAGATAATGCAAATCAATTAAAAGAGTTTTCAATATTTTCTGATATCCATTCTTTTTCATATAATAACGCATTAAAGACCGTTTATGATTTTTCAAAATTAAAAGAGATTCATTTGTGCATTGCTGATGATAAAGCAACAGAGCAGTTTTTGAATTATACAAATTCTTTGTTATTTGCTCTGGCAATAATGATATTTTGTATTAATCAGATTTTTAAAGAACGTGATAATGGTATGTGGCAGTTGATATATAGTGCAAAAAGCAGGTGTTATTTGCCTGTAATTAGAATAATATTTTTGTTAATTGCCTCTATTGTAGTATATGCAAGTCTTTATTTTTCAACGTTTATATGCTCTGAATATATCTATAATGGCTGGGAAACATTACAATTTCCTATTCAAAATATTGAATTTTTTTCAAATTATACAAATAATTGCAATCAAATAGAATATATATTTATTGTTTTTTTATATAATACATTGATATTAGCAGTGTGCAGTATGGTCATTTATACTCTTTTGGCTGCTTTTCGTAAGAAAACTTATAGTGCGCTTATTTTAGCAGGATTTACAGGTATAGAATATGTGTTATATAAATTGATTCCAAGTCAAAGCGGTTTTCGTTTTTTGAAATATGTTAATTTAATTCGCTTATTTAATATTAATGAAGTTTTTGCAAAATATTCTAATTATGGATATGGAAAATGGATTTTTTCAGAATGGATAATTATTGCAGCCATTTTAATAATTGTATATGTTGTATGCTCTGTATTATCGGTTATTGAAGTAGCCAGAAAACATCCTTTTAATAAAAATAATAAAACACATTCATTTATTGTTAAAGCAGGTGAATTTTATCAGCATATACTTGAAAAGGAAACGATATATTTACAAGAAATTCATAAAATGTTTATCACATGCAGAGGAGGAATAGTGGTAATTATACTTATAATCGTATCATTTTATTATACCTCTGCAAGTAAAATTGTTTATTCAGATACAGCAAAAGAAAGAGATATATTTTATCTTGAATATGGTGGCAAAGATTATTTAGAAATTACTCAGCACATTAAACAAGTAAAAGAAAAGTGCGATATGGCATATGTCAAGTTGCAAGAGGCAGTAAAAGAGTATGAAAATAGCAATCTTTCTTTAGAGGATATGGTTTCATATACCAATACGTATAATTCATATAAACAAGAATTAGCTGAATTGGCTGAATATATACAAAAACAAGAATATCTTGATTATATTCAAGAAAAGTATGGTATATCAGGATATATGATGTCTGATAGAGGTTATGAGGAATTGTTTGGGAAATATTCATATTTAAGAGAATTTATTTTATTTCTTTCACTTATTATTAGTATGAATATTATTATTATAGAAAATCAAAGAAAAGAATATACAACAAAAATGTATCAGTTAATTTATTCTTTAAAAAATGGAAGAGGCTGGATAGAATGGCACAGAGTTGTTTCAGAACTTATAGTTGTAACAAGCTTATTTGTAATTGTCTATAGCATTGATATGATTATGCTGTGTACATATTATGGTCTTCCATATTTAGAAGCACCTGCTGTTAGTTTAACCTTTATGGAGCATTTAAGTTCAGATATAACAATAAAATCATATATGTTTTTAGGTGTTTTTATTCGGTTTTTTGTGTTAATTACAGTTTATATATTGACTAAATTAATATTAAAAAAATGGATATATAGGCATATGATTTGACTTGTTGTTATATCAAGATTGTTTAAATAAATTCAATAGTTGATTGTGAAACTTATTGTTTAGGTAGAATAAAGAGCAGAAAGTAAGTTTCGTAATTATCTAATAAATACTAAAGAAAGGAGGAAAATTACCATACGATAAACAGTTAATGTATTAACTGAAATAAATTATTTTTTTAGGAGGATTTACATATGAAAAAGTGTGTAAGTAAAAATGAGAATGCACTGTCATTTAGTAAAAAGGGTGTTAATGGAGTGCAAAAAGTACAAAAGAACATTTATTTGTGTCAAATTAAAAGATTGATATTTACAGTTGCCGTATTGTTATTTTCAGTATTGTTTATTAATGAGGCAAAAGCCGATGATGTTAAAGAATTTCCAAAAAAGGCACTTGATAGTATAAATGTTGAATTGGAGAAAGCTGATAAAGATAAATTAGGCATATCAGATGAAGCAGATATTTCTCAAATGCAAGTAAGTGTTGAATATGGTGAAGTTTCAGAGAATGGTGTACAAGAGATAAATGGAAGAGCAAAACCAACATACACAACTTACAAAGATGTTACTTTTCAATGGAATGATGGTCATATTAAATTCAGAGTATCTTTATATTACTATTATGTTGATGGTGAGTATGCGGAAATTTATTATTATGCTATACAAAAACTAGAAGAATTTTTAGTTGTATCAGGGGATAAGGAAAAAGAAGGCTACGTAACACAGCATGGTACATTTTCAAGAGTAACAATACTTTATCAGGTAGTATTTTATGCAGAGTCTGAGGCCTCTTATATTGCAAAGATTGTGTTAGATTTGGATTATTGGGGAGAGTTTAGCTGTGACCTTTCATTAGACCCTAAATATTAACTAAAATCTAGTTTTAATGGCACAAAAGATAGTGTAATTTATTTTTTTTAGAAAATTACATATATTGATGTTATAATCTCACGGAATCATGGAGTGTTGATTTCGTGAGATTATTTACTTTATACAAAATTATATCATTATTGTATCAAATTACAAGTTTATGTACTTTTTTGTAAGAGTTATAAATATAGTATAGATTTGCAAATGAATAGAAAGGCATGGTATTTATATGAAAATATTTCATATTTCCGATTTGCATATTGGTAAACGCCTAAATTTATTTGATTTGTTAGAGGTGCAAAAAAATGTGTTAAATCAGATAATTAAAGCAGCAAGAACAGAACAACCAGATGTAATTATAATAGCAGGGGATATATATGATAAATCTTCACCATCAGGTGAAGCTATAAGGTTATTAAGTGAATTTTTTAGCGAATTGGCGGATATAGAGCCACAAATTTCAATCCTGATTATTTCAGGAAACCATGATAGTAATTTAAGATTAAATTATGCTGCTTCGTTTCTTGCAAAACATAGTATTCATATCTGTGCTGCTTTGCCTCAGAATAAAGAAGAGTATATTAAGAAAATGACTTTTAGCGATAGATATGGAGACATTTATTTTTATATGATGCCTTTTGTTAAACCAGAGGATGCAAAGAATTTATTGGGAAAAGAGGCAAATATTCATACATATGATGAAGCGTTTGCAGCAATTCTTGATAGGGAAGTAATTGATTATTCTAAGAGAAATGTATTAATAGCTCATCAATTTTTTGTATCAAAAGACAGTGAGCCAGATAAGCGAGATTCAGAGCTTCGATGTATTTGTGTTGGTGGTATTGACAGTGTTGACACTAGTCATGTTGAACAGTTTGATTATGTTGCGCTTGGGCATTTGCATACTTCTCAGCATATTGGAAAAACCTATATACGTTACAGTGGAACGCCTTTAAAATATTCAGTAAGTGAAGCAAAGGACAGTAAATCTATCACAGTTGTAACATTAAAAGAAAAAAATAGTGAACCTGAAATTACATTTATACCTTTGTATATGAACCCAGATTTGAAAAAATTGAAAGGGACGCTTAATGAAGTGATTGCAATGGCTGATGAACAGTTAAAAGAAGATTACGTCAGCATTGTTTTAACAGATGAAGATTCATTATTTCGCCCAAAAGACAGGTTAGGAGATTTTTATAATAGAATTGTAGATGTTACGATAGAGAATACCAGAACAAAAAAACTTAGCTATAGTGATATTGATGAGAAGTTTAATGAAGAAGATAATCCAATTGATATTTTTTGTGAGTTTTATCAGGAAATGAATGGACAACCAATCAGCCAAGATGAAAAAAAGATTATGACGGATATTTTAAAAGAGTTCAATTTTTAGTAATAAAATAAAGATGAAAAGGGATAAAGATGAAACCAATATATATAACAATGAAATTTTTTGGCTCATATAAAGATGTGACAATTGATTTTTCAAAAATAAATAGTGGAATATTTTTGATTACAGGAGATACAGGAGCTGGAAAAACAACAATATTTGATGCTATTACATATGCGTTATATGGAGAATCCAGCGGCGGCAAACGTGATGGAAAAATGATGATAAGTCAATTTGCAGCACCAAATGAATTTACAGAAGTAATATTTTGTTTTAAATATGGCAAAAATAAATATATTGTTAAGAGAAGTCCAGAACAAAAAAGATATAAAGAAAAAATAGATGATAATAAAAATAAAATTTATGAAGAATTAAAAAGTTCAAAAAAACCAACACTTGAACTTACTATGCCAGATGGCAGTCTTTTTAATGGAAAGATGACAGAGATCAATCAGAAAATTCAGGATATCATTGGGATTGATGCTTCACAGTTTGTTCAGATAGCAATGTTAGCACAGGGGGATTTTTTAAAGCTTTTACATGCAAGGTCTGATGAACGTAAAACGATATTTACAAAAATATTTGATACTCGTTTATATGGTATGATACAGCATGAATTAGAAAATCAATTTAAAAATATTAATACAAAGCTGCAAAATAATGAAAATGAAATTAGAAAATTATTGTCTGAAGTGGTGTGTGCAGAAGGAAGTAATTTATTAGAGATATGGAAACAAAGTGGAACGTTTAGCGATGATAAAAGCAGTGAAATTTTTGCTTTAATTCAAAGTATTATTGATGAATTTAATTATTTAATTGAGAGAAATGAAGGAGAACTTAATAAGTATAAAAAAGAAGAAGAACAGATACAAAAATTATTAAATGAAGCAAAACAAATTAATGAGGATTTTGAACAGCTAGAACAATTAAAAAAAGAAATGGAAAACTTACAACGAAAAAAGAAGGATATTGTAAATATAAAAATAAAACATATAAATGCACAAAGAGCAACAAAAGTATCAGAATCCTATAGTTTTTATTTAGATAGAAAAAAAGAGCTTTACAAAAAGACAGAAGAAGTAAATAAACGTTCTATTGAATTAGCAGAATGTAATGATAGATTGGAATCATTATATTATAAAAAATTAGAAATAGATGAAAAATATAATCAGGAATTTGAAGTAAAGACAAAAGAACTTTCTTTATTGGAAGCAAAAATGAGTGAGTTTGATGAAATAGAAGAAGAGCAAAAACAATATCAATTAGTGTTAAGTAAACTAAAGGAAAAGCAAAGTCTACAGATTGATTATAAAACGAAAGAGGATTGTATTCAAAATAAAGTTGTTGTTCTTATGAAAGAAGTTGAAAGATATACAAAAATTGCGGGTCAATTGGAAAGTATTAAAAGAAAATTAGACCAATTTAAAAGAGATAAAGAAGATTTAGAGGAATTTTATTTATTGCTTACGAACCAAGAACAAGTAATTAAAGAATTAAAAGAACAAAAAATACAGTATGATAAAATGCAAGAAAAACGACAGGATATTGAAAGGCGATATAATCAATTATATAAGGAGTTTATAAATAAACAGGCACATATTATTAGAAAACTTTTAGTAGAAGGTGAACCATGTCCTGTATGTGGCAGTACACACCATGATATTACAAGTTTTGAAGAAGTTGAAGTGATATCTGAACAAGAAGTTGAGAATGTAAAACAGCAATTCGATGCAGTTGTAAGAGAAGAAAATAGAAAACGAGAACAATTAACGTCCATTCAATTGCAAGAAAAGGAAAATAATAAACAGATTAATAAGTATAAAATAAAATCTGAATTGTGCAAAAATTCAGAAAGTTCTAAGAGTATACAAATTTATATTGAAAGAACAAAAACTGCTATTCAAGAGTTAGAGCAGCAAAGATTACAGTCTTTAGAGGCAGAAAAATCTTTAGAGATAAAAAATCAAGACCTTGAGACTGTTAAAGAACAATTGAAAGAAATTCAAGATTATACCAAGCAGCTTGATATTGATATGGCAAGTATTAAGTCACAAACATCTGAAATGAAAAAAGCATTAGCTATCAAAGAAAAAAGACTTCCATTTGCAACTAAAAAAGAAGCACAAGAAAACTTTTTAGAGATGAAACAATATAAAGATGAGCTTGAGCGTAATAAAAAAGAAAATGATACCAATTATCAGCAAGCTAGTGAAAGAATAACAGAATTGCAGGCGATATATTTAGTAGGTGTCAATGAAAAAAATGAATTGATTGAAAGAGAAGAAGAGGCAGAGCGTATATTTTTTGATAATTTAACTAAAAATAAATTTTTAAATGAACAAGATTTTTTAAAATCAAGAATGTCTGATGAAGAAGCAGAACAATTAAAAAATGAAATTACAGAATATGAGCAGACTGTGCAAAATATTGATTTTAAAATCAAACTTTTTTTGGAAAGAACGAAAGACAAAAAATATATTGATATTACAAACTATAGAGAAAAAAAGAAAGAAATAGAAGCTTTGACAAAAAAATTGCAAGATGAAGGAAAGGATATATATACAGGCAAAAAGGTAAATCAAAAGGCGTATAGTTATATTAAAGAACAATATAAAGAACGCGAAAGTCTAAAAAAACAATATGTTATATTAAAGAATCTGAATGATACAGCAAATGGAAAATTGTCACGTAAAAAAATAGATTTTCAAACATATATACAAAGAAGATATTTTAAAAAAGTAATTGCTGCCGCTAATATGCGTCTTATAAAAATGACAAATAATCAATTTTGCTTGCGATGCCGTGAGTTAGAATCACTTGGAACAGTTGGAAATGTTGGACTTGACCTTGATGTATACAGCATTGTAGGTGACCAGATAAGAGATGTAAAAACGCTTTCAGGCGGCGAGTCTTTTATGGCATCACTTTGTATGGCACTTGGATTGTCTGATATTATACAAAATAAAGCAGGTAAAATTCAAATTCAAACAATGTTTATAGACGAAGGATTTGGAACACTTAGTGAAGATGCCCGAAATCAGGCTCTTGAAATTTTGAATGAACTTTCAGGCAATAATATATTGATTGGAATTATATCTCATATAAAAGAATTAAGAGAACAAGTTGATACAAAGCTGATTGTCACAAAAACAAAAGATGGAAGCGAAGCAGTTTGGAAAATGTGAATAAAGCCTTTTTTTTTGGAGATACTCATAAGTGTGAAAAAATCTTTAAAGGTGGTGAATATTATGAGTCAGCTTTCAGAAAAAGAATTATCTGCAATTAATGAATTGTTACATGGAGAGGAACTTTTAGTAAAGAAGTTTCAGATGCTTGCACAACATTCACAAGACCAAGAAATTAAGAGTAAATTTGAAAATATTGCCGAGCAACATCAGTCTCATTTCAATATGCTTTACAGAGAACTTGGCTAAAATTGTAAATTTATCCTTATTGTAGGACAGGTAAGTTGTTCTTAAAATGCGCAAAATGCGTAAGAATGGAGGTCTTTATGGAAATTTATACAGATAAAGAAATATTAGGCGATGCATTGACATCTGTAAAAACAGCGACAAATGATTATAATACGTACTCTAATGAGTGTGTTCACGACAATGTAAGAGATGTTATGTTAAATCTTTTGGAAAAAGAACATGATATTCAAAATGAAGTGTTTAATATGATGCATTCAAGAGGTTTATATCCAACACCAGATGCACAAAATCAAAAAGTTCAAGAGGCAAAGGACAAATATTCTTGTAGTTATAAAGCAACCATGTAATTTTTAGAATATTTGTTTAATAATAAAATGCAACATGAATAACTATATAAATCCTCATAAAATATTTGAGTTATTGGCTTATATATTTTATGAGGATTTTTATAATTATAATGAATACATCGAATCTTTATCAAATATTAAAATATTGTGCCTATAATTTATTAGATTTAGATAATGAAAATTTACAAATGAAGAGTTGTGAATATTTTAATTTTTTGTTATGATTTAATTTTATCAAGCAAGTTTCTTACTTTAACCTCATCAAGGAAGTCCCCCACTTCAATGCTGCAAAGGCATAAGTGGGGG
>CAJUTV010000011.1 GCA_910589305.1 uncultured Lachnospira sp. | reverse complement strand
CCACTTATGCCTTTGCAGCATTGAAGTGGGGGACTTCCTTGATGAGGTTAAATAAGTTCCCCGTTTCAATATCGTAAAGATATAAGCGGGGAACTTACTTGTTTTAGTAAAGGTTATAACCTTCACTGTTTGATTTACAATTTAAGCAGCAAAACAACCACTTTTTAATTTGTATACTCCACTTTTTCAACAACAATATATCCGCCATCTTCTTTGACATCTGAATCATGTCTGATAAACGGTCCATTTTTAACACCAACCCAACGTCCTGCTTTTGCATGAATTGTCAAAGCATGGTTATACTGCGTACCATCTGTACTTATTTCGATTGTTATGTCTTCATGTGGTACATTTTTTACAATGAGTCCTAACTCATCATGGTCTCTGTGTTCTACTACTTTTACTGTATATTTAAAATATACTTTTTTTGTATCAGCAGAAAATGTACATACTTGATTGATATCCTCGTCAGTATAAGGCATATCACAGTCAAAATTTTGAATACCTTTTACATGCTTTACAGCGTAGCCTTCATCACATTTTTGAAGTGTAATTGCAGAGTATTCCATACCAAGTGAAATTACACCTGCTGTATCTCCATCTTTTAATCCGCTGATGTCCATTGTTGTAACACATGAAAACTCTGGTGCAGGCCATTTTTGCAAAAGAACATTCCTTATATCTCCCAAAGGTCTTGTTTTAACAGCATTGACAGCATTAAGCTTAATACCAGCTCCTGTCATATCATACCAGCTATCTTCATAATTGGCATTAAACTGCCACTGAAGCCCTAATTTATCCCCTGTGAAATCATCACTTGCATCAGGCTCACATACTTCCTGTGAAACCTCGCCTACATTTGGCTTTGTGTATTCCATAACAGGCTCGCCGTAATCGTTGCCCTCTTTATTAACGCCAATGATAGGCCATCCATTTTCCCAGTGCATAGGCTGTAAATGTGTAATTCTGCCGCACGCATATACATCTTGAAAATGAATAAACCAGTCTTCTCCTGTAACTGTATCTACCCAAGCTCCCTGATGAGGTCCATTAACAGGTGAATCTCCCTGTCTCATAACAACTTTATATTCATATGGTCCAAAAATATTCTTTGAGCGAAGAACAGTCTGCCAGCCTGTTTTAACTCCTCCAGCAGGAGCAAAGATATAATACCACCCATCTTTTTTATGCAACTTTGGTCCTTCAATTGTCACTTGGTCATTTAAATTTCCGTCAAATATCTTTACTTCCTCACCGATAAGCCCCATACCATCAGGCTGCATCTCCACCATATGCAAAACACTCTTATAACCTATTCTGCTCTTTGCCACACCTGCTACAAGATATGCTTTTCCGTCATCGTCCCAAAATGGACATGGGTCTATCCATCCTGCTTTTGGTCTTATATTAACAGGAGTACTCCACTCCCCAAGCGGGTCTTTTGCTGTTGTCATATAAATACCTTCATCAGGCATAGGAAGACATACATAATATGTACCTTCATGGTATCGAATAGATGGCGCCCATACACCACAGCCATGAATAGGATTTCTATATCGAAATTCTGGTACATGTTTTAATACATAATTGACAACCTTCCAATTTACAAGGTCTTTTGAATGTAATAAAGGTATTGCTGGTGAATTACTAAAACTTGATGCTATCATATAATAATCTTCACCAACCCTCACTACATCTGGGTCTGAATAATCGGCATAAAGAATCGGATTACGATACTTGCCATTACCTAAATCTGCACTCCACATAAATACCTCCATTCCCGCATTTAAAAACGGTTTTTATAGTTGTCCGACTGCAATCAACAATCCTTTTAAGACATAGCTGACTGCCTAAATCTTCCATATTTAATAGTAAATCATGCCTACCAAAATAGCAAGTACTTTTACAAACTATTTTTATAAAAGATAACTTATAAATATTTTCCAAATATTGCCGATATAATTAGTGTTCTTAATAATTACTTACATTATGTGCTACCTTATAAATGTGTTCATTGCTGTAATCATTTATGGAGGTTAAAATGATAATTGCAAAAAGTAAAGTAAATCTTGAATCGAACAGAACATACTCTAATTATTCTACACAAAACAGCTACACCTCACACCACGCTGGTATGAGTACTCAAACATTTGGCAGAAAACTCACAAACAAATATGTTATAAATGAATCTTACAAAACCAATGGAGAAGGTGATTCATACTATTCTCAATATGAAAATCACCAATCTTCAGATTCTATGATGTATGGTGTATTTTCTTATGCCAAAAAAGGAATGCTTTTAAACGCCTATGGCAATGTACTCAATGACAATGACTCCAATACAGACAAAACCTCTGACAATCAAGAAATCTCTAATAACAAAGAAATTTCAGACAACACCAATTCTGAAGTTACCAATCAAACGACAGAAGAAGAGGCTTTATTAAATCTAAGAAATACATACAATGAAGTTTCTAACCGATTATTTTCAACTTTGATGAATATTCTTAAAAGATTGCGTTTTCGAGGAGGATTTGAAGACAGTTATGCCTATAAGAATTATCAGAAAAACTTTAATAATAACAATTCTTTAATTCTTACAAACAATCTTTCTCCTTCTGTTTTAACGATTGAACATGGCTATTCTTCTTTTTATGAAGAAAAAGAATGTACGAAATTTAACGGTGAAGGAACGGTTGTCACTGCTGATGGCAGAGAGATTAAATTTGGATTAAATGTTGAAATGTCACGCTCCTTTACAGAATATAACGAATTAAGCTATGTAGAAAGCTATCCTCAAATTCTTACAGACCCTTTAGTAATTAACCTAGACAGTAATCCTACGACAGTGAGTGACCAGACATTTTTCTTTGATTTAGACTGTGATGGAAAAAAGGAAGAAATTGCACAGCTAAATTCTGGAAGCGGTTATCTTGCATTGGATAAAAATAACGATGGCATTATTAATGATGGCAGTGAGTTATTTGGACCAAACACTGGCAATGGATTTAAAGAACTTGCCGCATATGATTCTGATGGAAATGGATGGATTGATGAAGCTGATGAAATTTATAGTAAATTAAAAGTATGGGTTCGAGACAGTGATGGAAAAGAACGCTTATTGTCATTGAAAGAAGCCGATGTCGGCGCAATCTATCTTGGCAGCTCTAAAACTGAATTTTCTTTAAAAGATGACGAACAAAAACTTGTAGGACAGGTGCGCAGTACAGGTATATATCTTCATGAAAATGGCGAAGCTGGCTCGATACAACAGGTGGATTTTTAAATTTTATTCCCACAAGCAATGAAATGTCACAAGGATTGAATACCCTATTACTTGAAGCAAGGTATTTGACTTAAAATTTAATTTAAAAATTGTTTATATTTTTTATATCTGAACAAAACTTGAAATAGTCTTTTTTGCTGTCGCATTATGCGGCAGCTTCTTTTATTTATATAAGGATAACTCTAAAACCCGATTATATTTTAAATATATCAATAATAAACTAAAAATTTATGCTTTAAACACATTTTCTTCTGCTGTTTCACATCGTCTGCAATTTTGCAAGCTGTTCTACTTCTTCTATACTAAGTTCTAAATCCTCCGCAATTTCTTCAGTTGTCAACTTGCCCCTTTTTAACATTTTCATTGCTGTTTTCTTTTTTGTTTCACTTATACCCTGACTTTTTCCCTGATTCAAAATCGTTCTTGCTTCTGTTTCAATCAATGCTCCTCTCATCATATCACCTATACCTTTCTGCACATTCTCATATCGCCGTGCAATTTCTTGAATTACATCTCCAGAAAGTTCTATAATTGTACGCTTGTCAAATGCCCCTATCACTTCCTGTTGTTCTAATTTATCCAATTTTTCTAAAATAACTTGATACTCTACCTTTAATTCTTTCAGTTTCTGCTCATTCCTGTTATATTCGGAAAAACGATTCTCATGTGAAAAAATATAAAATGGAATCAACATAAACAACCTTTTTTCAAAAATAGTATCTAATGAATAATCCTGCATTTTTATAATTGGTATATTATACTGTACAATTCCTCCTGGTGTGGCAATCACATACTTCATTTTATTCGGCGTTTTTTTGTAAGTTCTAAGATATAGCACTGCTGTGTTAGGAAATGTTACTGTCAATGTTTCCTCTATAATCTCACCTTCATCAAGCGCTATCTGTGCATCATATTCAAAAAGTCTGATTGTAATTTTTCTATCTGGATAACTGCTCTCACATTCTATATGATATTTCTTTATATCTTTTCCAATAATTCTAAAATTTGTATCTGTTATTCGCTCTTTATCAGGCTTGTCCTGTTGGTCTAAAAAATGTTCATTTGGAAGAAAGCAGACTTCTTCATTACCTGTATAATTCTCTCCAAAAATCTCATTGACTAGGGGAATAATCCATTTTCGACAATCATTTATAATTGTACGAAATGCCCCATCATATATATTTGCCATGCTTTATCCTTTTCTGCTTGGTGATTTTATCATATCATTTCTTTATTATAAGTTCAAGTAACGCAAATTGTATTTTTATTAAAATCATATTTTATATATTAAATATATAATATTTCCATATAAAAGTCAATATTAAAAATAAATATTTTATAATAAAAATAATAATTGTACTATCAAATTCATTTTTAAATTTATTTAATCTTATAGTTAAGCCGATATTCGCAATCCGCTACGCTACTTGCTTATTTATCTAACATCAATTATTCAAATGCAAAAAAGACAACAAAATCACTTCATAACATTTTGGCAAAAACTTAAACTCCTGCCAAAATAGGGAACTCTTCCGCTTTTTAAACGGAAAACTTCCCTGATAAAATTAAAATATAATTATTACATTTTTTTAATTCGCTCTACTGCTGCAATTGTATTTTCATAAGAGCCAAACGCTGTCAGTCTAAAATAGCCTTCACCGCTTGGTCCAAAACCTGAACCTGGCGTTCCAACAACATTTGCCTTTTCAAGAAGATTATCAAAAAATTCCCATGAAGTCATTTTATCAGGTGTCTTTAACCAAATATATGGTGCATTGACACCACCGGAAACAGTATATCCAGCCGCTTTAAGCCCTTCTAAAATCACTTTGGCATTGTTCATATAATATGCAATCAATTGTTTTGTCTGTTCTTTTCCTTCCTCAGAATACACAGCCTCTCCTGCTCTTTGCACAATATATGGCGCACCGTTAAACTTTGTTCCATGTCTTCTTGCCCACAAGCTATGCAATGTTGTTCCCTCACGCTTTAATGCTTTTGGAATAACGGTAAAACCAAGTCGAACGCCTGTAAACCCAGCATTTTTAGAAAAACTCCTAAGCTCAATGGCGCAAGTTTGGGCTCCGTCACATTCATAGATAGAGTGCGGCACATTTTCTTCTGAAATATAAGCTTCATAAGCTGCATCATAGATAATCACAGCACCTTTTTCATTTGCATAATCAACCCATTTTTGAAGCTCAGGCTTTGTAATTGTTGAACCAGTTGGATTATTAGGAAAACATAAATAGATAATATCTGGTGTTTCTTTTGGAAGTTCTGGGGCAAAATTTGTTTCTGATGTACAAGGCATATAAATAACATTGCTCCATTTTTGCTGGTCTGCTAAGTAATCACCTGTTCGTCCTGCCATAGCATTAGTATCAACATAAACGGGATATACAGGGTCACAGACTGCAATTTTATTATCCACTGAAAATATATCGCCAATATTGCCCGAATCCGATTTTGCACCATCACTGATAAATATCTCATCTGCTGCAATATCACAGCCGCGTGCCGCATAGTCATTGGCAGCTATCGCCTCTCTTAAAAAAGCATATCCCAAATCAGGAGCATATCCATGAAACGTCTCTGCTTTAGACATATCATCAACTGCTCCGTGAAGAGCTGTAATAATAGCTGGTGACAAAGGCTGTGTCACATCGCCTATTCCAAGACGTATAATCTTTTTATCTGGATTTGCTTCTGTAAATGCTTGAACCTTCTTTGCTATCGTTGAAAAAAGATAACTGCCAGGCAATTTTAAATAATTATCATTTATTTTTAACATCTTTAACCTCCATGCTGCGACTGATTTTTAGGGGGCGCCAATGGCTCAAGTTTTTGCGAGGCTGTATAGCAGCCTTTTATGCGCAGCAATCTTTTGCAAAAGAACTTGTCGATTGAAAATTTTAATTTTCAACCTTTCCCCTTTCCTACAATGCTTATACCTACACCACATTTAGTTGCAGTACAAATATAAACATGGTATTATATGTAACCTTTAGCTATATGCAGGCAGCAAAGCAGATTACAAATATCCGCTTAACAAATGCTAAAATATATATTCCATATAGCTAAACAGTTATTATTATATTACAAAATTTTCATTTTCATTGCAAGCCCAGACATAGGTCTATTCATTTAAATATTTTTTTAACACTTTCCAAACAGCTTCCATATCAATAGGTTTTGCAATATGCTCATTCATACCAGCATTAAGCGAATTTTCTATATCATCGGCAAGCGCATTGGCAGACAGCGCAACAATTGGAATGCTCTTAGAATCTGGTTTATCTAAACTGCGAATTTGACTTGTCGCCTCATATCCGTCCATGACAGGCATTTGAATATCCATAAAAATAAGGTTATAATACCCACAAGGATTTTTAGAAAATAATTCAACTGCCTCTTTGCCATTATATGCCTTGTCAATCTGAACGCCTGTTGTGCCAATTAATTCCTCTGCAATCTCCATATTTAACTCAACATCTTCCACTAAAAGGATTCGTTTATTAGTATAATCTTGTGTTTGCTCCTGTGAATTACTGTCTACTATAACATCTTGAATCGTATCTTGTTCTTTTTGCAATTCTTGTTTTTGTACTTTAAAATGAAAATCAACTGTAAATGTGGAGCCTTTATTTAATTCACTTTTTACACAAATGGAGCCTCCCATAAGGTCTAATATTCCCTTTGTTATAGCAAGTCCTACACCAGTACCAGCAACCCCGCTAAGTGTTGTATTTTTATCCCGTTCAAAAAATAAAAATATACGTTCTAAAAAATCCTGTCTCATTCCAATACCGGTGTCTGTACAAGAAAAACGATATGTGCCATATCCTTCTTTGACTTTATCTTCTAACTGTATCATCTCTAACAGCACATGACCGCCTTCTGATGTATATTTTATAGCATTATTAATAATATTAATCAGCACTTGTTGTATTCGCAGTGAATCGCCAATAATAATTTCATCTTTTAATTGAATAGTCCAATCAATAGTTAATTTTGCTTCTTTTGCTTCAATCTTCATCATATCTGCAACTTTTTTAAACAATTGTGTAAGAGAAATAACCTCCTCTGTCAATATCATCTTACCGCTATCTATCTGAGACATATCCAACACATCGTTGACAAGACTTAAAAGATGTTTTCCAGCAATATCTATTTTTTTTATACATTCACTCATTTTTTCTTTATCGTCTGATTCTTTTTGTGCAATAGCAGTCATTCCAAGAATGGTGTTAAGAGGTGTGCGAACGTCATGGGACATATTCATTAAAAATTGACCTTTAACCTTATTTGCCGCATCGGTTTCTTTTAATGCTTTCTGAAGTTGTGTTGTATGTACTTTACTTTCTTGCATTTTAACTGCATAAAAAAGACCAACTATAATTAATATAATTGCTACAATAATGCCTAAAAATAATACCGTTTTAACTAAAATACTCTCTGCTTGCTGTGTGATTACTTTTTCTGGAATAACAGACACTAACAGCCAGTTTGAATCTGCTCGAAGTGCCTCATAACAAAAACCATTCCTTCGCCATTGTAATTAAATTTAGCCCACCCTGCTTTTAATTTATAAATGCTATTTTTAAACTCTTCTATCATTTGTATTTCATTTTGTTCTAAAGATATTAAATCAAATAAATTAGAAAGTGTTTTATTACTATTTTTGTGTCCAGAACGCACCATAACGGTTCCATCTCGATTAATTAAATAAGAAAATCCCTTATAGTTATAAAATGTAAGCGTAAATTGTTCAGCAATTTCCTTTGTGCGATACTCCTTGACTAAGTATGCTTTTATTTTATCTTCAAAATAAATGCGCTCAAATATATTAAATACACGTTCTCCTGTTAAACTGCTGATATGCGAATCCAATACGCCGCGCTCTAAATCCACTTTATCTAAATACTTGCAAACTTCCCTGTCATGGTTTATATGATTATCTGAGTTTATATTATCACAAATATATAAATTCACATCAGGCTCTACAATATTATAAGAATCCATAATTGCATCAACTTTTGAAGAATCCCCTTTTACAATGTCTGCCTTTATCATTTCTAAAACATCAAAATCGGCTTTTAACTGAATGTTTAAAGAATTGGCTCCTTGATGAATCGTCTCTGTTATAGTGCGAATAGAATGTATCCAAAGTTGTCTATTAACTCCATTAACAAACAAAAAAGAGCTTACACCCAACATCAATGTCATTACTAACAATATAGCAATTATAATGATTGTTTTTTTCTTTTTCATTTGACACCTCCTAAAACAACTTTTATTCTTTTGCATTTATCACCTGTTCGTCCATCCATTGCATTAGTTGTGTCATATCTTCATTTTGCAGCAACTTCCTTGAAACATTCATTGTAATATCCCAAATAGGAAATTGAATATAATTATCAGAACCAATAACACATCTTTGTGTTTGATAACTTATTACAACATCTCGAATTTCATTAAGAGATGGTTCCTTTTCATCATTTAATGGAATAAATGAAGACTGATTATCTGCAAAACGCCATATATTTTCCTTTTTTAGAAAATAAGAGACAAAATCCTTTGCCAATTTTACATGTTCCCCTTTTGCTGATACACTCAAACAAACATCTGGATTAATAACTAATACAGAACCATTTTCTAAAATAGGATAAGGCACTACTTTAAATGTAAAGTTAGGATTCATATTTTTTACTCTTCCCGCTGCCCATGCTCCAGTCAGCATAAAAGGTGAATCGCCCTTTACAAATTGTTCTAAATCATCTGACGTTTTATTTGTCTCTAATGTTTTTTCTACATCAATATATCCTTTTACACAAAATTCTTTTGCTAATGCAAAACCTTCCGAAAGATATGTGCTTAATTTTTCTTTACCCTTATTGATATTTTCAAAAACTTCCACTTGTGTTCCTTCTTTATAAAGCGGATAAAACCCTTTTGCAATAGCCAATGTTTTTAAAGAAATATCATTATTGGCAATAATTGGGGTAATATTATGAGAGACAAAATATTCACATACATCTTTCCATTCATCAAGTGTTTGAGGTACTTTTTGTCCATGTTTTTCTAAAAGGTCTATATTGCAGTATAATCCAAAAGCAGATACAATTGTTGGCACCCAATAAATTTTTCCATCTGACGATTTCATCTGTCCTTTAATTCCTTCAGAAAACGGCACATTTTCCACAATATCTGTTAAATCTGCCAGACTGCCATTATTTGAAAATTCTAACATTGTATCATGATTTACAATAAAAATGTCATCTAACTTTCCTGCTCGTTCTCTATTTTTTAAAGCACTAAAATAATCATTTCCTTTTATACTTTCATATGATATGTTTATATCTTTATTTTCTTCCATATAAGCTGTTAAAATTTGTTCAAGCACTTCTACATTTGCCGCCTCATATTTGTTTCCAAAAAAAGAAAGTATATAATTGGCTTCATTTAACATATCATAGCTAACTACTTCATTTTTATTAGAACATGCTGTGAAAATAAACATTATTATTAGTATATAAATATATGCTTTTTTTCTTTTCATCACTTTTGTTCTCCATTTCCATGTCTCATATTCTTTTAAAAAGTCTTACCCCTTTACTTTCTTTACAATTTGTCCCATATCAAGTCAAGCAAATTAATGAAGTTAAATTTTAGGTTCCCAAAAAAAATCTTCTCTGCGTTTCATACTCGGACATAATTGCTTGTATAAGTTGCGAATCCCCATGTGTATTATCAGGATGAAAAATTTTTAAGAGCTCTTTATACCTTTTCTTTAATGATGTTGTATCATCCACCCCTTTAAAAAATAGCTTAACATTTTCTGAATAGTTCATACCACGTCTAGCCTCTCGATATACTGTATCACGATAAACCAATTTTTCTCGCTCAAAGCGTTCTTTATCAAGCGCTAGCTGATGAAACCCATTTTCCATAATCTGCCATTGCTGGTCAAATAAGTTTTTTTGATTTTCTAGCTGCTTACTTAAAAGAAGATTCCTTCTTTTTTGACGTTCCAACATACCTTTTTGTATTTCAATTAATTTTCTTTCATCTTCTAACTCTTTATCTTTTTCATTAATTTTGATAATCTGCTCAAAAACCCATCTTTTTTTATATTCAATTTCATCTTCCGATAATTGTTGTGTCATCTCAAATTCCTCAGCCATACATAATAATCCTTTCATGCATCCTCTTTATGACTTCTGTGTTTATCAAAGAATATTCGCAATCCGCTTCGCTGCTTGCTCAAACCATCTAGCTGCCATCGCCGCTCTTCAACAGGTTTTATATTTTCACTGAAACAAACAAGTCCCCACCCCTGCTTATATCTCTATGATATTAAAGCAGGGGATTTACTTAATAAGGTTAAATTTGAAGAAACATTATACACCAAATTATATATGTGTATTGACTGACAAGCTCATTTGACTTAAACCCCGCTATGAAACCAAAATACTTTAACAGCCTGACAATCTTCCTTCGTTCTAATAGTATGCTCTACTCCTGGCAAAGCAATAAATGAATCACCTGCTTTTATTGGAAATATAAGGTCGTCCAATTTAGCAAATCCTTCTCCTTCTAGCACATAAAATCCTTCTTGGTCATCATGGCATCCTGGCCTTGTGCTAAATTCACGGTCTGAATAAATGGTTATTCCTGAACAACAGCCATTTACACAACCATTCTTTTCTGTGAGCAATTTATATCCTTTTTTACTATCACTTTGACTTGCAATAACTTCTTCTAATGTTATATAAGGTTTCATTATTATCATGCTACTCAAAATATGAACAAATATACTCATATAGTACTATATGATAGCTTAATTTTCAATATTTTTTCTGTAGCTTCTCCTTTCTTAAATTTAATAAATCATAACATATCTTACAGTATTTATACTACTAATAAATGTTATGTTTCCCAAAATTTCTTAAAAAAATAACGCGCGTACATTTTACGCGCGTCACAATTTTATGTCAACTCTTTATCCTTTACTTTAAAATCAGATACTTTTTCAATAAAAACTTTATTTATAATAATCTTTTGTAAAACTTTACTGTTTGCTCATCAGCAACTCTGTATAGGCAAGAAGAAATGGTCCAACACCTTTTGCATCATCTTCAACAATAGGCTCTGACATATAATAATCGTATGTACCTGGTCTATTATCTTTACCGCCAAGTCCTGCTACCAAACAAATACCGCCAAGTGACATCTCACCTTCTTTTGTTGTAAGATATTTGCTGCAAATTCCATCAATAGCTTTCTTTGCTGGCTCTCTGTAACTCTCATCAAGAAAACCTAAACGCACTCCCTTTAATAAGGCGTATGCCATAATAGAACTTCCGCTTGTCTCCAAATAATTGCGGTCCATACCGCCATAATTAACAACCTGATACCACATACCACTCTCATCTTGATATTTAAGCATTGAATTGATAAGGTCTACAAATGCATCCTCTAACATCTTGCATTCTGCATCATACTTATGGTCTGAATTATCTACTTTATCTAAAACATCAAGAAGTGCCATTGCATACCAGCCAATAGCTCTTATCCAGCTATGCTGTGAAAGACCTGTAACTTTATCACACCAAAATGCCTCTTTACTTGTATCAATAGCATGAAAGTAAAGTCCATTTAAAGGATTTCTCATATTTTCGATAACATATTTAAACTGTCTAAAAATATCATCATAATTCTTTCGGTTATTAAAACGCGTCTCATATTCCAAATAAAAAGGCTGTCCCATATACATACCATCAAGCCATACTTGATTAGGGTAAATATCTTTGTGCCAAAAACTTCCTGCTCCATTATCACATCGAGGCATAATCTTAATCTGAGAATATACAAGCTCAATTGCTTTTTTATATTTTTCTTTGCCTGTAAGGTCATATAACTCAAATAAAGTCTTACCTGCATTGATATTATCAATATTTTTTTCACCTATACTGTAGCCATCTATTGTACCATCCTCAAAAACTCTGTAACCTATAAAATCATCAGCAAATTTAAGATACTTGTCCTCTTTAGATATTGCATACATCTGAAGCACTGCCTTAATCATAACTCCATCAATGTAATTCCAGTTTGCTTTAAGCCCCTGTTTAATCTTTTCAATATTCCAAATTGGAGCTTCTGGTGTGCTCTTATCCAATAATTCATTAATATACTTTACAATTACGTCCATTTCACTTCTCCTTCAAGTTGTCTTTTATCCGATTAAAATTTCACTAAATTTTATTCACTTTTACATTGTACAATAATTAATACATAATATCAACACTTTTTATAACTTTTATTAAAATCACTATAAATTATTGTGTAATGTCAATATATATTTTTTAAATTATTTCTATAAAAAAGAGAAATATAAAGTAAGTTTTTATAGGTTTATGATATGTAGCTTAAATTGAGATTTATAATATATTTTTTAACATAATTCATAACTAAATTACTGTTTTATAAGATTTTATTTATATTTGTATTTATATTTAATATACATGTTTTTAGCATATTTATATTTCTTTTTCATACATATTAAATAGGTACATTATCTTTCATAATACGTTTATAAGCGTGATATTTAGGAATAAAAATAATATATGGTATTAAAAAAAGATAGGGAGCTTCAATATATGGATGAATCATTTATAAGAAATCGCATTACTGAATTGCGTATGCAAAATGGTGTATCTGAATACAAAATGAGTTTGGATATGGGACATAGCAAAAGTTACATACAAAGTATTTCTTCTGGCAAAGCTTTACCTTCCTTATCAGAATTTTTATACATATGTGAATATCTGCATGTAACTCCTAAAGAATTTTTTGATACAGGAGATAATTTCCCTCAATTAACCCATACTCTTTATGAAATTATAAGAAAATTGCCTGCTGATGATATTAAAATGTTGACACAATTAGCAGAACGCATGTTTATGTATTCAGAAAAACTAAATGATAATAAGAAAAAATCTTAATTGATAAATCTAAAAAAACTATTACAAAATATAATATCATATTATTAAACCAACAGGTAAGTCTTCCTCTTTATTAAGCGGTATTAGGCTTGCCTGTTTTAACAGGCACATAAGACACCATTATACAACAGAATAAATTTTAACCCTTTTTAACATTTATTAACCAACACTTATTATCTTTTATATTTATAAAAATTATTATAAATATACAAATTCAATATTTTATATTGATTATTTTAGGTTTATATCATATACTAAATATATAATAATTTTATATTTAATATTTAAAGTCTTAACAATAAAAAAATATAACGCTTATGACAGACAATGGAACAATATATGATGATGCTTTTTAAACATTAATGAATGACTGCCCTAAATTAGTTATTTCCTAATTAATAAACAGCTTGAGTTAAAAATGCTATAACAAAAACACCAAATAAATATGCGGAAAATCTTTATTTAAGCTTTTCTTTCTTATAAAAAGATTTTCCGCTAATCAATTCAATAAAAATCGTTTTTAATCTTGTACTTTAATTTCTCTAATTTCTTTTGTCTGAATTTCCTGACAAATATCTTGAATAAACGTATCCAATGACTTTTGTCCCTCATCGCCTTCATAGCGGCTTCTTACAGACACAAGACCAGCCTCTTTTTCCTTTTCACCAACAACAAGCATATATGGAACACGCTTTAATCTCGCATCACAAATCTTAAATCCAATCTTTTCTGCACGATTATCAACACTGCTTCTAATTCCCTTTGCAGTAATTTGTTCATTTACTTCATGTGCATAATCTGCATATTTTTCTGAAATTGGAAGCACTCGTACTTGCTCTGGACAAAGCCATGTTGGAAAAAGACCTGCATATTTTTCAATAAGCCAAGCAAGTGTTCTCTCATAGCAGCCTAATGATGTTCTATGGATAATATATGGACGTTTTTTCTCACCATTTTCATCAATATAATACATATCAAACTGTTGAGCAAGCAACGCATCCCACTGAATCGTAATCATGGTATCTTCTTTTCCATACACATTTTTTGCATTGATATCAACTTTTGGTCCATAAAATGCTGCTTCGCCAACTTCTTCTGTAAATTGAATATCCAATTCTTTTAAAATATCACGAATATGCTGTTGTGTTTCTTCCCAAACTTCTGGCTCACCGATATATTTTTCCTTATCGTCTGGGTCCCACTTTGACAAATGATACGTTACATCCGACTCAACACCCAATGTTTCAAGACAATATTTTGCTAACGCAAGACATCCTTTAAACTCTTCTACCATCTGGTCTGGACGGACAATCAAATGTCCTTCTGAAATTGTAAACTGTCTTACTCTTGTAAGACCATGCATCTCGCCGGAATCTTCATTTCTAAAAAGCGTTGATGTTTCACCATATCTGCAAGGCAAATCTCTATAACTCTTTTGACTAGCTTTATACACATAATATTGGAATGGACAAGTCATCGGTCTTAACGCAAACACCTCATTATCCTTTTCCTCATCACCTAAAACAAACATGCCTTCTTTATAATGGTCCCAATGACCTGATATTTTATAAAGGTCTGACTTTGCCATAAGCGGTGTCTGTGTTCTTATATAACCACGCTTGCTCTCCTCATCTTCAATCCATCTTTTTAATTCATTCATTATAATAACACCATTTGGCATAATCAAAGGAAGTCCTTGCCCGATAACATCAACCGTTGTAAAAATTTCCATCTGTCTGCCTAATTTATTATGGTCTCTTAGTTTAATTTCTTCAAGATGTTTTAAATGTTCGTCTAAATCTGCCTTTTTCGTATATGCTGTACCATAAATTCTTGTAAGCATTTTATTTTTTTCGCAACCTCTCCAATATGCTCCAGAGCTTGAAATCAGCTTAAATGCTTTAATCGTCTTGGTATTCATAAGATGTGGTCCTGCACATAAATCTGTAAATTCACCCTGACTGTAAAAGCTAATAATCGCATCTTCTGGCAAATCCTTAATAAGCTCCACTTTGTAAGGCTCGTTTCTATCTTCCATAAACTGAATCGCCTCTGCTCTAGGCAATTCAAAACGTTTAATTTCAGCCCCTTCTTTAATTACTTTCTTCATTTCAGCTTCAATATTATCAAGGTCTTCCCTTGAAAACGACTGACAATCAAAATCATAATAAAATCCAGTATCAATAGATGGACCTATAGCAAGTTTTGCCTCTGGATAAAGACGCTTTACTGCCTCTGCAAGCACATGCGAACAAGTATGTCTGTATGCTGCCTTACCCGCCTCATCATTAAATGTAAGTATACTTAACTCACAATCAGAATCAATTACTGTTCTTAAATCAACAACCTCTCCATTAACTTCACCGGCACATGCCATACGTGCCAAACCCTCGCTGATATCCATTGCAATGTCAATAACCGACATTGCCTGTGAATACTCCTTTACAGAGCCATCTTTTAATGTAATCTTCATAATAAATCCTCCATTCTTATTCAACATATAAGTTTAATAAACTACTTGGTATCTTACATGCAAATGCAAAGCAAAAATATAGAGTTTTTCATATTTTATATTGGACTGTGCATAAAAAAATCGTCCCTGCTGCATCTGCTATACAACAAGGGACGAATAAATATACTCGCGGTTCCACCCTATTTGCCATTGTATTATTAAAAAGCTTTTTATTCAAAAACTATTTTTTTAATAGTAAACATATTGTTTGCTATTATTTTACAATGACCTCTCTTTAATGATGATAACGGAATCACCGACCTTGATTAGAGGCACTCAGAGCTGGTATTCACATATTGTTCAATGTAAGATGCTTCCAGCAATCCTGCACAAAAATTGTATCAAGATGCATCTCTCTCTGGACTTTTCCAATATGCTACTTGTCTCGTCAACATTTTTTATATTCAATTCATATTTCATAATGATTATTTCATACTTACCTGTAAGTATATCATTTTATTTCTATTTGTCAATTGTCAATTTTTTTAATATTTGCTGTGTTTGTATTTACACCTTCTGCTTTTGTATAAGTAAGTGTTACTTTATTTCCTTGCTCAACAAGAATAACAGAAGGATTTTCTTTTACACTTACGTCATAAATTTCATTTTTATTATCAAGAAGAATATAGTAATGCGAGTTGCCATCTATAACCGTCGGCACTATTTTGGTTACAGTTCCAACAATCTGTAATTCTTCTTTTTTATCTTCAACTGTGATACCATTATTTTTAAGCATATTGATATAATTTTTTTCACATTCGTTGACTGTATCGCCAATGGCAACGGTCTGATACTTTTCAATATTCAGCATAGCATACGATTTAACCAAACCTGCGCTATCTTTTAATGCCATAAAATACGTTGGTTCTCCGCCCACATTCAAAAGCAGAGGAAATGTTGCTTTATAATTCAAATGCTGTACTTTACCCTGAGCAGACGACATTGCCGAAAACTCTTCTGCGCCTGCAACAGTATAATAGCGCGTTTCCATTGTTCGTTGATTCATTAACACAAAACCAACATTGGATTCATCCTGTCCCACTGATGTAACGCCTGTATATACCCATACATCATCATTCATCGCCATATAGTTATATCCATCGGTCGTTTTCAAACAATCTTTTTGACTGAGAATACTGTTAAAATAGCCATGTTTTAATGTGCCATAATAATCGTATAATTCAATTAACAATTCTGCTGAATAAACTTTATCTACCCATTGTGGTACTTTGGTTACATCATAATCCGTCATTTCGCCTGTAATTGCATTGCACAATACCACTCTGCCAACCGTTACACCGCCAAACAATCCTATATTATATTTTTTTGTAGGACATATCCAATAGGGTGTCCCCTCTTCATCAATTTCAAAACTAATTGTATCAAAAATATATGTTGGGTAAGCAAAACGTAAATGTCTGTAAATATTTCTGCCAAAATGGTCGCTTGTTGAATATTTGATGCCTTCCGAAAGTCGTACAATCTCTGCCTGCTGTGTTGTCATATCAATTCTTACATATCCCGGCAAACCGCTGGATTGATTTGTAAACCATTTAATTAAACTGCCATATTTTAATGGAGACACTCTTACAGGCTTATTTTTATAATTAATCTGTGCATACATATCACTAATTTCAAACTGTGAAACAATATCAACCATTGTTCCCATCACTCTATTGCCAATCGTTGCAGCCGACTCTTTATCAAGAATAGGAATTTGATTATAAGAAACTTCTTTTATATCTTCTTTAAAATTTCTTGTCTCAACCGTAAGTAAGGATTGATACTTTGATGCATTTATTATCTCTGAAGAAAGCAATGAGCCAATTAAAAATATAGCTACAGCACCTATTACCACACCCATCATCAATCTAAAAATCACTCGGTCTTTTGGATTTTTAAATTCAAGCGCAAAGCTTCTCACACCTTTATTTCTGATAACTTCATTTTTGGGTTGTATTTTAGCATGAAAAAATACAAACAACACCGTTGCTGCAGCCAATATAAATAAGATAAATTTCCAAAAACCGGATGAATGTATATTGATTGCTGGAAGTGCAACATAGTAATATATTGCTGCTAGAAGCACTAATACGACACTTCCTATTATCAGTGCTTTTACTTTTAAATTTTTCATTTTAATACTCCATTCCGAAGCGTAACGTAGGAACTACACAATAAAAAAACAGCTAAAGCAAAAGGCGGTTTCTATTGTCATACCAAGCCTTATTTGTGACGCTTCAACACAAATAAGAAACAAATTTGTTTGTAAAACAATAAATGCAGCTGCATTATTTTTTACAATATCCTTTTATTCTTTATTTTGATGCCTTATTTGAAGTATTTTATCAAATATCTGACCAGCTACTTGACTTTTACTCATTATTGGCAATTCCTCGCAAATATCCTTCGTGATAATCGTTACTACATTTGTATCTGTGCCAAATCCTGCCCCTTCGGTTTTTACATTATTTGCTACAATCATATCCAGATTTTTGCTTTCTAATTTTCTCTTAGCATTTTCTAACATATTTTCTGTTTCCATTGAAAAACCGCATAAAAATACATTTTCTTGTTTCTTTTGCCCAAGACTGCCAATAATGTCATCTGTCCGTTCTAATTCAATTGACATATCCGAATCCGTTTTCTTGATTTTATTGGATGCAACCGTTTTTGGTCTATAATCTGCCACTGCTGCCGCCTTTACTATAATATCACTGTCAACGGCTGACTTCATAACAGCATCATACATTTCTTTTGCCGATTCTACATGAACCATATGGACATAAGGCAAATCTTTCAAATTGGCTGCACCTGCTATCAATGTAACTTTGGCACCTCTCAAACTTGCATTTTCTGCCAGTGCATATCCCATTTTTCCTGTCGATTTATTCGAGATAAAACGCACAGGGTCAATCGCTTCCCTTGTAGCTCCTGCTGTAACAGTAACGTTAAGTCCCTTCATATCTTTTTCAAATGCAATCTCATGCAAAATACATGAAAGTAACTGCTCTGGCTCTGGCATCTTGCCGTCTCCTGTATCGCCGCAGGCAAGATATCCGCTTACTGGATTGATAATTTCATAACCCATATTTTTTAACCGTTCTATATTTTCCTGCACAATCGGATTATTATACATATGCGTATTCATTGCTGGAGCAATTATTTTTTTACAGTCACATGCCAAAAATGTTGTAGTAAGCATATCATCAGCCAGCCCATAGGCTGCCTTTGCCAAAAAATTTGCCGTTGCAGGTGCCACAAGCACAAGGTCTGTCATTTTTGCCAAAGACACATGTTCTACATGAAACTGAAAATTTCGGTCAAATGTGTCTACGATACATTTATTTCCTGTCAATGTCTCAAACGTAATAGGGTTAATAAAATTTGCAGCATTTTCTGTCATTATCACATAGACATTACAATGCAGTTTCTTTAATGCACTGGCAAGGCTTGCTATTTTATAAGCGGCTATGCTTCCAGTCACACCAAGCACAACATTCTTACCTTTTAACATAAAATTCCTCATTTCTGCGCTGTTTTATTGCGCAATCTAATTGTTTACATTTTTCTTATAAATGATTTGAAGTCCTTTTAAAAGCAATTCATTATCTAGTATAATTTCATGTTTGCACTCTGGTACAACCACTTTTGACAATCCGCCCGTAGCAACTACTTTTATATCCTTCTCTCCAAGCTCCTCACAAATTCGGTCAATCATACCATCAATACAGCACGCATTACCATATAATATCCCGCTTTTCATACAATCCATTGTATTCTTTCCAATAACATGACCTAATGCGTCAATACTAATTCTTGAAAGCTGTGCTGCCTTTGATACCAAAGAATCCAACGCCGCATGAATACCCGGCATAATTACACCGCCTACATAATTGCCTTTAGAATCAACAACAGACATAGTTGTGGCTGTTCCCATATCAATAATAATAACTGGTGCGCCATACTCTTTAATAGCTGCTACCGCATCCACAATCAAATCACTTCCCACTCTTTTGGGTTCGTCCATCAAAAGATTTAATCCGGTCTTAATTCCTGGACCTACAACCAACGGATTTACGCCTGTCAATTTACAAATTGCGGACTTAATAATATTTGTTAGCTGTGGCACAACAGATGATAAAATTGCTCCGTCAATGCTGTTTTTGTCAATATGATATAAATCTAAAACCGTCTTAAATATAACAACATATTCCAACTCTGTTTTTGATATATCGGTTGAAAGCCTTTCCTCAAAATACACTCTGTTATCATCAACACAACCAATTACAATATTGGTATTTCCCATATCAATTGCTAAAATCATTTTTTCCTAAAACACTCCTTTCAATGCTTCTTTAACGCCTTTATTTTTAACTTTACCTCATTAGATGTGTTTTTTGATTCACATATCTTAGACAATGCCTTATTGTAAGTATATATATCCATTGTATCACGCCCTTTATTGTTGATAAAATCCCATGTCGGTTTAGGGCAGGTCACAAAGCACTCCGCAAGAAGCCATGCGGCTGCCATTTGAACATAATATCCTTCGGTGTGATTTTTGGCAAGCCTCTGAAAAATAAAGTCTAAATATTTTAAGTTATGATTACCTGCTTTTTCAATATCAACAAGCTCAACCACCTTCTTTCGCGACACATTGCTTCCATCGGAAGCCGTTTTTAAATAATGACTTAACAGTAATATAAAACCTATACGCACTTTATATTCTTCTTTTGATTCAAGAAATTCTATAATAACTGGCAAAAATTCTTCTCTATAATTCTCACATAACGTAAAAGATATACAAAAACAGTCACATATCGACCAGTTATCCACCATTGGCGCAAATTGACATAGCTCTTTTACCCCTTTATCCACATCGTTATCTTTATAACACCCTATTCCTATAATCATACCTCGAAGCATTGTTTCTTCAAAATACATGTCAGACTCTTTTAATAATGGTCTCCAATCGCTATTATCTTTTACTAACTTTTTTGCAAGCTTTCTCAATGCTGGAATCCTTACACCAATAAGATTATTACAGCCAGGTATTAAGGAAGCTGAAAATTCCCCATATTTTGATTCAGCCATATTCAATAGCTGTTCTCTTATTAACTTATCCACTTTTTTCCTCATTTCTGCACTACTTTTGCACAAAGAACTTTCTTTCTGCCTTATTCAATTTTTTCAAGAACCATATTAATCCCTGCTATCTTTTATTTTGCTATTAATGTCGATTTCTGTTTACTGATTGTACCACATTCTCCTTCTTATTGTAAAATATTTGCCAAAATTCAATATTAAGTACTTTGCATTTATAAATATTTGTTGTATAATGGCTAGAAAAAATTTACTTATGCACTTTAATTTTAGTCAAGCGGATATTTGTAATCCGCTTTGCTGCTTATTCATAACCTTATTGTCACTTCGTGGCATTGTTTAACAGACAAGTCAAATTCTTTTCTGATAAGGTTAAAATACATAAGAGGTATTATTCTATAATATAAAATTATTTATATCAATAAAAAAAGGAGTGCTGCTTTCACTATATACAAATAGTACAGTTTGCAGCTAATATCATTATGAAAACAGGTATTGTATTTGAAGGTGGTGCCTCACGAACCATTTTTTCTTGTGGTGTTATGGATGCATTTATAGAACAAGATATTTTTCCAGACTATGTTATTGCTAATTCAGCTGGCGCAGCCAATGGCGTTTCTTACATATCAAAACAAAAAGGACGCAATCTTAAAATTGCTCTTGATTATGGAAATGACAAGCGATATATGAGTTTACATAATTGGTTTAATTCTAAAAATAATTCTTACTATGGATTAGAGTTTGTATATGAAACGATACCCAATGAATTGGTGCCGTTTGACTATGAAACATTTAAAGCATATAAAGGGGAATTTTATGTTGTAACAACAAATGTACTAACAGGAAAAGCTGAATATTTCCCCTATACAGGACAAGATAAGACAAACACTGTTCTTCGAGCTACCTGCGCTCTTCCTATGCTGTTTCCATTTATTTATATGAATGAAACACCTTATCTTGACGGAGGCTTAAGCGACTCGATTCCTTATGAAAAAGCATTTGCTGATGGATGCGACAAAGTTGTTGTCGTTCTAACCAGAGAATCTGGTTATCAGAAAAAAACATCATCTTCTACAAAAATGATTGCAAGAGCTTTCCTAAAATACCCTGAAATTGCAAAAGATTTAGTGAAACGTGCCAGTCGATATAATAAATGTGTACACAAATTGGAAAAATTGGAAAAACAGGGCAAAGTCATTGTGATACGTCCTGACAATACACAAGGTTTTTCTCGTCTTGAAAGGGAGCATAAAAAAATTCAAACTTTATATAATGAAGGTTATGAAAAAGGAATTGCTATATCAGACACCGTTAAAAACTTTTTTCAAAATTCCCAACCATAAAATCTTTAACAACACCAATAGCTTCACGAACCATATAATTGACTAATAATATACTATCACTTGGGCTTGCAGCGCCGCATATGTTGCAAAGCCCTTTTGCTTTTGCCAATAATTTTGCTCGAAAAATATGAAAATTGCTTGTCACAATGGCTACTTTATCCTCTTTATTTTCTATAAATTGTGCGCTATAACTCATATTTTCATCCGTATTTGTTGATTGTTCTTCTTTTATAATTCTGCTGCCCTCAATGCCTTTTTGTGTAAGATAGCGATACATTGCTTCTGCTTCACTGGTATTTTCACCTTGTCCCTTACCGCCTGAAACAATAATAATCACTTCAGGATTGCATTTTGCATATTCATAAGCAACATCAAGCCTCATTCTAAGCGATTTCGTAACCATATCGCCCCTTATCTGACAGCCCAGCACAATCATATACTTACAATCGTCATCTGGTTTACTGTTCATATCTTTTATAATCATTGCTTCTATAACAACAAATATTGTAAAACATATGGCAATAAAACCATATATTATATAAATTAGAAAATGCGGAAACGCAATTATCTTTTTAACTTCTGCCCACCTTAGTGCAAACAGGGCGCCAAAAAAAAGGCTTCCAAACAGCCATATAAATATAAAAGAAGAGTTTATGCCTGCATATACTGCACATACAACATAATATGATAAACATAAAATGGATAATACCAGCCATATAAAATACATACGAATCCTCATTTCTACACTATTTTAGTATTTTTTATAATCAAGTAGGGGAGGTTTTCTCTACTCTCCGTGTGGTGTGTACTGTGTTAGCAATTTATTTCCTTACGCGCCCTGCACATAAAAAAATTAAGCGAATATTTACAATCTGCTTTGCTGCCTACTCATAAATTTATTTACAATCTGCTTTATTGTTTATATTACATTTTTGCTTATAAATATCCTTTAAATCATCAATAGCCATCTCAACATCCAATGTATGAAATCCAAGCCAGCACTCATTCATTGTCTTAGCATCGGCAATTTTATAGATTTCCCGACTGTCTTCATTTGTGTAATAATGCCAATAACGATAGATATAACCAATCCAATACATGACTTCTTTATTATAAATGATACCTGCCTTTTCCAAACCTTTTGCTTCATCTTCTAATTCCTCAAGGATATACTCTTCGCCAGCCCACTGCAAACGGTCATAAATATCATCAAGGGCAGCTGCTGCTTGACTGTTCATAAAAGTCTTTATAAAAGCAGGACAATCATATTTATTTTTTAATGCAAGTTCAAATAATCGACCTTGTATATCACAAAGTTGACGTTTTTGAAGTGTAAGATTAAGCATATTAACCACCTGCCTTTACTTTTCTATCTCATCAAAAAATTCTCCCTCTCTGCGGTATTTTTTACAGATTTCATTAGCTATTGCAATACCTTTGGAACGATTTACTTCACTTTCTTGCTTTAATTTATTTCGGTCATTTTCTGAAAGTTCTTGTTCATTTAAAATTTTTATATTCTTACAAGCCTTTTCTGTCAAAGCTACATATTGTTTCCCAAGTTGAAGTGCAGACAGACTACTAATTAACGCTTTATCTGTAATCTCTCCATAAAAAAAACGGTCAAGAACAACAAACATTCTATCATTTGCAATATATCCAATAATCATATCATAACCTTTACTTAATCCTGCAAATTGATTATAAATTTTTGAACCTTTAATCAATTCCAATTTACCACGATTATAAGCAATCAATAATGCCCACTCTAATCCTATCTCTATATCAAGAATTTTAAGATTCGATAAATCAACGCTTAATGTATATATTTTAGCTTTGGGGTAATTGCAAATTAAAGTAAGAGGTTGTGTCCTATTTGTCCCCATATAAAAACCTTTTCCAAAATCACAATGTTTCCGACTTATAGGTGCAATTGCATTACAAATTCCCGATTTTGAACCATGATAAAGAGTTACTGTCTCAGAACTTTCCATCATAATCATTGAACGCCTCCTTAATTTACCATAAACATTTGAATATATTGATTATAATATATAAATACTTGAAAAACAACAATAGTAACTATCAAAAGAGGCATTACCTGCTGTCTTTGCCTTGTCTTGACTATACTAAAAGATAATAGTATACTTTTATCGGTTGATTATATTATAAATACAACAATGTAATTTTAAAATAATAAACTAATAAAGGATATGTTTTTTGTGTCATCCTTATAATAGAATGGAGGATTTTTATGTTTACTTTTAATAAAGACGTCATTGCTACTGATTGTGAACCAGGCGTTCAAAGAAAAATTTTATGTTATTCTGATGAATTAATGATGTGTGAAATTTCATTTCAAAAAGGCGCTAAGGGAAATTTCCACAGCCATGAACATCTCCAAATAACCTATATTGCAAAGGGAAGCTTTGAATTTACAATTGACGGTGAGACAAAAATTGTAAAACAAGGCGACAGCGTATATATGCCGTCAAATGCCGAACATGGTGTTACATGTCTTGAAGAAGGTATTCTTGTTGATGTGTTCAATCCTATGAGAAAAGATTTTTTAAAATAGTTTTTAAACACTATTGATATAAAATTTATAAACTTATTTTTAACAGGCAGAGCCAATTTTAGGCTCTGCCTTGCCTGTATTATAGATTTATTTCTGTATATATTCATTCAAGTTATACAAAATTGATAATATTACTTAATTATCATACCAAGATTTATATATCTTAGGATGCCTGTCCTTTTTAAAAACTTACTTACAAAAGTGTAATTTTTATTTATCAATATAAGCGATATAATATTGATAAAGAAGGGAGAATGAAATATGTACGTTTTAAAAATTGAAAATCTAAAAAAATATTATGGTGTAAATACAAATATTACAAAAGCAGTAAATGGCATTTCGTTTAATGTTAATAAAGGGGAGTTTGTCGCTATAATGGGGGCAAGCGGAAGCGGCAAAACAACACTGCTTCATTGTATTTCAACGATTGACGCACCAACAAGCGGCTTTATTACTATTGGCAACAAAGATATAACCAAAATTAAGGAAGATGAATTAGCCGACTTTAGAAAAGAAAATCTGGGCTTTATATTTCAAGATTTTAATTTATTGGATACAATGACTATTGAAGAAAATATTGCGTTATCTTTAATAATAAATAAGGAAGATGTAAAAGAAATTGATAAGAAAGTAGTCACAATAGCAACAAAATTAGGGATAAGTGACATATTAAAAAAATTCCCTTATGAAGTATCTGGAGGACAAAAACAACGATGTGCCTGTGCGAGAGCATTGATAAATAATCCTAAAATAATTCTTGCAGACGAGCCGACAGGAGCATTAGACAGCAAATCTTCGAGGATGTTATTAGAAACAATGGAACAGATGAATACTGATTTAAAAGCAACTATTTTAATGGTTACACATGATTCCTTTTCAGCAAGCTTTTGTAATCGAGTTTTATTTTTAAAAGATGGTAAGATTTTTAATGAAATAATCAAAGGCGAAAAAACAAGAAAAAAATTTTTTAATGAAATTATTGATATACTTACATTACTAGGAGGTGATGTAGACAATGTTATATAAATTAGCAATAAGAAATGTTAAAAGAAGTGCAAAAGACTATATTATATATTTATTAACAATTATTATTTCTTTTGCACTCATATTTGCACTAAACTTAATTTCAACTTCCGATGCCGTTATGAAACTATCAAAAGGACTCGATACATTTCAATATATCATGTATTTTATAAATGCAGTCGTTTTAGGAGTAATTTGTTTTTTAATAAACTACACAACTAAGTTTATATTTGAAAAGCGAAGCAAAGAGTTTGGCATGTATTTGCTGCTTGGAATCAAAAAAAGAAAAATCAATAGAATGTTTCTTTTAGAGAGTCTTTTATTAGGGTTTGCCGCCTTTATTATATCAATCCCCATAGGATTTATAGTAAGTCAGTTTTTGTCTATTTTTATAGTAAAGATACTAGAATTACCACAAGCAATATTTATACACCTAAACTTAAAATCCATTATTTTATTATCAATATATGTTTCTATTATTTATCTTTTAGTATTATGGTTTGCCAATAAAAAAATGAAAAAATCCTCTATCAACGACTTATTAACTTTGGAAAAACAAAACGAAAGGAACATAACAAAATCAAAAAAACATAGAAATATTTTATTTTTAATCAGTATTTGTATCGGAATTTTTGCTTTAATTTTATGGAATATAAAATTTCAAGCCAATGTTTACGATTCATCCATACTAACGATTGCACTAGGGTGCTTTATTCTCTTAATCATCAGCATATATGGCGTTATGATTAGTGTAGGTGATTTGATATTATCTATTGTCTTAAATAACAAAAAAATAAAATATAGTAAGGACAACTTATTTATAGCAAGAACCTTTTGTGCAAAAGCAAAAACAATGGGTTTTGTGTTGGGAACATTATCCATGCTTATTACTCTTGCACTATTTCTCCTAAATATTTCAAGTTTAAATAAAGGCGCATACGATTATCAAATTGAATTGGATTCGCCTTATGATATTTCAGTAATGGATAAAAAAGAACATCTAAAAGACTATTTAGAAGTTATTAAAGAAGATTATACTATAAAGAATCATTTTATCTATGACATATATAAAGATAAAGAAGCAAGATTTTTAAAAACTCTGCCAAGTTATGATTATACAAGCGACGAAAAAAAATATGATTCTGTTATCAAATTAAGCGACTATAATAGATTATTGGAATTAAGAGGAAAAGGTAAAATCTCCTTAAATAAAAACGAATATAGCATAATAGCCCATTTGAGTTATAAAAATGATGAAAGTTTTTCTAAAATAAAGGCAATCACATTATCAAACGGCTTAAAATTACAACAAAAAGATTTTATTACAAATAATTTTTGGGTGAGATTATCAAATACCGGCTACACTATTATTGTACCAGATGAAGCCATATATAATTTAGAATCCGACGAAAGTCATCTGATAGTAAATACACTTGAAAAAACGACTTCGGCACTAAGAGAAAAGATTAAAACAAAACTTAAAAAATATTTAACACATATTAATAAAGAGGGTAAAGAAGTTACAACTTATTATAATGTAATGGTAAAAGGTGAACTCGAAGAAGAAACCAATACAATGACAATGATTATATCTACTATTTGCATATATATGGCTTTTATATTTATCGCAAGTGTTGGAACAATAATAGCAATTCAATCTTTAAGCGATTCTAATAAATATAAATATCGATATAACGTTTTGAGCAATTTAGGTGTTAAAGATGAAAATATTTATAAAACAATCAAAAAACAATTACTAATATTATTTGGTATTCCTGTTTTATACCCTATTATAATTAACTTTTTCTTAGTTTATTCGATAAACAATGTTTACAAAATAATACTTGCAAATAATGGCATTTATCTATTTTATTTTTTAGGTTCATTAGGGCAATTTCTAGTAATCTATGTTGTGTATTACGTTGCCACATATTTTAGCTTTAAAAGAAATATAAAAGAAGTTTAACATTTTTTATAAGGGAGGTACAATAAGGTAATAATGAATATAGCAATCATTGAAGATGACTGTAAAATTAGAGAGGAATTAAAAAAATTATTAAAAAGAAATTCGTATAAAGTAATACTTATCAAAAATTTTTCAGCTATTTATGAAGAATTAAATAATTGCAATCCTGATTTAATTTTGCTCGATATAAATCTCCCTTTCCAAAACGGATATGAAATTTGTAAACAAATTAAAGCAACTAGGAATATTCCAGTAATATTTGTTACATGCAGAGATACGACGAAAGATGAACTAATGAGTATTAAAGCAGGTGGTATTGATTTTATCACCAAGCCTTATGACACTATGATTTTATTAGAAAAAATAAAAAGAGCAATCCATTTATCAAATCCTCAAAATTATAAAGAAATCAGTAAAAATGGATACACTCTCGATTTACATTTATCAATATTAAAAAAAGATGATATGGAAATAGAATTAACTCGAAATGAATTTAAAATTTTATATTATTTCTTTATGAGTGGCGATAGAATTATTACTAAAGATGAACTGTTAGATAAATTATGGAATGACAAATATTATTTAGATGAAAATATTTTAATGGTAAATATCACCAGATTGCGAAAGAAAGCACGACAGATAGGAATAAACGACTTAATAAAAAATATTAGAGGCATAGGATTTAAACTATGAAATTTATACCCTTTTTGGAAGAAAAAATATTTTTTATTCTATTTCAAACAAGTTTTATATTTATCGTTATAGGAATATTATATTTAGTTAATATGCCATTATATTATATAGCAATCACTACTTTATTACTAATATTGCTGATTATTTTATACCTATTCATAGAGTATTTGTTTACTATAAAAAAATACAAAAAAATTATATCCTTAGTAGATGATTTAGAAGAAAAATATTTAATAGCTGATATATTAAAAAAACCTTTTCAATTAGAAAATAAAGCATACTACTATGCGCTAAAACATTCCTGCAAAGCAATGAATGATAAGATTGGACAACTGGAAAAAGATTTTTTAAACTATCAAGAATATATTGAAAATTTCGTTCACGAAATAAAGACTCCCATTGCAGCATTATCTCTAACTTTTGACAATAATAAGGATTTTGTTTTAAAAAGTGAAATTGACAAAATTAATGAATTTGTAGAACAAATGCTTTTTTATGCTAGAAGCAATTATACCGAAAAAGATTATTTTGTCACAGAATTACAATTAGAAGAGGTTGTTCACAATGTACTATTAAAATATAGACGCTATATATTAAACGAAAAAATACAATTAAATATTCATCATTTAAATAATAAAATTTATACCGATGAGAAATGGATTGTATTTATACTATCTCAAATCATTCAAAATTGTATAAAATATTTGGATAAATCAAATAAAAAAATAGAAATATTCAGTCAAAACAATAAAAATAATGTTATTTTAACAATTAAAGACAATGGCTGCGGCATTGACGAATCGGATTTAGACAGAATTTATGAAAAAGGATTTACAGGAATGGATAGAAAGAAAAAATATTCCACTGGAATGGGACTTTATTTATCAAATAAATTATGTGAAAAACTTGGTTTAAATTTAAAAATCAACTCCATAAAAGGACAATATACAGAAGTTCATATCCTTTTTCCTAAAAATAGCATATACCATAATTTAGCCTCATCAGACACATAACAAAAAAGGGCGAGACAACTCGCCCTTACTTGTGCCAATACGATTATGATATGTGTAATCTTTTTACATAAATAATACTTTTTCTTAATTTTTTATTTCTTCTTAACCATAATGCCAACAAAAGTAGTAAATGGTTTAATGATGCTTTCAAAATATTTTTTATCATCCAATGCAAATTTATGGTTTGTGTCAAACCATTCCTGCCAAGCCAACTCAAACAATGACATTTCCCAAGTTCTGACTTCTTCAATATCTTCATGCTTTCCAATAATTCGCTTCCAAAAATCAGCACTTTGAAACATATATGCTTCTTCCCCTAACCATGTTGTAAGCAGTTCCTCACTTTGCCCATCATATTCATTTTTAATGCCAGGTATTGCAATAAGTACTATTCCTCCACTCTTTATATAAGGCAGAATGTTATTAGCAAAAAATCCCTCTTTTCCAGCAAAATAATGATAGGAATCAATGCTAATCAACGCATCAAATTGTTCTTTGTCAAAATGTAGATTTGTGGCATCTTCATGCACAGGAATCAATTTATCCTGCATATTCCAATTCGCAAAACGCTGACGATTTTCTTCTTCTGAAATCCATAAATCGTTTGCATATACCGTTGCCCCTGTTTCATTGGCTATAAACAAACTAGTTACACCACTGCCGCAGCCTAAATCCAAAACTAGATTGTCTGATGTATATTGCAATGGATACTCTTCAAGTAATTCATCCAAAAGCCTCAAGCAGTTTGGTCCCATCATAAAAGGAACTTTAAAATATTTTTTATAATTTTCAGATTTTATAATATTTTTTATTTTCAATTTTTATAACACCTTATTTTATTCATTTAATTCTATCACAGCATTTTCATTTTTTATTATCGATTCACTTGTTCCATCACATTTTTTCGCATAAAAAAGCTAATTCCCAAACAATCAATAATGATTCCTGATGTATCCAATTCATTTACAAGCTGCATCAAATCATTAAATGTATATAACATATGTTCTTGATGTTCCTTATAACACTTATTCATCTCATATCCATCTGTAAATGCTGGTAAGGCAATAACCTTCTCATCTTCCTGTTTTTCGGCAACTCTTTGTGTTACATCAATAAACGGAAGCTGTATCTCGACTTCCTCATCATTTTCAGTCTTAATACAAGGCACCATAAATTCTGATTCCACCATCGCCTGAAACATCAAATCTTCTCTTTGCTTAATCATACTAGCTCTTTCTTTTGCAGGCGCTTGTTTTCTTAATTCTTGAAAATAATTTATCATGGCTGCTGAACATGCAGGATTTGTCATATAGTCATCACTATAAAAATCATCGTAAGCATATATATCTTCTCTATCAACAATAAAAGGCTCTGACTTTCCATCCATAAAACGTATTCTCTTATAGCCATTACGGTACATATGTCCGACTTCCATCTTAAATGTATCTTGGTCAAGGCCGCCAAATACAACCCTATAACCAGCCATATTTAATTTTTTCTGTATACTTTGATTTTCTGAATAGTTATATAAGATAATTAAATCTCTATCCAACATATATGGATACCCTGTTAAATCACTGTAAGCTATCCATAATCGCTCTGTATTTTTAATCTTTTGTATCGCAATTGGATAGTATCGATTAATCATTTCGTTAAAAAAGCCTGTATCATTTTCATTGTTTTTATCTTGTGCCTCTTTTAAGCATTTTGGCAAAATAACATTAACCAAATAAATACAATCCGCAAGCGGCAGCCTTGTTACCATTGTAAGTCCACAATCTTTGTCTTGTGTTATATGCCTTAATAAATCATTTGCTCTTTTAGCATCCATAATTCCTCATTTCTGCACCTTAGTGCTTGACAGGTTTGCAATGTTTGTTTTTTATCATTTTTTATGACAGCAACGCCCTTTAAGCACATCTGCAAACCTGTAATTTCTATACTTCAAACAATACATATTATATTTTTGCAATATCAATAATTGTAAGGTCTTCATTGTTAAATGCGTGTTCAAGACTTGATATAAGCGCATGTGCTGTATCAAGACTTGTAAGACAATGAACGCCTGTCTCAATAGCATAACGCCTGATAAGAAAACCATCGCCTGCTCTCTCAATGCCATTTTCTGGCGTATCAATAATCAAATCAATTTTATGCTCTAATATCAAGTCAAGCAATGTTGGTGCTTCCTGTCCGATTTTATTGACCTTAATTGCATGAACACCATGTTCTTTAAGAACCTTTGCTGTTCCTCTTGAAGCATATATCTTGTAACCCAACTTTTCAAATCGCTGTGCAATATCAATTCCGTCTTCTTTGTCTGCATCCGCCAATGTCATAATAATCTGTTTATGTTTTGGCAAACAGATGCCTGCGCCCTGAAATGCCTTAAATAATGCCTCGTCAAAGTCTTTTGATATACCTAAACATTCTCCTGTTGACTTCATTTCTGGTCCCATCGTAATATCCGCACCGCGAATTTTCTCAAATGAAAATACAGGCATTTTTATTGCATAATAATCTGCATTTTTTTGCAGTCCTGGCATATATCCTAAATCTTTAATTTTGCTTCCTGTAATAACTTTTGTTGCAAGCTTTACAATTGGAATACCTGTTACTTTACTGATATATGGCACGGTACGGCTTGAACGTGGATTTACTTCAATCACATAAACCTGATTTTGATAAACAATAAACTGAATATTAATCAATCCTTTTACATGAAGTGAACGCGCTAATTTTGCCGTGTAATCAACTATCATATCGGTAATTTCCGGTGTCAGCGACTTGGCAGGATATACGGATATACTATCCCCTGAATGGATACCTGCTCTCTCAATATGTTCCATAATTCCTGGAATCAAAATGTCCTCACCGTCACACACCGCATCCACTTCAATCTCTTTTCCCATAAGATACTTATCTACAAGTATTGGATGGTCTTGTTTTATTCGATTGATAATATTCATAAACTCAACAACATCTTCGTCGGATACAGCAATCTGCATTCCTTGTCCGCCAAGCACATACGATGGTCGTACTAAAACAGGATAACCAAGCTTATTGGCAGCTTCGAGTGCCTCATCAACTGTAAATACCGTATGACCTTTTGCTCTTGGAATACCGCACTGCTCTAAAATCTTGTCAAATAACTCTCTATCCTCAGCCGCATCCACATCTTCTGCACTTGTTCCAAGTATTGGAACGCCCATCTTCATCAGCGCTTCCGTCAATTTTATTGCCGTCTGACCGCCAAACTGAACAACTGCACCGTCTGGTTTTTCAAAATCAACAATACTCTCAACATCTTCTGGCGTCAATGGCTCAAAATACAGTTTATCTGCTATATCAAAGTCTGTAGAAACGGTCTCTGGGTTGTTATTAATAATAATGGTTTCATAGCCTTGCTGCTCAAATGACCATGTACAGTGTACCGAGCAAAAATCAAACTCAATTCCCTGTCCGATACGGATAGGACCAGAACCTAAAACCAGAACCTTTTTGCGGTCTTTTGTCTCAATCGCTTCATTTTCACTGCCATATACGGAATAATAATACGGCGTTGTCGCCTCAAATTCAGCAGCACATGTGTCAACCATCTTAAAGACTGCATGAATATCATACGTATCACGCATCTGCTTAATTTCTTTTTCTGTGTGACCTGTCAATGCTCCAATCACATTGTCTGGAAACTCAATTCTTTTTGCCTCTGCAAGAAGTTCTTTTGTCAATGGACCACGTTTTAACGCATTTTCCATATCAACAATAATCTGAAGCTTGTCAATAAACCACAAGTCTATCATCGTCATATCATGGATTTTTACTGGAGACATATGACGCCTTAAGCCTTCTGCTATCTTCCATATTCTTCTGTCATCAACAATTGCTAATTCTTCTAATAATTCCTCATCTGTAAGTGCTGTAAAATCATAGGACATTAAGCTGTCAACATGCTGTTCAAGAGAACGGATTGCCTTCATAATGCCGCCTTCAAAGTTATTTGCAATACTCATCACTTCTCCAGTAGCCTTCATCTGTGTTGTAAGTGTTCTCTTCGCAGATATAAATTTATCAAATGGAAGTCTTGGCATCTTCACAACACAATAGTCAAGCGTTGGCTCAAAACTTGCATATGTCTTGCCTGTAATAGCATTTTTAATCTCATCTAATGTATAGCCAAGCGCTATCTTTGCCGCAACCTTTGCAATCGGATAACCTGTTGCCTTTGAGGCAAGCGCTGACGAACGGCTCACTCTTGGATTCACTTCTATTACACAGTATTCAAAACTATCTGGGTGAAGTGCATACTGTACATTACACCCACCTGTAATACCTAATTCATCAATAATATTCAGCGCTGATGTTCGCAGCATCTGATATTCTTTATCGGAAAGTGTCTGAGACGGCGCAACAACAATACTATCGCCTGTATGGACACCAACAGGGTCAATATTTTCCATATTACATACGGTTATGCAGTTTCCTTTGCTGTCTCGCATAACTTCGTACTCAATTTCTTTCCAGCCGGCTATACAACGCTCAACTAAAACTTCTCCCACTCTTGAAAGGCGAAGTCCATTTTCCAAAATTTCTCTTAATTCAACAGGATTATGTGCAATGCCGCCGCCTGAACCGCCAAGTGTATATGCGGGACGCAGTACTACTGGATAGCCAATTTTATTTGCAAAAACTTCTCCATCTTCCACATTATTTACTACTAGAGAAGCGGCACATGGCTCTTTAATTTTTTCCATCGTCTCTTTAAACATCAGTCGGTCTTCTGCTTTTTTAATCGTAAGCGCAGTTGTTCCAATAAGCTTTACATGATGTTCTTTTAAAAAGCCTGTCTCTTCTATCTCCATAGCAAGATTTAATCCCGCTTGTCCTCCCAGTGTCGGCAGTATGCTGTCTGGCTTTTCCTTTATAATAATCTGTTCAAGTGCCTTTACTGTAAGAGGTTCAATATAAACCTCATCTGCAATATCTTTATCAGTCATAATCGTAGCAGGGTTAGAGTTGACTAATACAACTTCGATGCCCTCTTCCTTCAGCGAACGACAAGCCTGTGTACCAGCATAATCAAACTCGGCTGCCTGACCAATTACAATTGGTCCTGAACCAATCACTAATACTTTTTTAATATCTGGATTCTTTGGCATCTTATTAGTCCTCCTTCTTCATCATATCTATAAATCGGTCAAAAAGGTATGCAGTATCTGTAGGTCCTGCACATGCCTCTGGGTGAAATTGAACCGTAAATATCTTCTTTCCAATATACGACAATCCCTCATTGGTCTTATCATTGACATTCTCAAATGCTACCTTTGCCACAGATGGGTCAATGGTACGCTCATCAACAACATAACCATGATTTTGTGATGAAATATAAACTCTTCCTGTCTCAAGGTCTTTAACGGGATGATTGGCTCCTCTATGTCCATATTTCATCTTGTGGGTATCTGCTCCCATAGCAAGCGCCATAAGCTGATGTCCAAGACATATCGCAAAAATTGGAATATCACTTTGATACAACTTTCTTAATTCCTCAATAATCGCACCGCAATCTTTTGGGTCTCCTGGTCCATTTGAGAGCATAATACCATCTGGATTATCTGCAAGTATCTCTTCTGCCTTTGTAAATGCTGGATAAATGGTAACCTCACAGCCTCTGGCATGAAGCGAATGTGCAATATTTTGTTTTGCCCCAAAATCAAGCAATGCCACCTTTGCACCTTTGCCTGGAAGTACAGTCTTTTCTTTACAGGTGACTTTTTTTACAACATCTAAAACCTTGTACGCTTTAATCTTAGGAAGTATCTCATCAAGATTAAAATCTTTATTTGTTGTAATCATGCCGTTCATTGTACCTTTTTGACGAAGAATTTTTGTGAGCGCTCTTGTATCAATGCCTGCAATACCAGGTATATCATTATCACAAAGGAATTTTTGTATAGAATCTTCACACCGAAAATTGCTTGCCATTCTTGAAAGTTCTCTTACAATATAGCCATCAGGCCATGCTTTTAAAGACTCCATATCTTTATAACACACACCATAATTACCAATTAGAGGATATGTCATTGTAACTGCCTGTCCGGCGTATGAAGGGTCTGTAAGGACCTCTAAGTATCCTGTCATTGAAGTATTAAAAACAATTTCACTGATAACTTCGCGAGAAGAACCTATGCTTGTTCCAACAAAAACTGTTCCATCTTCAAGAATTAAAAATGCTTCCATGAATGTCACCTGTTCCTTTCATAATTGACTACACTTTAGTATTTCTACATAACTAAACTATAACCATATTTGCGCAAAAAAAAAGACAAAAAATTGCCTTTTTCTCAAATTTTATAAATTTTATCATATTCGTTGTATTATTTCAAGGTAGATTTTATAAGTTGAGTTTTTACTATTTATAAATAAACATATAGAGAAGGCATGTGGATATATATGTCCTATCTTCATTGATTTTCTACTATTTATAAACAAACATGCCCCTTAAAGTTTTCTTTTGCCATTTCATACTCCTTCATGAAAAAAGGATGACTATCGTCATCCTTTTTAATTTTTAACAGTCTGCTCTGATTTACATACTTAAATCTTGCATTAATTATTGCTTATCATTTCTTCTCATACTGCCCTATATATTTAAACGTTTTCCCTTTATCTGTAGACTGATATTTTGCTACTGTCTTTCCATTATTATACTGTGATTGTTCACCTTGTATAAGATAAACGGTTATAATTCTGTCAGAACTATACGTAGGCACTGTCGCCTCTCTATAAACATCAGACCAAGTTAGGTTACTATTATTTTGAAGTGCTGTACTATCTAACTCCTGACTTTCAAGAACTACCTTTTCAAACGTTTTTCCTCCGTCTGCTGTTCTATATAGATTAGAGTCCATCTCTTCACTATATTCATAACATAAAAATCCTGTGCTTGAATCAATAAATTTAACACCCTTAATAATATTGCCTATTCTCTCGTCAGCAATAGGATTCCAACTTTGTCCTCCGTCACTTGTGACATATATTTTATAACTTTCTTTTAAATTATTTCTATCATATCCCACAAAAATGATTCCTGTTTTTTCATCAAAAAATTCTACATAATAATAACTGGCATTGTAGATGGTATCAATTTCACTTGTTATCCAATTTTCGCCCATATCGTCCGTATATACAAGTGTTACTGGAATCCTGTCATTTCCATTTCTTTTCCCGCCATAAAGAAATGCTGTTTTTGTTGTACTGATACAATAACTTCCATACTTTAGTTTATCAGTAGAGTTATCCTCATATAAAACATCATTAATATTGACTGGCACTGTAATATATCGTTCACCTTTATTGTAAGTTACTGTCAACGCAGCATTTTTAATTCGATAAAAAACCATCTCATTTTCATTTTCTTCTGCTCCTGTCACATCAGCCTTTTCTGCTACTGAATTTTTCTTACTTTCATTATACATTGTAATGCCATATTCTTCTGGTGTAACAATACTCTTGACATAAATGGTAGCTGTTCCATCATAATGATTATCAATATTAAATGATACTACCCATTCACAGATTAGCTTTCCATTATCGACCACTCCATCCCAAGCGATAAAGTTTTCATAATTATCTTCATCGACAATCGCTGTAAAACTAATAAAAACTGTATTGGTCTTTTCTTCTAAAATTTTTGTTTCATGTATATCAACCTTTTCAAGCTTCTTTGTTCTTGATAAATACTTTTGTGTGTACTGGGAAGTAAATTGACGAATCCAAATGTCGCCTATCTGTCCTATTGTAAGCTGCGCAAAATCATCAGCTAATGTATGATTTACTGAATTTTCTGCAGCAGGTTCTAAAACATTTCCATGAGAATCAATTCTTACTGCAAATGTATATCTTGATTTAAGGACAATCTCTCTTTCACGCTCTTCCACATAGCGATAAATCATATAGTATGATGCCATCACTATTACGCTAATCAATATAAAAACCCTAAAAGCTACCTTTTTAATAAGTCTTTTCTGAGCCGCACTAAATTTCATAAAACATCATTCCCTACTTTTCACGTTTAATATACATTGCCTCGCTCATTATTTTTCTATAATCCTTATACCACCATAAATAAATAGAAGCTCCAATTCCTATTACCACACTAATTATTATAAATACTGGATGAATGACAAACAACCAATTTTCTGGTATTCTATGCTCCATTATCGGCATTCCATAAGCAAATATAAAACAAAGTGCCATAACAAATCCATTGTAAAGCCCTCTTCTATTATACAACGTTTTTAAACTGTCAAATACAAAAATTGATAACATCTCTCCTATTGGTCGAAACATCATTGTAACAAAACACAAAAGCAAACTTTTTTGCAAAGGTACACCAAATATAAAAAGAATCACTGTAAAATATATAAAATCAGTAATTACTTTATATATAATGTTACCTAAAAAACAAATATATGGGCTAATCAAAAATACTTTTACCATCATATACTCTCGGTCGCCCATTGCAAGAACTATGGTATTGGTAAGACTTCCGCATACTGTTGATAATATAAAGAAAAAGAATATCATTGTAAGCTCTTGATTAGAATCCACTAACGGATAAAACTGTGCTATAAATTTATAGGGAATATACATAAATACAAATACATACAAAAACTTCCCTATAAACTCATATAAAATTCTTCCAATTTGAGCTATAATACCGAAAACGATACTCAATTTATCATTGTTCTTTTCTACTACTTGTCTGTTAATTTTTTCACCAATTGTAGGCAGATGTGTCAGCATTCTTACAAATTGATTCATTGTCTCATAAAATAACAGAATCCTTCCTGCAAACATCTTTTTTATTATCGTTATCATTCTTCTATCTCTCCTAAAATGTCTGAAAGTGCATTAGCAATCTCAGGCACATCAATCATATTTTCAGGAATCTCATAAATTTCGCCACTGTTAAGAACAAGAATATCTTTTGCAACCTTTCTCGCTATAGATAACAAACTTGTTGATATAATTATAATATGACCTTCTTTTTCTTGTTCAAGAACATTTAAAAAAGTCTCTATATACTCTTTGTCACAATAATCAAAGGGTTCATCAAACATTATTATATAGGGTTTTTGTGAAAGAAATGCCGCTAATTGTAGTCTTTTTTTATCCTCAAATGAATAATCACATATAAGCTTATCCCACTTGTCTTTGGAAAGTCCAACTCGTAAAAGATACTCCTCTACATTGATTTTATCATTCTTTAAATTTGCCACAACATGAATAAATTTTTTTCCTGAAATAAACATCGGAAGAATGCTTTGTTTTGCTGCAAATACAATATTTTGTTTCTCTTCTGTGACAATATTGCCATCATCAATTGTCAAATCGCCGCATATACATTCAAATAAAGTAGTTCTTCCTGCTCCGGCAGCAGCCAACAAAGAATATACTGTTCCCTCTTTAAATGTATAATTCACGTCCGAAAGCACTTCTTTTTTGTCATATGATTTTTTTATATGATTAAGTTGTAACATAGACAATCCTTTCACACTATAATTTTAAAAATTATACACCAATATTTAGAATATTGCAAATCACATAAAAAATATGTTATTATTCCCTTCATACAATTATAAAAATACACTTTAAAAATTTTTTTCATGTTATTTATTTTTGTACTGCTTTTTATGCAAACAACTAAATATTTTACAAATTTGTGACAAACAACATTGATACAAATTTGTATATCTTGCACATTTACATCCATCAAACAATGAAAGGTTTTAAACTATTATGAAAAATTATTTTAAAAAAAAGCGGTTGTTATATGGGCTATATATATTAATATATCTGCCTTGGTTTTTTATTCTCGAAGCCTGTATTAATGAGACAACTTCTGATGTCCATATGCTTAACAGACGTATTGACGAGTTTATTCCATTTTGTGAATATTTTATTATCCCCTATATTTTTTGGGTATTCTACATACTTGGAGTATGTGTTTTTATGCTATTTAAAGCAACCGATAAAGAATTTCACCAATTTGGCATCACATTAATTATAGGAATGTCCCTATGTCTTTTTATCTGCATGGTCTATCCTAATGGTGTACAATTAAGACCTGAAAACCTGCCCGACAATATTTTTGGAACGATTGTAAACTATTTATATATGTCTGACACTCCAACTAATGTATTTCCAAGTATCCATGTATTTAACTCACTAGCTGTTCATATTAGTTTAACAAAATGTGAAGCACTTAAAAAACGACATAGCATTAAATGGTTTTCTTTTATTACTTGTATATTAATATGTATGTCAACTCTATTTCTTAAACAACACTGTGTAATTGATGTTATAGGTTCAGTTGGTTTAATGGTTATACTTTATATCCTTATATATGTTGTAAATTATAAAAAAGCTCCTGAAAATCAAAAAGAAACGGTTTCTATTCACTAAAAAAATCCCTTATAAACATATGAATAGTTGCAGTCCCTTTTGTTACTTTCTCATAACCGCATTACCATTTTAAGGCATTTTAGCAGGAATTTAAATTGCTGCCAAAATAGGGAAGTCCTCCGCTTTTTAAGCAAGAGACTTCCCTAATACATTGAAATAAAAAGTATTGTCTAACACAGAACATATTTTACAAAAAACATTTATTTATTCATCAAAAATACTCACAATCTCACCATCTAATATACGATTCATATTTTTAACTGCACAAAAATTCCCACACATCGAGCAAGTATCTTCCTTTTCTGGGGCTGCCGACTCTCTGTAATGTCTTGCCTTTTCAGGGTCTATGGCAAGATTAAACATTTCTTCCCAATCCAGATTTTTTCTGGCAGTACTCATCTGATAATCCCAATCCTTTGCACTAGGTATGCCTTTTGCGATATCAGCCGCATGTGCCGCTATTTTGGATGCTATAATGCCCTCTTTGACATCCTTTAAATCAGGCAATCTAAGATGTTCTGCCGGTGTTACATAACACAAAAAGGAAGCTCCGTATGTAGCCGCTATAGCACCTCCAATCGCTGCTGTTATATGGTCATAGCCCGGTGCTACATCGGTAACTAATGGTCCAAGTACATAAAAAGGCGCGCCTTTACAAATCGTTTTTTGTATTTCCATATTAGCTTGAATCTGATTTAAAGGCATATGTCCGGGACCTTCAATCATTACTTGCACATCTTTTTCCCATGCCCTTTTTGTAAGCTCTCCTAATGTCACTAATTCTTCAATCTGGGAGATATCAGAGGCATCTGCAATACAGCCAGGTCTGCATGCATCACCTAAACTCATTGTGACATCATATTTTCTGCATATATCAAGAATCCAATCATAATGCTCATAAAATGGATTTTCATTGCCCGTCATCTCCATCCATGCAAATATAATCGAGCCGCCGCGTGATACAATATTTGTTAATCGCTTTGCCTCTTTAAATCGTTTTGCTGTCAAACGATTAATACCACAATGAATTGTCATAAAATCCACACCATCTTTAGCATGCATCTCAACAATATCAAGCCATTCTTTTGTTGTAATTTCTTTCAACGCTTTGTGATAATACACTACAGCATCATAAATTGGCACTGTTCCCAATGTTGCAGGACACTCAGAAGTCAATTTTTGCCTAAATTTTCTTGTATCACCAAACGAACTTAAATCCATTATAGCATGTGCGCCCATATCAACTGCATTTTGGACTTTTTTCATCTCCATATCCATATCCATGCAATCTCTTGACGTTCCAAGATTTACATTAATCTTTGTCTGAAGCTTTTCACCAATACCGTTAGGGTCAAGACACTTGTGATTTTTATTAGCAGGTATAATCACTTGACCTTTTGAAATCAATCCTCTTAATTCTTCTTCTGACATATGTTCCTTTTGTGCAACCTTTTTCATTTCTGGCGTTATAATACCTTGTCTTGCTGCATCCATCTGTGTTGTATACATACTGTTACCTTTCCTTTCCTAACTTATAAATATATTTTCTATAGTTAAAGCGGATATTTATAATCCGCTGTGCTACTTGCTCAAACAATCTAGCTGCTATGGCAGCACGAATCCTCACCTTTCCTTTGCTGGTCACACTGGATGCATATTGCAAAACAATAACTTTCTCTAATATATTTTGTACAATCAAACAGAAAAGATTTATCTTCCTCTACCTATGCACCAGACATCCGTTAGCTTGCTGATATATTTCATTTGGACGCCTGTGTGCATAAAAAACCGCATATCCTATTCTGATATGCGGTAAAATTCATCAACTATTTATCTATCCATTTATATAGTAAATGTTCTTTCTTCCTACGACGGCATTATCCGCATCAGGTATATGGGTCGGATTGCTCCCTCTCAGCCATTTGCCATAAAATGCAGTAAGCTCCCCAGAATATTTAATTTATCTTTCTATACAATCTTTTTTAAAGTACAACAATATAAATCTATAAATGCAGTACTCTGTCTTTTATCTCCTGTGTGCGCCCTTGATTCCAGAATTGTGTTCCTATATATCCGCATGTTCTTCTTGCAACATTCATCTTGTCCTGATTGCGGTTTTTGCAGTTTGGACATTCCCAAACCAACTTGCCATCCTCATTTGTTATAATTTCAATCTGACCTGTATAGCCGCATTCCTGACAATAATCACTTTTCGTATTCAGCTCTGCATACATAATATTTTCATAAATAAACTGCATAACCGAAAGCACTGCTGGAATATTATTCATCATATCTGGCACTTCAACATAACTGATTGCACCACCAGGCGAAAGTCGCTGAAATTGACTTTCAAACTTTAATTTCTCAAATGCATCAATATTTTCAGTAACATGCACATGATAACTGTTTGTTATATAATTTCTATCTGTTATATCTGCAATCTTTCCAAATCGTTTCTGTAAACATTTTGCAAATTTATACGTTGTTGACTCTAACGGTGTACCATACAGACTAAAATCAATATTAGTTTCTGCTGCCCATTTTTTGCATGTGCTGTTTAGATATTCCATAACCTCAAGAGCAAATTCAGTTCCGCCTTTTTGTGTATGAGACACATCTTTCATATATTTTACACACTCGCACAACCCCGCATAACCAAGTGAAATCGTTGAATAACCTCCATAGAGAAGCTTGTCAATCGTTTCTCCTTTTTTCAGTCTTGCCAATGCCCCATTTTGCCAAAGAATTGGTGCCACATCCGAAGGTGTACCTTTTAAACGATAATGCCTGCACATCAATGCCCGCCTGCATAAGTCTAATCGCTCATCTAGTATGCTCCAAAACTTATCCATATCCTTGCCTGCGCTTAACGCCACATCAACAAGATTAATTGTGACAACGCCCTGATTAAACCTGCCATAAAATTTAGGCTTGTCCTGCTCATCTTTATATACTGTAAGAAACGACCTGCACCCCATACAAGGATAACAATTGCCATCTTTTAATTCCTTCATCATCTTTTCTGATATATAATCAGGAACCATTCTCTTTGCTGTGCATCTTGCTGCAAGTTTTGTCAACTCCCAATATTTTGAGCCTTCTTTTACATTATCCTCCTCAAGTACATAAATCAATTTTGGAAATGCTGGTGTTATCCATACACCCTGTTCATTTTTTACACCTTGTATACGCTGTTTTAAAACCTCTTGTATCACCAATGCTAAATCATCTCTTGTCTGCCCTTGCGGTGCCTCATTTAAATACATAAACACTGTTACAAAAGGAGCTTGACCATTTGTTGTCATCAGCGTGATAACCTGATATTGAATCATCTGAACGCCATTTTTAATTTCATCACGCACACGCAATTCTGCTACTTCCCGAACCTTTTGTTCCGTATAATCAATGCCTGTTGCCTCAAATTCTTCCCTCACCTTACGAACAAACTTTTGTCTGCTTATATCAACAAATGGTGCTAAATGGGTAAGACTAATGCTTTGTCCGCCATACTGTGAACTTGCTATCTGTGCAATTGCCTGTGTCGCTATATTGCAGGCCGTTGAGAAACTATGCGGCTTTTCAAGCATCGTCTCGCTGATAACGGTGCCATTTTGAAGCATATCATCAAGATTTACAAGACAACAATTGTGCATATGCTGTGCAAAGTAATCAGCATCATGAAAATGAATTAACCCTTGTTCATGTGCATCAACGATATCCTGTGGAAGAAGAAAACGCTTTGTGATATCTTTGCTGACTTCCCCCGCCATATAATCTCTTTGAACACTGTTTACTGTTGGATTTTTATTAGAATTTTCCTGCTTTACTTCCTCATTATTGCACTCTAACAAACTTAAAATCTGTTCATCGGTTGAGTTCGACTTACGCACAAGCGCTCTTTTGTAGCGATATGTTATATACTTTCGTGCCACCGCAAACGCTCTGAAATTCATTATCTGATTTTCAACTAAATCCTGTATTTCCTCTACGCTTAAAGACCTGCCCATGTCTTTGCAAATCTGTTCAATGTTTTTACTGATAACCATAATTTGCTCATCGGACAATCGCTCATTATGCGCAACTTCTTTGTTCGCTTTCACAACAGCGGCAACAATTTTTTCTATGTCAAATGTAACCTCAGAACCGCTCCTTTTAATTATCTTCATACACTAATCCCCATTTCTAATATTGCTTTTTTGCCACAATAAAATAACCTTTTGAATATTTTGTATCAAACAATATACAGACACAAATATAAGCTCATTTAAAAATTGCTCATTGGTATACTTTAAAGTCGTCAAAGCGGATATTCACAATCCGCTGCGCTGCTTGCTCATAACCTCATAGCTGCTATCGCAACGCAAGTCCCCACCCACTATTTATGCTCTTGCGGCATTAAAGTAAGTGACTTCTTTGATGAGGTTAAATTATCGTAAGTGAGATTATTGTACAATATATAGAGTATCAAGTCAATTATATTATCAATATATAGTGGTGTCTAACATACTTTCACCATTCCTTACTCTATAGGAGACACCTGCAATTATTACTATATTTCCAATTTAGAAAAATCAATTATTTTAAAAAGTGTTCCCTCTACACTCATTCTGCTAAGAAATGATGAGACAATCACTGCACAGTTGATTTCATAATTCGCCCATTGTGCTTCTGAAGTCGATTTATTAAATGTTACCATTCCATTTATATTTTCAAATGTGCCTAAAAAACACTGAATAGACGCACATATATTAAAACCTTCCATATATTTGGCAATCTCTGGCGCTCGTTCTTCTACTTTTCTAAGAAATCCAAATTCAATATAATTTTCTTCTGAAACAAGGAGATTTTTAAATTCTGGATGTTTAATATATGAAATTTTGTTAAATGCTGGCAAATCCTGTCCATAACTATATATTTTCTCCATCTGTTCCCCATAAAAGATAGAGATGTTATCGACACCAAACGCATTAAAAATATGTACAAATGCATCTTTTAATGCTAACTGAGGATTGGTGACAGCACCTGTCATAAACTTTGTCACATACTGTAATTCTCGTACCTCTCTTGTATTTTTAAAAGCACTCAATTCATTTTTATTTACTGTGGATTCATACGATGTGCGATGAAGTTCATCTCTAAAAAAAACATAACGGTCTCTTCCTTTTTCTTTCGCAATATACAGACAGCAATCAGCCTTACGGAACAAGTCTTCATACTCTGTTCCATTGGTAGGAAATATAGAAGCACCTATAGAACAAGTCACAGAAAGGCTCTCAAAATCTTCTGCAAATTCCCATTTAATTTGGGTTCGGATAGCACGAAGCATCCCTCTAAGGAGCTGCTCATCATTTAATCCAGTAAAGATAATCATAAACTCATCTCCACCCATACGTCCTACAACTCCCTGTTCGCCGACAACCTCTTTTAATTTACGCCCAACTCTGGCAAGAACGGTATCACCATACATATGTCCAAATGTATCATTGACCGATTTAAAATGGTCTACATCTAATATTGCAATAATAACACGATTTTCTTTTTCCTCTGCAATTCTCTTTTTAGCATATTCCGTTATGGTCTTTTTATTATAAACGCCTGTCAGTGAGTCGGTCTGTAATTCGTCCATCAAATTCATAATCGTATTTGCATGACTAATTTCTTCATCAAGCACAATTCTTCCTATCACAATTCTGCCTTCTTCTATTGTATTATATATACTGCCCAAGAATTTAACAGGTTCCATTGTCTCTCCGTCTGTACGAATGGATGTATTTAACTTGACAGAAAATCTTTGCAGATACATCTTAAAACCTAATATAAGAGAATCGAGCATAGCTTTTTCATCACTTAGAACATAATTTTTTTCCAGTAAAAACATTTTCCATTCATCAACATCCATATTAAACAATTCAATACGTTGATATTGGTCATATTTATATATTGTTATAATATTTGTCACCTTGTTATAAATATAGACATACTCATTTGTTAAACTTAATGCAACTCTTAATTTATCAATACTTTCCAGCGTCTTATCATACAAGGCAACCGAATCTTCAATATCAATAAACTCAAAACTTGAATTGATAATCCAGTCATCCGATTTCTTTTTACTAACTTTCCTAACTAGATTACTCTTATATTCACCTTCCGCATTCATAATTTTAAACACTGCTTCAGCTTCATTTTCTAATGCTTTTTTAATAAAGTGCTTAAATTGTTCTGCCTCTTGTGGATAAACATATTGAAGAAAATCCCTATCTCCCATATCTTCCTGCCCTAAATAAGCTGCAAATGCTTTGTTAGAAACAAATATTTTACACTCTTCCAAAAAAGACGCCATTCTTCGCTCACTAAGCTGTCCATTCAAAATGACTTCTATATGGTTCTCCATATTGTTGTTGTCATCATTAACCATTATAGCCTCCTTTATTGTAATGACGATGCGCCTTCGCCAATCCCGCGCTTTTCACAAATATAGTATATAACCAAACCCTCTTTTTTGCAATAGATTTAAGAAATTAAATGGTTCTTTAGTACTAAATACATTATATGGTATTTATTTTTTTATATAAATGTGTTAAAATACAACATGTTGTTATTTGGACATGTATGCTGACGCATAATCATTAACAAAGCAGCCGCTTTTAAAGAGTGGCAATTCTTTAGTTTATTAGGAGGTTTTCACAAATGGAACGTGTTAAAATGAATAAGGTAATGGTATCACATGGTGATACAGTCAGAAAATTCCCTGTATATGAGATATATCTTGATGGTGTTATTGTCACAAAGGTATCCTCAGAAAAAGAAGCTATAGAGATGATTTCGCGCTGGCAGGAAGCTTATAAATAATTTTTATAATATATTTACATCATTCTATTTTTTGTATATTTTTTTACTGTACTAAATTGAAAGAATGTACTCACAAACCTATCAAATTTAGATAATCAATCATTCTTAGATAATCAATCATTCAATTTATATGCTATTATCAATTCAATTTAGCACAGCGCTATTTTTACATTAAATAAGCCAAAGGGACATGCCTGCATGTCCCTTTAACGTTTGTCATCAAAAACAAATTGCCAAAATATACATTTGTGATAATTATATAGCAAATTTCTAAACTGTTACATACACATTAATTTATCAATTTATTGACATCTTTCTTTTTACCCAAAACTTTAATATGGTCGGTATCTTTAAATACATAATCTGGACCAGGCATAACGATTAATCCATCTTTATGATTTACAATGGCTATAATATATACATTATGCACAGCACGGACATTGATTGCTTTGATAGTCTTTCCGCACCATTCTTTTAAAACAGAAATTTCATAAATAGAGTATTCCTGTGAGACTGAAATATAATCAAACACATTATTAGAACTGCATTTTGCAGCAAGATTAACTGCAATATCTCTATCTGGATAAACAACCTCATCGGCTCCATTTTTTAAAAGAAATTTTGCATGAATATCTCTGCTTGCCATACTGATGACATAAGGCGCCCCCATTTCTTTTACAATACTTGTCACTTCAAGGCTATTTTGAAAATCCTCACCAATACATACAACAATAATATCAAAATTTTTAACGCCCAATGATTTTAATACATCTGGATTTGTACAATCCCCTACTCTTGCACTGGTGACAAGCGAAAACATATCTCTAATCTGCGACTCATTTTTATCAATTATCATCACTTCATTATTGCCGTCTGCTATCAGCTCATTAACAAAATGATGTCCAAACTTTCCCATTCCTATGACTAATATTGATTTCATTATTCTCTCCTAATCCATTTGTTTTAATCAAATACCTTGTTGCAAACAACAAGATATTCAAGTCTCGTAGCCTCCGTCAAATATCCATGCAAACATGCTTATTTTACTTATTGCCCGCAAAAATAAAAACACATGTTTAAACAAAGGTATTATACCCCTGTTTGGAAAAATCAGCAAGAATAAGATAAAAAGGAAAACCGCATTTTTATCCCTAAAATCTGTAAAAAATACGTGACTTTTTTGTTTACTTATTATATACTAAAGATGTGAAAGTGGCTAGTTAGTTTTTCACCATTCAGAAAAAGGATTTTCTGAATTTTTTAAATTATTTGAATTATTAACAGACAAGGAGGTGACTGTTTTCAATGATTAGTGGTGCATATAATTATTATCTTTCTCAATATGGAAATAGGGTCAATGCAAAGTATGATACACATACAAAATCACAACTTAAAAATTCTTACAGTAAAGTTGTGAAAACTAACAGCCAGACCCCTGTATATAAAGTAGACATATCCAATGCCGCACAAAGATACGCAATTGATTTAAAAGAACATGCTCGTGCGCTAACCTATGTCACAAGAGATTTATCCGATGAATCCAGTGGACAGATGGCATATAAAAAGTCCGCACAATCAAGCAATCCAGATGCTGTTAGTGTCGTATATACTGGCGGCAACTCTGCTTCTGATTCCAATCAACTGGAAGTTGCTGTAAAACAAATTGCTTCCAGCCAAGTAAACACTGGAAATTTCTTGCAACCTAATGAAAAATCTTTAAAAAAGGGATTTTACAAATTTGATTTAGACATTAACAACTTAACTTATGAATTTGAATTTAGCATTTCAGACAAAGAGACTAATGCAGACATTCAAAATAAGATTGCAAGACTTATGAATCGCTCAAATATTGGACTGAATGCAAGCGTAATAACTAATGAGCTTGGCAATACTGCTTTATCTGTCAAATCAGAGGCAACTGGAGTCACTGGCATAAAACCTGTTATCTTTTCCATTGAATCAGAAAATGATGAATTAGTAGAAACATTCGGATTAAACAATGTAAGTGAATATCCAGCAAATGCCATTTTTTCTATTAATGGCAATGAAAAGTATTCACATAGCAACGACTTAAATTACAACAATCTATATTCTATTAAACTAAACAATGTTACTGGTGACAATCCAGCAATTATCAGTTTAAATACAAACGATGAATCTATTGTTGATACGGTTGACGAATTGCTTTCTGGCTACAACACAATGATATCTGTATTTTCAACAGATAACAGTATGAAATTTTCTGGAAATGAACGACTAAAACGTGAATTTTCAAGAATAACCAACGCTTATAAAACAACATTAAATAACAATGGTATGCACGTGGAACAAGACGGTTCAATCAGCATGAATAAAAGCGAAGTTTTAAATGTTGCCCATAATGGTTTAATGAGTGATGTTTTTAGTGAATTGAATGAATTTAAAAAATCCATTCAAAGAAAAGCAGATTCTATTGCTACAAACCCTATGGATTATGTCAACAATAAAATTGTTGCATATAAAAACCCGCATCGAACAATGACAGACCCATATAATCTGTCTGCTTACACTGGAATGATGTTTAATGGTTATGCTTAAAAAGCAAAATGACAATCTTAAAGAAATTATAACAAAATAATATGCTCCCTTCTAGGTAAAGTTAATCAATTAAAACCAATTACCTGAAAGGGAGCATATCATAATAATTATATAATTATTATTGTGCGATAGCTTTTTTATTTCTTTTTTCTAAATCTAAGAGATACTTTTTTATCTTAGTACCACAGCCAAATCCTGTAATATCTCCATTTTTATGAATAACTCGGTGACAAGGAACAATAATTAAAATGGGATTCCTATTGTTAGCCTGCCCTATTGCACGCGCTGCTTTTGGATTCTTGACAGCAATTGCAATATCTTCATAACTTCTTGTTTCACCATAAGGTATATTTTGCAATGCTTTCCATACCGCTTGCTGAAATATTGTCCCTTTGCCACTTATTGGCAATTGAAATTGCTTTCTTTTTTCTGAAAAATATTCCTGTAGCTGACGATATGCTTCATAAAGCAAATCGGAATGCTGTATAAATTTCTGCGATTGCACGAAATCCATTTCTTTTTGCTGTAAAGAAACACCTATAATTTTACTATCTTCTTCTTCAATTTTTAATAAACCTATTGGGCTTTTAAAAATATAACTATTATTCATCTTTTTATAAAATTAGTCCAATGCTTATACAAACAAAACATTTGCTTTATTATTTTAAAAAATTCGATGCTTATGTAACTATATCTCTCGCTTTATTGCTTACAAAAATAAATCAACCTGCTGCCGACAAATTTGCAGCAACTTCCCTAAATTGTTCAACAAATTGAAGGATTCCCTCAAAAGCTTGTGCACGCTTGTGGTCGTCTTTTGCATCATTTGCTTCATTGAGCATAGAAACACTCTCATTTACTTTATCTTTATCAATAACAACTGCATCTTTATTTACAAGGTCTTGTGTTCCATTAAAGACACTAAATATCCAATTCAAACCATTTAAAATTGTCACAATATATTCGTCTGTATCTTCTTGCTTTTCACCTGTTAATTCTTTTATAATCTGCTTTAATGCAGCACTCATTCTATCACAGTATGGCACTGCTACCTCTAAAGCCTCTATCTGCTGTTCATATAATTCTTCCATGTCAAAATCCTCCAATACTATATGTTGATGATACCAACCGACTAATATATAGTATCGGCAGCAATATATAATAATTAACCTTTATGCAAAAACTTTTTCATCAATCTGCCCATCGTCAAGCCTATTGATTGGATGATTAATCGTAACAACTTTTTGTATTTCCCATCTGTAACCATTTTCTTCATTATACTTATCAATATGTTTTTGAATACGCTCTGGTGTTATATTGTCATTTAATTTAACCATCACCGCTGTAAGTTTATTATCGTACATACATACACAGCCATCTTTTACATCATTCATAGCTGCCAGCTTATTGTCAACGACTTTTTTACATATACTTTCCCCTGTTGGAAGTGTAATAATGCCAGCATTTCTTTTTTCAATAATTAAATGTCCCTTATCGTTGAATCGTCCAAAATCACCTGTATGCAGCACACCATCTTCAATAAAAGCAGAAGTTTGCGTGTCATCATTATTAAATCCAGCCATAACACAGCCATCTTTCAACATAATTTCGCCGTTATCTGCTATATATACACTGTCTTCTCCCATAACCTCATAAGAATCATCTTTGCAGTTACTGATAGCAACACAACCTGTACTTTGCGCCTCTCCATATATTGTATAAATTTCTATGCCATTTTCTTTTATATCCTCACATAATTTTAAAGGGCATGGTGCGCCGCCAACAATAATACACTTTAGTTCTTGATTAAATGCCTTGATTTTTTTAAGATACTCTATCATAGACGGATTAGCAGGCAAAATGGTAGGATTATAATAATATGTATCTGCATCAATATGCCTTAGACCTCTTCCTACACATAGACATGCACCAGCACTAATTGGCCATATAAAGCTGTATAATAGTCCAAATATTTGACTCAATGCAACTTGTGACAATACTTTATCATTCTCATTACACAGACCACATTTTGATAATTTATCAAGTGCAGCCATTATATTACAAGAGGTAAGAATAACACCTTTATCACACTGTTTTGCTGTAGATGTAAAAATAATAATATTGCCTTCCTGTGTACTTTCATCATAAACTAGACCACTGACATCATCTTTTTCTGCACCGTCAATCATAATTGCCTTAACATTGGACAAAATATATTGATTCGTTGAACATAATACATAATCTACACTCGTATCATCAAGCATTTTATCCCTTGTATTTCTTGGAATAAAAAAATCAATTAAAACCACATCTTTTCCAGCAAGAATAATACCAAAAAAATTGACTATCCATCGATATGAAGCAGGACCATATATAGCAATTCTTTTTCCTTTATATCTTTGCAAATGCAATGCCTTCTTCACCGCATCAGCAAATAATTTTTTATAACTTACTTCAAATGTATCATATAATATTGCTGTTTTATCGCCATATTTTAAGGCATTATTTTTAAGCAACTCATAAAATGTTTTAAATTCATACATATTAATCCTCCATTCCAAAGCGTAACAAACAAATTAAGCAATACAAATTTGCAAGACCATCTTTAGTCTTGTCTCAAGCCCTATTTGCGACGCTTCGACACAAATAGGCAACAAATTTATTTTATATATCGGACATCGCTATTTTCTGTAAAGTCAAATGTACATCAAAAAAATACTCAATGTATTATCACCCAATATAAAAATCATTGTCAAAGCAGCATTACTGATAATTTATCTTTAAAATTAAATAATTTCTTTACCTTTTCATATCCATTCCTAGCAATAGCATTTCTTTCGTTGTCATGTTTTAAATAATACTCTACCTTAGTAACTAAATCGACCATATCATTATATATTACTAAATCAATTTCTGGTTCAAAATATTCCAATAATTCTTGCTGATAATTCGTTATCAAAAAACCGTTGCACCCTAAAACATCAAGAACTCGAAGAGGAATACCTGTCTCAATCAACTTTAATGATATATTTAAATTAATCTTACTTGCTCTAAATATTTTTGGCATCTGTGTATAATAATCAATATGCCCCCGAAACTTTACTTTATTAAGACGCTCATCTGTATCATCTGAATACACATGAACATTACATCGATTTTGCAGCAGCGCAAGTGCCATATATCGCTCACGTCCAGTCACTTCTGTTCCCAGCACAAAATTCATCTCATCTTTTGTCACTCGAAATAAACCATTAGAAGCTTTTATATACTGATTGTTAAGTTTTTTAAGTAAGTCACTAGTAACCATATCTCTTATAAAACAACCGCCATAAACTTTCTTTTGCGCTTCGACAATTCCTTCCAAATATCCCCGCAAATATTGGTCTAGTGGTGTACATATATAATTGTAATCGGACTTATACAATTTTCCTACTAAAGAGACATCACAATCATAATTCATATGCTCTTTTGGAATAACGCCTTGTTCTGCTCCATTTTTCCTTTTTTTAATAATTTGCTCTATACCTTTTTCACTAAAGACAAAACTGTCTGCTGCCAGCGGCATATGATGAGCATTGACCCCTCTTTTTGCATATCGCTCACACTGCATCCTATCAAAAAAATAAATATCATTACACGAATTTTTTAGACTTGTTTTACTTCTAATATGTAATGGTTCATCATATACCCAAGATACATAATGAATGCCTGCCTCCATACATACCGATGAAATTAGCGGCGAATAATTCACTGAAAAAACGGTGTCATATTTTTTATAATGATTCTCCATAACATACGATTGAAAAATGCTTACAAATTCATCATCTTTTTCCCAATCTTTAAATATATAATAAAATGTATCATAATCAATATTTAATTCTTGTAATGCCCGTTCAATGCCTTCCTGCATAAAAGCATTCCACTTAAAAAATAAAATTTTCCCCATATTCATACCCATTTCTACAATGCTTTTTGCATATAAAATCTATATTATTTTAGCAGTTTTAAGTCAAGTAAAATACAATTATAAATTGCTTTATTCAATTTTATTTATCAAGCAATTTATTTTTCGCACTATCACCCTATACGTTCATTTTAAGTTTTTTGACTAAACTTGTCTATCTAAATATTATCATATTTTTCATTGCTAATCTAGCATAATTACATTACAATTAAATTTACAATTTAACCTTATTAAGGAAATTCCCCACTTCAATGGCTGCAGAGGCATAAGTGGCGAGTGAGGACTTGCGTTGTGACAGCAACCATGAGATTATGAGCAAGCGGCGGATTGCAAATATCCACTTTGACTATTCACTATCTTTTATATAATTATATATGTTGAATGCTTAAACAACTTTAATAAGTTTACTTCAACAAAGAATAATAAACATTATATAACAAATCTAAAATGGAGGATTTATGAAAATATATTTTTACCGCTACAATAGTATCTGTGAACCAGATGTAATCGAAAGCTTTAAACGACTTGGATTTGAAATATATGAAGAAACCATTGAAATGACCAAAAAAAATTTACTTCCATCGGATTGTGTAAAAAAAATTTCCCCTGCGCTGATGTCTGAAAACTTTACATTTGCATTTACTATTAATTTTTTTCCATACCTCTCAGATGTATGTGAAATTATGCATCTGCCTTATATCAGCCTTATTGTTGACAGTCCCGTTATGGAACTGTACTCAAAAGCTCTGCGCAATTCCTGCAATCGAATATTTTTATTCGATGCCTGTTTATATCAGGAATTTTCACCGCTAAACCCTGATTGCATCTTTCATATGCCGCTTGCTGCTAATGTGGCAAGAACCGATGCATTCTTATCTCATGCTTCACAATCGGATAAGAAAAAATATGCAGGTGACATATCCTTTATCGGTTCAACTTACGCTGAAAAATGTCCTTTTAACCGAGCAAAATTGCCTGATTATGAAAGAGGCTATGCAGATGGATTAATTGAGGCACAACTAAAAATATATGGCTATAACTTTTTACAAGAAGTACTGACGGATACATTTGTGACAACCTTCTTAGAGTCAACGCCTTATTCATACCGTTTCCCAGATGAGGATTATGCAGATTATAAGGCTTGTGTGGCACAACTTTATTTAAGCGTAAAAGTTGCTGAACAAGAACGCCTCCGCCTGTTAAAAATGCTGTCGGATTCTTTCCATGTTGATATCTATACAGGCAGTGACACTTCTTCTATGCCTCATATTAACAATCGAGGTTTTGCACGTTCACTAGACGAGATGCCTCTTATCTTTAATCAGAGTAAAATTAATATTAACATCACTGCTAAATCTATACGTTCAGGACTTCCTCTGCGAATATTTGACGTACTTGGCTGTGGCGGTTTTCTGATAACAAACTATCAATCCGAAATACCGCAATTTTTCACAATAGGAAAAGACCTTGTAACGTATGACAGTGCTGATAATTTAAAAGAATTATGCCGATACTATTTAGAACATGAACAAGAGCGCAAAGACATTGCTTTGCATGGCTATAACACCGTTAAAAAATATCATACATATGATATAAGACTACTGCAAATGTTGGACAAAGCATTTCCAAAGCCTGCAAAATAACTTAAAACGATTGACTTTTTTCTTTAATATGGCATTCCACTATTAGTGATGAATCCTACCATAATGAACATACTATTTCTTGATGTAACGCATTTAAGTTTCTATAAACATCGTGTATAACTTTCAATAAGAGGACATAAAATTTTAAAGGAAAGCCCTATTGACTTTCCTTTTTGTGCTTGCTAAAATGTAGGTACAAAAAAGTTTACCACTGACCGATATGTGGTATATAAATGGTCGGGTTGAAAGTTTACCGCTGACCAATATGCGGTATATAAATGGTTGGGTTGAAAGTATAGTCCTTCGCCATAAGGCGAAGGATTTTTCCGTAATGAGGACAGGCAAATGAAGAAAACAGGCTTTTATATTATTAAAGATAAATTTTTTGAAGATATGTCAGACCCGTATCTCAAAGGAAATAAGGCACAAACAAGACCGCATTATTACTGTTTTGAGGATACGAATACTGGGATATACTGGATGATACCATTGTCCAGCCGTATTGATAAATACACAAAGATTATAGAGAAAAAAGAAAAAGCTGGGAAACCCTGCGATATTCTTCATATCGTCAAATTGGACGACAGTCGGGAGAGCGTATTTTTGATACAGGATATGTTTCCAATAACAGAAGAATACATAGAACGGGAATATACAATTGCTGGAAATCATTTGATGTTGACAAGTGAGCATACCGCCAAAGAAATTGAGCAGAAAGCGAGAAAAGTCATGGGTATGTTGAAGCGTGGTATAAAATTCACTCCAACACAGCCAGACGTTGTAGCGATATTGGAAAAGTTGAGAAAACACAGATAATTCCTTATTGATGTAGTAATTATATGGTGCTAGTATCATAAGGAACGTTGTTTAAACTTTTCAAAATTAAAAACAGAATGTGAAAAGTATAATTCAAAAATTAAGAAACAACATAAGAATGGAGAATTAATATGAACATACTGCTATTTGAACACAATAATTTTGGAATGGAAGACATCTGTGAAACACTCAAACAGATGGGACATCAATATAAACGTATATCTACTATTTTAATTTATGAAAGGGTAAGCGCTGAATTTGACCAATTGTTTGAAGAGGCAATGAATACACATTTTGACTGTGTATTTACCTTTAATTACAGCCCTGTTCTCTCCAATAACTGCAAAAAATACAATATTCCATATATTGCCTTTGTCTATGACAGCCCGTTAGTGGCACTGTATTCCTACACGATTATTAATCCATGCAATTATGTATTTATATTTGATAAAGCATTATATGAAGATTTTAAAAAAGAAGGCATTAATACCGTATATTACACCCCTCTGGCAGTCAACTGTGACCGGCTAATAAGACAATTGTCTCAAACGCCAAGCCAAATTTTAAATAAAGATTTTCACTGTGATGTATCTTTTGTAGGCTCCATGTATAATGAAAAGCACAATCTTTTTGAACGCTTTAAAAATCTTCCTCCTTATGTATCTGGTTATCTGGATGCCATTATGGATGCACAGCTTAAAGTATATGGATATTTTTTTATTGAAGAACTGCTTACAAGCAATATCATTGAAGAATTACAGAAAAGTGTTCCTGTCAAGCCAAATAAAGATGGTGTAGAGACGGTTTCCTATCTTTATGCCAACTACTTTATTGCAAGAAAACTTGCAAATTTAGAACGTTATTCTCTGCTTTCTGAACTTTCTGCCAAGTTAGGAAAAACTTACAATATTCATCTTTATACGCCAAATCCTACACCAGATTTGCCTCTTATTTCCAATAAAGGTGAAATTGACTACTATAATGAATGTCCTTTTGCTTTTGCACAAAGCCGTATCAACCTTAATATCTCTTTGCGTTCCATTCGCACAGGAATCCCTCTTCGTGCAATGGATATTTGCGGTGCAGGCGGATTTCTGATGACCAATTATCAGGCAGATTTATATGATGTATTTGTGCCAGATGAAGATATTGCCATATATGAATCAAAGGAAGATTTAGTAAATAAATGCAGCTACTACCTTTCACATGAATCACAAAGGACACAGATGGCAGCAAATGCCTTTGGAAAAGTAAAAGAAAAGCACACCTTTTTGGTGCGCTTAAATGAAATTTTTAATATTGTATTTAATTCATAAAAACTTTAATTATATTTTTTAATATTGATGTCATTTACTGTTTAAAAATATTTCTTTTAAAATCTCAAAAAAATCACTTGCACGATTAAGCCATGTATGGTGCTTTAACGCATTTTCTTTGCCATTTGCTGCAATTTTGTTGGCAGTATCCACATCTGCCAGCAAATTTTTAATCTTTTGAGGCAGACTATATATATCTTCCAATGAAAAAAAGACAATATCCTTTCCATCTGTAAAATGTTTTTTTAGATAACTTGTTGTATCTGTCACACATATAGAACCTGCAAGCATAGCATTGGCAATACGCTCGGTCATTCCGCCCTTATGCCAGCTCATAATATTTAAAGATATTTTACTGTCTGCCATAATTTCCACGCCATCCTCAAAGGATACATCACTGTGAATAATTAAATGTTCATTATCTGCATATGGACAATCGTTCCATGTATTAGAAAATACATGAATATCAATACCCGCATCCACTAAAATTTTTACAATTTTTTCGCGGTAATAAAATGGAATGGCACGCACAGCATCGGTCATGCGATGCAATTTGACAACAAATTCTTTTTTATCTAATTGTATTCCCTCTGCATCAAGTACCTGCCTTAATCCTTCACTTGCACTCGTATTTGGATTGTTTTTAAGAAGAATCATCAGCTTTAAAGCAAGTCTTCTATCCTCTTTTTCCATCATTCGGACAGCGGCGACGCCCTCTCTGTAATTGCAGTACACGGCTACAAATGTCACATCCCACTTCCGTTTATTTAAACTGTCGCTCTTACTTTTAGGCAATATTCCGCCTGGCGGCAAATGCCATGAATCTTTTATAGTTGGATAATATTCTTTAATATACCCTACATACCCCTCATCTTGTGAACAGATATAATGACTTTTAATCGGCATCATAAGATAATAGCTAATAAATAATGGGTGGTCAAATGTAATATTAAATTTCGGACAAGGCACTTTATTTCCCCATAAATCGCCGTCTTCCATCTGCCTTGCAAACGTGCCTGTCTGAAATCCTACAACTGCCTTACAGCCGCACTCTGCAATGCCTGTCAATAAATGATTAATTTTTTGTTCAATAATATCCTTTTCATTGTTATATTTTTTAATAAAATCAATATCAACAACTATCGTTGCCTGCTTTAATTCTATTAACGCATCGGCAAAACCTTTTGCAAACGATTGCATTGCCCCATTGCACATAGAAGAATTCATAATAATAACAACGGGATTTGTCTTATTATTCACAGCAAAAAACGCACTGCTTCGCCCTATCATTTGCTCTGCAGTATGAACAAAATAGTCCTCAATGCCAAAATAAACGGCTTCTTTATAACGATTTTGAAATGCTTTATCAAACAAATTCCATTTTTTTAATCTATCTGCATATTTACCTAAAATATAAGAATAGGTATAATACATATCCTGATAAACAGGTTTTCCTATCTCTTGATAACAAACGGGAAGAACAGCAGGCATAATAGATATAACAGATTTATCTAAATTTTCACCATTGTCAGGAATTGAAGAACCCTTATAAATTATAGGATTATTCAGCAATTCTTTGCTTCCCATATCACATATTCTAAGCATCAGTTCATAATCTTCACCGCAAATAATACTAGGATTCCACCCAGACAAAGCTAAAACAATTTCTACATTTAAACATAAAAATGCAATATCCGTATCGCCTTCTATGATATATTTTTGAAATCTATCTTGATATGATGCTAAAGTACTATTTTGATATTGACAATATTCTAAATCACTATTTTTATCTTGATACAATGTCGAAATTTGTTTTTTATTTTGACAATTTTTTAATAGTTCATCTTGGTTTTCGCACAATGGATTTTCAATTTGTATTGGTTTATCCATATTTATTTTATCTATATCTTTATCACTTAAAATATATCCATTATACAAATCCATATACTTTACAATGCCTGAAATATCAATATCTTTTTCTATATCACCTTGAATTTCAGCCATATGAATCATCATCATATATTTGCCAGAAACATACGATATCACATCATTTTTAAGTTCAGCAATACTTTGATACAGCTTATCACTAAGATTAATAATTTTCACAAGCTTACTATCATCTTTTGACAGTGATAAATCTGCTAAATTAATGTTAATATCAGCGGCATCAACAATGATATATTCTGTCTCAACTGATTGAAACTGTGCTAATAGCCAATCCAATGTTTGTTTTAAATGCTCACATTCGGATGTCAATAATATAACAATTGAAAGTGATTTATTTCTCATTACAATTTATAATATGCTGTTCTCTGTACTTGATAAAAACAACATATCACAACCTCTCTTTCAGTTTAATTCTTTATTGAATCGAATCTTTATTCAATCAAATCTTTATTTTTTATAATCTTTTTTTACTTACGTTCCATTTGTTTGCAGTTTTATTTATTTTCAATCTTTTCTGCAAAATATCTTCCAATTTTGGCAATAAATGCTAAAGCATCTTCTCTCATTTCCAATGGGAATGAATCCAGCACTGGCGCGGTTTCAAAACTAAGCACTTTATCAAACTTGACATTTTTTAGAGCATTGACAAATCCATCCCAATCCGTCGATGGTTTATTTTCTCTTGTCTTGGTAAATGTAAACGGCACTTGATGTAAATCTGCAATACCATCATTATCATGTATATGCAACACTTTCAGCCGGTCTCCCAATGTCATAATAAAACGCTCAAAATCAATCCCTACAAGATTTGCATGTCCCGTATCAAAACAAAATCCAAGAACTTCTGCCCCATACTTATCATTCATACGGTCAATGCGTTCTGCTGCCTTAACTGCATCACAACATGGTCCTTCCAAAATATGTTTTCCAATCATGGTATATATATTTTCAACACACATGGTAATACCCATCTCTTTTGCCATAGGGGCTAGAAAATCTAAAAACATCTCGGTCATTTCCCATTCTGCTTCTTCTGAACCTAAATATTTTGCCAATTTTAAACCATGTATGACAATATATTTACAGTCTAAATAATGACAAAGCTGCATACTTTTTACAGCAACAACATTGTTCAGATAAGCATTTAACTGCGTTGAAGCCTCTGGAACATAATTCGGATAGGGCATATGCATCTGATGAATAGCAATGCCTGTCTTTTTTGAACATTCCTTAAATAATCTAAAATATTCCTGCAATTCTTCCTCTGTCTTATCAAAAAAAGTATTTAACTGTTTTGCATATAATGTTTTATTGAGCAAATATTCATTTAAACTAAAATCAACACAAGAAAAACCTGCCTTTTTTACTTGCTCAAAGCCTTCTGCGGGATTTTCATGGTTAATGGCTGTTTTTGTCTGTACTCCAATCTTTAACATATAAATTAACCTTGCCTTTCTACAACTTGCAATATGTACTATAAAAACCAATCTATTATTGTCTTCTTTTCAAACGGTCTTCATAATAAGACGACAAATATTCATCATTAAAAAATTCAATATTTTCTACACCTAAATCCTTTAATTGCTGTTCAATTTCTCGGTAATACATATTGCAGATATAGACGCCGCAATCCTTTGGCAAGTCTTTTAATTCTTCTGGATTTTTTACCTCAAGACCACAAAATTTTGTTCCCCATATCGATGAATTATTGTCACAAGTAAATAATGGTTTATACTGTTCGCCATAACATTTCATAAAATTACGGCACATGTTTCCTGCCCCAAAAAGGACAATAGATTGATACTTTTTCAATGATGTTTCAAGCTCAATCTGCCATTTAAAATAATCCATTATAGATTTTGATAATGCAATAAGCTGTGGGCGTAAAATAGGTGAAAAATTTTTTGATGTATCGGCACAATCCGCTACAAGTTGTCCGTCAAACTTTACTTGACGCAAACCTCTTATTAAACTGAGCCAATCCGTTATACTAGAATCACTCGACCTGCTTGTAAACGGCAGCAATGTCTGTTCAACAATTCCGTTATTATCACTTATCAAAATGGTTTTAACGCGCTCTCCTAATGTCACAATCATATCCTGCATATTCTGCCCGCATATATTACAAACACCTACATCAAGACAAAATCCAAAACGCTGGCTGCCTGCCTCTTTATTTAACTCATCAATCCACTTTACTGCTATTTTTTCATCGGAACACACCCCTCTAACGAGATGTCCATTCACATCCTTGCATTGATTTTGCAAAAGTATCATCGTATCTTTATTTTTACATTCCTTAGCAAGCTCCAAATAATATGCCTTATTAATCTCCCATTCTTTATCAAAAGGAACACCTATGTACAATGGACGTGCAATAATGTGTTTACAGCCTATATTTTCAAGCATTTTTATACAATCTTTACCAATACGTAACAACAATTCATTTAAGTCTGTTCGCTTGGTATCTCTTAACAAATAGGGTAAAAGTGCTGTTGTCACTTGAAGATTCTTTGTTTGTACTCCTTTGATAAATTTATCAAAATCTTGTTTTATCTGCTCAGGTTTTAACTTTGTTTCAAAACTTCTTAATTTATGTCCGGGACAATATATGCTTAAATCTAACAGTACATTCTTAAATCCAGCCGTTTTAATATCTTCAAGTCCTTGATTTGGAAACTCTAAATATACTATTCCTGTAATTGAACTAACTATTTCCACATTAAAATTCTCCTTTACTATTTTTATATACAAATTTAATATAACAATCTTTTACGAATTTCAATATCCACTGCTATTATATTTGTAAACTTTCTCTTAATTAATTCTTGCATAATTTCATACTGAATCTGTTCTCTTACTGCAACTACAACCACATTATTCTTTTTAGTTTCAGGAATATCATCAATTTGTATCACTGAAACTTCATCAATTTTATCTGGATTATCTGAAGCATTTGACACTACAAAATTAACATTATTCTTATTCATTCCTTGTTTCAATAAATAATGCAATAAATCTTTCCCAATTATTCCAGCTCCATATATCATAATATTTTTACTGTTTTTAATTTCATCTAAAATTGATTGTATATATATTTCCTGATTTCTACAAATATTCGATTTCATCCTTTTATCTTCAAATGATTTGCATGTGTCAAGAAAATACTTATTTGGATTATCAATACAATAGTTAAGTTCTTCTTTTGCCTCAAGCTCCCATAATGGATTATCAATATAATGCTTTTCCTTATATTCTTTAAAATATTCTATCATCCTTATATATAAAGCATATTGATATGCTGATGCCAAGTTTTCATAATTTTCTTTAAACACTCTAAATCCAAGCCTGCTTGCTATTCCTTTCAGATTTATAATATCCATTCCTCTCTTGTCTATAAAAGAATCAATATAATTCATTTCGTCACATGCACAAAAAATTTTGTTTGGCGACTTTACAGAAGAAGCAACATTATCAATTCTATAATGCAAATACGCCTCTGGTATTAATTTTATAGTTTCTGCACAGGCATATACCTGAAATGCAAAGGATACATCTTGATAAGATGCTCCTGGCGTTTCATTAAATCGTATATTATTTTTTAAAAGAAAATCCCTCTTATATAACGCACTCCAAATAGTTTGCATTTTCAAAAATAGAGAAGGATAATGAATAGGTTTTATTGTCTTATTTAGAGGTAATTCCCCCAACGTATTATTATATTGATTTTTTTCAATTCCTTCATTTTGGGAATAGAAATAACAATTTGATTTTACAATATCAAGACCATCATTACAATTTTTTTCACTTTTTGCACAGCTATACAACTTTTCCATCATATCAGAATCCACAAAATCATCACTTTCAACGATTCCTATATATTCCCCAGAAGCATTATTCAATCCAATATTCATAGAATTTCCATATCCAGAATTTGCTTTTGTTATAACTTTAATACGTGAATCTTTTTTTTGATAAGATTCAAGAATCATACCACATGAATCAGTAGAACCATCATTAATACATATAATCTCTATATCCTTAAGTGTCTGTGTGCAAAGACTTTCTAAGCATTGACCTAAATATTTTTCTACATTATATATAGGAACCAAAACTGAAACTTTAATCATATATCCTCCTAATAATGAATTAGTTTAATTATAAGTAAATTTTACATTCTTAATATTTACATCCCTTTATTTTTATATTAATTTTTTATTAATTATTTGTTTAAGTTTTGATGAACTAACACTTTCTGTATATGGAAAAAACACCAACTCTGCTCCATGTTCACGCAAAAATATCTGCTTTCTTTTCCAATCAGAATCATCAACATAATCACTCCCTGAAAACTGTGCATCAAATTGAAACTTTAAATAAGCATCTTTTGTATCACAAAATTCATATGGAATACCAACCGCCTCATCAACATAACAGCAAGCTTGTACAATTTCTAATCGTTCCTCAAATGGTATAAATGTTTCTGTATGTTTATTTTTATATACGCCCTCATCCGTCACCACACCAACAATAAGATAATCACATTGCTCTTTTGCTCTTCTTAAAAGATTCAGATGTCCTATATGAAATAAATCAAATACGCCAGCAACGTATCCTATATGATATTTTTTAGGTGTACTTTCTTTTTCTTTATTTATAGAAATAGGTGTTTTAAGCTTTCTTGGATATTCCATATTGGTATCATATATTCCAATATTAATTGCACCTAATGCCTTTGCTTGCTTTAAAACTCTTGTATAATTTTTTATACAGATAATTAATTTATATGTACTTGGGTCTTTACCTTCTAAAATTGACGGAGATACAATTTTAATACCTTCCATCTCTTTACCTTGTTTATCTGGATTATTATCCAGAATAGCTGTTATATTATAATCTTCTTGATATAACGCTAAAAATTTTTTTGTAAAATTACCAGAGCCAAATAAATATATTTGTTTATTTTCAATATTTGAAAATATCTTGACAAATAAATTTTCATATTCTTGTGTAGAATAATTTATTCTTTGACGATTTGAATGGACTACTTCATTATCACGTCTATGCTTGCGATGCAATTCTTCTAAGGCTTTATCGTTATGTAAATTTGACAAAAAATGCCAAATAAAAGAATAAAACAACTCTTGATATTTATCTATCTTATATCGTTTTAACAATTCTAATCTGGGAAATTTACTTTCAATCTTAGTATTGTTAGAGTAAATAAAATTAATCGTCCGAAGTAAAATACACTTTGCAGGAAGATTTTCAACATACATTTCTTGGTCATAAAAAATAAAATTATCCTTTAGAAAAAAGGCATTAATTGGCACTAAATCAATATAGCCTCTTTTAAGAATCACACCTAATGCTTCCTGTTCTTCTTTACTTCCATAGGCAACTTTTCTCCATTTATCCCAATCTAAATCATTCTTCTTTTTCTTTTCCCAATATGGTTCAAACTGTTCCCAATTTATTTCATCATAATTCATATGCTCTGAAGATTGTAAAATTAATTCCCAATACTTGTCCAACTGTTTAAGAAATTTTGATATATCTGTAAAAATCAACTCTCTAAAATAATCTGTCAAAGGAGTTGCTTCTATATAAGGCATAACAAAAGATTCTTTTTCTTGAATAGCATCAATCATACAAATGCCATGATTATTTAAATATAAATTATTATCTATTAAATTCTGTATTTTATTATTTCCCTCTTTATACACTGGACGTTTTTCCACTTTTTTGTCTCGGCGGAGTATTGTACATAACGCATTTTCTTTTCCTCTTTCCATCGATATGGTAACTTGATTGACATTAGAAAAAACACCATCAACAGAACATTCAATAAAAAAACCATTTGCCATTGTATGAAACATATTATTTTCAATAAGGGCATTATATAAATTTTCTTCTTCCAAAAATATGGTATCAGGACAATTATATTGTAAAAAAATTCTCGAATCTAATTGTTCCTGCGGCTTAAAATCTTCAGCAAATAAAACCTGCGGACTTGAAATTTCTGGAAATACAGAATAAAAACGGTGTTTGCTAAACCCCGCATAATGCAATAAATTTACAATTTCTGCTTTAGAAAAATTACGTCCTAAAAGATTATCTTGGTCCATAGCGCTGACACGTACATAATTTTCTACCCCATCAAAATTACGCTCCGTAAAAGGGTCTTTATCTCCACAAAAATAACGGCTTGCTAATCTATTATCTGTACCCAAAAGCAATTTTCCATGAGGAGATAGTTTTTTATGTAATAATGATAATAATTTTTCTGGTTTTTTTGCATATTCCAATATTCCTACTGCAATCACATAACCAAAAATGCCATCTGCACAAATTCCATTTTCAAGTTCTTTTAATGAAACACTTTCCGTAAAAAGTCCCATTTCCTTTACTGCTTCCATTATAGAATCTGTCAATTCATCATTATTAACAACACAGAGAACACGCTTGTCAATATCGAAATCATACCATTTAATCAATCCCTTTGGCAATTCTCTCAGTAACTGTTGTGTTTCCACTTTGTAAATCCCCTTTCTTTATAAAAATAATAATTATTTTTTTACAATGCCTATTTTGCATTAGCTATTATATTGGTTGATTCAATAGGGTCAATAGGCAATCTATATACAGAAATATTATCTTCCGATATATTCATTTCTTTTAATTGTTTTAAAATAGCTATACTATATTTACGGCTTGCAATCAAAAAATAGGCATTTGGATATTTCAAGACAGCTTCTTGTGGCGATATAACATTATATCCACCAAAATCACTCCCCCACTTTTCCTTGTTATTATCACAAAATGCTTTGATTGATTTAATGCCATTCATTTGCATAACACATAATGCACTACTCGCTGCTTTTCCAGTACAAAAAACTACTATCTCTTTATATTTTGACATTTTATTTATAAAATCTCTAAAAAGTGAAGTTCTCACATTTGCCTTCATTGCAATATAATCTTCAAAAGCTTGTGGCTTCTCTACAAATAATTTCATCTCAAACCATGATTGAGGCATCATATCTTCCTGACGAAGCAATCCCTTTTCTTTGTCATCACGCATCAACTCTCTAAATTTGTTTTGAGCTGCTATAATTTCTTCATTTGGCTCACACCATTGACGAAGTGCATTATAAGGTCCAATCCCTACTGTTGCAGCTTCCCTTGCAATAAATGCCCTCCTTTTTACATCATTAATTCCTGTTTCTTCCATAATCTTTCGGATATATTGAATCTCCCCTAAATTCCATTCAACACACTTAGGACTATAAACAGATGACCCTGTATTATCTCTTCTATATCTGTAAAATGACTTATCTAAAAATATTCCTTTATTTACATTCATTGCAACCAAATATCGAAATCCACAATCCTGATATGCTGCACCAGGTGTCTCATTTAAACGAATATGATGTTTTTTTAGAAATGAAAGATTATATATGCCATTCCATATATACACATCCATATATCCCACTCTGTTTGTGTACATATCATAAGACACTTCTGTATCATACATATCTTGCATATGATCTTTCAAAAAATAGCGCATCAAGCATTTTTGATTATTGTTTGATGTTATAAACACATCAAAATCTGATTTAACAAAATCCGCCTTATTATCAATTGCTACCTCATATAACTCCTCATACATATTACTTTCAATATAATCATCCGTTTCAACAATACCTATATACTCTCCCTTTGCCATATCAAGTCCCATATTCACCTGATGACCATAACTTTTCATTGAAGAAACAATGACTTTAATACGATTATCTTTTGATTCATAATCACGCAATATGTCTAATGTTCCATCTGTTGAACCAGCGTCAATACACAAAATCTCTATATCACTTAACGTTTGATTAATAACACTATCCATACATTCTGAAATATAATTTGCCACATTAAGAGATGGCATAATTATTGATACTTTAACACTCATTCTATCACCTTCACTTTCAAAAATTTTATTTTTTGGTATTTCTATCCTTTAAACAACCTATCCCAAAAATCTTTTTGATTCATATTTTTTTGTTTTTCATAAATTGTGCTGTGAGCCATATACCCCATCGTTTCTAACTTATCACGATTATGGTATAAATATGTAATTTTATCTGTTAATAGCGTAATATCACCTAAAGGAACAATAAAACCATTTTTACCATCAGTCACATCATCTCTTGCGCCAGATACATCTGTAATCACTGGAACGGCTCCCGCTGCCATCGCTTCAGCCTGTGTTATACTGTGTCCTTCCCACTCCGAACAGCTTATCATCACATCTTGGCGTTTCCAAAAATCTGGAATACATGCTCTGTCTATAACGCCTAATATATTAAAATAGTCCTCAAGCTTTTCGGATATCACTTGATTTTTTAACGTCTCAAGATAATCTCCTGTTCCTGCAATATTCAATTTAAATTGGATGCCTTTTTTTAATAATTCTTTTGCAATTACAATAAATAAATCGGCTCTTTTTTGTAATATAGTAATTCTTCCTGCATAGCCAATCTGTAAAATTTCATTATTTTTTAAATGCCACTCCAGAACTTCATCACAAGGTATTTCCCAATCTAAATGATAAATAATTTCTTTTCTTACACCGCGCTGTAATAATTTATATTCTATCTGTGAGCTAATCACTAAGCAACAATCTATATATTCCTGCAAAACTGCATACGTGTTATAATATATATCCTCATCATTATGCTGCACTGCTACCACTTTAATTTTATCTGGATACCAGCTTTTTACAATACAAGCAGCACAAAAAATATATAATGGAAAATTCCCTATAACAATACAGGGAAGATGTTTTATTATGCTTTCTATACATCTATCCAATCTTAACTTTTCATCATTTACTTCAAGTAATTGAATTTCATTCGTTGCATATGTATCATTTATAACGGTAGGTTTATGAAAATCGCCTGCTAAAAAAATGCCCTTATATCCAGCTTTTTTCCAAGATTGCGCCATTGCATAAGACCAAGATTCTACCCCGCCAAGAACCATGCCTTGATTTAAATCAATTAATATTTTATTGTTTTGATTAAATTTTATCTTATCTAACGATATTACAAAACTACCATTTTTTATTGCTAGATAAACCATTCTTCCTAATAAACTATTAAAATCTATTATTTGTTCTTTAGTCAATCCTATATCAAAAAGCTGTTTTTTAATTGCCTCACAATTTACACAAGTAATATAAACTAAAATATTTTTAAGCGATTGTAATATATCAGCAGAATAAATTAATATACCTTCGCAATAATGTCCCCACAAATCCTTATTGTTATCTATAACTCCCTCTATTTTTATATCATATTTTAAAGCAAATTTTATCCATCGTTTTCCTACTGTACCAGCACCAAAAAAATATAACTTTTTTCCCTCCGTCACATCTTCCTCCTACTATTTAATCATATTTTTCGCATAATACTTTTATTTTTTAATGTCATTGTTTCAATAGAATTTCTTTTTCCAAAAGATTCCATATCACCAGATAATTTTATTCCATCAACTAATGCCAATAAATTATTTGATAAAGATAAATCTATTAACTTTAATCCTTCACATATATTTTCATATTCTTCAATAAATTCTTCAATATACTTGTGCATATCTATCATCATATTAATTTCATTTTGTGTCCTTTCTTCTTGTTCATAAAATATATTTCCATTGTCGTTAATTCCTCCAACTGAAGGTTTTGGAGAACTTAAAACAGCTTCTAACATATCTGTTCTGGAAATTATATTATATATCCAACCAGTTGGATATAAATATGTTACAAATTGTCTTAATTCTGGCATGGTTGGAGTTCCAGAAAGGTAAAATCCAAAAAGAGGATTATGAAATAATTTATTTATAGCATAATGCGTTGTGCCACAAGAATTTAATTCACAAAATAAATAATTTTTTTTAAAATCTATTTTTATACTTTTTATATAATCACTATATAATTGTCTTTTCTTTTCAGATTCTTTTAATATTCCATCCATATTATCTGAATAAAAATACATAATTTGTTTCCAAAAATTTATATCCCACCCTGTTTTTATATATTTTTCAGTTGTCACTGCCACATCATTCTTATTATATTGTGATATAGCTAAAGCAATTTTGCGTGATATGGTAAGATAATAACTCTCAGGAAGTTTACTATTGTTTTTCCTATATTTTTCATATAAATTAAAAAAAATATATCCATCTCTTGCAGGAAATATAATTCCATCATATGAATTATTACATACATATTCCAACAATTTCATCATATAGCTATAAACAATAGGAGCAATAAAAACTCCTGCAAATACTTGTACAGAAGAAACTGGCACATAGCCATTTGTATTATAAAGAACAAACGGATTGTTAAATAGTTTTGATACAATCAACCCTATCATTAATCGGTTTTCAAATCCATGTGCATTGAGTAAAAGTTTCCTTATCTTTGACATTTTTAACAGCTCTAAGCTGCTATTAATATAAAATGCTGCCATTCCATTTTTTTGTGCCGCTAATATATCCTCAAAATAATCATCGCCAATATGCAGACATTTTGTATTGCTTCCTATTTGTTCTCTATATACTTCAAATAATCCTTCGGATTTTCCTTTTCCATATTCACAAGAAATCAGCAAATGATTATATTGTTTTATCCCTATATTATCTAATATATCCTGCATCATATCATGCACAAGATACATATTTGATATAATAGATACCATTTTCCCCTTTTCTATGGCATAATTCAACGCTTCAACCATATCATATCGAGGTATAATACAAGCCTTTTCACATGACAATTCTTCTTTCATAATTAAAGAAAGTTCATCATCGGATACATTGATAATCTTTTGCAATTCTTTATATATGCCAAAAATATCTGCTCCCTTTGCATTGAGTTCGGCTGTACGTCTTTTCTTTTTAAAATGATGGATATTCATTCCATATTTTTTAATTTTTCTCTCAACAATATCAAATATATCGGTTGGTTCTAAAACTGTTCTCATTACTAATGTATCAAAAAGGTCAAAACTAATCGCATCATAGGCGTCAATCTGGTTAAACAGTTCTTGCTTTGAAGCGTTTAAACACTGCATTTCTTCATATGTATAATCTGCATAATAATATATATCGGATAAATTTTGTCCTGAAAAATTATAGATATCCATATTAAATATTTCGCCATAATGCCTGATACGCAAGAATATTTCTCTAAAATTCTTTACATTAGAAGCTATAATAATAACTTCTGCTGTATCTTTTGTCACCTCATCCCATGTAATAATTGGAATGTCTTGAATATATCCCTCATAACGAATTTTGTCTAAAATACCTGCAATATGAAAGCCTTGTAATGCTTCAATAAGCAGCTTTGCATTAATGCCCGTTCCATATACTAAAATATTTTTATTTTTTAAATGCTGAAATCTTACTGTTATATCTGATAATTCCACACTATTTATTTTTTTCACTTCTAATCCTCTTTAACGTCTGCATCATTTATTCAACTTTTTTTGAAAAATTTTTTATAATACTCATTATTGATATAAATAATAAATATAATCTTTTATTCCTCTGTTATAAAGTATGTTTTCTAATTCTTCCCTTTTTCCATCACCTACTGTTATAATAATACCACAATCATTCCAATCTTTTATATCATCAAGTGCTATTACAGGAAGTTCCATATCTTTATTATTCTTTATAGGATTTTTTACCGTTTCAAGAAAAGCAGCGGGCTCACATTGACAATGTTTTGCAAACTTTAAATATAATTTTCCTATCTTTCCTGCACCATATAAATACACTTTTTTATGAGCAGCAAAATAACTTGTACATTTACATTTTAAGTTTTCATATTCATATATATTATCGACATTTTCTAAGCCAATTTCTTTAAAAATTGCAAAACTTTGATTTAAAATATTATTTTGAATCGTTATTAATTTTTCTGCATATTCCAAACATATACAAAATTTTGTTTTATATCCTTCATCTTTTGCTGCATAAGGAAAAATTCGTTCTACTGCATGACTGATTGTCCCATTTATTTTTAATGGTTCTTGGTCAAAATCCTCAATCTTCCAATTATACCCAAACAATTTTTTTAACGCGCTTGTTTTGCACCAAAAAACAGTGCCAATACACAATATGTCATCTTCTGGTTTGATTTTTGCAGCAATTCCTAATTTTTCTGCAAGCTTTTGTACATTTTCAATATTATCCTCCCAATAATCTAAGTCCCATTCCATACTTAAATTAAGCTTTGGAGGTGGTATTAAAATTCCCAAATCAGAATTTTTTTCTAACATACAAATAACATTTTGAATATATATAGATGACTTTAAAGCATTGCCCCATAAGTTTTCAAGCCAAAATTGTATTTCTTTTTGATACTTTTTGCTGTGTTCTTTCTTATCATGTATAAAACAAACATATTTATATGTACTTATTATATCTTTTGCCGTCACAAGCAACGCACTGATATCTCTTCCTCTATTCTCTTTTAGCCTTACCTCAAATTTCTTGTTATGGATACTTTTCCATTTTTCTATAATGTTCTTTACTGTACTATTTGAAGTAATAATTATAACCTTTATCTTTTCAGGTATATTGTCTATATAATCCAAATACATATCAAGTGTATCTTCATAATATAGATAAATGATAATTGCGGTATCAGCTAAAATTTCATCACTATTTTGTTGTTGTAATACATATTCTGATATAAGTGTTAATTTATTATCATACTGAAACAACTCTACCCCTCCAAGTCTTTTCTCATATAAATAAAAAATGACAGCCCTATAAAAAGAATCCCTATAATCATATAGGCACACAAAATGCCAACAGATGCACCTTTGCTTTCTATCATAAACATATTGAGCTGTTCTAATGGATGCAGCCATGTAAATTTATTTAAAATCGTTCCAATACTTTCTACAACAGAAATATCCATCTGAAACATTCTCATATAATAGGCAACAAGCTTTGGTACTTTATAAGCGTTTCCTAAAAAAAAGCAGATGATAATCGTACTTATCACAATATTGCCATATGAAAACAAATTATTTTTTATTGTAAAATACAAGATTCCTGCTCCAATCATAAAGATTGTCAATAGAATACCTAACATTCCTACTTTAACAAAATATTCACCAAAAACATAACTTGTATGTGTGTTTTTTGCCATTACGGACAATGCTATTTCACACTCAATAATATATCCAATCCACAGTAACAGCCCAGAAGCAACCGATGAAAGCATACGCACTATATAATAATATATCCTGCCATGCGGCTGATAGAGAATAAAAGCATACTGTCTGAAATCAATACTATGTCCAAAAACTTTAGCACTTTGTATGGAAATCATCCCTATAATAAATAAGTTTAATATTCCCATTATTATCAGCAAAACTTCTTTACATACTTCCATCTGTTTTACAGCATTCATACCTATAAGAGGAAAAAAATCTTCAGGTAATGATTCAATTAAATTTTCTCCAATAACCAGTTTATCACGAAACACAATTGTCAAAACTGTACATATAGACAAAATAACAGCATACATCAACAATTTTTTAGCTGTGCTTATCAGCGCATATTTTACACATCTTAATTCCATTTTTATTCCCACCTTGAATAATCTTTATCCCAAAATTCTTCCATACTCATTCTTTCAATTAGCAATTCTTTATACTCTGCATCACATTTTGAAAGAATCTCTAAAAGATTTCCCATACTTTCACAATATAAATATGTTTTTCCTCTATCACTGACAGCAACTGGTTCACCCAAAATTTCCTGCAATTTTTCATGGTTTGCATTGAATACATTGACCGCCTTATGCAATTCAAATCGTTCGTCAGTTCTATTTGCAGCTTCAATATGCCCTTCTTTAAGATACACATACGAATTACAATGCTGTGCTGCCTCCTCAAAATGTTCTGCAAGTATTACAATGGTAACGCCTGATTTTTGAATATCTTTCAAAAACGCATACAATTTCTTAATCCCCTGCTTTGTTAAGAAATTAGAAGGCTCATCTAAAATCAACAAATTGGGATTGGTTAGAACGGCTCCTATAATTGCTGTAAATTTATTACATTCATAGGTCATATAATTGAGCTTTTCTGTTAAATCAATCCCAAAAAATTCCGCATAATCTTTTATCTTCTCATTATCTGTAATCTTATATGCCTTCATAATCTGTTCAAAATACTTTTGTGCTGTCGTCTTATTGCCTCTCAAAATAATATCATCTGGAACAAAACGTATATTTTGACGTTCTTTTGAAGGTATACGCAAAAGTTCTTGTTCTTTGTATAAAATCTTTCCATTTGCAGGTTTGCGGATTCCTATAAGCATTTCCATTAATTCCGTTTTTCCTGAATCATCAGGACCAAATATGACAAAAAAATCCCCTTCTTGAATATGAAAAGAAATATCCTTTAATGTTACATTATTATAATATCCACAAACATCAATATATTCTAACATTCATCTTTATCCTATCATTCTATTTTTATCTATATCATCATTAAATCCATTATTTTTTTATCAATACTATCATTGAATCCATTTTTATTGATACCATTTAAGGTGTCGTTTTATCAACCACTTCATAGATTACCTCTATACTTAGCTTTGCAGGATTCTTTGAAATTCTAAGTTTATGGGCATACATATCCCATGCTTCTTTAGCTTCTTCTGCACTATCTGTCGCGCCTGTAAGAAAAAAACCTGCTTTATTGTACTGTATATCCTTTTTTAAATAGCTTAAAAAACGATGTTCATTAGAAGAGTCTTCCTTATCCATCATATATGTAATAGCACTGGAAGTAAAATCTGGCTTTTCAATATCAAACTCTAATATTGCTGTAAATGTTTCTATACCTGTATTCTTATCTGTTTGTTTTAAAACGGGTTTTTCATTTGCAGCAGGTGTATCATCCGCAATAGCTAAATATATACTTGGCTTTGAGTGGTCTGTAAAATTACTGCTGTCTGCAAAATGAAGTCCATCTCCATTTAATACATTAACTTTAACGCGCACCGTTTTATCAACAGAAGATTTATTAACAATGGTTGCTTTATTTGATTTATTGGTAAAATGATTTGTTGGCGGTATCAATGTTACATCTTCCTCTTTTACCTCACTATAAGCGCTATCATTGTCAACTGCATCTTTTTTCTTTTTATAAATATTTTTATATTCTACAACGGCTGTATCATCTTCATTTAAAGTAATATGGTCTGCAATATGGTCTGTATCAATTTTTAAATAACCATCTCTATATATATGACCATCTGTTACTGTCGTCAATGTTTTGCTGCTGACTGCACTGATTGAATCAATCGACGTACCATCACTTGTATAAATAATATCATAATAATGATTAATATTATCTTTTGTAATAGACTCAAATCTTCCTGCGCCCTCTGCAATCTTTTCTTCACTTGAAGCATCTGGCACCCATAAATAAAATCCTTCTTCTACATCTACAATTGCTGAGTCAGCCACTTGAACAGCATTTTTAAGCCCTTTTCCTGCTTCGGTCGAGTTCAAATGTGCATCATCATTTACCTTTGTTTTATAATAAAAATCGGCTTCATAAACGGATGAATCCACTATTTCAATGGAAGCAGGACTATTTTTTGTCTTAAAATACATGGTTTGAGGCGTGTCATATTCTTCTGGATTATATGTATTTAGCAATCCTTGTGGGTCTAATGTAAAATTATATGTGCCTTCATCTATTGTTGGTACAACCAATTTATCAAATTTTAAATTATCCTTTCCTTGATTTTCAAGTGAAATATCGCCTTTTTCATCGAATGGAGCTGCATATACAGAAAGTGACATAAAAATAAATAAATTGGCACATATAAGTGCAAATAATTTTTTAAACATTTTATACATATGCTTTACCTCCTTAATTTTTAATTTGCATTATTAGCAAAAAACACCCAAACTATGTAACTTTAACTTACATCAGTTTGGATGTTTTCATAGATTCAGGGAAACTCCCTATTAATTTTTAAATATTACATGTTTATGATGCAATCTACTATTTTGTAAATATTACCATAATACCTTCTCGTAAACCTTAGCACCAACTTGGATTAAAACAGTTAACTTCTGAGGACCGCCAGCCTTAGCAGGATTTACACCAATAAATGAAGCTGATTGAGAATAATCGCTAGATTTCAAAGCATAAACTGCCTCATCATCTGTTCCTTCATTAGCTACTAATTGAACTGATGTAGGTGCATCTGTTTCGCCTAAATCAAACCAAGCCCAACCATCTGCTGGCCATGAAATTTCGCTAGATACTGTATCTGTCTTTGTTAACTTTGTAACATCATCAAGAATATCATAAACAACTGTGATACCTGGTCTCATATTTGTTGCAGAAGTTCTAAGAGATTCTGCATAAGCATCCCATGCATCTGCTCCTGTAGCGTCACTATTAGCTATACCTACAAGAGTAAACTCTGCCTTTTGATAATTCATTGTTGGCTTTAAATAAGCTTTAAACTGATGTCCACCAGTTGCATCTTCTATATCTCCCATATATGTTATAATATCTGAACTAGAAGCACTAACATCAACTCCACTAACTGCAATTTCTGCAACTGCACTGTATGTTACTTCCTTTGTTGTTGTATCTTCTTTTTTTGTTACATACTCTTTATTTGTGCCATCATTTATAGCAAGTGATACACCTGCCTTAGTCTTGTCAGTAAATGCATCAGCAGCAACAAAATCAAGTCCATCACCATTTGTAACACTTACTTTTACTTTTACTTTTTTATCTGAAGATGACTTATTAACAATTACAGCCTTATCTGATGTGTCTGTATATGTGCGTACAGCAGGAGTATACTTTACACTGCCAATAGCTGTAACTTCTGTAAAAGCTCCGCCTGCTGTTGCTTTTGTATACATTTTATTAGATGTTAATGCTGTAACTGCACCATCTGTAATAGTAACATAATCTGCTATTTTATCATCAGCAGTAAAATCAAGTGCTACTTTACCATCAACATACAATTTACCATCATTTACAGTTGATTCTGTCTTTCCTGTCTTCATTGCTACACCAGTAACTGCACCAGAAGCATCTATAGTAACATCACAGTAAGTTTCAAGATTATCTAATGTGATTTCTTTATATGTTCCTTCACTTTGTGTACTTGCAGCATCTGGAACCCAAGCATAAAATTTCTTTGTGTTGCCAGCACCACCAAGACCTGTTATTGTCTTCTTATCTGTAGTGTCAACTTCAATAGCTGCTTTAATAGTTGCATATGCAGTATCCTCTGTTATTCCATCACGATAAAACTTACCATCTGTACCTGTAACAGATGCATCTACTTCCAATTTAGCTGCTGAACTTTCTGCATTAAAATATACAGTCTTACCAGCTGTATAATCGCTTCCACCATAGTTAGATAATAAACCAGCTGGGTCTAATACAAAATCATATGTACCTTCCGGCATTGTTGGAAGGACTATACGGTCAAATTCGATTCCTTGTTGTCCCATATTTTCTACTGCGCCATCACCAGTAGATGTCACTGCTGCATATGCAGGAACAGTTGACATAACTAATGCGCCAGCACATACAAGTGCTGATAATCTTTTCATCTTGTTCATACTTCAATTCCTCCTTGAATTTTAAATTAATTTTTGATGGTGATTGTTACTGCCACAGAAACGCTTGATATATCCTTGTAAGCCTCGTCAACTAAATGATACTTTACTACAGCGTTGTGTACGCCGGCTCCTAAATTACTGTCTAATGTTATGTTTTCCATATGACTTCCTACCGGAATAAATGGAGACTTATATATAACATCTTCTGAATTTTCAAGAGTAACTGTAAAGTACACTGTATTACTGTTATTCACACTGTTGCCTACATATGCGTTAGAAGATGCCGCCTTTGCGTTATCAAAAGACCAGTTATAATTCATGTTCAGTTCATAAGAACCTACAGGAACCCGCTCCTCCTCTTTACTCTTCGCTTCAGCTATAATATCCTCAATATTATCTGGAGTCACCACAACATTGGGTTCAATCTTCTTGCCAGCAAATATAGCTATGCCAATGCCAACAACAACTGCTAATGCTGCAACAACTACGATAATTATCATTAGAGGAGATTTTCGGTTCTTCCTTGACTCTGTATTTGCTCCTCCATTGATACGCTGCGAAGCTTTATCTCTCGACATAAACTCACCACCTGTTATTTAAGTACACAAGATATATCGGCTGATATGGTTAAAACTTAACCCCCCCCGAAAAAAATATGACTTTTAGCACTCCAAGAGAATTTCGATAATATATCTGCCAACAAACTATCTTGTTTAAATGTTATTTTAGTCCTTTAGTAACAAAATGTCAACCACTAATTGTAAAAAATTCTTTCACCGACAATATTTTACTCAATGGAACACCCGTTTCTGCTATAAGCTTCTTCGTAGTATTCAGCACCAACTCATCTTTAATAGCTACCACAATATAATCATATTTCTTTTCTTTTGCTGTCTTTAATGAAACAACAGGCATTCCTTTTTCTTGAAGCTTCTTATAGTCTATATCTGTCCATGCAACAATTTTATTGTTTGTGTTATATTTTATAGAACTATAATTTTTTATACCATATTGACCAGCACCATATATAATAATATTGTAGCTTTTTTCACAATGTCTGTTTTCTATTATTTTCTTTAAGCCATGAATCATTTTTCCATATACCTTATTATAATGCTTTTCAAGAAACTCTTTATATTTTAAATTTTTAGGACTTGTCCTTAACAATGAATAACGAATATTCATACCTGTATAGACTTCGCTCCACAATTCATGGGTACGCCACATATAGATTCTAAAAATATCTTTTCTTGACAGCTTAGGCGCATATAAACTGCCATTGTCTTTTTGATTTTCATGGTGAGGAATATTTCCAAGAAATTCAACAATACTTATCTCTGGCTTTTGTAAATACTTTAAGATATCTTCACTGATATGCTTTGCTCCTGTATGGATAAATGGCATCTGAGCTGTGGCATCTGCCAGTGTTTTTGCATATAATTTTATACCTTCCAAATATTCAGACATACCGCAATGCTCAAATTCACTATCGGGAAACGCTGACAATTGAGGAATCACTTTTCCATCTTTTATGTAATATCTTTCTGTACACCCATGCGGCGCTCTGCACAGCACTTCACATAAATTCCCGTCTCCATTTGAATAATGAAGGCACTCACAATATGGATAAGTCTTAGCTCCCCAAAAAGTATAATAAAAAGAACGCATCTTTAAGCCTGTCTTTTTATAAATAACTTCACCTACACAGTTCATGGTATATCCCGTTCCATTCAAATCCACAAATGCAAACGCATTATCCGTACTGTCTACTTCTTGTTCTAAATATGCTGTCATCTGTTTATACCGTGTATCTGTTGGCTTAACGCGCCACGCCATTCTTGAACCATATATATAATAGGTTTCCAATTTTAACTGATATCGCGAAATCACTTCATCAGCTATTGACTTTAATACATATCCATCTCTAGCTACAAAATACAGCCGCTTAATACCAAGTTTTTCACTTTTCTTGATAATCCAATATATATAAGGAAAAAACACCATTCCACCCAGAGAAGCTCCAATTTGTTTTGCATGTGATAAAGCAGTATTCTGCCTGATATATCTTGATATTCCAAAATAAATTTGAACGGCACTATCATAAACCATGTCCGCTTTTTTTAGAAATTCTTTTTCCCATTGCAGCAATTCTTTATATGAAACAAGATTTGCTGTGATTCCTAATAATTGCGCAATATTTATATCCGACCTTACATTATCTCCATAATGAACCCAATTTTTATAATCTGCATTTTCCTGTTTTTTCACTTCTATATAAAGAGAACCGCTCCTCTTTGTTTTGCCAAACTCACAGGACACATAAATGGGTATATCAAAAAAACAATCATCAAATTGACAGAGCATTTGTCTAATAACATCAGAGCTTAAATACATATCGGATATTAACACTACTTTTTTGCCATCATGATATAACTTTTTTACTGTTTCAATTCCACTGTAAATAGGTACTATATTTTCGAGTTCTGTTTCAATCTCAAGCTGTTTAAGCCATTCTAAATCCAACGTATCATCACAAATAATATTGGATAACTCTCTATATATATCTGATAAAGTTACATCTTCCTTATTTTGATATGAAAAAACAGTACGTATAGACTGTTCTGCACTAATTCTTAAAGAATCAAAATTAGGTACCCATTCATTTGCAGACATATTCATTGAATCCTTTTGTAATCGAATCAGCTTGTCTTTCATTATCGAAAAAATGCCATATGGGGAATATGTTTTTCTTGTAATTAATGTGTCAAATATATCAAAACTGTACATAACTTCTCCATATTATGATTTTATTTCATCAAAAATCAAAAAATCTTCCGAAATCACATCTGCGTCCATCACCGCAATTTTGTCCTCTGATATGCCCATTTTCTGCAATTCCTTCACTGCCCCAAGTGCAACATTGTAATTTAAAATAGCAACTACAATATAGTCATAATCCAATTGATTTAATATTTCCACTTGTGATATGGTATACTGTTCCATCGTAACTCTTTTATTGCTCTTATCTACCCATGCAGCAACATGATATTGGTCATTATCTGACAATGCCAGCATAATTTTATAGCCAAATTTTCCTGCTCCATATATTACAAGATTACTGTTTTTCTTAACTTTTGAATAAGGATAGAGATATTCACAATTTTTTTTAAAAAAGAGCGAAAAATCAGTAATAGCTACTGCTTGATTCATAATGACCACCATCATTTGATAAACTGATGGAGAAACATATTCTTTTTTGCAGAATTGTTTAAGCTGATTCCACAACGCTTCTAATCTTATACTAGACAGATTATTGCTGTAACTTATTGCTTCAACTCTTCCTTGTGTATAATGATAGCTTCCGCCTTCAATAACACTGACAGAATTTGTACTTGCAAGACATTCACAGACACATGCCAAATCTTCTCCCATTGAAATTCTTTCATCTATCAAAGGCTGTTTTTCTTTAATCAGTTCCCTTTTAAATGCCCAAAGCCACATAAACATTTCTATATTTTTTTCATAAAAATGATTGGTTGATGCAAGTTTCATTAAAATTTCTTCTTGTACTTGTTGTTTTGTATAAAATCCTCTTCTTAAATTTCCTTTTACCATAACTTGATTATCTGGATATTCCCTTACATAACCATCCATATAAATGATATCTGCATGATATTGCTCTATCCCTTTAACCAAATTTTGTATTCGTTCTTTTTCAATCCAATCATCACCATCAACATTGATAATATAATCACCTGTTGCTTCTTTTGTTCCAGCTTTTCTTGCACTGACAAGCCCTCCATTTGGCTTGTGAATCACAATAATTCTTGAGTCCTGCTCTGCATATTTATCACATATTTCTCCACAGCAATCTGTTGAACCATCATCCACTAAAATAATTTCAATATTCTTATAGGTCTGATTTACAATACTGTCTATACATTTATCTAAATACTCCCATTCATTATAAATAGATACTACTATACTTATTAATATCGGTTGTTCCATGATATACCACCTCCACGCTGCGGCTGATTTTTAAAAATAGCTTATACCTCACATTCTGACAAGACTATATAACCATCTTTTATATGCAGCAATCTTTTTACTTAAAATATATTTAAATTACACAACGGCATATAAAACGGTTTCCAAATCACTGTTGCTATAATGTCTGACAAACAGTCTGTATTCTGGAACCAGCTTTTTTAAATACATTGGTATTTCCCACATATCCTCAGGCTTATGATACATACAAATTGCTAATTTAGGCTTACATGCACAAATTGTACGACTCATTCCTTTCAATGCCTCTAACTCAGAACCTTCAATATCCATTTTCACAAAAGTAACCTGCTCATCTGCAATGGAATCAAAATCAACAACTTGAATCTTATTTGTACCTTTTTCATCTGTTACATAAGAAGAACCATCATTTGTTTCATTAAAATAAATATCCTTGCTGCTGCTCCATAACCCCATTTTAAATAACTGGAATTTTTCTTTATACGCACTATTATTTATTCGCTGTTTACAAACGTCATATTGTATATTATCTGGTTCAAACGCATAAATTTTTTTAAAATTTAACTTATTTTTATTTATCCTTTTTATAAACTCATTACATGTATGTAAATCATAACAGCCAGCATCAACCAACACTTCATTTTGTCCAAATGTCAAAATCTGCTCATCAAAATATTGGTCTTTTAAACTTGCAAGCATAAAATCTGAATAACGAACAATATTTGTTTCAGCAACAATCTTATTTTCAAGAATTTGTTTTCGTATATCTTCGGCAGAAAATGCGGAACAAATTATTACATAATATTCATTGTTGTCATCTAAATTTTTAAAATATTCTGGCGATACAACAAGAATCCCCTCATAATACTGATTCCATCTTGAAGAATCATTATCTATAACATAAGATATGTTAACTCCATTTTCACAAAACAAATCAATACAATGTTTTCCATACTTTCCGCCACCCCATATAGAGATTTTTTTATTTTTCAGCTCTGCACACTTTTCTTTTTCTTTGCCTTTATAATATGGTTCTAACCCCTTGCCAAATTTTCTAACAATAGTTTCTATATAAGAGTAATCTCCTGATTCAATATATTTTCTTCTATTATCATATATCTGTTTTGATTCGTCGTCCTCTAATTGGCTATACACCCAATCCATATTTTCGTTTGAATTTATCTGTTCTGACATTTTAACCCTCATTTCTGCGCTGCTTTTTGCACTTGTAAAACCATTTTTTACACGGTCTACTCTTCAACATTTATATTATTTTCTAAAATTTTTTCAATTTTTTTAACATGACCTTTCATACCAAAGCCTTTATCTTCTAATATTTTTGTCATATTTTGTCTTACATAGCCAGGTATATATTCTAATATTTTATCTCTCCATAATAAAACGTCAAATGAAAGCGCTTCTATATTTTCTGTCAAAAATGCTATTGGAGGAATTTCCTCACTGACAATACACTTCAGTCCTGCTGCCTGTGCTTCAATCAATACAATGCCTAATCCTTCAAATCGTGATGGAAGTGCAAATAAATCCATTGCCTGCATAAGACAATTGACGTCCTCCCTTTTTCCTGTAAAAATCACTTTATTTTCTAATCCCAAGTGATTTACTTTATCCCTTATAGTATCTTCTAATTCACCTATTCCAATTAATAGCAATTTTATATTATCATGAACCTGTGCAACCTCTTTAAACACATCAATTAAAAAATCATGATTTTTTTGAAAGGCAAACCTTCCAACATGTCCTATAACAAATTCATCGCTTATACCTAATTTTTTACGATACTCTTCTCGGATTTGTGCGTTGAATTGATATTGTTCAAGCTCAATGGCATATGGAATAATCTGTACTTTTTCCTTGCTTATCTTGCTGCCATACAGCCAATCTGCCGCTTCTTGAGAACATGCCAAAAAATCGGTTGCAATATCTTGTGAAAGACGTTCTCTTTGCTCATAATGAAGATTGAGTGCTTCTTCTCTTGATTCATTTTCTTTTATATGCACACTGGTATTATGACTATGAACAATTACTTTAGGAATACCAACTTCTTTGCCAATTTCTTCAAGTGCAAATCCTCTCCACCATGATGTATGCAAATACATAACATCATATTCACCCTCTTTTAATATCTTTTTAACCTCTGTCTCAAACTGTTGTCTATCATCTTCTGCATAAGTGGAAAGATAGTATATTTTACACCCTTGTTTTTCCAACTCTTGGGCAACATCTAATGTTTTGCTCATTGTAACAAAATCAAACTGAAATTTATCCCTATCTATATGTTCCCACAGTCGAAGCATATATTTTGTAACCCCACTGCCGCTATTAGCAATTGTAAAATGTATCACTTTTATTTTTTTCATAATTCCCTCCATATTTTATTGAATCAAACCATTTTATTATTTTTTAGCAATCCACTCTGCAAAATTCATTTTTCTTTTATATTGCAAAATTTTATCTATTTTATCTGAGTTAAAAACCGTATCTCCTGATTCAATTTTAGCTTCAACTTCCGACCAAGCAACAAAAACTACTTTTACTCCATATTTTTCCGCAATTAATTTTGCCATTTCTGCAAGACTATAATTTTCTCCTCCAACATTATAAATTGAATTTACACATTGACTGCATAAAGCTCCTTTTAGCAATATATTGCATAAATCTTCTATATACGTCAATGTCCGCCGCTGGCTGCCATCTCCAAATAATGTAATATCTTCACCTTTTTCCGCCTTGCTAAGCATAAATTCTGCTGTGCCATAAGATGAAGCATTTGAAATAAGCGAACCATAAGGAATACAAATTCTAAAGATGCAGTACTGTACATTATAAACTTTATGATATACCTGCAAATACTGCTCACAAGCAAATTTATTTATTGCATATATGGTTTTTAATTCTTTTGTCATCTCATTTTCTGTGGCATCTCCATTATTATCATAGAGTAATCTTGTAGACGGAAATATCAATTTTGCTTTCGACTCCTGTCTGCGATATTCATTCAAAACATTTAACAACGCTTTTTCATTAATATCAATAAAAATATCAAAATTATCAAAACCCGCCGCACTTCCTGTTTTTCCTACAAACATAAATATAATATCACTGCAAAGATTTATTTTTTTAACAGACTCTTTTGACAATATATCAATTTGTTCATACCCATTCAATCCATCTATCTGAATATCTGCTGCGTCATAGAGAAATAATTGAGTATCTGGCAATTGCTGTTTTATCAGATAAACCAAATTTCTTGCAATATAACTATTTGCACCGATTACTGTTATATTTAACATAATTATCCTTTCATATAAACCCCATCTTATTATAAAAATTTTGCAAATTTTTTATCTTTTATCTGCAAGCTTTTTAAATTCATTTAAAAGAATTTCCTGTCGTTTTAATTCTTTATAAGTGTCCTGTCTTACTTTATCATCTGTAATACAATCATAAAATCTTTGTATGGATTTTTTAAAGGTGTCATCTTCTGAAAATTTGTGTATAACAACATCTTTTCCTGTTTCAATCCTACATTCAGGAACAAAGTCAACAGGTGCTGTAAATACTCTTTTTGTTAAAAGTGTTCCTTTGCTTCCCCATACCTCCAATTCACATTTATAACTATTATCCATTCCATAAGCAATCTGTGCTGTTACACCTTTATCGTTAATTAATGCTGCTGAACCATAAATATCAACATCAAATTCATCTGTATAATTCATTTGACTATACACAATAGCAGCACTGTCGCCTAAAAGCATAGAGGCATATTTTATTGCATAGCCGCCGCAATCGAATAACGCGCCTCCTCCTAATGCCTTATTATATCTAAAATCATCTTTGTCTCTTTGCGGAAAGCCAAAAGCCATCCTATATAGCCTTACTTCACCAATCTCTTTGCTATCTATAATGTGATTTATTTCTTTTAACTGTTCATGGAATACAAACATATAGTTCTCATATAACGCTAACTTTTTTTCTTCTGCCAAAGTATATAATTCTATAAATTCATCTAAAGAAATCGTAGAAGGCTTTTCTACTAATATATGCTTTCCTTGCTCTAATCCAAACTTAGCCCATTTATAATGCAGCGCTGGAGGCAAAGGTATATAAATGGCATCCAATTCGCTGGACTTTACCATTTCTGTATAGCTCTTCCAAATTTTACCGCCATATGTTTCCTGAAATTTTTTTGCTTTCTCATATTCACTGCTTAATGTTTTTTTTCTTAATTCTTCTGAAACACTTTCGCAATTTTTTCCGAACCATTCTTCTTCAGAAGCCATAGCCACACCACAATACTGTATATCGTCTACTTTCATTACAGCTGGTAAGAATCGTCTAAAGGCTATTTCAGATGGACAAAGAACACCTATTTTTATCATTATCTATCCTCCTATATTTTCAATAAAGACAACAAATTTCTTAACTGTATATTTAAACAATTATTTATTTGAATCATATAATTTAATGTGCTGTAATTCACCCAAAAATAACCTTCCGGTAATTGTTTTAATTCATCATCTGCAATTTTTATGATTACATTGCGATTTTGTTCGTGATAAAATCTTCCTCCCTCTTCTGAAAGAAATACATCTAAAATAATGTCTTTTTTTTCTTTTAATTTACTTTCAACTATTCTTTCCACTTCATTATAAGCGCTGTCTTGATATCCCATTTCTATCTGTACACTTGGTCCTACTTCACATTTATCAAAAACGCCAATTTCTTTTTTTACAGAAACTAAATATTTTATACAGCCTTGATGTTCACTAATTATCAATCCAAAAAGTGATTTTCCTATTGATTTAAATAATGGCTGAGTCCATTGTCGCACTTCTCTGCCTTCTATATTAATGTCATAATATCGAACTTCAAAATTTGCTTTTTCTCGGCATGTAAGTCCCCATTCGTCAATATCCCATGCACTCAATTGATTTAAAGGAACAATTACTCTCTCAACATTATGAAACATTTTATAATTATTAATATATCTATATATTTTATTTAAATCATCCAAAGGATTTGCTTTTAATGCAGAATTATAAAATGCTTTATCCTCAAACCATCTGCTAATATGTTCCTTATTATCTTCAAAACACAAGGAAATAATTGGTATTCCAGACAATACAGTTCTTGTATCCATATTGACTAAATTATCTATCTGCATCAAACTTTTTATCTGTCCCAATGTCATCCATTTAAAAGTAGGCAGTATTTCTATTTCATCTGTAACTTCTATTATGATATTGCGGTTGCGTTTTTTATAAAATACGCCTCCTTGTTCAGACTGTATCTGGTCATAAATCACTTTATATTTTTCTACGTGATAAAAGTATTCAAAATATGCAGGCAAATTTCCCCCATGAACTCTGTCAAAATTACTTTTTGTTGCCTGCAAAGTAGGAGAAATTTGTATGCAATTAATATTGCCGGGTTCAATTTTTGCCTGCATAAGAAAATTCATAACACCATCTATTTCTTTGCAAATAATTCCTAAGTAGCCAATTTCTGGCTGAAAAATCATAGGCTTTTCATCAACAAACTTCTTATCCTCAAAATTTCTTAACCCTTTAATAGAAAAAAAACTTCTTTTTTTATTTAATACTTCCCCATTTAAGTCGTCATAAAACCAAAATGAATCATCTTTTATACTAATCTCTTTTACACTGACAAATGTAGATAAGTTAAGTTCTCTAATCCATGATAATAAATTTTGCGTTGTATTAACATTACCGTCTGTATTTTTCCATGATTCAATTATTTTTTCTATTGCTGTTCTCATAATTTTTCCTTTTTTAACAATATTTTCTACAATATATATTTTAACTTATCTAATTAACATGTTTTTCTTTACAGTATCTTAATGAGTTTTAACTCTAATTAACATGTTTTTCTTTATAATGTCTTAATGAGTTTTAACTCTAATTAACATGTTTTTCTTTATAGTGTCTTAATAAGTTTCAACTTGCTAACAGGATGTACTTTTCTTTTCTCCATTGGTGGAAGCTGCATATAATCGCCAAATTTAAAAGACAAATAACTGTCATAATCCTTAATTCCCTGAAATATCAATCCTTCAAACATTGTGTCTGTACTGCATTCATACCAATTTCTATAATATCCATATTCATTGTTTGGAGCTGGAAACATCAATATGCGTACCATTCTTGTTTTTTTTCTATTATACCTTAAAATCATGCCAGAATAAAATCTAAATATTTCCTTTTCTGGTATCTTTGCAAGCAGCTTAAACCATTTACGTTTAAAATAATTTTTATCTGCTATCTGTCCAACTTTTGACCACAATATTTTTCGCACACAAAAACATTCAAAATTCTGAATACTTCTAACTATATAATTGTCTGAAACATTATCAAGCGGAAATATATCTATAAATATACCTTGCTTATATGGCATATGTTCTTGAAATTCTCTAAGAAAAAGTGTATTTTTTCTCCTTAGCTTGCCATATCCCCAACGATATCCTTTTGTATTCCGATGGTCTTGAAAATAAAAACGTGTTGTGTCTAATTCTGTCTTACATGCTTTTCTAAATTTCTCATACTCATCTCTCAACAATGCCACATCTGCATCATCGTCCCAAGGTATATAACCGCCGTGTCGAATTGCTCCCAGTAAAGTACCTGCTATAATGTTATAATGTATATTGCATTTTTTACATATTCTATCTACTTCTTGCAGTAATTCTAATTGAACTAATTGTATATTGCGAAGTGTTGCACTATCTATCTCTAACATAATCCTCCTTTATCCCACCACAACGCCTTGTTCTTTCATTATAAAAAAGACTGTCACAAAATGACTTTTCTATAGTAAGATATCAAATCTGTTCATCACACTACATCATATCTTACAGAGCTTGTCTATTTTGCAACAGTCTTTAATGGTTCATTATAACTTTATCTGTAATATAACCTTTATCATAACCGCGATTCCATTCGCTACTATTGCAAACTCCATTTTGCAAGTATTCTTTTGCAATTTATATCGGCATATTCGACAGATACGTTAATATTTTGTTATTGCCTCTATTTTATATATGATTTTCAATCTATTTAATAACTATGTCATACTAATGTTTGCCTTGTATTATACAATTTTTGTCTTTTATAGAACGGGTACTCATGAGCGCTTGTCAAAATAACAGGATTCATATAATCTCCATATAATGTTGTAAGTATCTCATGGTATCCGCATGGCACATTAATTTCCATATCCATAAATTTCATCTTAATAGTGCTGTCATACCATTCTTTCATATAATAAAATGTTCCTTCCTTCATCTGTGCCATACGCAAAAATTGTGTTAGTCGGTCACTTTCTTCTTCTGTATATATAGAAGCAATATTATCATATAATTTCATAAGCTGATTGCGCAATAAATCATTATCTTGTAATGTTATGTTACACATCTGTTCAATATTATTGATATATTTTTGTATATCTTTCTGTTCTCGAATCTCATCTAATTGACAAGCTACATTATAAACAATTTCATACATTGACTGCTGCAACTGTGCCATATCATCGTCATAAGGCATATAATCTAACGGATATATATCTACGCCAACTACATATGGACAATCATAAAATTGCTTTTTTATATGCTCTGGTACTGGATACATTGCAAAATTTCCTAAACTGCTAAAAGGCTGACGATGATTGACATTAGTATAACAACTGTTTACTGAGTAAAAAGCTGGAAGTTCCTTTGATAAAACATGAAGCAGTTTCATATAATCCGCTCTTTTGAGACAGATATCAATATCATCATCCCATGGGACAAATCCCTTATGCCGGACAGCGCCAAGCAATGTGCCATAATCTGCATAATATGTAATATTATATTTATCACATATGCGTATAATCTCAGAAAGTACTTTCATTTGTGCTGCCCAAACCCGCTTCATTTCTGATTCTACTGCAAACCCTTCTATAATTTCCATCTTAAAAAAATCATCCTTATATTTCATTCTGTTCCCTACTTTTAACTTATTTTTACCTATTTATGTGAACCGCCCATTGTCTAAAGCCATTAAGATTGCAATAGCGCTATTTCAATATCTTAATATCATTCGTTCTTTTCATATATAAAATATTCTTTCATCTTCTAATCGTATACAAGCAAGCTTTGCATCTGCCATCTTACTACGAAATACGCTTCCACAATCAATATTATAGAACACACAATCCTTGTCCTTATCATAATATCGAAATACATCACCCTTATTATAACAAAATTCTCCCTTAATAATTGTAGGCGTATGTCCAGCTATAATCATTCCATGCTGTCTGCCTCCTAACTGACAGCTTTCTTTTCTAGCATATAAATAAAATTGTTCTAAACTTGAAAATGAGGCACTAATATCTTCTAATTTTTCCGCATATCCTGCATGAACTACAATACAATTTCTATCTTTAACTGTCGTCTTATAAAAATAAGGCATCTTGCGAATCAACTCTGCCCACCTGCATAAATCATTTAAATTGACACCAAAATCACTCAATAATTTATTAATTGTTCCATACAAATCAAAATATAAAACAGATACTCCTCTTTTCTTAAAAAGATACTTTACTGTTTCATATAACACGATGGCATCGTGATTAGAATTAAAATCAGAATTTAATTCTTCTTTTTTGTCAAGCCAAAGCATCAAATCCACATAGGATGCAAATTCTTCTTCATGGTTTCCTCGCACAAGACAAACATTAGCTGGACAATGTTCTATCCATTTTAACATCTCATAACTATTTATCCCTCGTTCAATATAATCTCCTGCCCCAATGAACATATCTGCATCAGAAAAATTAATTTTCTCCAACATAAGGAGAAATTCTTTATAACAGCCATGTATATCACTTATCACATAAGTACTCAATTAATAAGTCTCCTTTTTCATTATTTTTAATTTGTCTATTCATATATTTCTTGTAATTACTATAACATATTTCTTAAAAAAATAACATGTTTCTACTTTTTGCGCGTTTTAACATTGATTGATACCAGATAAGGATAAATTTTTTGACCTATATATAGGTTCTTTTGATTGAGTATCAGCTTTCCATATGTTATAATGAACCCGTGTAATTGAAAAGAAAGTAGGATGCGATTTTCCGATGGATGCTCTCTAGTCTAACGAAAGAGGGTGATGCCCTATGAGTATAATGGAAGTTCTTACATTATTACTTGTATTGTTTGCGGCTCTGTCTTACATAGACAATCATAAAAAGAAATAAGCATCCCTACCGCCCAAGTTTGGATGCTTATTTCTTATAATCATTTTTACTGAGGGCAATCGGAGATTCAATTCCGATTACTTCTAAGTAGATTATACATGAGAGCTGCTTGATTTTCAAATGGCTCTTTATATTATTTATCAGAAATATATTGAAAGATGGGATTGTGGCTGATACAATCCGATGCTCGCTATTTTTGTGGACACTGTCACAGGACAATTTTTCTGCGCATCCTATGTCGTGTCTTTACTTTCCGAGAAAGAAAATAATTGAATCTGTCGGTTGTGAGAAGATCAACATATATAATCCTAACCGTATCGTCTTAAACACATACTTAATTTTTATCCTTATCTAGTTTCATTCTTGTATTATACATTAAATAATTTTATTAATAATATTTGTCAACTACTTTTTCTGGTATTATTTTCCTTATTACATTATAATAGATTTATCTGTTATATTATAGGCAATACTATAAAAAATTGTCATCTATATTTATTCCTATATGTAACCAGAGCAATTTAACTTCATCAGGGAAGAATTAGATTTATTAGACCAGCCTGTTTAAAAAATGCTATGAAGCGGCAACAAAGTTATAAGTACAAAGCAAAGTGATTACAAACATTTACTTAACCTTTTAAAGTAATTGCAAACACTTACTTAACCTTTTGCGGTAAGCACTAATAGACTTTAGCATAGCATTTGGCTTATTATTTGTGGAAATAAAAACATTAAAATGGAGGAACAAAATTATGCCTAAAGATTATCTATCTGAATTTTTACCAGATTTGGAGGAATTTCGTAAAAAAACAATACAATTTCACAACAAGGAACTTTCTGTTGCAGAGTATAAAGCATTTTCTGGCGGCTTTGGAAGTTATGCACAGCGAGGCGGCGAAAAACATATGTTAAGACTTCGTATGGCTGGAGGACGGCTTACAAAAGACCGACTTGAATTTGTTATAAAAACTTGTGAAAAATACCATATCAATTTTGTAAAACTTACGACATGCCAATCTATTCAGCTTCATAATCTGGAAGCTGAAAATTTATGCGAAATGATGGAAGAAGCTTGGAAAGCAGGTATGATTTCACGAGGCGGCGGCGGCGATTTTCCCAGAAATGTAATGGCTTCTCCTCTTTCTGGCGTACAGCAAGACGAATATTTTGATGTTATGCCTTATGCTGAGGCGGCTGGAGAATATCTTATGCAATTTATTAAAGCTGTCAAATTTCCGCGTAAACTGAAAGTATCCTTTAGCAGCAACCCTGCTAATGAACCCCATTCAACGTTTAGAGATATGGGCTTTTGCGCCAATGCTAATAAAACATTTGATGTTTATATTTGCGGCGGTCTTGGCAATAATCCAAGTCTTGGCATAAAAGTTGCCGCTGATATTGATGGAAACAAAATACTTTATTATATTAAGGCAATGGTAAATACGTTTGTCACTTATGGAAATTATGAAAATAGGGCTAAATCAAGAACAAGATATCTAAAAGATACATTAGGAATAGATGGATTAATCAACGTATATACCGAACAGCTTAAAAATGTTATGGAATCCGAACAGCTTGATATTAACGTTTCTCCTTATGTTATCAACAAAACAGGCAATTCTTCTTTAAGTTATCCACATAAACGTGTAGTTACCCAAAAACAAAGTGGATTATATAGTATTTTTTATCAGCCATTAGGCGGAAAAATTGCTCCTGAAAAACTGAAAGAACTTTACGAAGTGATTAAAGATATGAACGATGTTGAGATACGTATTACACCAGATGAAGGCTTATATGTTATCAACTGTAATGCCAATGAAACTGAAAAAGTGCTTGAAATTACAAACGATGGCGCCAATACATTGTTTGAAACGTCTGTAGCTTGTGTGGGCGCCTCTACATGTCAAGTTGGACTAGGTGATTCTCCAGCACTTCTTGCACGCTGTATTGAAGCTGTAAAGAAAGAAAATTTCCCTGATGGTGTCCTTCCTAAAATTCATATTTCTGGCTGTCCTTCTTCTTGTGGCACACATCAGATTGCTGCTATTGGTTTTCGGGGTGCAATGAAACCGACCCCTGAAGGTCCTAAACCTGCATTTGCTGTATTTGAAGGCGGCAATGACCGACAAGGCGAGGAAGTGATTGCTGGTACTGGCAAAGCGATTGCTGTTGATGAAATTCCTAACTTTTTGGTAGAATTAGGACGTATGGTTCATTCAGAAGGCATGGTTTATGAACAATGGATTCAATCAAACCATGATAAACTTGTAAGCTTAATTGAAAAATATACAGCATAACTCTTATCTTCAATTGATACTTTCTTTTAGACATAAAATAAGCTCCCTCCTAAAGGACAAGTTTTATTATTTCACTTGTCTGCCTAGAAGGGAGCAGTTCATTTCATATAACAGCTTTTCTATTTAATATTTTTTTATTTTAATTTCAAGCCATGTTTTCTTTTTTTTACCACATAACCTGCTAAAACTACTGCACTAAGCACTGCTAAAACTGCATACATTACTGCATATAAGCCCTTTGTATCTCCTGTCTGGACACTAGAATTTGAATTTTGAGAGGAATCTGGAACAACAGGCTTTGGATTATCTGGATTTTGGTCATTAGAATCTGGATTTTCCGGATTGTTTGGATTATCTGGATTTTCTGGATTCTCTGGAGGAGTTACATCATCAGGATTATTCACAACTTCATCTGTATACTCTACATTAAGTGAATGTATCGTTGTACGATTTCCTGATTTGCCAGCACCTGCTGTACCTGTATGCTGTAAACCAAAACCACTGTAACGGTTTGCATCACCCTCAAAGGTATGCTTTAAATGTACCTCATGTACAAGTTCTGCTGGTGAAGCAGAATCCTGCTCTGAAACTGTTGTTACATCTGCTGTCAGCACATTGTCTTTCATTTCAATGACAACCGTACAGCCTGGTAAAAATGCTGTAGATACAACGCCTTCTGTCAATGGAGTTGCTATACCATTTTTATATTCCATCAATGTAAAAGTACAAGATTTTGCTGCATAATCTGCCAAAGCAGGATTACTGATTTCTGGTACTCTGGCTATTCTTAACCCATAGCCAGTCATTGTTATGGCATCATATTTAAAATAAATATCCATAAACTGTTTTGCACTGCCAAAGCCCTGTGCGGCTGTTTTGTGTGGTGACAACTCCAACGTCATTTTCATGTTTTGACGCTCTTTTGTGTCAACATAAACTAAACGCGCTCCCTGTGTAGTGGTCTGCAAACCATATGTACCCTCTGCACCCGATGCACCTGCCGCATAGGTATATGGCGCTTCATCTGCTGGCTTGTATGCCTTATCCGCCCAAATACCGCCTTCTCTATATTCGGCTGGAAGATAAAAACCACCATACCAGTTGCCGCTTTCTAATGAATTTGTCCACTCATAATTATTTTCTTGTGTATCATTTACTGCTGGAATATAAGCTAAATGCTCTAAATCCACATTATATGAGCTATCGGAATCTTTTGAAACCGCCGCCTTTTCAATCTGTACTGATGCAGCACTAAACATTGAACTGCCTGCTTTAGAATTGGATGCCTTTGGCACAACTTCACAGAATATATATTTGCCAACATCATCATTTCTTAATGCGTAAGCTGTATATGGCACTGAATCATCACGAACATACGTTGTCTGAGCAACTAATACCTTATCGCTTCCGTCTGCCTGTGAAGCTCTATACCAGTTTACCTGACTAATATCTTTTGCACCTTCCGTCAAGCCATTTAATACATAAGATACTTCTATCATGCCATCTTTTGGTTCAGAAAGTACGGGTGCGCCTGCCAATGTTGGTGCGTCCACAATTGCTGGTGTCACATTAAAATACAATACCTTTTGCATTCCATTTGACGCTGTTGCTGTCAGACAGCTCTTTTTTGTCTCTAATGTCATATTTTTTGCTGATACAACAACCGTTCCGTCTGCCTGTGGTGAAATTTGGAGTGTATCGTCTGATACAGACCACTGTACATTTTTATCTGTACCCCCTAAAACAATTGGTGTTACAACAAGAGCATCCGTCTGATTGCCTTCTAATTCTGGCAAAACATCTTTTGTGATACCTGGATAATCAAACTGAATATTCCATGTAGACACTGGCATACTACTCTTTTGTCCCAATGGGTCCCACTCTTCATAGCCTGCGCCGTTAAGGAGGTTATATATATTATATTCCCCATTATATTTAAATGCCTGAAGCTGCTGCTCATTTGGTGTAACAGAAAGCTCTGGACGGCTTGGACTGATTACGAAATCTTGTCCATTTAACTTATTATTATAAACAATTTGTCTTAAATCATCGGATAAATTGTTCTGTTTCCACTCCATTCCCTGCATATCACCTTTAAAATTGCAGTCAATAAACGCAAATGGTTTGGTGTTTTTACATAAAGTAATGGTTTTATTGTCGGACAAATGTGTTGTAAAGTCACATCCCAAATATGCCTGCATATAAAATGAAGCACCGCCGCAAGGTGTGTTGGAATATAAATCAAACGTACAATTTTCAAAAATAGTAATATAACCTGTTCCTAAAGAATCATCTGTACACTCTAAATGACAATCTTTTAACAAAGAACGCTTTGGTCTGTCATCTCTTGAAAACAAATTCAATCTTGAAATAATATGACAGTTTTCAAAAAACCATTCATCCATATCCTCTATACCAGGAACTTTTGTTACTGCTTGTGCTTGTGTAATTGATTCTTGTCTTTTTGGATGATTTTTTGATGGGTCTGCTTTATATACCAAATCCACATTACAATAATTGCCAATTGTAATGTCTTTTGCATGGAATCCGTCACCCACGCCAATGGTATTAAAATTGCCGTTTGCACCTGCATTTTGTCCTCTGTCTGATGCAATGACAACGTCCTCTGGATTTCCTGTCATACCAGCTAATGTAATGTAAGGCTGTGGTATGGTAAGACCAATCAAATCATCGCTTGGTCGAACTTCTGGCTTTGTATAGTCATCTGTCCAATATACATCTGGTGCTAAATAAATAATCGTAGGATTTTCTTTTGTTCCTGGTGTTGCTGCTGCTACTGCATCCTGTAAAGTTCTAAATGCAAAGCTGCCAAGCTCATCTGCACTTAATCCTGCATCGACATACAATGAATGTTCCGATAGCTGAACGGTCGTTCCTTGATATTCAATGGAAGATAACACTGCTCTACTCTCGCTCCTTTTTGCTGACTCTTTGCTTTGGGCGTTTACAATGACAGAATGAAATGTACTGCTTGTACAAATCAATACTGCTGAAAGCCCCACTGCCGCAAAAGAGCCAAATAATCTTTTACGCCTCATAAAACTCTCCCTTTCTGCGCTGTTTTTGACAGTATTTCTGCCAACAGCGCGCAGGCATAAAATAAATACTGTATAATAACTCCTTCTGTCGTCTCCTATAAAGATTACTCCCCTTATATCTAAATAGAATATATTTATTATACCTGATTTTACATATTTATGCTACTTAAAATCTGCATACTTTAAAACTTTTTACAAATTTTTAGAGCAAATTTTATTTATGTAGTTAGAGCATCAAAAAAACTGCTGCAAGAAGCAGCAGAAAAATTAATCATATTGGAGGATTACAGAATGAAATTATATTATATTGATAATTTTGCATATAGCAAGTGCCAGAAGTTTGCGAAGCAAACTTATATAGCTCGGCTTTCGTCAAGATTATTATATTGATAAAAGGACAGGGATTCATTACTCCATAGTATATACTACTCTTTCATAATCTCTAAATATCGGTCAAGACGCTCATTCACATACTCTGCAACGAGCAATATCATATCATCTGCTTTTTCGTCTCGATAAAATGTATCAAAAGCATCATAATAGCGTTTACGGTCGGCAAACTTAATATTAATTGCAGGATAGCCATTACGGATAAGTTCAAGATTTAGAATTAAACGACCTGTTCTGCCATTCCCATCGATAAATGGGTGTATTCCTTCAAAATCAAGATGAAAACGAGCAATGTGTTCAATCGGATGCATTGTTTTTTTTCGTTCTTCATTTAAGCTGAGCAATGCGTTCAATTTTGGTTCTATAAGGTACGGCTGAACAGGCTGTGTATATGCACCAGCAATAGTAACAGGTATACGACGGTAGACGCCTTTATCTTGCGGTCTATTCATTAGTACCAACGAATGAATAGCCTTAATTTCCGTATCTCTTAATTTTGTTTTGTTTTGTGCAATATCTTCAATATATAAGAATGCGTCACGATGACCAACAGCTTCAAGATGTTCTTTCAATGGTTTTCGGTCTATTGTCATACCCTCAAGTACCATAGCAGTTTCTTTCAACGTAAGAGTATTACCCTCAATAGCATTTGAATTATAGGTAAAATCAACCATAAATTCATCACGCAGACGCTGTGTTTCACCAGCAGTAAGCGGTCGCATACTATCCAATTTTACTTTTTTTACATCTATGACTTTTAGAATATCTGCAAATTTGCCACGTTTCCTTTTGTTGGGCAATTTGCGTTTATCTAACGGTTTTTCTGTTTCGGCAGGTATCATATATAATTTGCCTTTGCGGATAACACCATCAATTTCTCCATTGGCACAAAGCAGACGAACACGGCGGTTAGATATACCCCATTTTTCTGCTGCCTGTGTAACTGTTAAATATTCCATCTTTCATATCTCCTGTCTTGAGGGTAACAAAATACAAATTTAGTGTACTATATAATCGGAACAATTACAACACATATTAAATATATTTAAAGAATAATTTTCCGATAACAAATCATTTGTTCAATAAAAAAGTTTAGGGACACCTTCCTTACGGAGGATGCCCCTACGATAGTCTCTTTTTTAATCCATCTTATCCCATAAATATATTCTAAATATATTCTAAATATACCTCAGGAACATTTGTAATAATATCTGTTGCACCATATAATTTATATCGGTCAAGATGTGTGTCTTTTAGTATTCTTCCATCATTAAAAAATGGTTCTTCTACATTCCATACACGCACAGGCATTTTAGAAAACTCTTTTGGCAACACATATCCAAGTGAACCAATATAAGGATGAAGCGCGTCCGCACGCACTATCTTTGCATAAAGCATACAATCATCAAGTGTTTCTGCCAACATTCCCGTCTGTGCTGTTGGGTCTATTTTTTTAATTAAATCTACTGATTGTGGTAAAAATGAAGAATATACAATATATTTTTCTAAATGATACGACTTTACTAAATCACAAGTCTTTTGTTCAATTCCTTCATATCTTACCACACTCGTTTTTAATTCAATATTTATCAACAATCCATTCTTTTCACAGTATGGTTTTAACAATTCTAAAACTTCTCTTAATGTTGGTATTGTAGTATATTGCTGGTCTCCTGCATCGATTTTAAGTTCCTTTAACGACTTTAAGGTAAAATCTTTTACATTTCCAGTACTATTTGTAACTCTGTCTACTGTCTCATCGTGAATTACAACAACTTCACCATCACTTGTCAACTGCACATCAAGCTCTATACCTGTTATACCAGATATTTTTGCTGCTGCCTCAAAAGCTTCTAATGTATTCTCGGGATATCTCATACTACAGCCCCTATGCGCCCATATATCCGGCATTGGTATATCTTGTTCTCTTTGCTTGCACTCCCTGTTAGCAGTTTCCCATAAAGGTGTATTAAATGTCAAAAATTCATCTATTATCTGCGCTGCTGTTACGCTCTCATTTGGTGATATCATAGGTAATTGATGTGTTGTATTATTGTTTTTATCAAGTATTGCAACAAGAAAGATTGCCAACTCATATTGAAGCCCTGTTCCTTCATATGGATAATTATATTCTTCTATACGATTAGCATCTTCAAATCGTACCTGAAATGTTTTTGTCATCCACCAAGGCGACTTTGCCAAAATATATCCATTTGTTCCTGTTACAACAAGCTGTCCTTCTGATTTTGCACCAAGTCCTGTCTTAACGGTTGCCATAGCGTTATTGTATTCAATAAATGCTTTTGTATATGTGTCAACTCCGCCTATATTTCTTAATGATTTAAAAGAAACACTAGTGTAATCTGTACCCAATAACTTTAACACTGGCAGCAAACCATATGTCCCAAACTCTAAAAAACTGCCGTTGTAGATAGGATTTGTATATTCTCTTGTGTTGGTTGGCGTCAATCTTGTAAAAGTTGCCTCAACATCAACAATCCTGCCTATTTTGCCGCTTTTTGCAATATTAATAAGCTCATTAAATCCTGGACAATATGCCGTTTTTACAGCTTCCATAAGCACTAAATTTTTCCTTGAAGCCAACTCGTACAATTCTACTGCTTCAACTTTTGACAATGCCATCGGCTTCTCACATAATACATGCTTGCCATTTTCAAGCATAAGCTTTGTATAATAATAATGTGTTTCATGTGGTGCTGCTATATATACACAATCAACAACTTCAATTAAATCTTCAAGTTGGTCTGTATAGATATCTAATTTATATCTTCGACCAAACTTTTCTGCACTTTCTCCATGTGGATTGTATACACAAACGACTTCTACATCAAGACCATCAACGGCTGTTTCTACAAATCTGCTTGCGATTCTTCCTGTTCCAATAATACCTAATCTCATACAAATCACCTTGCCTTTCCAACTGCCTACAAACGGCTTGCTTTTTTCATAATTACAAAGTTATTTCGTATCTCTTCTTTTAGCCATAAATTTCTCTATAAAATCAGACATGGCAATGGACTCCTGCGCTGTAAGCTTATAATCTTTTTTGTCTGTTCCATTTATTTTTGATATAAAATCACCAATTTCATACCTTAAACCATCTCCCTGAAATGTAGGTTCATAATGCTCTACTTTGTTTGCATCTTCATATCGAACATCAAATTGTCTCATAAGCCACCATGGTGACGGTGCAACAATATATCCTTTTGTTCCAGATACAACTAATTGCCCCTCTGTTTTAACTCCAACACCTGTTTTTATTGTAGCAAAACTTCTCTGATACTTTATATTAACTTTTGTATAGATATCCAGTCCTTTCTCATCTGTAATGCTATCTATACACATATCAATATAATCTGTCCCCAATAATTTAATAACAGGAAGTAAGGTACTTGGTCCAAATTCAAGAAATGCTCCGCCATACATTTCATCGGTCATCTCTCTTGAATCGGGGTCTGCCAATCTTGTAAAACAAGCTTCAATATCGCAAATTTCGCCAATCTTTCCACTTTTAGCGACATTGATAAGCTGCTGAAAACCTGGACAATACGCGGCTTTAATTGCCTCCATAAGCACTACACCTTTTTTGCTTGCTCGCTCATAAAGCTCAACACTCTCAATTTTTGTAAATGCTAATGGCTTTTCACTCAGTACATGTTTTTTATTATAAATTGCCTTTTTAGCATACATATAATGTGTTTCATTAGGGGATGCAATATATACTGCATCCACATATTTAAGAAATTCATCATAATCATCTGTAAACACTTTTATCTCATGTTTTTTTTGGAACTTTTCTGCACTTTTTTTATCTGGATTATAAGCACATTCAATAGAAAGTCCACTGACATACTTTGATTCTGCTATAAATCGGGGTGCAATTCTTCCTGTCCCCACTATACCAACTCGAACAATATCAAATTTGTTTGAGCGCAGCATCGTTGATGATACGTTTGGGGTTCTATCTAAATAAACAACATCACAATAAGCTTTTAGATAATCAAAAGCACCTTCCCAATCAGAGCCAAGCGTAAATATATCAACGCCATATTTTTGTATATCTTCTATTTTTTGTCCATCATGGTCTTCTACGATAATCATATCAGCAAAACCAGTTTTTTTTACATTTTCAATTCTATCCATAATAGGGTCAATAACATTAACCTTTCCTCTGGATTCATCAAAATGTTCTGTTGTAACACCTACTATTAAATAGTCTCCAAGCTGTTTTGCTCTCTTTAACAGATTGTAATGCCCTTGATGAAATAAGTCATATGTTCCATATGTTATTACTTTTTTCATGTCAATTTTAACTCCTCTAACACTACTTGAAGCTGTTTTCTGTAAAATGGATATTCATGGGAACCTCCTCCCATAATTGGAGTCATATAATTTTCCCCATATTTTTGTATCAAAATTTTTTCATAGCCTACAGGTATTGGTATTTCTGTATATTCAAAAGGAACATAAATTGCACTGTCATAATATTCTTTTGGATAGACGTCTTCTGGTCTTGCTCCTGCATGGTCTGGCATAAGTGCAATATGAGTTGCCTCCTCTTCTGTATACATCATACACAATCGCTCACTAACTTTAAATAACTGTCTATCATAAGGAATATCATCTCTTATAGGTATATTACACATATCTAATATTTCTTTTGTCATATTTCTTTTTTCTTCTTGTGTTGCATCTTCCATACTATTTAAATTGCCAGCAGTAATACCTGCTATTCGTATCATCTCGCATTGAAGCTCATCTTCTTCTTTTGTTGGTGCAACATAATCTAAAGGAAATATATCCAATCCTATCACATAAGGACAACCATGAAACTTCTTTAAATGGTCTGGGTCATAATTTACGCTTCGTCCATTAATAATCCTGCTAAGCATATGATTCCAGCCATCATCCGAATGTAAATTAACGATTTCATATTCTCCTTCTAACTCTTTTTTAGCAATTTGACAAAAACGAATATAATCTTTTCTTTTCATTGTTATATCCATATCATCATCCCAAGGAATAAATCCTTTATGTCGAACTGCACCAAGCAACGTCCCCCAATCTGCAAAATATTGTATATTATGCTTTTTACACAAGCGGTCTACAACACCTAATACTTCCAATTGAGCTGCCCATACTTTTTTCATCATTGTTTCTACATAAAAACCTTCTCGTATCTCGCCCTTTAAAAATTCCTCTGATATCTCCATCACTACACAAACCCTTTCTAAATATTCCCAAATTTATTTAAAAAATACAATATATATATCACATTGACATATTGTTATAAAAAATATATTTTTAGAAATTTATCTTTTAACGTTTACTCTTTTAAAGATTCATTTTTATTAAAATTAATTTTCTTATAAAGATTCATTTTTTATTAAAATTCATTATTTTATTGTCATTTCTTGTTCAATATATTTTTCTAATAAACGCTCTGTCATACCTGACCTAGAAAGTTTATATAATTTCATCTGTTTGGGTATTAAATATTCATATATAGATTTATCATAATCAATAACTTCATTTTCTACAACATCAAATAATTCTTTATATAATTCAAAGCTTATATGCTGTTCTCTGCACTTTAAAAAATATAATGTCTCATAAAAATATGTATGGAGAAAATATAATTTAATCTCTTCATAAAATTGCTGAAAATAATCTTGTCTTTTTACAAATTCCCAAGTTAATAATTGTACTTTGGCATGTTGTTTTACTGTATTTTCATCTTTCATATCTTTTCTCATTGTACCGCTAATATTTTGACGATACATATAAAATGCATCTGCCATTGTCACTATTCTTTGCGCCTTAAATAACAATGGATATACAAACAATGGTTCCTCATAAATTACATGTTCTGCAAATAAAACACCTGCTTCTCTAACAAGAGAGGTTTTATATAGCTTATTCCAACACCCATAATCCACTTTTTCCTCAATAAGCATAGTTTTACGCTCTGAATCATTGTTTATTTTTATAACCTCATCTTGTACTGGCTTTTTGCAAAATACTTTTACTTCATTATTATAACAATAAAAATAGTTAAATTGCAATATATCCGCATTATATTTTTTTGCTTGATTATATGTTTTTTCACACATTGAAATGTCAATCCAATCATCTGCATCGACAAACGCTATATATTCACCAGATGCATACTTTAGCCCTTCATTTCTTGCTCCACCTTGCCGTTTATTCTCTGATAAATCAATAATAATAACCGATTCTGGATATGCTCTCTCTATCTGTTGCAACATATTCCATGTTTGTCCATTATCTGTAGAAGCATCATTGACAAATATAAGCTCTAAATATTCAATACCTATTGTTTGTTTTGCTAAGGATAAAAAACATTGTGGCAGCCACTGAACTACATTATAACAAGGTATGATTATGCTAATTTTCTTTGACATAACATTTCTTCCTATTCTATTATCATTTCTTTAAAACAATAGAATCCACACATTGTGAGGATTCTATTATTATGAATTAAGAAAAGGCTGGCTAAAAGCCAGCCTTTAAATCGTAATATCTTATTGAAGAAGTGAAAGAACACCTTGTGTCTGCTGATTAGCTTGAGTAAGCATTGATTGACCTGCCTGAGCAAGAATATTATTCTTGCTGTATTCAACCATCTCCTCTGCCATATCTGTATCACGAATACGTGACTCAGCAGCTGATGTATTCTCACTTGATGTATCAAGGTTGTTAATTGTATGCTCAAGTCTGTTCTGAATAGCACCCAATTTAGAACGCTGCTTTGATACTTTCTCTATAGCAGCCTGAATCTTTTCCATTGCAGCACCAGCAATTGAGAATGAACTTACCTTTAATCCACTTACTCCCAATGACGCTGCATCCATATTGCTGATAGAAATTGAAATTCCTTGTCCTGAAATAGCACCAACTTGAAGATTCTTGCCTTGGAATGTACCATCCAACAAGTTCATTGTATTGAACTGTGTTGTTGACTGGATTCTGTTAATCTCGCTTGTAAGCTGATTAATTTCTTGCTGAATAGCATCTCTATCTGTTGAAGTATTTGTATCGTTAGCTGCCTGTGTAGCAAGCTCATTCATTCTTTGCAAAATTGCATGTGCTTCATTTAAAGCACCTTCAGCTACCTGAATAAGAGAAATACCATCTTGAGCATTAGCAGACGCTCTGTCAAGACCTCTAATCTGGCTTCTCATCTTCTCTGAAATAGCAAGACCTGCTGCATCATCTGCTGCTCTATTAATCTTATATCCTGATGACAACTTCTCTGTTGCTCCTGCTTGAGCATCTGTTATTATACCTAATTGCCTATTTGTATTCATTGCTGACAAATTGTGTTGTACTACCATAATTTTTTTCCTCCTTGAAAATCATCCACATAAAATATTAGGCGATATCATCATCCATAATTTCTATTACCACCTACTTAAGCTATATATCGGAGCGTTTTTTTTAATTCTTAACCTTTTTTTCTTTTTTTTATTAAAATAATTCAACTTTTATGTAAAAATATAAAATTTTATTCCGCAGACTTTATATCTTACAAGTCTGATTCAGCTTTAATCAAGTAGATATTTGCAATCTACTTCACTACTTGCCTATAACCTCATTACCACTTCGCAGCATTTTGACCAGAGTATAAACTCTTGCTAAAATAAGAAAATTTAATTTTCACTTAAAAAACAGAAAACTTCCTTGATAAGGTTAAATTGAATATACATATCCTCTTTCATAGGTATTGCACTATCACCTCACAGTTATGATAACACACATATAAGAAAAAGTACAGCAAATACAATATTTTCTAAAATTCTTTATCATATACAATCTTTGTAGTTATTTTGTCTTGTTGGAATAAAATATCTTATAGCAAAATCAAATACATTAGTACTTAATCTTTACCATATCTTTGCTTATAAAAATAAATTTACAGAAAAAAAGTTCCGCCAACGCGGAACCTCTTTTCCCTATAGTAGTATTGATTAACCGAGAAGTGAAAGAACGCCTTGGTTAGACTGATTAGCCTGTGCAAGCATTGACTGTCCAGCCTGTGCAAGAATGTTGTTCTTGCTGTATTCAACCATTTCATCAGCCATATCTGTATCACGAATACGTGATTCAGCAGCCTGTGTGTTCTCACTAGCTGTATCAAGGTTGTTAATTGTATGCTCAAGTCTGTTCTGAAGAGCACCCAATTTAGAACGCTGTGTAGATACTAATTCAATAGCTGCTTGAACAGCCTTCATTGCAGCACCTGCACTTGCAAATGAGCTTACCTTTAATCCACTTACGCCCAATGTCTTTGCGTCCATATTGCTGATAGAAATACCAATTCTCTGACCTGAAAGCAAACCAACCTGAAGATTCTTGCTTGTAAAGCTACCATCTAACAAGTTCATTGTATTGAACTGTGTTGTAGATTGGATTCTGTTGATTTCGCTTGTAAGCTGATCAATTTCTTGCTGGATAGCTGTTCTATCAGTTGAAGTATTCGTATCGTTAGCTGCCTGTGTAGCAAGCTCGTTCATTCTTTGTAAGATTGCATGAGTCTCATTCAAAGCACCTTCAGCTACTTGAATAAGTGAAATACCATTCTGTGCATTGTCAGATGCCTTATTAAGACCTCTGATTGCATATCTCATCTTCTCTGAAATTGAAAGACCTGCTGCATCATCACCTGCACGATTTACTCTGTAGCCTGATGATAACTTCTCTGTTGCTTTAGCCTGGCTTCCTTGTACCATACCAAGCTGTCTACTTGTGTTCATTGCTGTTAGATTATGTTGTACTACCATATGTTTTTCCTCCTTGAAAATTATTCGTGGCTTCCCTTCCACTTAATTTTTTAATATTGCAACTTTTGTTGCTTGCATTTATTATATCGGATAAAGTTTTATAAACTTAACCGTTATAATTAAAAAAATTTAAAATTAATATTTACTGCTTACGGTCCATAAATTGTGATTCAAAACTCACCTTATTCATATTCTTATAATATGAGTTCATCTTATTGGCATTATCCTTCGCACTATAAATATCTTTTTTTAATACAAAAAATTGCTTTTCAATCAAACTCTTATTGCGCTTTTCCTGTGCTTCAACCCTTACAGATAAAGCTGTCACATCACGTATCAACTGTTGAATGCGCTCAATCTGGGATTTATATTTATCTCTATTACCCTCAAGAGCCTTTTTAACTCTCTCAAACAAAGAATTAAAACCATCATCCAGTCTTACTATATTATCTATGAGTTCTGATTTTTTGTCAACAACTTTTAAAAAATTTTCTTCATCAAACTCAGACTCAGCCAATTTTCTCTGTTCTTCATTGAGAATAGTTATTTTTTCTAATATACTCTTCTTCATAATAAGACTATCTATCATCATCTGAAGATAATTATCCTGCATATATTTATTACCTCTTATTACTGGCTCAAGCCTATTTGTATGAAAAAAACAACGACTATTTCACTTAAAGCAACGGATGAACTGTGCATTTAACAACATTGTAGAATATTTACACTTCGGTTCCATTCTTTGTTTTAAACATAATCTCTTTCCATGTGTCACGCATACCGCGCAATTCTGCCAACGCCTTTTCAAGCACATCCTTATCTTTTTTAACATTTGCCTCAACAAGAAGGTCATAAATATAATTATAAATTTTATTAAAATCCTCAGCAACTGGATATTTTCTGTTAAGAGTTGATTGAAACTCTACAATAATATCCTCAACCTTTTTAATGTTTGTATGAACCTTTACCAAATCATTTTGCTCTAAACCAACAAGTGCCAAATTGCAAAATTTAATTGCTCCTTCATATAAAAACAAAGTTAACTCTGCTGGAGTTGCTGTCATTATTTTATTTTTATTATATTGTTGTGCATACGCCGTTCCGGCTGCTTGTTTTCCATATGCCTGATTAAACGCTTGATTAAATGCCATTACGTTGCCCCTTCCTTATACTATTTATGAGAAAAATCCTGAAAGTGATGTCTGTGTCTGATTAAGCTTAGCCAACGCAGTCTCCATAGCTGTAAACTTCTTGTAATAGTAATCTTCCATTCTTGTTATATATTCTTCTTTGTCTTTAATTTTTGTATTATAACTTGAATACTCTGTTGCCATCTGTTTATCATTATAGAGTGTATACATACTGCTTAATTTTGTTGAATTCATCCTCTTTCCTAAATCGTCATAAACCTTTGTTGACAACTTTGAAAAGAATTCTATAACAACATCAGGGTCACTTGCAAGCATAGCTTTTAACTTGTCATCATTACCTGCTGACACTGTATCATCAGGGTCTCCATCAATATGATAAACACCTTTTTCATTTTTTCCTGAATCAAAATATCCTTGTGTCTTAATTCCAAAACTTGCAAGGGAATACTTCTTGCCATTAATTTCAATGGCTGAATTCATTAATGTCTTCATAGCTGAAGAGGCACCGCCTAATGTAGAGTCTTTTCTAAGAAGTGCATCTTTAATTTTCTTTTCCCACTTCTCAACCTCATCATCTGTCATCGCCTCTTTTTCTTCACTTGTAAGCGGTTCATAACCTTTTGAACTATCTGCATTATAGGCTGTATCCATAGCCATTATCAAGGTGTTATACTCTTTAAAAAATTCCTTGATATTATCATATACCGCATCAATATCAGCTTCTGTTGTAATTGTTACTGCTGTATCTGTTTTTTCTGTCACTTGGATAGTAAGTCCATTTATTGAAAAATTGTTTGTATTGCTTACAAATGTAGCACCATTTAATTCAATGATAGCATCATCACCCTTAATACGAACAGCACCATCTGAATCCTGTATAGAATCATATGCTGCTTTCATTTGAACAGAATATGCCACTTTTGCATCAAGACGGTCACTGATACTTTGCTTTAAATTTTCATTTTCCAACTGAACTTCAGCTATAATCTTAGCATCTTCAGGATTAGCAATTGCCTTGCCATCCTTGTCAAATTTTACATAATCTTTGGTAGCATCAACGGTCTTTTTACTGTCTTCATACAGCTTAATATTGGATTCTTGAGCACTAATTGCTTTAGACTCAGCTTCAAATTCTTTGCGCTGGGTTTCATTCATTTTACTTGTGTCATATGAACCATCCGCTTTTTTAAATGAAGCATATTTGTTATCAAATTCTGTTTTATCTTGATTTAATTTATCTTTAGCTGGCTGTAAGCCTGCCCATGTATCATCACTTGCAATGCGGTCCATAATTGCTATTGCATCGTTATATTTATCTGCATAGGCTTGTGCTCTATCCTCAACCTTTACTTCAACTTTTTCATACTCAGCTTGTTTAACTGCAGCTAACTCATCTGCATTAGCTGCATCAGCATATGATGCCCATTTATTGTACTCTTCTCTATCTTTATCATTCTTTGTAAAAAGTCCCAAACTTTGTAAAGCTTTAAGACCATCCGCATCGTTAGCTGTTATTGAAAAATCATGGTCTTTACCAGACTTTGCTGCACTGACAAAAAATCGTTGATTGCCTTCATCAAAGCTTGCGCTTATTCCAGCATCTTTTAACTTAGCTATAAACTGATTAACATTTAAATCCTTATCTATATTGATATCTGTTCTTTTTCCATCAATTGCAACAGAAAGAGAACCTCCTGTTATACTATCCATGCCTGTTATATCACTAAGTTTTGTACTGCCTGTAACTTTTGTAGAACCATCTTTATCAGGCTTTGCACTGATTTTACCACCTGTAAGATAGCCCATAGCTGCAAGATTTGTTACCTTCAATGTCTGTGAACCTGTAACGGCATTAGAAGCTGCTGAAACCTTTGCAATATTGCTATTTGATATAGAAGCCTTTTTTAAATTATATGTTTTCGATAACCTCGCTGCTGAAAGTCTTCCTTTATAAAAATTATATATGCTTGTATTCATTGTCTTCCAAGCATCTTGCTTCCACTCAAGCCTTGTTCTTGCTTTGACAAGGTTATCCTTTTGTACGTTATATCCTGATACAAGAGCCTTAACTAATGACTCTGTATCCATTCCTGACGATAGACCAGATAATCTTATTGGCATATTAACAACCCCTTTCTATCTTATCTTTTTTCATCTACGAGAAGACCAGCAAGTTCCCATGCCTTCGCAAGCATCTCTAATGCTTTTTCAGATGGGATTTCTTTTATAACTTCGTCTGTCTCTTTATCCTTAATCTTAATAGTCACTCTATTAGTTGGTTCATTATAGCCAAATTCAGCTATAGTATTTTGATTAATAACTTTATTAATCTCACTAATATCTTTCATAGTAGCAGTCTTTTTTTCACTTTTAGCGCCATTTTTTTCAGAGTTTTGACCATCCTTGTCATCACCTCTTGACTGCTCGTTGTTTGATTTTACAACTGTACTTTGTGTTATAGCAACACTGGCTGCAACTGCCTCTTGAGCATTATTTACCACCTGTTCTGGTTCTTTTACTGGCTTAACAGCCGTACTCTGATATCCTGTTGAGCTCACAACTCTGCTAATTGAATCAATAGCCATTATTCCACCTCCATGTGTTTTCATCTTAATTTTTATGCCGCATTATTCCAATCCTCGTAATTGTTATATCGGAAAATATATATCATAATTTAGCACTATTACTAAAATAATTTATTTAATTGTTTAAATATATGGCATCTTTTCTAAAATAAATAATATTGATTCTATTTTATTGATATATTATCAAGAGTTTTTATTGATTGTTATAATGCAGATATCATTATGGTATATTTATTTTTTAAATAATTTGTTTAATTCTTTAATATCTATAGAACCTGCTGCTTCCTTATTTGCATTTTGTATCTGTACATAAACCTCTTTTCTGTAAATAGGAATGGACTTGGGAGCAGATATACCAAGCTTAACCTGGTCTCCTTTAATATCGATAATCGTTATCTCAATATTATCATTGACTACGATTGCTTCATCTTTTTTTCTTGACAAGGCTAGCATCCTAATCACCATCCTTTCTGCTATTTTGCTCAAGTATATTATAAATAGGATACCTTACCATATAATCATCATTATCTGCTATGAGCTGAACTCCTCTCATTGTATCAACATTAATGATAATTGGCGCCTTAAGATTACATGTCATCTCCTTAATATCTTGTGTAACGGTTAGTGTGACAAGCACTAATAATTCTGCATCTTTAATATTTTCTCCCAATGAATTAATCAATTCATCCTCAACAATTGGGTCATACTTTTCAAATATAAGTTCTGGCTTAATTACGGGTAAAGCCAGAGATACTTCGTCAAGTGACTGCAGCCACATCGTTGAAGATTGTGCATCTTTTTGCGCATCATATACAATAGTAAATTGTTTAAATTCATCAAATCCAATGATACCTCTGTCAAATGTTATAACTTTATCTTTGTCTATTTCAATTTCTCCAAACCATTTTGTTTGTATTCTCATTGTTATTCACACCTTTCTGGCATCTACCCAATCAATATTTTTTATATCTTATAAGAAATCAAGCAATGTCTGTTGTACTACCTTGCTAGCTGCCGTAAGAGATGCATTATAAACTAACTCTGCTGCCGTATAATTTATAACGACTTCCTCAAGGTCAATATCTTCATTTTCCGATTTTAATTTTGTAAAATTGGTTTTTTGCTCTGTAAGTCTGCTCTTTGTCAAATTAAGACGATTCATTCTATTACCGACATCTGCTTTTGCCAAAGAAGCCTGCTGCTGATAATTTTGTGTCTGTTTAATGCCTCTCTCAAAAGCATTTGTCATCTCTTCCTCAGCAAGTTCTTTTTGTTTTGTCAATCCTTCTTTGATTGTATTTAACTTATATTGAGAATCCTTATCTTGATACCTTGACTCCCCTAACATACTGTCAACTTGTTTAATCTGATTTTCAATATCAATCACATTATTTACAGCATTTATAAGGTCATCTATATCTCTTCCAAGATACATGTTAAAGGCATCATTTGCCTCTGTATTTACTTTAAGTTTTTGCGCAAAATTTATATTATATTCGATATCTTCTGCTTCTTTTTTATATACAACCCCAACATTTTTATAATTGTCTACACAATCATAATACATAACTGGATTAACATCATTTTTTATAAAGTTATCTTTTCTATATGTAAAAGAATATTCATCTGCATTATAAAGCCTTTGATATACATCTTTTCCTATAAGAATCTCACCTGTTGTCGCATTAAATGCTATCTCTCCATCAGCAGGAATATAATTAGGGTCTGTTACTGTATTATCAACTGTTAAAGCAGTCTGTGTTCCATTTTCTGTAATCGTCATAGAAAAATCGGTTGTAAGCACTTCTTTATAACCTAGTCTAAAACGATATACTTCTTCCACATTTGGCGTTACCAATTCATTTGTTGTAGGGTCTGTTTTATATTGCAAATTTAATATATCATCATTCGTGTACGCATTTGTATATACAGTCTTTGTCTCTAAATTATTTCTGTCAAAATGCTGTGTAATTGTATAATCTACACCTTTTGCATCCTCATCGGACTGATATGTGAGAGGTGTGTCTGTCATATATCCTGTAAACAAATATCTTCCTGCATAATCAACATTGCCTTGGTCATAATATGCCTCTTTTAATTTTGTTAAACTTGTGGCAAGTGTATCACGTTCAGAAGTTGAATAAGAATCAGAAGCTCCCTGTGTACAATATCCATATAAATCTGTAAGAATTTCATATGCTTCATCAATTGCACCTTCTGTAGTCTTCAGCCATGAATCTGCATCTGGAATATTCTTATCCAAGTATCGCACAACCTGGTCAAGACTAGAGCGAAGTCTTAATGCTCTAATTGCTATAACAGGGTCATCTGATGGTCTGTTAATCTTTTTTTGTGTTGAAAGTTGTGTATCTAAATCATTGAGCTGATATTTATTAATCTGCACATTTGACATTGTGTTGTTTATCATCATCTGATTCGTTATTCTCATAGTTAGCCTCCATTCATTAAATACCTGTTTGATTAATTAATTTATCATATATCTGATTCATAACAGATAACATCTTAGAACTTAGATTATAAGCTTGTTGAAATCTCATAAGGTCCATAGCCTCTTCGTCTGTATCGACACCCATAACAGATAATCGCTGATTGTGTATCGTATCTTTTAAATTGGTATAATTTTTAAACAAATCCCTTGCTTTACTTGTATCTATAGATAAGTCACTGACAATACTTTCCAAAAAATAAGTTGGTGAACCACCATCAAATGCTGTTGATTTTTGAAGTTTATTTAATTCCTCCATAACCTTCTCATTGGCTTCACCTGTATTAAATACCTTTTTAATGGCAATTCGCTCTGGGTGGTCTAATAAATTTTGATTAATTCCTACATTGGCTCCTGTCATTACTTCTGTATTGTTTATTGTTACAAATAAAGATTCACCTTTATACATTCCATCTGAGGAAAGACCATCTTTGAGAACTTTATTTACTTCGTCAGCAAATGTACTTACAAATTGGTTTAACTGTGCCTGATAATATGGAACCCCTTTATACTCTGTATTTTTATTTGGCTGTGGTGTTGTGTGCATAACCTTATTGCCATCAGAATCTGTAACATAATTGCCATTATCATCTTGTGCAATACTTTCTATCTCACCATTACAGCCATCTCGAATATCTAAAAGACCTTTTAATTCGCCTCCAAGACTAATGCTATACATATTGAACTCCTGTCCAGAATTCCAATAGATATCATATAACCCATCCGCATCGGATGCATTTCTTGGCTCTTCTCTTGCCACTACTTCTAGTGTATTATATCCATATCCATTAACTAATGTTTGACCATTAACTCTTACTGTAAAATTGGTAAGATTATTTCCTAAATCTTCCTCTGTTACACTGATATTAACAATATCAGAAAGCTCATCTAAAGCCTCATTTCTTCTGTCTCTTAAATCATTGGCATTGCCATAACAAGCTTCTATCTGATTAATCTGCTTATTAAGACTAGCAATAGTCTTTGCCAATGAATTAATATGTTCAACTGCATCTTTAATTTCGTTATTTGCATCGGTTTGAACATTTCTTAAATTTGTACTGAGGGTATTAAAGTAATCTGCCATACTTTTTGCATTATTGACAAGCTGATTTTTAGCTGCCTCATCACCCGGTGTTAATGTCAGCTGATTTACAGCTCCAAAGAAGTTTTCATATTCTTGTGTAAATCCTTGCAGGATAAACTCATTCATATAATTTTCTACTTGTATCATATAATTTTGCTTTGATGCATATTGACCATAATGCGACTGATTATTATAATATTTCACATCATAATAAGTGTCTCTTAAACGATTGATTGCTGCAACGGTAACACCAGCACCCAAAGTACCATATGTACCATGTGTTCTTATCGCATCGGCAGCTATTGTTAAAGCCTGCTGTCTGCTATATCCTTTTGTATTAATATTTGAAACATTATGACCAGCAACAGTCAATGATGTATTTGCTGCCTGTAAGCCTGAATACGCTATTGTTAAGCCAAAAAATGTTGATGCCATACATTCTCCTTTCTGATTGTGCCATTATCTGATAATTACAAAACAATATTTAAATTGTTTGTTATGTACAATAAATAATCCATCACAGGACACGCTTGCACTATTTGTCACTCATAATAATTATACAATACCAAAATACAACAGTAAATTATCAATCATTCCAAAGTATTCCATGAATGAACTTGTTTATTTTGCACAACATACATTCAAAATAATAGATTTTGTCCTTATCTATACACTGTTAATAACAATGCCGATAACTGTTATAATAAGGATTGACGCCCTTACTAATACAGTTATCGGCAATTATTAAATGAATCTTAATCAATACATATAAAGTTTTTATGAACCAAGCGATGTTACAAGATGTTCTAACATCTCACTAATAACATTAATATATCTTGATGAAGCGTTATATGCCTGTTGATACTTAATCATCTTTTGCAGTTCTTCATCCGATGAAACACCCTCTGTCTGCATTCTTTGATGGTCATAACCACTTACCATTGTCTGCCAGTGACCAACAAAATCTTCAAGCACATTACCTGCTATAGCATATTGGCTAGTAAAATTATCATAATATTCTGAAAATGTCCCAACAGAATACTGCTCTGGATTTACAGAAGCAAAATCCATGCTCCATATGTCAAGAAGCTCTTGTCCTCTTGCCATATCTTCCTTTCCTTGAACCGTCGTCATTGGGATTTTTCCAACATCCTGTGCAACAGCAGCATTAATATGAAGATTACCAACTGAATACTCTGTACGATTTCCTCTTTCATTTTGATTATTATGAACATACATTTTGCCGCCATTTCCATCATCCATAATAATGTATCTTGGCGTGTCTGCTCTGGAAAATATCTCCTCACCAACAGTCTTATCATCATCCATTCCATAATCAGTTTTATCCATATCAAGAATTGTATAATTATAACTGCTCACCGTTGCTGCATTTGTATGTTCTTTATCTGTATATAACTTTTCCTTTGATACAAATGTATATGTTCCGTTCTCACTTTTGCCTTTTACCTCATTGCCATAAACATCATACATTACATCTTGGGCAACCCCAGAATATGTATAGGTGTTTGGCATCACCTCTTCCCCATTATTCATCAACGGAGCTGTTAATGTCATCTCTTTTTCTGGACATAAAACATCATTAATTGCTGTAACAAGCCCACTTACCAACTTATCCAGACCAGCTATAGCTGTCAATATGGCTGATGAGTCAATGTATTTATTATAATATTCCTGCTTATCAAGATATTCTGCATAATCATTCTCATATTTTTGTTTACCATCATTTGTTGTAAGGTCATAATCCTTTTGTTGTGGCTTTACAGGAACATCGTCAGCACTTACAAGAATACTTCCTCTTGCCAAAAGCAGTCCTTTTAACTCTGCTTTATCATAGTTATCTGTAATTTTATTCATTACAGACTCTGGATATACATCCCTGTCAAAGGCAGGCCATGTAGGTATGTGCAGCATTGTTCCTTCTGTTGTTCGCATAGACATCTCTAATGTTCCTGTTAAGGTAACAAATGGAACACCCTCTGCATTGACAACAACTTCTCCGCTTGGCTCTTCAAAATAAGAGATATTGATATATCCACTCAATTCATCTAATGCGTTATCTCTCGCATCTCGATAATCGTTTGCATCTTCTAGTCCGACACTTTCTATCTTAGCAATCTGTTTATTGAGGTCAAATATTTCTTTTCCAAGTTTGTTGATTTTATTTACCATATTTTCGACTTCAATATTCAATGTAGCCTGATAATCTGTAAGACCTTTATATACAGCTTGCGACCTTGTCAAAAAAGCAGAAGCACTCTGTATAAGTGAAGAACGCCTTGTTGTACTTGATGGCTCTTTACTTAATTCATTGATTGCATCGCGCAAATTTTCAAGACTTTCCTGATAAGTAACACCCTGTAATTCACCAAATTGGTCTTCAATTTCCTCAATTGTTTTATATTGGCTTGAGTAATATCCTAATCTGCAATTCTCAGACCTGTAAGCCCTATCTATAAATTCATCTCTGATTCTTCTAATTTCATTAACGCCTACACCTAAACCATACGTTGAAGTAACAGGGCAATTATAATTTCCTGGAACCTTTACATATTGTGTATCTTTAAATGCAATCTGCTGACGTGTATATCCTTTTGTATCAATATTTGCTAAATTGTGTGCTGTAGTGTTCAAAGCCGCCTGTGATGATTTCAACCCTGTTGCTCCAATCATCAAACTGCCCATACCATTTGCCATAATCTGCCCTCCTTGTATGCTCGCTTCTTTCTTTGTAAATATTTTAAATATCTTGCTTAGCTATACATATCTTTACTTTTCTTTTTTAATAAAATGTATATTTAAAATTTAGTTATTTATCTAAAAATAGTAAATTTTATACTTTCAATTTATAAAAAAAGAACCTCATATTGAAGTTCTTTACTGCTTTGCATCAAAACTGCCTATTGAACCATACCCTACCTGTTCACATGCGCCCTTACTATAATTTGCTGTCTGCGGCGCCATCACTGAATTTCTTGCAAGATTAAGTTCAAACTCAACCATATCCATTGATTCTTGCAATAACACTTTATTGTTCTCATTAATACGCATAAGATAATCTAGTGTCCTTTTTAGTTTCATATGAATATCTCGCAGAGCTTCTTGTTCTTTTGGTTGTTTAGACAACATCTCTATAATCATATCAATACGCATACCTTTTTGAGAAAGATTCAATACACAACATATATCTTTAACACAATCTTCTCTGTTGGTCTCAAGCTTATTAATAATATCTATATTTCTTTGTTCAAGTCCAAGTATATCTTGCAGCTTAACTACATCATTATTAACAATAGCAGAAGTTTTATCTTCTGACAGTTTAATTAATTCTTGATATTGCAAATTTTCCTTACTAAGGACATCTATAAGATTTTCAATTAAACTTGCCATCTATAAAACCCCGCTTAAAATATCAACGTTGATATATTCTCCAATATCTTATCTGCAACTGCTTCTGAACTTATATGGTAAGAACCTGCCTCCATCTGCGCCTTTATCTGAGCAACTTTATCAGCTCGGATATCTGGTGCATTGTCAACAGCCGCTTTTGCTGTCTTAAAAGTCTTAGCTGTCTGTGAAATTTCTAACTTATCGCTAAATGACTTATTATTATCGGCTTTTTTTACCACTGGGGTACTATTAGACCGATATACTTGGCTAACTGCATTATATGCATCAATACGCATACTACCGCCTCCGTTTCATTATGTTCTTAAATACTTTATCGGACAGTTGTTCATATTACTTAATACCTAAAATTAAAAAATAAAAAAGACTTGCTAATAAATTACAATTTTCTAATCCGTAAAATGAACCTTTTTGTCCTTACTTTTTACTATTTATCTAAATACCTCATCCTTGCCGCATCTTTTTGATTTGTTTTCTTTGCTGACTGTGGCTTTTTATCTTTATACATGTTTCCTAATTGATTTGCCATTGTAGACTTACAATTTTCACAGTATTTTCCTGATTTAATTGTCGCTCCACACACTTCACATTCAATGCCAATTGGCGAATCATCTGAAAAATACAATCGCTCTTCCCTTATCCACTGTTCAATCTGCTTAATACTGACATCACAATCCTTTGATATCTGACTAATACTTGCCATAGGATTATCGTTTATATATACCTTTACATCTTGAAATTTATCTTCAAGAGAGCTAACGCAGCTAGGACACATATTTCTATATGCGCCGCCAATATAATTATATAAACGTCCACATACTCTGCAATTTCTTACATCCATAGTATCTTTCCTCCATTCCGCTGTTAAACAGCAATATATAAATGTAACAGTTCAACCATGTATTGCTACAAGTAAAAAACATACTTGGATGTTTTTATGAACGAGTAAATACATAAGTTGAGTGTTTATTTCGGAGCAAAAAGCACCATAAGTATCCTTGCGAATGGCGCAGCTAAACTGTTACATACAAATTAACTAAATCCTCTTCCAATGCACAGACAGACACCATATACTTCTTTCACTCCCTGTCTTTTCAGTGCTTTTGCACAGGCATCAAGCGTTGCTCCTGTAGTATATATATCATCTAAAAGAAGTACCTTATTATATTCTATCATTTTCCTTTTTACAAGGAAAGCATTTTCAAGATTTTTTATTCGTTCTATTGCATGAAGTTTTTTCATAGGTGCTGTTTTTTTTATTCTAAACAATAATTGGGCGTTCATATCAACATCTAATAATTTTGATAAATTTTGAGCTATCAGCTCTGTTTGGTTATATCCTCTCACTTTTTCCTTTGCATGATACATTGGTACAGGAATAATAATATCTGGACTCCATATCCTTATTCGTTCCCCACAATATTTTTCTATAATATTTGCATACCACCATGCGTACTCTCTACAGCCCTTATATTTAAACCGATATATGGATTGTTTTATCTGTCCCTCATAAGGCAATGCTGCAATACATTGCGTATATTCATGTCTTATATATTTGCAATCATAACAATATTCACTGTCATTATCATTTAAAATTTTTCCACATTTCATACATTGAGCTTGGTCTATTGGTTTTACTTTGTCTGTACAATCACTGCACACATCACCGTATTCCTGCCATGTCGGAAAGTCAATATGAAGCTTTTTATCTGTTGGTCTGCTGCATATAGGACATGCCAAAGGATATATGCTATTTACAACAAACGTTACTGCTCTATTTATTATTTTGTGTCGAATCAATCAATAAAATACCTTTCTATTCATTTAACTTTAGCTCTTTAATTCGTGTATCTAATGAGGAATATCTTTTTTGTTCTGCTTCGTTTGCTGCCATTTGGTGAAAAACATCTTCATTGCCAACTAAGCATACACATTTCTTAGCTCTTGTCACTGCCGTGTACAATAAATTTTTATTCATAAGAAGTCTTGGTCCTGAATACATTGGAATAATTACCGCTGGATATTCACTTCCTTGAGATTTATGAACAGTAATAGCATATGCAAGTTCTAATTCCTCAAGCATATCAAAATCATAAACCACTTCTCTTGCATCATCAAATTTGATAATTACTTGTTCTGAAAACACGTTAATTTTTTGTATAATTCCAGTATCGCCATTAAAAACACCGCTGCCTGTATCATAGACTATATTGTTTTTATTTCGCTTTTCCCACTGAAGCTGATAATTATTTTTTGTTTGAATTACTTTATCGTTTTCACGAAAAATTGTATCTTTTACTTTTCTTTCCATCTTTGAAGGACTTGGCGGATTCAACCGTTCCTGCATCAGTTGATTTAACCGCTCTACCCCTACAGACGACTTCTTTGAAGGTGTTAATATTTGAAGCTCTCCCACATCAACCCCTACATACTTTGGCAATTTATCTTTAATCAATGTGTACATTGCATTAATTATTTCTTCTGGTGTTTTTCTGTGTATAAATAAAAAATCTTTGCTATATTTATTAAGAACAACTTTCTTTCCCTTATTAATTTCATGGGCATGTGTAACAATTTCACTTTCTGCTGCCTGACGAAATATTTTTTCTAGCTTGACAACAGGAAAGGCTTTAGATGCGATAATATCTTTTAATACATTGCCTGCACCTACGCTTGGAAGCTGGTCTGTATCACCCACTAATATTAATCTTGTCCCTACTGCAATTGCTTTTAGCAAGGAATTCATAAGACTAACATCAACCATAGACATCTCATCAACAATAATAACATCTGTCTCTAATGGATTATCTTCATTTCTTTCAAAATGTGTTTTTCCTGTCAATTCACCTACTGTTTTACCACTCACTTCAAGCAGTCTGTGTATTGTCTGGGCTTCATAACCACATGTTTCTGTCATTCTTTTTGCCGCTCTGCCTGTAGGCGCAGCAAGCCGTATATCCATACCTTCCATCTGAAAATATTGTATAATAGCATTAATAGTTGTTGTTTTTCCAGTTCCAGGACCTCCTGTCATTACCATAAGTCCATTATGAACAGCAGTCTTTACCGCAGTTTTTTGAATATCATCTAAATGAATCTCTAATAAATGTTCAATATGAGATATCCTCTCATCAATTTCTTCATCAGGACAATCATACTCTAAATCACAATCTTTTAGCAATTTTGCAACACTTGTCTCCATATGATAATATCTTGCGGCGTAAACACATTGTTTTTCTTGTATCTTTTTAATTACTATACGATTATCAATCGCCATGTCAATAAGGCAGTTATCAAAATTAGGCATCTCAATCAATAAAAGATTTTTTACCTGTATAAACAACTCTTCTATAGGCAAATATACATGTCCTTGTGCAACTGCCTGATAAAGACAATAATATATTCCACTCTTAATCCTAAAATCAGAGTCTGCCCTAATACCTACTTTTGCTGCTATATCATCAGCTATCTTAAATCCAATACCATCAATATCATCAGCTAATTTATAAGGATTTTCTTTTAATATTTTATATATATTTGAACTATATTTAGAATAGATTTTATTAGCCATCTTCATGCTTATGCCATATTTTTGCATAAACATCATAGCACTTCGCAGTTCTTTTTTATCATTTAACTGCTCTGCTATTTCCATAGCTTTTTTTATACTAATTCCTTTAATCTCTGCAAGACGTTCCGGTTCTTCCTCCATTATCCTAAATGTATCATCTCCAAATTTATTGACAATATTTTCAGACATTTTCTCCCCAATGCCCTTGATTGCGCCGGAACTTAGATAACGCTTTACAGAACTTTCATCTGATGGCGCTTTAAATTCATAAGATGTGATTGCAAACTGCATGTAATAAGATGGATGTTTTACAAAGTTTCCCTCAGCAACGATAAATTCACCTGCGCTAATGTAACCTAATACACCAACGCAGGTAATATCTTCATTTTCATAAATTATGTTAAATACCGTATATCCACTGTCCTCATTGCGAAATATAATATTTTCAACAAATCCTTCAACGTGTTTTACAGCTTCATAATCCACGTTTATCCTCCATTCTCATGCCTCTTTATTCGATTTCTTCCACAGTATAATTTCTCTTCATTTGCTCATATAACTGCTGTGCAAGTCCAAGTCCGCCGCCGCCATTAGAATCAACTATTTTATCAGAGACATTCTTTATCATCTCATCTCCAAAATAACTTGACAGTGTACTCATGCCTGTATCTGAACTTCCTGTCACACCAAACAGCCCTGAATACATATTATCATCAGAGCCTCCATCTACTTTAGACATCTTAATCATTGCTTTTAACATCTGCTCTACAAAATAACCTTCAAAGTCCTTACAAACTTCCATAAGTTCCTCATCAGTCGCCTTAGACAAATCACTATTGTTCAATTTGTCTTCAATAGCATTTGTTGAGCCAGTATATGTATGATTAGCATATGTTGACTGAATACCATTTATAAAATTATCCATATCTACCCTCATTTCCATGCTGCTTTTTACACAAAGAATCAAAATATTATTACAGCTTTGTTATGATAATTACCTTAATTATCTCTTAAGATTATTTGCTTGCTCCATCATTGTATCAGATGTAGTAATTGCTTTAGAACAAAGTTCATAAGCTCTCTGTGCTATAATAAGATTTACCATCTCTGTTGCAACATTGACATTGGAACCTTCAAGATACTTTGATTTTATGGCGCTCTTTTTGCCAATATCATCATAAGCCTCATTCAGCGGAACTCCTGACGCATCAGTAGCTCTTAAATAATTATCACCAATTTTCTCAAGACCAGAAGGATTTGTAAACTGGAACAATGCAATCTGCATACCTTCTATTGGCTGTGGATTGCCTTGCTCATCTGGATAACAAGCATTACCATCCGCATCAAATGTAACCTTTAAAGGATTATATTCTGATGTAAGTACAATTGGATTACCATCTGAACTTAAAACAGGATAACCATCGGCTGTACATAAAGCAGCGCCTTGTGTATCAATAGCAAAATAAAAGTTACCATTTCTTGTATATACAGTCTCTCCATCAAGGTTTTGTATAGCAAAAAATCCATCACCATTAATTAAAAAGTCGGTGTTGCTTTCTGTCTCCATAGCTGAACCTTGTGTGTAGTGAGAAGTTATAGCTGACACTCTTGTACCAAGTCCAACTTGTGCGCTGACTGGTTTAAATTCTCCATTAGCTGTTGTTGTTCTTGCCTGCAAATCTTGATATAACAACGTCTTAAAACTAGCACTTTGACCTTTATAACCTACTGTATTAACATTAGAAAGGTTGTGCGAAATAACATCTACATTTGTCTGCTGTGCCATCATACCTGATGCAGCAGAATATAACGACCTAACCATAATTATATTCCTTTCTGTGCGCTGCTAGCGCAAATATTATAATTCAGACATGCTTACCATGCCGCCTAACATACTGTCAACGGTCTGAATAAGCTTTTGATTACTTTCATATTCTCTGGCAAGACTTATCATTTCAACCATTTCTGAAACAACATTAATATTGGAAGCCTCTTTGTAACCTTGAATAACAGCTGCGCTAACGTCTTGCTTCTGTGTTGCTCCCTCTACTGCTCGAAACAAATTTTCACCATATTCTTCAAGATAATTATAATCTTCAAAATCAGTTATTAAAAATGTATCAACATACATATTATCAGCATATATCTCGCCAGTCTTTTCAACTCTCAATTGTGCTATATTTGTAGGTAATTGAATGGGTGCGCCACTCTCACCTAATACATAATCACCATCCTTGGTAACCAGATAACCTTCTGCGTTCATCTGGAACGACCCATCCCTGGAATACATAGTTGATGTCACTCCACTTTTACTGGTAAAGGAAATATTAAAAAATCCTTTATCTGCTAATGCAAAATCATATGTATTATCTGTGTTAATAAGAGAACCCTGCGTCCAGTCACGATATGTTTCGCCAATTTTAGCTCCAAGTGAAAGTTTACCAATCCTCTGGTTAAGGGTGCCAACGGTTCTATCCTTAATCTTAATACCAAACATCTCGTCAAATGATTTTGTTGTGCATCCCTCTTTCTTATAACCTGTTGTTGAAGAGTTTGCAAGGTTATTGGTAATAACATCCATTCTGCGTTGGCTATCCACCATACCTGTATATGCAGTGTATAATCCTTTAACCATAATTTCACCTCGTTCCTTAATTAAATAATCGCCTGTAAGCAATATCGTCACAATTTGTAAAAACTTAATAGCTTACTAGCATAAAAGTATAAAATTTTATTTTCATGGTATAATTTGTCAATTATGCAAAAATACCCATCATATAAAAATAGTATTTTTTACAACCAAAACTATAAATTTTCTTTAATCCTTCCTATTATAATTGCATATATAGACGCAATTATTATTCAAATTAAACATTTACTTTTTTATTTTATTTAATTATACATCTTATAAAAATATCTATTTAATAAAATTAAAAAGTGTATATTAATTACTCTTTATCAAATTAAAAATGTTATATCTTATAAAAGTATCTATATATTCAAATCAAAAGTTTGCTTTAATTTTGATTTTATCCAATTATATATTTTATAAAGTACTTATTATTAAATTGAAAAGCTTTATTTGACTTTTTTCTTTATCTAACTACATAATCTAATTATATATATTTTTAAAATATATATTGTTAAAATTATAAGCTTACTTTGAATTTATTTTTATCCAATTATATATTTTATAAAGTACTTATTATTAAATCAAATAATTTTATTTTATTCTTTATCTAACTGCATAATCTAATTATATATGTTTTAAAAATATATATTGCTAAAATCAGAAGCTTACTTCAAGTTTATTTTTATCCAATTATATATTTTATAAAATACTTATCATTAATAACTAAAATTCCACTTTAATCTTCTCGATGTCCAGATAAAAACTCTATAAATTTACCTGTTCCTATTGCTACACACGTCATTGGGTCTTCTGCTGTCATTGTATTGATTCCTGTTTTTGACTCAATCAAGTCCTCTAATCCATTTAATAATGCACCGCCACCAGTAAGAACAATACCTCTGTCTGCAATATCGGATGCTAGTTCTGGAGGCGTTTTTTCTAAGACACTGTGGACAGCTTCAACAATCTGTGAAGTTGCTTCTCTTAAAGCTTCTTCTGTCTCTTCTGATGTGACTTCAACTGTTTTTGGCAGACCTGTGACAAGATTACGTCCTCTTACATTCATTACAGCAATCTCTGCTCTCTGATATGCTGAACCAATATTAATTTTAATATCTTCTGCTGTTCTTTCTCCAATAAGAAGGTTATGTTTTTTTCTCATAAATCGAACAAGCGCTTCATCAAAATCATCTCCAGCAATCTTAATTGATGTGCTTACAACAATACCGCCAAGCGATATAACTGCTATATCTGTTGTACCACCACCAATATCAACTATCATATTGCCACATGGTCTAGCAATATCAATACCTGCACCGATTGCTGCGGCGATAGGCTCCTCAATAATTGCAACTTCTCTAGCTCCTGCCTGCAATGTTGCATCTTCCACTGCCTTTTTTTCCACCTCAGTTACACCAGAAGGTACACAAACACTAATTCTTGGCTTTTTTAACATTCTTTTGCCAATAGCCTTTTGAATAAAATATTTAAGCATCTTTTCTGTTACTGTATAATCTGAAATAACACCTTGTCTTAATGGTCTAACAGCCACAATGTTTCCTGGCGTTCTACCAAGCATAAGACGAGCTTCCTCCCCTATCGCCTTAATTTTATTTGTATCTCTATCAAACGCAACAACTGAAGGCTCCTTTAACACAACACCTTTACCTTTTATATAAACTAGAATACTAGCTGTTCCCAAATCAATACCAATGTCCGTAGATAACATCACAAAATCCCCTTTCATGTTTGTATCACAAATCTTCTATATTAATCAAATATCCTACTAATAAACTAACAAAATATTTGATATCGCAGTATTCGCTAATATGCAAATCAATCAAAATTAGACTTTTGTATAGCACTTAGCTCATTACTGGCGGAAATAAACTCAAATAAGTAACTATATCATATATACGAATGCATCGCATTTTGCGACTAGTTATCATTATATACAACCTTCTTCAAATTTAAAAGAGAAAATTTAATTATTTTTCATTTTTTAACAAAAAAATAAAAATATTTTTAATTTGCTTTAGAAATCAGCATCATATTCAATAATAACTATCATATTTTTAAACTATCCTTTTCTCAAATATTATTTGCAACATTTTCTTTATTTAAGCATCTCATTATTTCTGATATATTATACTTTGGTGGTATACTTACAAACATATGTACATAATCTGGCATACATTCTGCCGCTATTATTTCTTTTCCTTTTCTTTTGCACAATTCACTTAATATATGTGCTACATCTGTTCTTATCTGCTTATATATCACTTTTCTTCTATATTTTGGTACAAATACAATAGGATAGTTGCATGTTCCATCTTGTATGTGATAAAGTATTATTATCCATTTGGATACCTCCTTGTTTTTATATTTGTGGTTAGCGAACCTACAAATTATTTTAACATGGAGTTTTTTTTACTTAAAGCTAAGTGGGAACTCACCTGCATAGCAAGTGGTTTTATTGATTGTTAAACAATAAAAAGACAACTGTGCAAAATACACCGTTGTCTTTTTGTTTATGTCAAATTGAATATTCACAATCCACTGTACTGATTGCTCAAACTGTCTAGCTGCTATTGCAGCACAAGTCTATCTTCCACTTATGCCTCTACAACATTAAAGTTGGAACTTCCTTAGATGTGGCTAAAGTATCCTTATTATAATACTTAATTAGTTAAGTGCTTTCTTAAGGTCATCAACCTTGTCAAGCTTCTCCCATGGAAGGTCTAAATCAATTCTTCCAAAATGACCATATGCAGCAGTCTGCTTATAAATTGGTCTTCTAAGGTCTAACATTTTGATAATTCCTGCTGGTCTTAAATCAAAATTCTTTCTGATAACTTCTACAATTTTAGAATCTTCAAGCTTTCCTGTTCCAAATGTTTCAACCATAATAGATGTAGGATGTGCAACGCCAATTGCATATGAAAGCTGAATTTCACATCGATCTGCAATACCTGCTGCCACAATATTTTTTGCTACATAACGTGCAGCATATGCAGCTGAACGGTCAACCTTTGTACAGTCTTTTCCAGAAAATGCGCCGCCGCCGTGTCTTGCAGCACCACCATAAGTATCTACAATAATCTTACGTCCTGTAAGACCACTATCTCCATTTGGTCCGCCAATAACAAATCTTCCTGTAGGATTGATAAATATTTTTGTATTTTCATCAATCATATTCTTATCTACAATTTCATCAATAACATACTTCTTAATATCAGCATGGATTTGTTCTTGTGTTACTTCAGGTGCATGTTGTGAAGACACAACAATTGCATCCAATCGAACAGGCACACTATTTTCATCATACTCAACAGTAACCTGTGTTTTTCCGTCTGCTCTCAAATAAGCAAGAGTGCCATCTTTACGCACCTTTGTCAATTGCTTTGCAAGTTTTTGTGCAAGGGCAGCAGAATATGGCATATATTCTTCAGTCTCATTTGTTGCATAACCAAACATCATGCCTTGATCTCCAGCACCAATCGAATCAATAAGTGTATCTTCATCTCCATTTTTCACCTCATAAGACTTATCAACACCCATTGCAATATCTGGTGACTGCTTGTCCAATGCTAATAATACAGCACATGTATTTCCATCAAACCCTTTTTCTGAACTATCATAACCAATATCGCATATTGTATCTCTTACAATCTGTGTAATATCTACATTTGCCTTTGTTGTAATTTCACCCATAACTACTACAAATCCTGTATTTGTAAGTGTTTCACAAGCTACTCTTGAATATGGGTCTTGTTCATACATTGCATCAAGCACAGCGTCTGAAATCTGGTCACAAATTTTATCAGGATGACCTTCTGTAACTGATTCTGAAGTAAATAATCTTTTTTCCATTTTTTTGTCCTTTCTTAACATATATAAATCATTTTATGCAAAGCACCTCTATAAAGCAGTCCATTCTCCATGTGCCTTGTGTGAAAAAACGAGCCCTCATTAAAGGACTCGCAATCATCTGACTGGAAATCCTCTTATTGTTCGAATCACTGCAATTTATACTACAGCACATCTCCGCTCAGGTTGGCACCTTCCAAACGTTATGGGGTTGCCGGGCTTCATCGATCCTATGTATCTCCACCACTCATAATAAGGGACATAATCGTTATATTTAATTCACGTGTATTGTTGCACAGAAATATTATCTTGTCAACTACCAAATTATATTTTTTTAAATTATTTTTTATTGGGTATTTCTTTCAAAATGTAACATAGGAATGCTTTAACATATTGAAATGTATTAACTGTGTTAAAAATATTCCTTTCAACTATACTGTTTTTTTCTCGACCTCTCTATATAATGTATATATTTAATAGTATTAACAAATTTTTTTATAGGTGGCTGTCTATCAAGATGTGCACCTATCATTTTTTCCATACATACCATATGATACCATCTGTTAAACTTATAGCCACAGTTATTAAATTGCCCTATCTTATAAAATCCTAAACGTTCATGGAACAATTCACTGTCATTGGTAAGATATTCATCAGGTACTTCTGGAACAGCAATACATACATTCATATTGACAATTCCTTGTGATTTCAAGCAATCTTCAAGTTCTTCATACAACTGTCTTCCAATTCCTATACCTCTATAACTATTGTCAACATATATTGATGATTCAACAGCCCAGTCATAAGCTTTTCTATTTTTAAATGTATCTGCATATGTATAGCCTACAATCTGTCCATCTAATTCCCCTATAAGGAATGGATACCATTCACTAATTTTTACTATTCTATCACCAAATTCCTCCACTGTTGGAACCTCATATTCAAATGAAATAGCTGTATTTTTTATATAGTATGAATATATTTCTAATAAATTATATGCATCTGTTTTTTCTGCTAGTCGGATATCAATTTGTGGTATTAATGCAATTTCTTCCATATTTATTTTCACTCCTTACTTAACCTGCAAGGTCAAAGATTGTTTTGCTTTCTATTTTTTATAAACACACATTTATCAGCTAAATTTTATTTCTGGATTTTCATTTTCCACTTCAATTTGTTTCTATATCATTTTTTAATTAATATACTTTTAAAATAATTTTTATATAAAAAATATTATCTTAATTTATATTATTGTAAAAAAATCACAAAATGCTCTAATATTATAATTTTATTATCATTATTATAACATAAAATTCATATGAATTTTTACAAAAAATGTACTTTATAAATTTTAAAATTATTATACTATGGCATTATACCATAAATTTGTACATTATTAAATCGCTAGAAATTTTTTAAGCAGATATTCGCAATCCGCTACGCTACTTGCTTGGGTGTTTGACACCCTAACCTTATAGCTACTATCATAGCTTTTCAGTGGGAGCTTATACTTCTATTGAAACAAGCAAGCCCCTCCCCCACTTATGCCTTTGCAGCATTGAAGTGGGGGACTTCCTTGATGAGGTTAAAATATACTTTTATCCTATCTTTTCTTACTTATAATTATGTTTTAATATTTTTGACACTGTATAAAATACTGTGCTATAATAACAAACAATTACTGAAAATTTCAGTGAATCAAATCAATAATATTTTGGAGGAAATTATTATGTACATTACCTGTTTAGACCTTGAAGGTGTATTAGTACCAGAAATATGGATTGCATTTGCAGAGGCAAGCAATATCCCTGAATTAAAGAGAACAACACGCGATGAACCAGATTACAACAAACTTATGAATTGGCGTTTAGACATTCTTAAACAACATAATCTTGGTCTTAAAGAAATACAAGATACCATCGCTACAATTGACCCTATTCCTGGCGCAAAAGAATTTCTTGATGAGCTGCGTTCTATCACACAGGTAATTATTATAAGCGATACATTTACACAATTTGCAACCCCTCTAATGAAAAAATTAGGATGGCCTACAATCTTTTGCAATTCACTTGAAGTTGCTCCAAATGGCGAAATTACAGGCTTTAAAATGAGAATAGAAAATTCTAAATATACTACAGTAAAGGCGCTCCAATCTATTGGCTATGATACAATCGCCAGTGGTGACAGCTATAATGACCTTGGTATGATTCATGCTAGCAAAGCTGGTTTTCTCTTTAAAAGCACAGATAAAATTAAAGCAGATAACCCAAACCTTATGGCATATGAAACATATGATGAACTGTTAGAGGCAATTAAAAAAGCAATGGAGTAATTCTTAAAATGCTTAGTAATTCAAAAATTATAAAGCCCTATAAACGTTTATTAACCATTCAGGATATTTCTTGTGTTGGACAATGTTCACTTACTGTAGCACTTCCAATTTTATCCGCATGTGGACATGAAACAGCAGTATTGCCATCTGCTGTATTATCTGCCCATACAGCATTTAATCATTTTAGCTTTCGGGATTTGACGGAGGACATGCCAATTATTGAACAATATTGGAATCAAGAACAGATTAAATTTGATGCATTTTATATAGGATATCTTGGAAATCACAATCAGATTCACTATGTTAAAAACATTATGAAATCAACTGCCAAAACAAATTGTCTTAAAATCATTGACCCTGCAATGGCTGACAATGGAAAACTATATACTGGATTTGACCAATCTTATGTTGAAGCTATGAAAAATTTATGTGAAGAGGCTGACTATTTACTTCCAAATATCACTGAAATGTGTCTACTGACAGATACCAATTATCAAGAAGAATATGATGAATCTTATATTGATAAAATGTTATACAAACTAAAAACATTTTGCTCTGGAACAATAATATTGACAGGTGTTCACTTTGTACCAGATTACACTGGTGTTGTTATTTATGATGGTGTCAAAAAATCGTACTACAAACACAAAAAATTACCGCAAAATTGTCATGGCACAGGTGATGTTTTTGCCTCTACATTTACTGGGGTATTACTAAAAAATAACAATGTTTATGATGCTGTTAAAATTGCCTGTGATTATACTTTAGAATGTATGATTCATACAGTTGATGACAACAGCCATTGGTATGGTACTAAATTTGAAATCACCCTGCCAAATTTGATTTTAAGGCTTTCTAAATAAATATGGAGTCCTTACAAAATCAAAATATTATAAAATTGTATCATTAAGGAAATCAAAAATATTATAAAAAAAAGAATTGATAAAATATAAATTTTAATCAATGAAATGAAAATATAAATAAGCTGCTGTAAGATAACATTTTCTATAATAGAAATTTATCTTGCAGCAGCTCACATTTATAATCTAAACTTATCAAGAAAGTAAAAAGTACACCACTTTAATGCCCCAAAAACATAAATAAGGTACTTACATTGCAATAACAGCTAGATGGTTTGAATTTTTTATTCTCTTCCTCTGTTAGAATCTGCATAAGAAAGCAATTCGGATGTCTTAAACAAATCCAATTTTGCCAAATCAAAACATTCTAAAATTTGAGGTGAAAATACACCACATTCATTATTATGAATCATTCTAACTGCCTCATCTTCTGCATATGGTATTTTATATACACGCTTACTAACTAACGCATCGTATACGTCCACAATAGATACAACTTGTGCCCAAATAGGAATATCATCTCCTGCTAAACCATCTGGATAACCATTGCCATCATATCGCTCATGATGGTGACGACAAATATCATAACAATAACGGTAAAAGTCACTATCTTCCTGTCTAAATTTACCCAAAATTTCACAGCCATATGTAGTATGCTTTTTCATTTCTTCAAATTCATCTGCAGTAAGCTTTCCAGGTTTTAACAATATGCTGTCAGGAATAGCAATCTTGCCAATATCATGTAATACCGATGCATTAACAATTAAATCAATTTGTTCTTTTGTCAAATTATATTCTGGATAATATTCCTTTAAATAATTCAAAAGGATACGAGTAAAATATCGTACTCTCTTAATATGTTCTCCTGATTCCAAACTTCTAAATTCCACAACAGAGCTTAACGCATTTATCAAAAATTCGTTATTATTTTCAAGTTTTGCTTGTACAGCAACAAGCTCTTTTGTACGCTCTTTAAGTTTTGTTTCTATATTAATTCTATTTTCAAACAATTCCATAATATTAATTGTTCGGCGCATAACAACTCTTGCATTAAAAGGTTTATATATAACATCAGAAGCTCCATATACATATGCTTGCTCCTCTGCTTCAGCAGTAGCCTCACCTGTAATCATAATAACAGGAATTGTATTCATATATCCCTTATTTTTCATATGTTCCATAACTTCAAGCCCTGTTTTTTCAGGCATTATCAAGTCCAAAAATAACATTACAATCTTATCGTGGTGAGCATCTAAAAGTTCAATCGTTTCTTTACCATCAGCAGCTTCAAGGATATTAAACTGCTCTTCAAAAATTAATTTTATAATATCACGATTAACCTCCATATCATCTGCTATTAATATTGTTTTTTCTTCAATATCCATGAAAATCGAATCCTTCCTTAATTTAATCAAGTTTGCATATACATTGTCATTTTAACTTTTTTATATACTATAACGCAAGTATTTTTTTGCAAAACATTTTTAACTTAAAAAACAATTAATCTATATTTTATCATTTGCCTCCAATTCCAAATATTACCTAAAAAAACTTGACATTCTTTATTGTATTATTTTTTACATTGTAAATAATTTATATAGGCGTATTTTTACAAAACATATTTTATAACACTCATAATAACATATGTTGATTTGCTCTTCAAATATATATTTATGAATAGGGAGGTAATTGCTAATGAATGAGGAGAATTTAATTATTAAAAAGAAGCGTCCGAAAGGTGAAGACGGCTACAAAACATTTTCTATTAGAATTAAAGAGGAGCTTGTGTTTGAAATTGATGAACTATCATCTAAAACTGGTCGCAGCAGAAATGAACTGATAGGAATTTTATTACAATACTCTATTAAACATTGCAAAATTGAAGATGAATAATAAAATTTAACTATCAACATATTTATTAAAAATCCCCTTTTTCAATATTATTAGAGAAAGGGGATTTTTAAATTTTATATTGTTTTAATATATTTACTTAATACTTTCCAATAACTTTTGACACCCTTCTAATACTTGTTTATAAGTCGTATCAAAATCTCCAGAATACCATGGGTCCGCTATATCTCCAGGACTGCTTGTAAAATCCCTTAACTTATATACTTTATTATCAGAATCACTGCCTATGATACGCATTATATTGCGAATATTCATACTATCCATTCCTATAAGGTAATCATATTTATCATAATCTGATTTTTTTAACTGTATCGCATATTTCCCATCAGCACAGATACCAACTTCTGCTAACTTCTTTCTTGCAGGTGGGTACACTGGATTGCCAATTTCTTCTGTACTTGTAGCTGCTGACGCTATATAAAAATCAGCTTCTCGGTTCTGCTTTTTTACTAAATCTTTCATAACAAATTCTGCCATTGGACTTCGGCAGATGTTGCCGTGACAGATGAATAATATTTTTACCATGTTGCTAATCTCCTTGAAAATGCGGTGTTTTCCTTTATTTTAAGCCATTTCTTGATAGAATACATTTTTGCTTATTTTAGCATATTATTGCATAAATTGGTATAACTTTGCCATCAAAATTAGTAAAATCATTAGTAAATTGATTTATTTTTACTAATTTACTAATCGCTATTTTTAGGCTTCACATACCCTTTTCATTTCTTTTTGAACATCTGAAAAGCCCACATGAGTATATGTATTTAATGTAACTCCAATATCGCTATGTCCCATAATATATTGTAAGGTCTTTGGATTCATTCCAGATTTTGCCATATTAGAACAAAAAGTATGTCTACATACATGTGGTGTAATTTTAGGCATCTGTGCTTTGTAAATACTATTATACTTTTTACAAATGTGCTGAAAATATTTTTCCCAATGCAGAGCTACCATAGGCATATTATTTTTATCCAAAAACAAAAAGCCAACATATCCATCTATCATAGGCTCAATTTTAGGGTTCTTTCGATTTTCAATAATACGTTTAAAACATTCCTTAACCTCTGTTGTCATAGGAACATATCTTATCCCACTAGAAGTTTTTGTACTCTCAATGGTATATTCCATATTCCTTTTTCTTTGTAACTGATGGTCTACTTTAATTCTTCCATTTTCAAAGTCAATATCCGACTTAACAAGACCTACAAATTCAGATATACGAAGTCCTGTATTAAACAAAATATAAATCCCATCATAATATTTACAAAAATGCTTATCATTCTTAATAAATTCTAAAAACTGTCGTTCTTGTTTTCGTGTAATAGCTTCTCTTGTAATGCTATCATTTACAATAATGGTCGCAAGCTGAAACTCAAACGGATTCTTGCGTATTAAATCATCATCAACTGCCATTTGAAATGCTGGTCTTACTACGCCACGAATTGCATGAATTGTACTATATCCTCTACCATCAGACTGTAATTTAATCAACCATGCTTTTGCATCAGATAACTTTACTTTATCTATGTGTCTCATTCCAAAATCTTCCTTATTAATAATATTAATTATGAAATTATAATTCGCTTCTGTATTATGTCTTACTCCTGTTTTCTGTCCTACATATTTCTTTACCAGTTGTAATACTGTCATCTTACCACCATCAAAGACTAGACCATCTTCTAAATCTTTTTGCACTCTCTTAATTTTATCTCGTAAAGATACACAATCACGTTTTCCTTGTGGTAATTTGTCTGTATTCTCCAATTTCCAACTGTAAAGAAACTTTTGTTTTCCACTATTATCTACATATACATACACATATCTTCCATCTGGTCGTTGACTCTCTCCATTGCGTAAAATTCGATTTTTATTATCTCTTCTTTTTATACTCATTGCTTTTGCTCCTTTCCTATGAAAAAGAGCCTTGTCACAATATTTTTTATCATATCATAACAAAGGCTCAAAATCTATTACTATCTATATATTTCTAAACTGCGTTTGTTTCATTTATAAACTCTTCAAATTTCTTACGTTTTATTAATACTTTATTTCCATTCTGTAATACAAATCCATAATCATTATAACTATCTGCCAAAAATCGCATCTTTTTCTCTCCCAAATTGAAATATTCTGCTGCCTCACTAATGGTTAAAGTGAACTTTTCCCAAATAGGAACAAATTTCTTATCATTTATTATAATTCTTTCTGTCATACTTATAAAAATAATCCTTCCTTTTGTTTGATTTATGCAATAAAAAAAGGACTACAGCGTTTTACTGCAATCCTTGAATCTCAATTATTTAATTATATATTATTTATCTTTATAATGTGTTCCACATTGCATAATTTCTAAGTCATTTCCATCAATGCGAAACACTATTCTGTTTTTTTCATCAATACGAACACTCCAATAGCCTGCAAGGTTTCCGCTTAATGGCTCTGGTTTTCCAGTACATTGATAACCATTTCTATCAATATCCATCAAGAGTCGGTTTATTTTTTTTAAGATTTTCTTATCTTGTGTTTGCCAATAAAGGTATTCTTCCCATGCTTTATCTTGCCATAATTTTCTCATTAGTCCACCTCTATCAATTCATGCTCTTTCAAGACACTTTTACCGGAACGTGTATCAACAATTCTTCTTTCAAGCTCAGCAATATTTTCTTGGCTATAAAATGGGTCAGCAGACAGTTCAAACGGGATACGGTTTTCTCTTGCTACTGTTTTTAAGAAAATATTAATTGCAGCAGACATACTTAAACCAATATCATCAAGAGTTTTCTCTGCTCTACGTTTGACATCATCATCAACACGCAAACTAATTTGTGCCATGTATACCACTTCCTTTCATTTTTTTATTATTATAACACATTTAAAAGCATATTACTAGTATTTTCATATAATATTGCTTGTTATTCTGTTTTACTAAAGCTAAAATTTATTTATGTTAATTTTCGTAGGTCAGATTAACCTTTATAAATTCTTTAATCTTCATAATGTCCTTTACATGATATGATTTCTAATATATCATTATTGATACGATAAATCAGTCTATTACTATCATCAATACGTCTGCTCCAGAATCCAGCATAATCACCCTTTAATGGTTCTGGTTTGCCTATTCCGTCAAAATATCCTCGCTCAATATCTTTTAAAAGCATATTTATTCGTTTTATAGTTTTCTTATCTTGTGTTTGCCAGTAAAGGTATTCTTCCCATGCTTCATCAAACCATATTTTTCTCATTCGCCATAATCCTCAATTATTTCATGTTCTATCCCCTTACCAGTATTAAGGGCAGAAATGCCACGTTGTAACTTTGCCATATACTCTGCATTTCTTTTTGCTTTCATCAATTCGTTATATTCACGCTCTGAAACAATAACAACATTTTCATTATTCTTTCGAGATACGATAACAGGCTCGCCATTAAAAGCATTATCAAGGTAATCTTTTAGTCTTGCTCGTAAATCAATCGGTTTTGTTGCAATCATTTTTACACCCACTTTCTTAATTGTTTATTTTAGTACCTAATGCAGTACCGTTTACAGTACTTTTATTATATTTATAATAAATCTTATTGTCAATAAAATAGAAACATTTTAATTAATATTTATTATTTTGTGAAGTTTATTTTGAACCTTGCAAAATTTCTAGGTGTAAAAAAATGTATATTGCTACTGCCAATTTAGCATTTAGGGGGTATTCGTTCCATCATATCCACCCTATACCACAATCATTTATCCAATACATTCTAAAATCAATTTTAAGGCGTTATTTTGATTATTGGCACTCTGATACCTATTACAAATAAAAACGTCTTAAATCGCATTATACAATGTTGTGGCTATATATTTAAACTCATGTCATGTACAAGCATATTTGATAATTATATTTTCACTATCCAATTTTGGACAGTCAATATAACATTAACAACTGTACTTGATGTACACTTGATATTGCATGATTATATTTTTCATGGTCGAATTTTCGACTATGAGCATATGCAAATATATTTGGTAGCGGAATTTTCGGCAACCAACATTTAATGGTTATATACAGCGCAATTTTACGCTCTATTCAACATGTAATATTAGCATCGCCACTTGTGTCGATGGATATTGCATGATTCTTCTCATCTGTAAATCCTTCGCCAGCTCATGGGCGAAACAGCACAACAAAAAACCTTGCAAGGCTTATAATACCCTGCAAGGCTCTTTACATTATCCATATTCAGTTTTTACATTTTACATATCACACATATTACGTTATCGTGCTTATGTAGTATGTCCTGTTTAAATTGCTCCGCTTCTGGTAATGTTGTAAAATGTCGTTCGTCCACAATAATACTTCCAAAAATATCAGGTTTAATTACCAGAACCTTAAAGAATGTTGCATATTCAATAATTATCATAATCAAGCTGCCTTCCTAATCTCTAAGTCTGATATAGGCAAACTAAATTCAATAATGAATCTGTCTTGTTCTTCATTGTCAATATTGATACAGCTTATTGAATCCTCAACATTGAATGAAACTTCTGCTACTACACTGCCATCTTCAACATTCAAAAGGGTTAATTCGTTCATTGTTTCATCATAAGCAAATTGAACATGTACCATGTTGATATAAATACCATACCCGTCCATGCTTTTAACCTCATAAACTCCATTGTTCACCTTTTCGATAAACGCCTTTACTGTGATTTCTTCCATTACTCTGTGTCCTCCTTAAAATAATCTTGTTTTTCGTGGTTGCAACGTCTGCAAAGTCCTTGCAAGTTCATTAATCCGTTACTACCACCTTTAGACACTGGTAAGATATGGTCGAAAGTTAAGTAGTTATCAAGGTTTGTACAATCATCAATTTGCAACTGTTTGCCACATATGGCACATTTACCATTTTGACGATTGTACAATATTTCCCGCTTATGTGAACGATTATTTATTTTCCTATTCTTTTCTAGTCCATACTTTAAACGTTTTGTATTAATTTCACATTGTACTGATGACATTCCACACACTACCGCTACTATGTAACTACAATAGCCATCAACCAACATTCCTTTTTGTGTAATTACTATATTATGCTTTAATGTTCCATGCTCTAAGTAATACATCATGTGATTATTGATTTTAGCCTTTTTTGACGGTGTATGTGTATACATGCTTGGCATTGTGATTTTATCTATATCCATCATAACCAACATATACATACCACCTTTACAATTAAAAGAATTTATCAACCAATACTTTAATGATTGCCTTCTTTAAGTCATTAGCATACTTGGACAAGTCAACGGTGATAGGACAATCCCATACTTCCATTGTTTCATCTTCGGCATCATGGAAACCAACATAAATTTGATAATCAACAGACTTTCCAATTTCTAAGGTTACATTTAAAAATGTAAAATCTATTACAACAGGTTTATTGCTCCAAACTGTATGCCAATGTGTGCCATGCTCTTTATTGGTAGCTTCTTTTTCTCTGCTATACTGTTTTTTTGAGATTTCAACAGCCTTTTCAATTTCTGCCTTTAAGCTATCCGATATACTACAAATATCTATTGATACCTGTAAATAATCATCATTAAATGTAACATTTTCCAAATCAAGAACTCCAATGTTAGTTGTCTCCGTTTTTGTTTTCCATTTCATCATAATAAAAACCGTCCTTTCATTTTTGGTCGGCTTATGCTATAATAAAAAAGCACAATACCGACTGATTATATTTAGTTGTCAATGTGCAACTGGTGAATAGGTTTTTATACAGGGACTTACAAGGATTTTATCCTATGCCCTGTATGGTGATTAAGTTATGTAGTCGATATAATCGGCTTCACTAGCAAAAAGTATATATAACTTCTCACTAGGCACATAACCCATGTAACCAAAGGCGGTATAATAGCCTTTCATGGTATCGCCTCCCTATTCAATTATTTAAGATTTAGGCAAAGTAACAAAGTATACTGCCAAGTATTGTGCTTGTTGCTTTGTCTTTATCTTATGGACTTATTATATCGCCTTTAAATGCGATAGTCAATGTGCAATATCGCTAAAAAATGCGAGATATTTTTGTGTATATTGTCGCTTTATCGTGCGATATTCCCATGATATACTATATATGTTATCTTATATTTATTAATTAGGAGACTTTCAAATATGCCAATAAGCTATAATAAATTACTTCAACTTTTTGAACAAAAAGGTATTACTTCTTATGCTATTACAAAAAAACAAAAGTTAATAGGGCAATCCACATGGAAAAAAATCCATGAAAATGGACATATAGATACTAGAACCATAGAAACATTATGCAAATACTTAAATTGCCAACCAGGTGATATTATGGAATATATCCCAGACCCACCAGACAACGACAAACCAGAATCCAACTAAACCATATAACTACCCAATGAAGCTAATCCGTTATGGACTAGCTTTTTTTAACCTAATATTTATATCCTAGTTTGTTAGTATGAATTATTGACATGCTCCATCTTGTTGATTTCATTATTGAACCGACCATTCCAATTGGAGTGATCGGTCTAGCTTTAAAAATAACCTATTGTCGTTGCCACTTGTGGCAATACAGATTCAAATGTAATACATATAAAACGCATTCTTTACCATTCAAAAATAGTATCAAAAATATTCATGGTTAAATAATACTAAAATTCTTGACTTTTTACCCTATATTTGCTACAATTTCAATATCAATTTTATTTATAAATATATTTAATACTGTTTTGAAAGAAGGTAAACATTATGTGTAAATATGGTTATGTTAGAGTTTCTACCATGCAACAGAAAACCCAAAGACAGATTGATAATATTAAATCTTTTGATACAAATGCTATTATTTATGAAGAAAAGCAATCTGGCAAAGATATAGAAAATAGAGCCATTTTTAAAAAGTTACTTGATAAAGTAAAGTCTGGTGATACAATCATATTTGATGAAGTGTCCCGAATGTCCAGAAATGCTGATGAAGGTTATAATTTATATATGGAACTTATGCAGCAGAATATAAACCTTGTATTCCTGAAAGAACGTCATATTGATACAGACGAATACAAACGTAGGACACAGAACCATATTGCAAGGGTATCTTCCAGCAATGAAAAAATGGATAATCTTATAAATGGTATTCTTGACTTGGTAGCCGACTTTGAAAAAGAAAATCTAAAAGATAACATAAGGTTAGCATTTCAACAAGCAGAACATGAACGACTATTTTTAATTAAAAGAGTTACCGAAGGAAAGTCTAGGAGCGAAAAACCACAAGGCAGACCTGAAGGAAGTCATAATATAAAAAATGATAAAGCGGAACTTATCAAGAAAATTATTATAGAACAATCCAAAGACTTTGATGGTAAATTTTCAGATGCCAAGATCATGAAAGAATATCTACAAGGTGTAGCACGCAATACATACTACAAATACAAAAAAGAACTAAAAGAATCCTAAACTTATACTAGGCACTCATTGAAAACATGAGTGTCTTTTTTATCTTATCTATAAATTTCTTTTTAGTATTAACAATGGTAGCTATTTTCTTATTTTTAATAGGGTAACGATTCGTTAGGTCATATTTAAACTTTTATCATAAGCTAATCTATATTTTAATAATATACTAACTTCATTATCACATCATTTCTAACTACTATCCCAATTCTTACATTTAATTTTATAAACTATAAATCATAACTCTTAGAATTTTTCATTTTCTAAATTTGAATATTTCATATTAAAAATATGGGGTTAAATTTCACTATCCAATTTTGGACAATCAATATATTTAATATGGGGTTAAGTTTAATATAGCGCAATTTTGCGCTCTAATCCTACTATAATATGGGGTTAAATTTCACAGCGAAATTTTCCGCCACCAAAATTTGCAATAAGGGGTTAAATTTGGATATATAAATCATACCATCTGAATTTAAAATATGGGGATAATTTAGAAATTTATTCCTACTATTTCAATATGATTAGTTCAAAAACAGGGGTTAATATTCATTTTTTATGAATATTTTTTATATTTATACATAATATGCGTAAAAATATGTATAATTATACAAAAATCCCCCTAAAATCCTCCACACATAATATAGTATCAAAATCCATCATTTAATTCTTATTAAATCAATAGGAATTATGGGGTAATTATCATCTTAAAATGATTACTATATCTTTTACGATATAATATTATATATTCATAAATATTGCATTTTAACTTTTATGAACCATTCTAAGATTTTTAAATATATTACTTAAATTCCCAATATATAAATAACATAAAAAATATAAACTATATAACCAACTTAAAATATTACAATAAAATTCAAAAACATGTTATAAACACCTTTAAAAACATATTTATGTTTGGTATTATATTGATAAAAAAATACTAAAGGAGGAAGTTCTTATGAATAATGAACTTAAAAAATCTATAATAAGTACTATTATAAAAAATAATGATGTAATTATAAAAAATACAAATATATAGGAGATACTGAAAATGGATTATAAATATCAATTTTTTATTAGTTCTACATATAAAGATTTAATTGAAGAACGACAAATTGTCATAAACGCAATAATGAAAATGGGACATATTCCTGCTGGTATGGAACTGTTTACTGCAACAGGTGAAGACCAATTTGAAAGTATAAAGCCAATAATTGATGAATCTGATTATTATATACTTATTCTTGGTGGAAAATATGGTTCAATTATTGAAAAAGAAAAAATAAGCTATACAGAGAAAGAATTTGATTATGCACTATTAACTGGTAAAAGAATAATTCCTCTAGTATATAAAGATCCTGATAATTTAGATTCATCAAAAAGAGAAACAAAACCAATAATGATAAACCGATTTAAAAAATTTCGTAAAAAAGTAACTTTTGATAGAATGGCTTATATGTGGAATAATCTTGTAGATTTATCAACTGGTGTTAATGCAAGTATTTCAAAAGCAGAAAAAGACTATCCAGCAGATACATGTTGGAAACATATAAAAAGTAATAATTTAAAAGATTTTGATATTAAAAGTGATACTATCTTCGGTAAAATAGAATATATTAATGCTTATTCTAAAGAACAGTGCGCTCCATATTATCGTGGTATTCCTGCTACATTATTTGATTTTGAATCTAATGAAGAAAATAAATCTTTATTACTTAAAGCAGATTTTACTTCATTAATACAAGATAATAATAATTATAAATGGGCTGGTATATATATTAGATCATTACCTTGCCGTGATTGGAGGAAATATATCCTTAATAAATCATTACTAATATTTTCTGCTATAACAACACAAAATGTAAAAAGTATGTGGCTTGAAATAAAATCGGATCGAGTTGAAATGTGTAAAAGAAAAATAGAATTTGAAAAAAATATTTTAAAAGAATATTCTATTGATTTAGGACAATATAATGCAACCATTGAAGATTGGAAATTTGTTTTGTTATTTATCCAGAATATTGCGAAAATGAAATTATAAATATAACTATCAATAACTTACGAATAGAATCCTAATATAAAATTATTTTTTCACCACCAAAAGGAGCAGAACCCTAAATATTCTGCTCCTATAATCAACTCACTTAAAATCAATAATTATAAGTCCCACATCTAATTTCTTAATTCTTTTACAATTTTTGCTATTACACTTCCACAGCTTTCACCTTCATTTATTCGTATAAATTTACAATGTATTTGATTCTCTATGTAATTTTGCCTCTGTAAATCATAATCCTTTTTATACTTATGTTCTTCTTCATCAATTTCTATGGCAATATTATATTTAGGAATATATAAATCTATCCTATAATGACCTACTATATATTGTAAAACATACTTAATATTTATTTCATCCAAAAAATCTTTTATTTCATTTATATATTTATATTCAAATCTTGCAGAACGAACATTATACTTGAATTTATTAATTAAAACATTAGTTCCTATGTCATCTATTTGAAAATTAGAGTAATGTTTACCACGACTTGATATATATGAACTCTCTACAAAATGTTTAGATAATTCAGGATTTCTTTTTAAAATATTTCTTATATCTCTCATCATACAATCATGTCTTTTATTACATTTTTTTGCCATTTCAACACTATCTATAATTAATCACCTCAAACCTATTTATTTTCTAATCAGGACCACCAGCTAAGCTGGTGGTTTGCTCTGCGGCTATAAGCCTGTGAT
>CAJUTV010000010.1:114680-149862 GCA_910589305.1 uncultured Lachnospira sp. | reverse complement strand
GTGGAGCACCTCCTTGCCAAGGAGGGGGTCGCGGGTTCGATCCCCGTCTCGCGCTCTTTGTATGACATGTCCTATAAAAAGAATATGATAGTCTTAAATATAGACATTATTTTGCGCGAGTGGCTCAGTGGTGGAGCACCTCCTTGCCAAGGAGGGGGTCGCGGGTTCGATCCCCGTCTCGCGCTTTCTTTGTATATTTAAGGTGAATACAAGCTAGCTATAGAAGGTTGTTTGAAATTTTTTGCTTTATAAGAAGAAGTTGCAAAGAATTGCATACAACTCTTTTTTTCTTATGGAAAAGGATATTTGTTAAGTAGATATTCGTAATCAGGTTTGCTGCTTGTTTATAAAAGACAGATAATACGATTTAATGTTACAAAATATATAGAAATGAGGAGAAATCATGTTAGAAGCAATTAAAAAATTTTGGGGATTGATTCCTGTTGTAATAGCAATCATTCTTCAGATTACAACAAAAGTGTTTGAAATGAATGATATGTTTTTAAAAAGTATACCATCATGTATTGTATATTGGAGCATTATCTTTTTATTTTTGTTATTTGCTACATGGACTGTTTTATATATGTTAAAAAAGATGACAACATCAAGTGATAAAAAAATAACATATGGCATAGGCATTGGGTTTGTCTGTGTTATTGTGCTTGTAACATTGGTTATGGCAGGGTTATCAAGTTTTATAGCATTTCCACAGCAAGAAGATGTGGAGCGCAATGGCATTAAGATGGTGGCTACACTCAGAGGAACAACAGAAGTATATGTTGATTATTATGAAGATAAAGGTACATTGTTTCATTCTTCTAAAATTTTAGGACAAGCAGAATATGGAGAGACACCATATAATCCATTGGATAAAAATTTTGATATTAAACCTAAAAGATATACATTTTATGATAAAGAGGGAAATGTTTTAGAAAATTATGATGTTGAAGTTGATGGAGAATTAGAGCATTTTTAATTTACTAAGGATTGGCAGTGGTTTTCATAAAGAAAACGACTGCTTTTTTCCTATACAGTATTTTCAAATGGCAAATATTATATCAAAAATAATGATGGTATAATTATTTTTTTTGCAAACAAAAAATTTGTTACCTATTTGTACAAAAGCGTCACAGAGAAAGCTTGATGCGGCAATATTTGTGCAAGTTCCTGTGAAGCATTTTGGAATGGAGGATTTTTATGGCAAATATTGAGGATTATATTAAATGGAGAGGGGATTTATCATTTCAGCAAGACCCATTTAATGATATTGATAATTTGATATTAACACAAATAGCATATGTTGATTTTGAAGGAATTGTTCCAGATATGGAAATGGGAAATGGATTGACCTTATCAAAAGTATGTGATAAATTTTTTAGAATTTATAATGAAGAAGAGCTAAAAAAGGTTAAGACATTTATATGGTATGCTCCTTTTTTTATGAGGAACGTTGCTAAGTGTGCTCGCTTTGGAAATATTGTATTAAAAAATTATTCATGGATAAATGATGACAAAAAGCAGACACAATTTGTAGCATTTACAGCAGAACTAGGAGATGATACGATATATATAGGATTTATGGGAACGGATGACACCATTGTGGGCTGGAAGGAAGACTTTAATATGAGTTATCAGCATCCAATACCAGCACAGATACAAGCCGTTTCTTATATTGATGAAGTTGCCGCACAGACAAAAAAGAAGATACGAGTTGGCGGACATTCTAAAGGAGGCAATTTGGCTGTATATGGTGCGGCGCGATGTAAAAGTAAATTTAAAAAACGTATAATAAATGTTTATAATAATGATGGACCAGGATTTGATGAAGCATTTATAAAAGATAGGCGGTATCAGGAGCTTCGTCCTGTTATTAAGTCTATTGTGCCTGAGTATTCAGTGGTTGGGATGCTTTTTGAACATGATGAAGATTTTGTTGTAGTAAAAAGCAGCCAATCGGGCATTATGCAGCATGATGGAATGTCATGGCAAGTTGAAGGCAATCAGTTTGAATATGCAAAAGGCTTGAGCAAGTCTAGCCGAGTGTTAAATGAAGTGTTAAAAAAATGGATTAGCAAAATTGATATGCAGGAGCGCGATAAGTTTGTCAATGTGTTGTTTTCTCTTATAACAGCAAGCGGTGCAACAACGTTGTCTGAAATATCGGCAGACCGCTTTAACTCAGCAAGTTCCGCTTTTAAAATATATCAATCACTGGATAGGGATACAAAGGTTATGATGCGCAGGTTGTTTCATTCATTGACAGGCGAATTGGATAAGGCTCGTAAAAAAAACATTGCGCTAGATAAAAAAGGGTTTAAATAGTCAAGCTGATAGTTGTAATTTGCTTTGTCAAAACTTGAGCTATTAGATGTTTTAAAAAATGAATTGCAGTATGGAGGGTAGATATGTTAAAAATTATAACAGGAGCATTGATTCTTATTGTTGTGATTGGGATTTATGTATTTATATCGTATATGCGTGACAAAAAAATAGGTGATGGCAAAGGTGGCTGCAATGGTAATTGTGCAAGCTGCAATATTCATACAAAAAAGTGTGACCGTTGAAAATAATTTAGATGTAAAGAAATATATAAGGTAGAATGTGATAATATATACCAAAAGTAAAAGTACAATTAATAATTAAATATAAATTCTTATAGAATAAAAACTATTCTAATTTGGAAATAAAGTCTGGATTTGGATTCTTCGCAATAATAGCAAATAGGAATATTATTATTTAAGAAGATAAACTTCACGCCTGCAGCTATAGCTGCAGGCGTTCTTAAATATTTAGGAGGAACCTAAACGGTGCTGCAAGAGTGTAATTATAATATTAATATTGGAAGAAGAATAAGGGAATTTAGGAAAGATTCAGGATTGACTTTAGAACAAATGAAAAATGAAATTTTTTTTAGTGAAGGGACGATTTCTAATGTAGAAAAAGGTATTAAACCGTTGTCTGTAAATATGTTGAGAAGTATGTCGAACAGGACAGATATTGATATAGATTATCTTATAACAGGCACAAAAAGCAATCAAAATCAATTGGGAACATTAATTACAGTTAAATATTTTAATAGAAATGTATATATAAGAATGATGCTTGCCATATTTAAGCTTCAGATTGAAAATAAATACCCTGAAAATCATAATATTTTTTATAATATAAATATGCTCGAAATTATTGAAGATATTAAAGATAAAGAAAAATATGCAAATGCACCAGAAATGTTGGTTTTAAAATGTATTAGAAAAAGCAGAAGTTTAAGATATACAGATGTCGAAAAAGAGTTAGGAATAAAGAGTAAATCGTACAGTGCTATTGAAAAAGGAATCCGCAATATAAAAATAGAAGAACTTATTTTAATTTATAAGATATATGATATTAATCCTTGCTTTGTGATAACGGGTAAAGTGGAAAATTTTTCATTTATTGGGTACTCTAGTTATTTGAAACAATGTGGGGAAGTAGATGTTTCAAAATTATATGAGTTGCTTTGTTTAAAGTAAAAGCAGTGTATAGATAGGATTTGAAATAAAAATAGACATGGTGTTTGTAAAGTTGTATTACATAGTTTTTTACAGTACATTTTAGAATGGAGGATTCATATGAGCAATAATTTTTTTTGGTACACAAAAGGAAAAAGTAAAATGGGTGTTCGTATATGTGATATAGAGTATTTTAGCTGTAATGGACATAAGATAACAATTAAAACGATTTATGATGAGATTATATATAATGGAACATTAAAAGAAATTCAAGATTTAGTTGATAAAAGTATATTTATTCAAATTAATAAATCGGATATTGTAAATTTAAGTTACATATATCGTTTTGAGAAAGTTCATATTGTTTTAATAAATGGTAAGAGCTTACCATTTACAAAACATTTTAAAGAGATTTTCTATAAGAGAATATTTTTATAATAAATTTTTTTAACTCTCTTTTACAAAAGAATATTTACTGTAAAAAAGGCACATTTTTCGCGAAAATATGTAATTTATAATTGAAAAAATGGCGTTAAATGGTATAATAATTTTATGTTATTGGTTTTATTGGAATCGGGATTATTGTAACCAAATTTTTTATAAGGGAGGAATGGTATGAATAAAAAAACAAAGGGAATACGATTTCGAGCAAGGGTAATGCTATTGGTTTTAGGACCAATGCTTTTTATTTCTATTTTAATTGGTATACTAGGTATTAACGCTGTTGCACGAATGGGACAAGAACGTATGCGGAGTGAATTGTATACTTATGGTATGGCAACAATGGAGAGATATCAAGCACTTAACAGCGAAAAGTTTACATATACAAATGGGATTATGAAAAAAGGAGATGCTACTATCTCTAACAATTATTCTGTTATAGATAATTTAAAAGAAAAAACAGGATTAGAGATTACAATATTTTATGGAGATACAAGGGCAGCATCAACACTTACCGATTCGGAAGGAAAAAGACTTACAGGGACGAAGGCTAGTGAAGAAGTTGTCAATACCGTTTTAAAAAATGGCGAGATTTTTTATAATGATAATTTGACAATAGCAGGAAAACAGTACACAAGTATGTATATTCCTTTAAAGCAGCAGGACAGTGAGGAAATCATAGGTATGATATTTACTGCCATTTCAAGAGACAGCGTTATTGAAAATATTGGCAAAATTGCTTCAGAGATTGTTATTGTAACAATTATTGCCATTCTTATTGTTATAGTAGTTGATATTTTATTAACGAATAGCATGTCAAGAGGAATGATGCATACAAGTAAAGAGATTGATAAGGTTGCACAAGGAATCTTAAAGTATGAACATAATGATAGAGCCGTTAAGCGCAAGGATGAAATTGGAGATATGGCAAAAGCGACAAAAGAAGTTGTTGAGCATCTTACATCCATTATTGGCAGTATCGTTACAACGAGCAATCAGCTTGAAGATTTTGCTGCAAAATATGTAGATTCATTTAAGGCGATTGATGAAAATATAAGTAATATGGAAGCGGCATCAGAAGAGATTGCTAAAGGCGCCACATCACAGGCAGCAGAGACACAGTCTGCTAATGATGAAGTAAACAATATCGGACAGGCAATTGATGAGATTACAGGAAGTGTCACTCGTCTTGGAAGAAGTACAGAAGAGATGAAAGATAATAATAAAACCGTTAATGAGACACTTGGGCAGCTTGTTGATATTAGTAATAAGACAAAAGAATCGGTGCGAGTGGTATATGAGCAAACCTATGCTACCAATGAGTCTGCTAACGCTATCCGAACAGCTACAGATATGATTACAGCAATTGCAAGTCAAACGAATCTGTTATCGCTCAATGCTTCTATTGAAGCGGCAAGAGCTGGTGATATGGGGAAAGGTTTTGCGGTGGTTGCAGATGAGATTCGTACATTATCAGAACAATCAAAGGATTCTGCCAATGAAATTGTAAGAATTATTGAAGAGCTTATCAGTAATTCAGAACTTAGTGTTAAAACAATGACTGAGTTGACAAGTGTTATTGAGGAACAAAATAAAATGCTTGAACATACAGAGAATGTATTTGAGTCTTTAAAACAGGAAGTTGATGATGTTGTTTTAGCAGTAGATAATATTAGCGGAAAAGTTCAAGAGTTAAATATAGAAAAACAAGCGGTCACAGAAATTGTAGAAAGTCTTGCTGCAATTGCACAGGAAAATGCGGCAGGAGCGCAAGAAACATCGGCTTCTATGACAGAACTTCAAAATATTGTTTCAGAATGTGCCAGTGATACGAACAAAATTGCAGAGATGGCTAGAGACCTTACAGAGGATACAAGGAAGTTTTCATTTTAACTTCATAAAGAAAGCCCTCTATTTCAATGTAAATAGTTGTTTGATTTAAGGATTTTAAAGGAGCTATCGTATTAAGGGAATTATCAATATATAGTTATTTTATAAAAACTATATATATGATATTGAAAACTTAGTGCGATAGCTTTTTGTTTCTTTATTGTATTGTAAAATATATAAAAAAATAGTTCATCATTGTAATGTTTTGATTTAAAATGTTAAAATATTTAATTTGAGAGGTTATCATTGTGGAAAAATCATATAAAGAAAAAGCAACACAGCTTGCAAAGTTAATGAATACAAAATCAAAGTTTAGTGTTCCAGTAGTAAAAGTAATATTGGAATGTTTTGAGATAGCAATGACAGAAACCGATTTAGACAGGCTTCTTCTTATCAAAGAAAACGAGTATACAAAAGAAGAGCTGCAACAACTATGGAAGCTTGACGACAACGAATTTCAAGAGTATTTTTTATATATAATGGAACGAGGCGTATTATGGCCAAGACATGACAATAACATTTATGAATTAGCACCTATATTTCCTGGCTGGATTGAAATTTTTTCATCGGGACCTTTAAATGAGACAAGAAAAGCGTTAATCAAAAAGTTTTCTAAATTTGAAGATATTTTAAAACAGCTTAATATACCGCCTGTCAGGGCATATATGAATTATGTAAATGCGAATCATATGGAACATGAAACAGGAAGAATGTCAACGGTAGTTTCTGGCAGCAGCAAAAAAGTACAGATTAACAAAAAACTTACATCAGAGCAGGCGATTTATCTATCAGGTGAATTGTATCCTATGCTGTTAAAATATAAAGAACATATCAGTATAATGAATTGTTTTTGCAGAATGATGAGTTTATTAAATGGAAAAAGCTGTTCTTATGATATGCCTATTGAAAGCTGTGTAGCAGTAGGGCGTATGTCGGATATGCTGGTAGAAAATGGCGTGTCAAGAAAAATAAGTTATGAAGAAGTGGTTGCATTGATGGAACATTTAGAAAAGCAAGGTTGTATACACACCGTATATCATTATGGAATTAGTGCTGATGAGGAAGAATTGATGATATGTAATTGTTGTGTGGATTGCTGTTTTTTATATAAAGGTTATAGGGAGGGGGCTCTTTCACAGCTTCTTATAAAATGTTATTATAAGCCAGAACTATTAGATATCAGACAGTGTGTAGGTTGTAATCAATGCGGCAGATATTGTCCGACACAGGCAACGTGGTATGATAAGCAGTCAAAAACATTGCAGTTTGATAATTCTAAATGTATAGGGTGCGGACAGTGCATCGTTCAATGTCCAAAGTCAGTAAGACAGATGGTTCGGGATGAGCGAAATATATTTGTAAAAACAAAGCGAAAAAAGGATTGTTAAAAATGCACGAAGGGGTTGTTTGTAGAGAAGTATTAGATATTGCGTTGAAAACAGCACAAGAAAATGGTATAACTAAGCTGGACGTAATTGTATTAGTGATTGGCACCTATTCATGTATACATGAAAAAGAATTATTATTTTATTTTGATATGGCTAAAATAGGAACAATTGCGCAAAATGCTGTGCTAAAAATAGAAGTAGATAAAAATCTTACCGAATATGGAGCAGAGTATGTCAAAGAAATTCAAGGACAAACATCAGGATAGTTTGAGAAAGGAGAGGCTATGCTTAATATATTTAAGACCGATGAAAGCGTTATTAGAAAGCTGTCGGATTATGAAGACGGCGTGTGGGTTCAGTTGATTGACCCAACAGGCAAGGAGCTGTCACAAGTAGCTAAGCAGTATGATTTGGAGATAAATGATTTAGCGATGGCATTAGATGAAGAAGAGAGTTCTCGTATCAGTCTTGAAGATGGGTATACCCTTATCCTTGTTGATATACCATCGCCAGAAGTAAGACACGAAAGAAAAATGTATACGACTATTCCATTGGGCATTATATTAAAACAGAATGCCATTATAACAATATGTCGTGAACAAACACCAGTACTGGAAGTTTTTGTTAGAAATAAACTTAGAAGTTTTAGCACCAAGAAAAAAATGCGGTTTATTTATCAGATGCTTTTAAAATCATCTTCTATGTATCAAATGTATCTTCGCGGTATTGACAAGAAGCGTGTTGAGATAGAAGAGCGCGCTGGAAAAGATACAAAAGACGGTGATATTATTGAACTGCATGAGTTAGAATCCACACTTGTCTATTTTGCAACATCGTTAAGAGCAAATAGTATTGTTTTAGAACGATTGAAACGCTATAAGAGAATTGAGCAGTATCCAGAAGATATGGAACTTCTTGAGGATGTTATGGTAGAGTATCAGCAGGCAATTGAGATGACAGTTATTTATAGAGATGTGATTGATGGTACAAGAGATTTGTTGACTTCTATTATCAATAATAAGCTAAACAATGTTATGAAATATCTTACTTCGATAACATTGGTTATGGCGATACCAACCATTATTTCTGGAATTTATGGCATGAATGTGGGGGAAGAATGGATGCCTTTTGCCAATACGCCGCATGGATTTACTATTATTTGCGGAATAATAATTATTATATGTATTATAACTTTATGGATTTTAAAAAAGAAAAAGATGTTATGATTATATTATAAATATATGTTAAATTATATAATAAAAATAAAAGAACGAAATTAAGTTGCAAGATTTTGTTCTTTGTGTAAAAGCGGCGCAGAAATGAGGATAAATTATGTTTTTTAAGAGAAAAGTCAAAAAAGTAAAAAATAAAATGGCATATGCGCAGGTAATGGCAATTGGTTTTTTTGTTATTATTGCAATAGGAACATTCTTGTTGATGCTGCCAATATCCAATCAAGATGGAAATTGGTGTAATTTTTTTGATGCAATGTTTACAGCAACCAGTGCAACTTGTGTGACAGGTCTTGTTGTGTGTGATACATATACGCAATGGACAATGTTTGGACAGCTTGTAATCTTGACAATGATTCAGATAGGTGGTTTAGGTTTTATTACAATAAGTGTAATGTTTTCTGTTTTGCTTAAGAAAAAAATAGGGTTGAATATACGAAATCTAATTCAGGAGAGCGTTAGTTCAATGCAGCTTTCTGGCGTTGTGAAATTGACAAAAAATATTTTTAAAGGGACAGCCATTATAGAAGGAATTGGCGCATTGTTTCTTGCTACAAGGTTTGTGCCAGAATTGGGTTTTTTTACAGGGATTTATTATGCAGTTTTTCATTCTATATCCGCATTTTGCAATGCAGGATTTGACTTGTTTGGCAGATTTGAACAGTATTCTTCACTGACGCATTTTTCAAGTGATATTGTTGTTAATGTAACAATTATGCTGCTTATTATTACTGGCGGATTAGGTTTTATTGTATGGATGGAAGTCAAAGAAAACAAATTTCATTTTTCTAAATATTCCTTACATTCTAAAATTGTTATTGTGACCAATCTTATATTAATATTTGGCGGTGCTACTTTGTTTGCATTTTTTGAGAAAGATAACCTACAGACAGGAATGGGAATTTATGATAGAACATTATCTTCATTGTTTACTTCCGTCTCAGCAAGAACAGCAGGTTTTAATACGCTTGATTTGGCAAATTTAACAGATGCAAGTGTTATTCTTCATTTGGTTTTAATGTTTATTGGCGGCAATTCAGGTTCTACGGCAGGTGGTATAAAAACGACAACATTTGTAGTATTTGTAGTTTATATATGGTCTAATATACGCAATGCGTCAGGCTGCAATATCTTTGGAAGAAGAATAGGCGACGAAGATATTAAAAAGGCAAATATGGTTTTAGGCTTAAATCTTGGATTGGCCGTTTTTGCTTTGATGGCAATATGTGCTTCTCAGCATTTGCAAATGAGTGATGTCTTGATGGAGGTTTTTTCAGCAATTGGCACTGTTGGATTGTCCACAGGAATTACAAGGGATTTGAATACATTTTCCCTGTGTGTGCTTATTTTAGTAATGTACTGTGGCAGAATTGGAAGTATGACCTTTGCCATTACACTTGCTTTTAAACGTAAAAAAGAGGAAGTGCTGTATCCAGAGGAACATATTAATGTAGGCTAAAAACAAAGTGTTTCTTTGTGTAAAAGCATCACAAATAAAAGTTGATATAATAATAGAGATTGTTTTTGTAAACTTTTCTTTTACACAATTTCTATGCTGCGTTTCAGAATGGAGATTTTTATGATGATTACAGACCGCAATGATATTTATTTATATTTTGAGTGGATAAAACAGACAAAGCCAGTAAATATATTGGATTTTGGCATATTTTTACAAAGGATAGGGGCTGTTTCAAGGCAGGTTATGAACTGTGAGATTCCAAAAGATATTGTGCTTGAGGGTGTATCTATGAATCAGGACGTTTCTCCTGTATATACAAAGATATATGATAAAATTACAAATATAAAATCCATTCATACATTGGATACAAAAGTCTATGATTTAATCTATTTTTTTGATATGTACAGTGAATATAATAATACAATGATGATATCAAAAGAAGCGTTATGGAGTTGGCTTTTAAATCATGGCAAAATGATAGTGGCAGATACAAACGATGTCGATTTTATCAATTTTATGACCAGCCATGTACCTTGTCAAGCGATTAATTTAGAGGGCAGGCAGTATGCTCTTATTCAGGGTAAAGTAACACAAAATAATTTGTGTGGTGAGATAAAAGATACTCAAAATAGTTTATGTGTCAAGGAAAACACGGCACAAAATAATTTATGTGTTAAAGAAAATACAGAACAAAATTTAAAAACAAAAATTACGAGGCAAGCAGATATTAGACTTTATATTGCAGCACATAAAGAGTTTACTATTCCTGACGGTGTGGATTTAAAGGAGGGTATGTATATTCCTTTACATGTGGGCAGACAGGGAAAGTCGCCGCTTGGGTTTATCGGTGATGATACAGGAGAACATATATCTGTAAAAAATGATACATACTGTGAATTGACAGGCATATATTGGATTTGGAAAAATATATCATGTGATGTTGTGGGATTGTGCCATTATAGAAGATATTTTCTTGATAATGGGAACATATTAAATAAACAAGATGTTTGTAAATGGATGAATCAATATGACATTATTGTTGGGAATAGCTCCATGTCAACACATAAAAATATGAGTGAATACTATGCAGATAAACATCACTGGGAAGATATGGAAGTATGTAAAGATGTGATAAGCCAGCACTATCCAGAATATATACAAGCATTTGAACGCTGTATGAACAGCAATTTTATGAATATTGCCAATATGATGATTTGCAGAAAAAATATATTTGATGCATATTGTCAATGGCTGTTTGACATTCTTGGCGAAGTTGAAAAAAGAATTGATGTGAGTAATTATGATACGTATCAAAAAAGAGTATATGGTTTTTTAGGGGAACGATTACTCCGTGTTTGGCTTGTAAACAATACATTTCATATAAAAGAATTAGTAATTAATTTTTGTGATACGTAAATTATATAATGGCAATATATTTTCAATAAAATGAAAAAATGGTTGACGTATTTTAATGAGCTGTGCTATATTAGATTAGCTATGGAAGTGGTCTTTTTTTTATGCCTAAAAAAAGCCAATTGGTGTAAAGCCAGTATTTACTAGGTTTAAGCACCACAATAATAAAACATTGGAGGTGGGAGTTGTGCGCATTAAGATAACATTGGCATGTACAGAATGTAAACAGCGAAATTACAACATGACAAAGGATAAGAAAGCTCATCCTGACAGAATGGAAACGAAAAAGTATTGCAAGTTCTGTAAAGCACATACATTGCATAAGGAAACGAAGTAATCTAAGACAGTGAGGTAAGAATAATGGGTGATACTGTTAAAGAGAAAAAGCAGAAAAAAAGCTGGTTTAAGGGCTTAAAGGCTGAATTTAATAAAATTATTTGGCCTGACCGTAAGACACTCACAAAAGAAACCATTGCTGTATTAGTTGTATCCGTATTATTAGGTGCAATTATTTCAATTGTCGACTTATTATCAAGATTTGGAATTGAATTCTTAATGAAGTAAGGAAAAGGTGATTACATGGACGAAGCAAAATGGTATGTAGTGCATACTTATTCTGGATATGAGAATAAGGTTAAAGTAAACATTGAGAAAACTGTTGAAAATAGAAATCTTCAAGACCTTGTACTTGAAGTAGTTGTACCGCTTGAGACCGTTGTTGAGATTAAAAATGGTACTCAAAAGGCAGCAGATAAAAAGATGTTTCCGGGTTATGTACTCATTAACATGGTTATGAATGACGACAGTTGGTATGTTGTTCGTAATACGAGAGGTGTTACAGGATTTGTTGGTCCCGGTTCTAAGCCAGTTCCACTTACTCCTTCAGAAATTAAAGCACTTGGAATTACTCTTTCTGATAATAAGGACAAAAATGAACAGAAGGAAAAACCAATTATTCATTTTAATGGAAAAGTGGGTGAACAGGTAATGATTCTTTCTGGTGCATGGGAGAATACAGTTGGGGTTATTAAAGACATTAATGAGGGCAAGCAGTGTCTTACAATTAATGTTGAGATGTTCGGCCGTGAAACACCGGTTGAAATTGGTTTTACAGATGTGAAACTAATGTGATAAAGGACATTTTATAAGTTGAGAACATAACGTTTATTGCTGTTTGGCAATACATCGTTGTTATTGTTCGTGGGAGACCAAGACATGAAAAAAGACTATATCGTATTTTAGTATGTTAAAAGGTCGCCAGAAACCACATTTATATTTAGGAGGTGCCTAAGATGGCAAAGAAAGTAACAGGTTATATCAAATTACAGATTCCTGCTGGTAAGGCAACACCAGCACCACCAGTTGGTCCAGCACTTGGACAGCACGGTGTTAATATCGTAGAGTTTACAAAGCAATTTAATGCAAAGACAGCCGACCAAGGAGATTTAATTATTCCTGTTGTCATTACTGTTTACGCTGATAGAAGTTTTAGCTTTATCACAAAAACTCCTCCAGCTGCAGTTCTTCTTAAGAAGGCTTGTAATATTAAGTCAGGTTCAGGTGTTCCTAACAAGACAAAAGTTGCTAAGATTAAGAGAGCAGAAGTTCAAAAGATTGCTGAACTGAAGATGCCAGACTTAAATGCTGCAACCATTGAAGCTGCAACTTCTATGATAGAAGGAACTGCTAAGAGCATGGGCATTGTAGTTGAGGATTAATAAAACAGCTATAAAGCTGTATGCTGTGGGAGGAAATAGCCCTTCCGATAATACCACTAGGAGGTTTTTTATTATGAAAAGAGGAAAGAAATACGTTGAGGCAGCCAAAAATATTGACCGCCAGACATTATATGAAGCAGCAGAAGCTATAACACTCGTGAAAAAGAGCGCTGTTGCAAAGTTCGACGAAACGATTGAAGCGCATATCAGAACAGGTTGTGATGGACGTCATGCTGAACAGCAGATTAGAGGTGCTGTTGTTCTTCCACACGGAACAGGTAAGAAGGTTCGTGTATTGGTGTTTGCAAAAGGTGCTAAGGCAGAAGAGGCTGAGGCAGCTGGTGCTGATTTTGTAGGTGCTGAAGAGCTTATTCCAAAGATTCAAAATGATAACTGGTTTGAGTTTGATGTCGTTGTTGCAACTCCTGATATGATGGGTGTCGTTGGACGTTTAGGACGAGTATTAGGACCAAAAGGTTTAATGCCAAATCCTAAGGCTGGTACGGTTACTATGGATGTAACAAAAGCTGTTAATGATATCAAGGCTGGTAAGATTGAGTACAGACTTGATAAGACAAATATCATTCACGTGCCAATTGGTAAGGCTTCATTTACTGAAGACCAATTAGCGGACAACTTCCAAGCTATTATGGATGCAATCGTTAAAGCAAAACCATCATCAGTTAAAGGTCAATATCTTAGAAGTATTGCACTTGCTTCTACAATGGGACCAAGTGTTAAGATTAATACATCTAAGTATGTTGGTTAATTGTTGATAAAATGATTGACAGCCAATATATATAATGATATATTGTAATTCGTATGTTTGATATAAGATTTTATATTAAATGTATATTTCGCCTAAGACAGTATGGTCCCATAAGGGTTAAAGGTAATTCGCCTGCCGAGGAGTAACATTAAGATTGTTTATTCTTCCCTTCTGTCTGTATGGACAGAAGGTTTTTATGCGCAGGGGTGCATAAGGAAACTAGCAGCTTTGCTGCACGCACCCCGCGCGGCGAGTAAGGAAATTCTCCCCTACTCGATTATGTATGGCGATGATTTTATTTTAAAAGGAGGTAAATTCATGGCAAAGGTAGAACTTAAACAGCCTATAGTAGATGAGATTTCAGCTTCTTTAAAAGATGCAGCAGGTGTGGTTCTTGTTAAGTACAGCGGTTTGACTGTAGAACAAGATACACAGCTTAGAAAGCAGATGAGAGAAGCTGGTGTTATCTATAAGGTTTATAAGAACACTTTAGTTAAGAGAGCAGTTGCTGGAACCGTTTTTGAGCCAATGACTGAGAATCTTGAAGGACCAAATGCAATTGCTATCAGCGAAAAAGACGCTACAGCACCTGCAAGGATTCTTAGCAATTTTGCAAAGACAGCTCCCGCACTTGAGCTTAAATGCGGCGTTGTAGAAGGAACATATTATGATGAAGCAGGTATTAAGGCTATTGCAAATATTCCTTCAAGAGAAGAGTTGCTTTCAAAACTTCTTGGAAGTATCCAGTCACCTATTGCAAACTTTGCTCGAGTTATTAAGCAGATTGCTGAGAAGTCTGAAGAAGGCGCAGCTTAATATAAAAAGAGTGCTGTTGATAAGTATGTTTGTTAAAAGATATGCTTAGAATGAGATATATTTAAAAATAAGATATATTTAGAATCGAATCGATTTAAAATTTAGAGTATTTGTTTGTAGGAAAAACAATTGTATTAAATATTTTTATAGAAAGGAGAGCCTACTAATCGATGTTGTTTGTGTTTCCTAAAAAAGAAGCATAAATATATAAAAACATCGAAACATATAGTTATTTATGTTTTCCATATAATTATATATTTTTTATATGATTTCATATAACGATATATGTTTTTAGTAGCAATTATATAGAATGACTACACAGGAAATTATTGAGGTAATTAAGGGCTTAACAGTATTAGAGCTTAATGAGTTAGTTAAAGCATGTGAGGAAGAATTTGGCGTATCTGCAGCAGCAGGTGTTGTTGTTTCATCAGTAGGCGGCGGCGCAGCAGCAGAAGATGAGAAGACAGAATTTGATGTAGAGCTTACAGAAGTTGGCGACAACAAGGTTAAGGTTATCAAGGTTGTTCGTGAGATTACAGGTCTTGGACTTAAGGAAGCTAAAGAAGTTGTAGACAATGCTCCAAAGGTTATCAAGGAAGCTGTTTCTAAAGAGGAAGCAGAAGATATCCAAAAGAAGATAGAAGCAGAAGGCGCAAAAGTTACATTAAAGTAATGGTACAATACAATGTATTATAGAACTGCCGCAAAATGAAATTCTAAAAGATAAGATATAGGATATGTAGTTAATATCAATATCTTATAGGGAATGTTCATTTTGCGGCAGTCCCTTTTTGCATTGCAGAGGTTATGAGCAAGCAGCGTAACGGATTGCGAATATCCGCTTAACTTTGAGTGTATTGTTCGCAAAAGCGCCTACAATGATTTTACATTTAACTTTATTTATAAATTACTAAAGATAGGACTAAATATAACAAAATTTAGCAAAAATATCCAAAATTTTGGTTGACACATTAAGGTAATTGTGATATTATGGACAATGCTCTATTATGGAAAATTGTAATATGCCATAATTATGTAAAATAAGCACAAGGGGTGAAACGTCAATGGAAAAAAACAGAATACGTCCAGTGAAGTCAGGAAAAAGCATCAGAATGAGCTATTCAAGACAGAAGGAAGTTCTTGAAATGCCTAACCTTATTGAGGTTCAAAAAGATTCATACCAGTGGTTTTTGGATGAAGGACTCAAAGAAGTTTTTGATGATATTTCTCCAATTACAGATTATAATGGAAGATTGAGTCTGGAATTTGGTGATTTCACATTATGTGAGGATGAGGTCAAATACTCTATTGAAGAGTGCAAAGAAAGAGATGCTACATACGCAGCACCTCTTAAAGTTGAAGTTAGACTCCATAATAAGGAAAGTGGAGATATTGTTGGTCATGAGATATTTATGGGCGACCTCCCAATCATGACAAGGACAGGCACATTTGTTATTAATGGTGCAGAAAGAGTTATAGTTAGCCAGTTGGTACGTTCACCTGGTATTTATTATGACATACAAAAAGATAAATATGGTAAGATTTTTTTATACAGCAGTCAGGTTATTCCAAATCGTGGAGCGTGGCTGGAGTATGAAACCGATGCAAATAATGTATTCTATGTTAAAGTTGACAGAAATAAAAAAGTACCAATTACAGTGTTGATTCGAGCTTTAGGTATAGGAACAAACGCTGAAATTATTGATACATTTGGAGAAGAACCGAAGCTTATTGCTACAATGGCTAAAGATGTTTCAACAGACCACAGTGAAGATAGTTTTACAGACCAGCAAAAAGGTTTGTTGGAATTATATAAAAAGTTAAGACCAGGTGAGCCATTATCTGTAGATAGTGCAGAATCACTTATATCAGGCATGTTTTTTGACCCTCGAAGATATGATTTAGCGAAGGTTGGACGATATAAATTTAATAAAAAACTTTCATTTAAATATAGAATAGCAGGACATACCCTTGCCGATGATGTTGTTGTAAATGGCAATATCATTGCAAAGGCAGGCGATAAAATTACAAGAGAAAGTGCAGACGAAATTCAAAATGCTGCTGTGCCGGCAGTGTTTCTTGATGTGGAAGTAAAAGGAAACGATGGTGTTATCACCAATAGAAGAGTAAAGATTCTTTCTAATATGGCAGTCGATATCACAAAATGGGTTGATATCAGTGAGGAAGAGGCAAAAGAACTTGGAGTTACAGAGAAAGTATTTTATCCTGTTTTGGAGCAGCTTCTTGAGGAAAACACAGATATAGAAAGTATAAAAAGAGCCATTGCAGCGAATCTTGGAGACCTTATTCCAAAGCATATTACAGTGGAAGATATCCTTGCATCCATCAACTATAATCTTCATCTTGAGTATGGCGTTGGTACAAAAGATGATATTGACCACTTAGGCAATAGACGTATTCGAGCTGTTGGCGAATTATTACAAAATCAGTTTAGAATTGGAATTTCAAGAATGGAAAGAGTTGTGCGTGAGAGAATGTCCACTCAAGATTTGAGCGGTGTATCACCACAATCCCTTATTAATATAAAGCCTGTGACAGCAGCTATTAAGGAATTTTTTGGAAGTTCACAGCTGTCACAGTTTATGGACCAAAACAATCCTCTTGGTGAGTTGACACATAAGAGAAGATTATCAGCGTTAGGTCCGGGTGGTTTGTCAAGAGACCGTGCAGGCTTTGAAGTGCGAGACGTGCATTATACCCATTATGGAAGAATGTGCCCAATTGAGACGCCTGAAGGACCAAATATCGGTCTTATTAACTCATTAGCTTCCTATGCAAGGATTAATGAGTATGGCTTTGTGGAGGCACCTTATCGTATTGTTGACAAGAGTGACCCTAAAAATCCACGAGTTACAGATGAAGTACGCTATTTTACAGCAGATGAGGAAGATGATTTCCATGTAGCTCAAGCGAATGCTGAGATTGACGAAGAAGGACATTTTGTTAAAAACACCGTGTCTGGACGATATAGAGATGAGACATCAGAGTTTGATAAAAGACTGATTGACCTTATGGACGTTTCTCCTAAGATGGTCTTTTCAGTTGCAACATCAATGATACCATTTCTTCAAAATGATGATGCCAACAGAGCTTTGATGGGTTCTAATATGCAGCGTCAGGCTGTGCCGCTTCTTACTACCGATGCACCAGTTATTGGAACAGGTATTGAAAACAAAGCGGCAATTGACTCTGGTGTGTGTGTGGTAGCAGAAGCCGCAGGTGTTGTTACATCGTCAGAGTCAAATATGATTACTGTAAAACAAGATAATGGTAAAGTCCGCAAATATAAATTGACAAAGTTTGCAAGAAGCAACCAAAGCAACTGTTATAATCAGAGACCTATTGTATTTAAGGGTGACCGCGTTGAAGCCGGCGATGTCATTGCAGATGGTCCTTCAACATCAAATGGAGAAATTGCATTAGGCAAGAATCCATTGATTGGATTTATGACATGGGAAGGCTACAATTATGAAGATGCGGTTCTTTTGAGTGAACGATTGGTAAGAGATGATGTATATACATCCATTCATATAGAAGAGTATGAGACGGAAGCAAGAGACACAAAACTTGGACCAGAAGAGATTACAAGAGATATTCCATCCGTATCGAATGAGTCTATCAAAGACCTTGATGAAGATGGTATTATTCGTATTGGTGCTGAGGTTCGTGCAGGTGATGTTTTAGTTGGAAAGGTAACTCCTAAGGGAGAGACTGAATTGACAGCAGAAGAGCGACTTCTTCGTGCTATTTTTGGTGAGAAGGCAAGAGAAGTAAGAGATACTTCACTTAAAGTTCCACATGGTGAGTATGGTATCGTTGTAGCGGTTAAGACCTTTACAAGAGAGGACGGCGATGAGCTTTCACCAGGTGTTAATAAGTCTGTTCGCATTTATATTGCGCAGAAAAGAAAAATATCCGTTGGTGACAAGATGGCTGGTCGTCATGGTAATAAGGGTGTTGTTTCGCGAGTACTTCCAGTGGAAGATATGCCATTTTTGCCAAACGGACGTCCGCTTGATATTGTTTTAAATCCACTTGGCGTGCCTTCACGTATGAATATCGGTCAGGTTTTGGAGATTCATTTGAGTCTGGCAGCAAAAGTACTTGGATTTAATGTTGCTACATCAGTGTTTGATGGTGCAGATGAAAATGATATTATGGATACATTGGAGTTGGCAAACGATTACGCAAATCTTGAATGGGATGAATTTAGCGCAAAGCATAAAGCAAACCTGAGAGAAGATGTGTATCAATATCTTGATGAACATAAAGACCATCGTGCAGAATGGAAAGGCGTTCCAATTGACCGCAACGGAAAAGTAAGACTTCGTGACGGAAGAACAGGTGAATATTTTGACAGCCCTGTTACAATAGGATTTATGCACTACTTAAAGCTGCATCATTTGGTTGATGATAAGATTCATGCGCGTTCAACAGGACCATATTCACTTGTTACACAACAGCCGTTAGGTGGTAAAGCACAGTTTGGCGGACAGCGTTTTGGTGAGATGGAAGTGTGGGCATTAGAGGCTTATGGAGCATCGTATACATTGCAGGAGATTCTTACAGTGAAGTCCGATGATGTTGTAGGGCGTGTAAAGACATATGAGGCGATTATTAAGGGTGAAAATATACCAGAACCAGGTATACCAGAATCCTTTAAGGTACTGTTAAAAGAATTGCAGTCATTGGCGTTAGATGTGCGTGTTTTAGACCAGAATAATGAAGAAGTAAAACTTCTTGAAAGTGCTGATTATGAAGTGACTGATTTTAAGAAAGTGCTTGATGATGGCAATTATCGCAGAAACAGTAAAGATGAAGAAAGCGAATTAAAACATGCAGGCAATACCATTCAGACATTTGATGAATCAGGTGAGGCACAATATGTAGAGGATATTGACGAATCAGCAGATTACATGGAAGATGATGGGCTTGATGAGGAAGATTTTGAAGAGGATTTATCCGACGAGTTTGATGTAGACGAAGATTATGGCGATGGCAATGCAGATATTTATTAATTAGAAGGGAGCACGATATACATGGAAGAATCAAAAAAGCAGTTGTCAAACAATTCAATGAAGTTTGATAAGATTCAGATTAAACTTGCTTCTCCACAGAATATATTGGAATGGTCACATGGTGAGGTTACAAAACCAGAAACAATCAATTACAGAACATTAAAACCAGAAAAAGATGGCTTGTTTTGTGAGAGGATATTTGGACCTAGTAAAGATTGGGAATGCCATTGCGGTAAGTATAAAAAGATTAAGGATAAGGGGATTGTCTGTGATAAGTGCGGCGTTGAAGTAACGAAAGCAAGTGTGCGTAGAGACCGTATGGGGCATATTCATCTTGCAGCACCTGTTTCTCATATTTGGTACTTTAAGGGCATACCAAGCAGAATGGACTTAATTTTAGATATTGGTCCTAAAAATCTTGAAAAAGTGTTATATTTTGCCTCTTATATTGTATTAGATTCAGGTGATACAGATATTCCATTTAAAAAGATACTCAGTGAACAGGAATATTCAGAATGTTATGAAAAGTACGGCGACCAATTTCGAGTTGGAATGGGAGCAGAGGCTATTCTTGAGCTTCTTCAGAATGTTGACCTTGCACAGGAGACTGTAAAATTAAAAGAAGAGCTTGCTAATACTACCTCACAAAAGGCTGCTCGATTAATTAAGAGAATTGAAGTGATGGAGGCATTTTTAAATGCTAAAACAAAACCAGAATGGATGATTCTTACAGAAATTCCAGTTATCCCTCCAGATTTAAGACCGATGGTTCAGCTTGACGGCGGTCGATTTGCAACATCAGACTTAAATGATTTATATAGAAGAATTATCAATAGAAACAATCGTCTTGCACGACTGATGGAGCTTGGCGCACCTGAAATCATTGTGCGCAATGAAAAAAGAATGCTTCAGGAGGCAGTCGATGCACTGATTGACAATGGACGCCGAAATGGACGTCCAGTGACAGGACCAGGAAACAGAGCTTTAAAATCACTTTCTGATTTATTGAAAGGTAAACAGGGACGTTTTCGTCAAAATCTGCTGGGTAAGCGTGTTGACTATTCAGGACGTTCTGTTATTGTCGTAGGTCCAGAACTTAAAATTTATCAGTGCGGACTTCCTAAAGAGATGGCAATTGAATTATTTAAGCCATTTGTTATGCGGGAGCTTGTAAGACGTAATTTAGCAGAAAATATTAAAAAGGCAAAGAAAAAGGTTGAACAGCTTGAAAATGATGTGTGGGACGTACTTGAAGATGTTATCAAAGAGCATCCAGTTATGTTAAACCGTGCGCCAACACTTCACCGACTTGGTATACAGGCATTTGAGCCAATTCTTGTAGAAGGTAAGGCAATTAAGCTGCATCCATTGGTATGTACAGCGTTTAATGCTGACTTTGACGGAGACCAGATGGCTGTCCATTTGCCACTTTCCGTAGAGGCGCAGGCTGAATGTCGATTTATGCTGCTTTCACCAAATAACTTGCTCAAGCCATCAGACGGTGGTCCGGTAGCAGTTCCTTCACAGGATATGGTGCTTGGTATCTATTATTTGACGCAGGAAAGACCAGGTGCTAAAGGGGAAGGCAAATATTTTAAAGATGTGAATGAAGCTTTGTTAGCTTATGAAAATGGTGTGATTACGCTTCATTCTAAAATATTAGTGCGCGTTGTAAAAAAATGTGAAGATGGAACAATAAAGAGTGGCAATGTTGCATCAACACTTGGGCGTTTTATTTTTAATGAAATACTTCCACAGGATTTAGGCTATGTAGATAGAAGCCTTCCAGAAAATGAACTTGTACTTGAAGTTGATTTTCATGTGGGTAAAAAGCAGTTAAAAGATATATTGCAGCATGTTATTAACACACATGGCACGACAAGAACAGCAGAAGTTCTTGACGATATTAAAGCTATGGGTTATAAATATTCGACAAAAGCTGCTATGACAGTTTCCATCTCAGAGATGACCGTGCCTCCTATTAAAAAGGAACTCATTGCAAATGCTGAGAAAAAAGTAGAGATGATTACAAAGCATTACAATAGAGGTATATCAACAGACGAAGAGAGACATAAAAATGTTATCAAGGTATGGCAAGAAACGGATGAGCTTCTTAAAGATGCCTTGCTTGCAGGTCTTGATAAATATAATAATATCTTTATGATGGCAGACTCTGGTGCGCGTGGTTCCAATCAGCAGATTAAGCAGTTAGCTGGTATGCGTGGATTGATGGCGGATACATCGGGCAATACAATTGAGCTTCCAATCAAGTCAAATTTTAGAGAAGGTCTTGATGTATTGGAGTACTTTATCTCAGCACATGGAGCGCGTAAAGGTTTGTCCGATACGGCACTTCGTACAGCGGATTCAGGTTATCTTACAAGACGTCTTGTTGATGTATCACAAGACCTTGTTATAAGAGAAAATGATTGTAGCGAAGGCAAGAGCATACCAGGTATGTACGTTTATGAGTTTGTAAATGATAAGGCAACTGCGGACAGTGATGCAAAGGCAGATGTTTTGGAGTCTTTACAAGAACGTATTACAGGAAGGTTCCTTGCAGAAGATATACTTGATGATAAGGGCGATGTTGTGGTTGCTGCCAATCATTTAGTTACGCCAAAGAGAGCAGAACAGATTATTAAGACGGGCATTGAACAAGTGAAGATTAGAACGATTCTTACATGTCGTTCACATATTGGCGTATGTGCAAAGTGCTATGGTTCCAATATGGCAACAGGACAGACTGTACAGGTTGGCGAAGCAGTTGGTATTATTGCGGCACAGTCTATCGGTGAACCTGGTACACAGCTTACAATGAGAACATTCCATACAGGCGGTGTTGCTGGTGATAATATTACACAAGGTCTTCCTAGAGTAGAAGAGCTTTTTGAGGCAAGAAAGCCAAAGACACTTGCAGTCCTTGCTGAATTTGGCGGTGTAGTAAGCTTTGCACAGACAGAGAAGAAAACGGATATTGTCATTACAGACGATGAAGGCAATTCTAAGGCATATACAGTCTCTAAGGATACAAGAGTAAAGGTTAAAGAAGGACAGATTGTTGCCAAAGGTGAAGAGATTACAGAAGGTTCAGAAAATCCGCATGATATTGTAAGAATACTTGGTGTAAGAGCCGTTCAGGATTATATGATTCGTGAAGTTCAAAAAGTATACCGTATACAAGGTGTTGAAATTAACGATAAGCATATTGAGTTGATTGTTCGTCAAATGCTGAAAAAGATTATTGTTGACGAGGCGGGAGATTCTAATTTCCTTCCAGGTTCTCAGGTTGATACAATTGATTTTACAGAGGCGAATGAAAAATTAGAGGCTGAAGGAAAGACACCAGCTTCTGGTACACCTATTATACTTGGTATTACAAAGGCTTCACTTGCAACCAATTCATTTATGTCAGCAGCGTCGTTCCAAGAGACAACAAAGGTACTTACCGATGCCGCTATCAATGGAAAGATTGACCCATTGATAGGTCTTAAGGAAAATGTTATTATTGGTAAATTGATTCCTGCTGGTACAGGAATGAAGAGATACCAGAATATCAGGATAGATACTGGTCTTGAATATGTTGAAAAAAATGAAGAAATCAATTTTACTGAAAGAGAAGATGACGAAATTGATAGTATGATAGAAGAAAGCATGTAATTTAGTAAAAGAATTAAAAAATTAATATTTTTTAAACGTACTAATAATCATAACATGAAGATTTAATACTCGCCTGATAACTAATGATTAGTTGAGGGCGGGTATTTTTTATATAATAACATGTGTAATCTTATGAGCAAGTAGTATAGTAGATTGTAAATATCTGTGTATTTTTTATATAATAATTTGTGCAATCTCAGTCAAAACGGATATTCACAATTCCATGCGCTGCTTGCGCAAACCATTTAGCTGTATGGTAAGGCAAGTCCTCTTCTAACTTATGCCTGTGCTAGATTGAGGCGGAAACTTTTTTGATAAGGTTCAATAAGTCTTTTATTTTTTAGTAAAGTTAAGTTTACTTATTTAGACAGAATTTATATATCTATTTAAATGTGAACAATCATAAGAAACAACAATAAGATTATAGTAAGCAAGTAAATTGAGAATATCAATTTCTACTAATATAATGGCTTAGTTTATGCTGTAATATATATTATAAATGTATGTTTTGAATATATTTACAGATGGGAAAGGATATTTTTATAAAAATGAATATATTACAAGAAAAGTTTAAAGCATTAAAGAAACAGATGCAAGATAAATGGCAATTGTTGGATTCAGATATAGAGGATGAAAAAAGATATGAAATTGTTGCAGGTATACAGCAGGATTTAATTGACTATGCAACATTTCTTGAAGAAGAGATGAAGCTTTATGATACAGATGTAATACAAATGCTTAATACAACATGCGAATTATGTTATCGGTATGTTGTTACACATGAGCTTTATTTAAAAAGTTTTCTTTATATAATGAAAATGCAGCTTGATATAATAGGACAATTGACTTTTACATGTGTAAAAAAAGGAGCATATAATTTGTCTATTGTTGCCATTATAAAAAATGAAATGTATATGAGAGAATGGATTGAATATCACCGTATGATTGGCGTGTCTCATTTTTATATATATGATAATGAGAGTACGAATCATTTAAAAGAAGAACTTAAAGATTATATAGATATGGGAATCGTAACATATCATTATTTTCCTGGAAGCTTAGTACAACACAAAGCGTATAATCATGCAGTGGAAAATTATCAGTTTGAGACAAAATATATGGCAATAATTGATGCAGATGAGTATATTGTGCCTATGCAGGATGCACTTGTTCCCGATATTGTTGAACAGATTTTTAAAGATTATGAGAGCGTAGTGTTTAAAGAATCAGAATTTGCTGGCGGAGTGGGAATTAATTGGAGAGAATATGGTACATCTCACCACAAAGAAAAGCAAGATGGGCTGTGTGTAGAAAATTATATGTACAGAGCAGCAGATGATTACTTTCAAAATGTTCATATAAAAACGATTTTTATACCAAGAGTAATAATGAATATTGCAAATCCACATTTTCCATATATGGAAGAAGGCTGGCGTAATATTAGTGAGAATGGTTCAATGATTCCACATTCTTATTTTTATGACAGTATGTGTAAAAAATTGAGAATCAATCATTATTTTTGCAAATCAGAAGAAGAATTTATGCAAAAGCTTAAAAGAGGATGGCCAGACAGAGTGCATGAAGAGCTTGCAAAAACTCGAATTGATAAAGAGATGAATTTAGCTATAAATACTTGTAATGAAATTTATGACCCAATTATGGAAAAATATATTCCAGAATTAAAGAAACGACTAAAAAGAAGTTAAAATTAAAAAAATAAAAGCAATAATTAAAAAATAAATATTTTTGCTTGACATAAAATCAATTAATGGATATACTAAAAAAGCGCGCGGACAGTTCTGTCCGTTGTTTGCGATGATTCAGATTTACTGAATGCAACCACAATGATATCTAATTCCGGGAGGTGAAAAAGGAATGCCTACATTTAACCAATTAGTAAGACAGGGAAGAAAAACAGCAGTTAAGAAGTCAACAGCACCAGCTCTTCAGAAGGGTTACAATTCTCTTCAAAAGAAAGCTACAGATATTGCTTCTCCACAAAAGAGAGGTGTATGTACCGCTGTTAAGACTGCCACACCTAAGAAGCCTAATTCAGCGCTTAGAAAGATTGCCAGAGTACGTCTTTCTAATGGTATTGAAGTTACTTCATATATTCCTGGCGAAGGTCACAATCTTCAAGAGCACAGCGTTGTTCTTATAAGAGGTGGAAGAGTTAAGGATTTACCAGGTACAAGATACCATATAGTAAGAGGTGTACTTGATACAGCAGGTGTAGCAAAGAGAAGACAAGCTCGTTCTAAGTATGGTACAAAAAGACCAAAGGATGCTAAGTAATTTAGTGTTTCTTAGAATATAAGATGTTTGTCATACTGTATTTATGTGTATCTTTTTACACATAAACAAATTTGGCTCACATTAGTGAGACTATCATATTATATAATGCCAGTCGGTTAGCATTGTATGTAATATCACATTTATGGGAATAATTAGTGCGGAGTTAGATTAATCCTATGGTTGCAGGTTTAATATACTTTATGCACGAACACAGCCAAGTACCACAGATGAATTTGTGGGAAAGGTCAATCATATGTGAGTACCGATGAATTAATGAATGTTGTTAAGAACAAGAACATATTGTTTTTAACAGCAAAACAATATTAAGGAGGGAAGAACCGTGCCACGTAAAGGACATACTCAAAAAAGAGATGTATTACCAGACCCTATTTACAACAACAAGGTGGTTACTAAGCTTATCAACAACATTATGCTTGATGGTAAGAGAGGGGTAGCTCAAAAGATTGTATATAGAGCATTTGACAGGGTTGCAGCGAAAACGGAAAGACCAGCTATCGAGGTATTTGAAGAGGCTATGAATAATATTATGCCAGTTCTCGAAGTTAAGGCTAGACGTATTGGTGGTGCCACATATCAGGTACCTATCGATGTTAAGCAAGATAGAAGACAAGCGTTAGCACTTCGTTGGATAACAACATATTCTCGCGCAAGAGGTGAGAAGACTATGGAAGAAAGACTTGCTAATGAGATTCTTGACGCTGCAAACAATACAGGCGCTTCTGTAAAGAAGAAAGAAGATATGCACAAAATGGCTGAAGCTAATAAGGCTTTCGCTCATTATAGATTTTAATAGAATTGCATAGATTGTATGTAATCAATAAAATCTTATGCAATAAAGTTATTGAATACAAAATTAGGAGGGTTTACCGATGGCTGGAAGAGAATATCCATTGGAGAGAACCAGAAATATAGGTATTATGGCGCATATTGATGCCGGTAAGACGACATTGACAGAGCGTATACTTTATTATACTGGTGTTAACTATAAAATCGGTGATACTCACGAAGGTACTGCTACTATGGACTGGATGGAGCAGGAGCAGGAGAGAGGTATCACAATTACTTCAGCCGCTACTACATGTCATTGGACATTAGAGAAGGAAACAAAAGCTATGCCAGGTGCATTAGAGCATCGTATTAATATTATTGATACTCCTGGTCACGTTGACTTCACAGTTGAGGTTGAGCGTTCACTTAGAGTACTTGATGGTGCTGTTGGTGTATTCTGTGCAAAGGGTGGCGTTGAGCCACAGTCAGAAAATGTATGGCGTCAGGCAGACACATACAACGTGCCTAGAATGGCATTTATCAATAAGATGGATATCTTAGGCGCAAATTTCTATGGTGCAGTAGACCAGATTAGAAATAGATTAGGAAAGAATGCAATCTGTCTTCAAATTCCAATTGGAAAAGAAGATGATTTTAAGGGAATTATTGACCTTTTTGAGATGCAGGCATATATTTACAATGATGATAAGGGTGATGATATTTCTGTTGTTGCTATTCCAGATGATATGAAAGAACAAGCAGAAGAGTATCATACAGTGCTTGTAGAGAAGATTTGTGAGCTTGATGACGACCTTATGATGATGTATCTTGAAGGAGAGGAACCATCTGTTGAAGAGATGAAAAAGGTTCTTAGAAGGGCAACATGTGAATGTAGTGCTGTTCCTGTATGTTGTGGTTCAGCTTACAGAAACAAGGGCGTTCAAAAGCTTCTTGATGCCGTTCTTGAATTTATGCCAGCACCTACAGATATTCCAGATATTACAGGTGTTGATGATGAAGGCAATGAAGTTACAAGACATTCATCAGATGAGGAACCATTTTCAGCACTTGCATTTAAGATTATGGCAGACCCATTTGTTGGTAAGCTTGCATTCTTTAGAGTATATTCAGGTACATTGAACTCAGGTTCATATGTATTAAATGCAACAAAGGGAAAGAAGGAGAGAGTTGGTCGTATCCTTCAGATGCATGCAAACAAGAGAGAAGAACTTTCAAAGGTTTATTCAGGTGATATTGCCGCTGCTGTAGGCTTTAAGTTTACAACAACAGGTGATACAATCTGTGACGAGCAGCATCCAGTTATTCTTGAGTCTATGGAATTTCCAGAGCCAGTTATTGAGCTTGCTATTGAGCCTAAGACAAAGAATGACCAAGGCAAGATGGGTGAAGCTTTAGCAAAACTTGCTGAAGAAGACCCAACATTCCGCGCTCATACAGACCAAGAGACTGGTCAAACAATTATTGCAGGTATGGGTGAGCTTCACCTTGAGATTATTGTTGACAGACTTCTTCGTGAATTTAAGGTTGATGCGAATGTCGGCGCACCTCAAGTTGCTTATAAAGAGTGCTTTACAAAGCCTGTTGATGTTGACAGCAAGTATGCAAAACAGTCAGGCGGTCGTGGTCAGTATGGTCACTGTAAGGTACGTTTTGAGCCAATGGATCCAAATGGTGAAGAACACTTTAAGTTTGATTCTGAAGTCGTTGGTGGTGCTATTCCTAAGGAATATATCCCAGCCGTTGGCGAAGGTATTGAGGAGGCATCAAATGCGGGTATTCTTGCAGGATTCCCAGTACTTGGTGTTCATGCAACAGTTTATGATGGTTCGTACCATGAAGTCGATTCTTCAGAAATGGCATTTAAGATTGCAGGCTCTATGGCATTTAAGGATGCTATGCAAAAAGGCGGAGCAGCATTGTTAGAGCCAATTATGAAGGTTGAAGTTACAATGCCAGAGGAATATATGGGTGATGTAATTGGTGATATCAATTCTCGCCGCGGACGTATAGAAGGTATGGACGATTTAGGCGGCGGTAAGATTGTAAGAGCTTATGTACCGCTCTCAGAAATGTTTGGTTACTCTACAGACCTTCGTTCTAAGACACAGGGACGTGGTAACTATTCAATGTTCTTTGAGAAATATGAGCAGGCACCAAAGTCAATCCAAGACAAAGTAATTGCTGCAAAAAGCAAGTAATATTGATTATAAAAAATATAGTTGAAAAATATTGGAAAATGAAATATAATAGAAATCAGCTATGAAAATGCGACAAGCGAAACCACATTGATGGTAAATTTAAGTGATTTTTTAAGGAGGATTTTAAACAATGGCAAAGGCTAAATTTGAGAGAACAAAACCACATTGCAATATTGGTACAATTGGACACGTAGATCATGGTAAGACTACATTGACAGCCGCTATTACAAAGACACTTCATGCAAGACTTGGTACAGGTGAGGCTGTTGCCTTTGAAAATATTGATAAGGCACCAGAAGAAAGAGAAAGAGGTATTACAATCTCTACAGCACACGTTGAGTATGAGACAGAGAAGAGACACTATGCACACGTTGACTGTCCAGGCCATGCGGACTACGTTAAGAACATGATTACTGGTGCAGCTCAGATGGATGCTGGTATCCTTGTTGTTGCTGCTACTGATGGTGTTATGGCTCAGACAAGAGAACATATCCTTCTTGCTCGTCAGGTTGGTGTTCCATATATCGTTGTATTTATGAACAAGTGTGATATGGTTGATGACCCAGAACTTTTAGAACTTGTAGATATGGAAATCAGAGAGCTTCTTAATGATTATGATTTCCCTGGTGATGACACACCTATTATTCAAGGTTCAGCTCTTAAGGCTCTTGAAGACCCTAACAGCGAGTGGGGCGATAAGATTCTTGAGCTTATGCACACAATTGATGAGTATGTTCCAGACCCAGAGAGAGAGACAGACAAGCCATTTCTTATGCCTGTAGAGGACGTATTCTCAATTACAGGTCGTGGTACTGTTGCTACTGGTAGAGTAGAAAGAGGTATCCTTCACGTTAATGAGGAAGTTGAAATTGTTGGTATTACTGATGAGACACGTAAAGTTGTTGTTACAGGTATTGAAATGTTCAGAAAGCTTCTTGATGAGGCACAGCCTGGTGATAACATTGGCGCTCTTCTTAGAGGTGTTCAAAGAGATGATATCGAAAGAGGTCAGGTTCTTTGTAAGCCAAGTTCAGTTACACCACACAAGAAGTTTACAGCTCAAGTTTATGTATTGACAAAGGACGAAGGTGGTCGTCATACACCATTCTTCAACAACTATCGTCCACAGTTCTATTTCAGAACAACAGACGTAACAGGTGTTTGTGAACTTCCAAGCGGCACAGAAATGTGTATGCCTGGTGATAACGTAGAAATGACAGTAGAACTTATCCATAGAGTTGCTATGGAGCAGGGTCTTCGTTTCGCTATCCGTGAGGGTGGTAGAACAGTTGGTTCTGGTGCAGTTGCTACTATTGTTGAATAATTATTGATATAAAATTAAATATTAATAATGAATGCCGCAATCCTTTGAGAAATCAAGGGGGTTGCGGTTTTTAAATGCTCATTTTTGGGGTTTTGGCGGCTGCCATATTCTTTTATAGTGGTAATAGTAGCAAATAGAGTGTAAAATTGGTATAATTACACCAGTAGTAGTGTTTTTTGTGGGATTTATTTTTTTATTATAGAAAAAATATTATACAAATATGATTCGATATAATATCAAAAGATATAATACATTCAATCTTTGTTTGTATGGAGAATAGAATGTTTATTAAATTCAATTTTTTTAATGTAAAATAAATTGCGTTAGTATTATAGTAAAGGGTGTATAAATTGAACAAATACTAAGAAGACATCAAACGAAGTCCAATTGTTATGAGTTTGAGGAAGAAGCAATGAAACGCTGGTAAAAAGATTTCTCAGATGTGCTGAAAGAAACAAGTATTACTGCTGAACAAAATGTAGATTATATAGTGGAGCAAATAGAACAAAAAGTTTTAGCTATATGCTATATTAAGTTTATATGTGAATAAAAAATAAAGTTATAATCAAAATGTGTAAAGGAGATAATTTAATGAAAAAATTAAATCAAGAAGCTGAAAAGATAATGATTGAACGTTTTGGAAAAGATACAATTATTGCATTGGCGACAGTAGAAAATGAGGTGCCTTATGTTCGATATGTAAATGCCTATTATGAAGATGGTGCATTTTATATTATTACATATGCACGTTCAAATAAGATGAAACATATAGCAGATAATCCCGTAGTTGCGGTAGCTAGTGATTGGTTTATGGCACATGGAAAAGGTATTAATCTGGGTTATTTTGGAAAAAAAGAAAATTCTATGATAGCTGAAAAATTAAGATGTGTTTTTGCAGAATGGATTGACAATGGACATACGAATTTTGATGATGAAAATACAATAATTTTATGTGTGGAATTGACAGATGGGTTATTACTTTCACATGGCACAAGGTATGAGTTTTAGCTGTTTCAATTTTATGGAGGTTTAATGTGAGCAAATCCTTATCTGAAATGACTTTAGAAGAATTATGGGCGTTATTTCCAATTATACTTAGTGAACATAAAGATTGTTGGCATGATTGGTATGAAGAAGAAAAAGAAAGAATAACGATTATTTTGCATGGTATAGATTTGAAGATAAACCATATTGGAAGTACAGCAATCCATTCTATTATGGCAAAACCGATTATTGATATTTTAGTTGAAATTCCTGAATATAGTTTTATGGGAGATATAAAAGAAAAGCTTGAAAACAATGGTTATATATGTATGTCTGAACAAGAAAATAGGAAATCTTTTAACAAAGGATATACAGATAAAGGTTTTGCAGAAAAAGTCTTTCATTTGCATTTGCGTTATTTTGGTGATAATGATGAATTATATTTTCGTGATTATATGAATAATTATCCCATTCTTGCACAAGAGTATGAAAAGTTAAAATGCTGTCTTTGGAAGAAATATGAACATAATCGAGATGCATATACAGAAGCAAAAAGTGCATTTGTTTTAAAATATACAAAATGTGCAAAAATAGAATATGGTATAAAAAAATAAATATTTTTTATTAAGTTATATGTATAATATTTTATAAAATAGATGGTAATACTATAAAAGAAAAATAAATAAAAATGGACATTTTATCGGAATTGATGTAACATATTTGATATAAATATAAAAAATAATAAATAAAAAACAATAAATAGTATTAATTATATAAAAAGGGCATTTGATTATGAAAGAAAAATATTTAGTTAGAATAATAGAATCAGAATTAAAAAATTTTAAAAATGTTAAATATGGGGATATAAAATATGTAAATTATTCAAATGCCGAACATCGAGCAGAGCTAATGCAATCCGATATTAATGGAATATATGGACAAAATGGTTCAGGAAAAACGGCTATTATTGAAGCATTAGATATTTTACAACATATTATGAGCGGCAGCACAATTTCATATAATGAGTATGAAGGAATGTTTGATAATAACAAAAAAATGGAGTTATCAACAGTTTTTTATATTGAATGTGGTCAAAAAAAATATAAAGCTAAATATAAATTACTATTAAAAAAATGCGTAGAAGAGAAAAAAATACAAATTTATTCTGAAAGCATTAGTTACTGGCAGAGGGGGGCTTCTTGGAAAACAGAAAGAAATGTCATTTTTTCAAATCCATATTATGATACACAATCTATTTTGGAAAATACGCCAGCATATGTTATTTCTAACAATAAAAGCAAGCTTAGTAAAATACGATTTTTTCATTCAATACAAAATCTTGCTGTATTTTGTGCTCAAAAAAATGTATCTTTATTTTTTAACAAAGTAATTAATAAATCTTTAGAAAGTGAAAATCAAAATGAGGAAGAAATTGTTTTTTCAGACATAGTAAAAGCTTTATTTGAATTTGCTAGAATGAAATTTCAAGTAGTAAAAGTAAACCAATTAGGAGTAAATTATTCAAGTGAGTTTATTCCTGTAAATGTTCATACAGAGTCTGAAAATGAAATTATGCAAGGTTGTATTCCATTATTTATTAATGGAAGAGGAGAATTTACAGAAGAAATTTTTAGTAAACTTAAAAATATTATTGCTGCAATTAACATTGCCTTAAAATCCATTATATCTAATTTATCAATAGAACTTGTCAAAACAAATGAAGAAACAAATAAAGAGGGTATCAATATTGTTCAAGTGGAAGTGTATTCTAATAGAGATGGCAAAAGATTTCTTACAAAATATGAATCTGAAGGTATTAAAAGAATTGTATCTTTATTAAATTATTTAATTTCATTATATAATAATCCAAGTGTATGTTTGGTGGTAGATGAATTAGATGCAGGAATTTTTGAGTATTTGTTAGGCGAATTAATTGGTGTTTTAGCTGAGGAAGCAAAAGGGCAATTAATATTTACATCTCATAACTTAAGGATTATGGAAAAGCTTGATAAGAAAAATATTATTTGTTCAACAATAAACGCTGAAAATAGATACATTTCTCTTCAAGGAATAGAAAAGACACATAATCGTAGAGATTTTTATATAAGGACTATTGTTTTAGGCGGACAAAAAGAAAAAGTTTATGATGATACAGAACTCCAAGATATGGGATATGCTTTTAGGAAAGCTGGAAATTTAGAAGAAAATAATGTAAAAATTGATTTTTCTTCTGAATTTATAGAATTTTTAAATAAAAATAAATTTTAACAATAATATAAAAGGGGATAAATTTTTTGTGAATAAAGTAGTTGTATTTATTGTTGAAGGTGGTACAGATAAAAGAGCATTAGAAAATATTTTTAAAAAGATATATAAATATAAGCAAATTCATTTTGAATTTACACATGGAGATATTACATCAGATGAAAATATAAATAAAAGCAATATAGAAATAGAAATTTATAAACATGTAAATAGTTATTTGAAAGATAAAAAATTGAAACTTACTGATATATGGCAAATAGTGCAAATATTTGATACAGATGGAACATATATAGAAGATTCTTGTGTTGTGCAAGGAACAAGTGAGCAATTTATTTATTCAACAAAAAGTATTTCTTGTAAAAATGTACAGAGGGTAATAAATAGAAATAGACATAAAAAAGAAATGATAGACTATCTTCTTACATGTGATAAGATTAAGGGAATACAATATTGCTGTTATTATTTATCAAGTAATTTAGACCATGCGTTATATAATAAACTGAATTTAGATGATGAAGAAAAGATAAGATATGCTGATAAATTTTATGAGCAGTTTATAGGAAAAGAAAAAGCGTTTATTGACTATTTGAATATGGAGGTGGTTAATGGAGTTCCTGAAAGTTTTCCATTATCTTGGAGATATATAAAAAAAGGTTTACATTCATTAGAACGACATACAAACTTAAATATTTATTTCAAAGAAAATCCAATCTTATAATAGCATGTTTATATTTTTGAATAATTTTATATTCTACATATATATTCAAGCTAAATAAATTTATTTATTTGAATTTAAAAAATATTTATATATCTCCAATTTCTTTATAGATTTTTTTAAATGCAGTGGGAAGTGCAATTTCTTCTTCAAGCTGTTTTCTTGAGACCCATTTTAAGTTATTATTATTTCCCTTAGAATCACATAAAACAATAAAGCAATTCATATGCCATTCTATATGAGAAAAAATATGTTTTTTCTTAAAGGCGGCTTGTATTTTTGCAGTCATTATTTCCTGTTGTAAGAGCCATTCTTTAACTTCTTTTTTTGAAAGTGTTTTATCAACATTTGGAAATTCCCACATACCGCCTAATAAGCCCTCTTGTTCCCGTTTGCTTATAGCGATATTATTATTATAACACAAAATAAAAACGGTTTTATTTTCAATTTTTCGTTCTGCTTTCTTTTTCTTTACAGGAAATTCCATCTGGCGTTTTTCTTTGTATGCAAGACAATATTCTTTTAATGGACATTCATCACATTTTGGCGCGCCGTTCGGAGTGCAGATTACAGCACCTAATTCCATTAGACTTTGTGTAAAATTGCCACATTGGTCTTTTGGGTAAATAGCCTCTAAATTTTTCTTAACTTCCTCTCTAAATTTAGCGTTCATAATGTCTGTTGGATTTTTTGTCAGTCTAGTAATGACGCGGAGTACATTGCCATCTACGGCGGCAGTCTTTTTACCAAATGCAATAGAACAGATAGCACCAGCCGTATAAGTTCCTATACCAGGAAGTTTGATAACAATGTCAAATTCAGTAGGAAATTGCCCCTCATAATCGTCACAGATTACTTGTGCCGCCTTTTTTAAATTTTTGGCGCGGGAATAATAGCCAAGACCTTCCCACAATTTCATAAGTTGTTCATCTTCACATGCAGCTAAATCTTGTATAGTTGGAAATGCTTGTAAAAATTTTTTATAATATGCTATCACCGTATCCACACGAGTTTGCTGCAACATAATTTCTGAAATCCAGATGCGATAAGGTTCTGTATTTTCACGCCATGGCAAAATTCGTGCATTTTTTTTATACCATGTTAATAAGGGTTCGACAATATTTTCTAAATGATAATCCGACATGATTTATTTCCTTTATTTTTAATGTTCTAATTTTTACATAGTGAGTGGTCAGAAGTTTACGAAGCAAACTTTTATACTATAGCTGTGGTGTGGTTATAATATCCTAAATTTTACATGGTGAGAAGCCAGAA
>CAJUTV010000010.1:0-114580 GCA_910589305.1 uncultured Lachnospira sp. | reverse complement strand
GTTTACAAAGCAAACTTTTATACCACAGCTGTGGTGTGGTTATAGTATCCTAAATTTTATATAGTGGGCAGCCAGAAGTTTACAAAGCAAACTTTTATATCACAGCTGTGAGGTGGTTATAGTATCCTAAATATTATATAGTGGGCAGCCAGAAGTTTACAAAGCAAACTTTTATACCACAGCTGTGGTGTGGTTATAGTATCCTAAATATTATATAGTGGGTAGCCAGAAGTTTGCAAAGCAAACTTTTATACCACAGCTTTGCTGTGGTTATTTTAACATAAAAATCTTATATTCTCTACAAATAGCCATTTAAAAATCAAATTTTTATAAAAACAAATTGACTTATGCTTGATGAATTTATATGATTATTTTATCCAGTAATGTAGTATTTAAATAAATATTATTGTTGTATTTATTGAAAAGATACGATAAAATTTTCTTTTTGGAATTTATATCTGTTAAAAATGAGTGTATAAATATAGTGTTAATAGCAGGAAAATATTTTATAATCAAATAAGTAAATGGAGAATTATAAGAGATAATCGATATGTCAAAAATAAGTTCTGATGAATGTTTTGCTATAGATATGGAATGGTATGGTGTTGACAGACAAGGCAATATAGCTGTATTTTGCAGTGCGGGTGAGGGATATTTGCCTGAATTTGTTTGTGAAGATAAAGAGAGGGCAGATGAACTTATAGAGTATTTTAACCTCATCAAGGAAGTCCCCCCACTTCAATGCTGCAAAGGCATAAGTGGGGGTGGGGACTTGCGTTACGATAGTAGCTATGAGGTTAGGGTATCAAACACCTGAGCAAGTAGCGTAGCGGATTGCGAATATCCGCTTAACTGATATTGAAAGGATTACAGATAGTGTATTGTTTTTTATCCAGACAGAATATGCACAACAAGTTGCAAAGGATTTTTCGGACAGAGGTTTGTATTATTTTGATGCAGATGATGGTATTGGGATAGGAATTTGTACACTTCATAATTATTATACAAAACAATCCTATCCGCTAAAGCCATTGAAATATGAAATGTTGCCAAACCGTATCAGAGAAATTCTAAAACATAATTTTATGGAAATAGAAGATTTTTTACATGAAGATACAATCCATATAAAACACGCTTATGAGTAACAGTGTTTGTCTTATTGTTAAAGAAACTTTTTCTGAAATGAGGGTTTACATGGTTTTTAGAATTAAAAAAATGGGAATATTCATCAAATTTTCGAGAGGATGCAGTAGGAATACTTTTCCAACAAGAGAGTAATAAAAAAGAAAAGGTATGATAATGTTTAATGAAAGTAAAGGATATGGTTGAAAATATTAATTTCCATGATAGTAATGTTATTGAGTTATTATATGAAAATAATATAGTAAAATTAAAGCTTGATTTGTGTATGTGGCAGCAAAAATATTATAAAGAGGGAGATAGTGAACAAAAAGAGATTTTATTAGTGTTTAATACTGTTGAGGATTACATATGGGATTCTTTAAAAACAGAGAAGGATATTGACTATGATACAATTTTAGATATGTCTTATAATGATGGAATTGTAAAAATGATATTGTTAGATAGTGAAGTATCCATTATCACTTTTAAATGTAATGAGGTTAAAATATATTTAACATAAATAATTGCTAAAAAATAAAAAATGACTGGCGTAAAAAGAAGCGCAGAAATGAGGATTAATATGGAATTGAAAAAGTTATATTGTTTGTTAGAGCTTCCAGAAATTGTAATTACAGAGTTGAATCAATATGAAAATAATAGAAAAATTAGTATAGATATTGAATTGAAAAAGCGCCTTTTAACACGGGATTTATGGAAAGAAGGAATTGAAACACTCCAAGAATTAATTGGTGATGACCCTAATGGAATTAAACTATTATGGGAGTTGCTGAATTTAGCTTGTGAATCGTATAAAGAATATGAAAGGAAAAATATTCCAATAGATATTTATATTGAGACAATGAAATTTTGTACACGTTTTATTAAGGATTATAATCGAGTACATGGTGAGTACAAATTTGTTTGGGGCTGGTGGTTTCCAAGACAACTTTCATTGCAAGAATTTCGTGTAGGTTGTTTGGAATATGAATTTGTTGAATTGGAAGAAAAAATGATTTCTATACATATTCCATCGGATGCCAATTTGGAAGAAAAAACAATACAAAAATCATTAAATGATTTTTTTGAATTTAGAAAAATGTTTTTCCCTGAATGGGTAAATATACAAATGTACTGTAATTCATGGCTTTTATCACCTGCATTAAAAGAATTATTAGATAAAGATTCTAGGATTTTAAATTTTCAGAAGTTTTTTGTAGTAGAAAGCATAGATTATGAAAAGCAATCAATATTTCAATGGGTTTTTCCAGGATATACAGAAGCTTCAGACGATTTGCCAGAAGACACATCGCTCCAAAGAAGAATGAAAAAATATTTACTTGAGGGAAAAAAGGTGGGAAGCGCTAAAGGATATTTGAAAAAAATGGATTTCATATCATAAGCGGTGAAAATATAAAATATAAGTTGCTTGAAGATACCAAAGAGGAAGTGATGAAAAGATATGCTTAATGAAGTTAGTGTAATAAATTAATGGGAAGCTTTTTGCAATGGGGAAGGACAAGCTTTCTGTAATGCTTCTTCATTTCTTTCTGAACCAGAAAAAAATATAATATAAAAAATAAGTATTAGAAAGCTATTATATTGAAAAATATTATTAAAATAAAAACATATGAAAAAATATATTAAATTTATATAGTAGGATAGAAATAAACATAAAAGTTTTATAAGACTAGTAAGAATCGTATAAGCTTTTTATAAGTTTTCAACAGTAAGGGAAAATATCATGTTTGACAAATATAAAAAATATAAAATTATAGCAGCTCTAGCATTTATCATAGTATTTGCTATATTTTTATTAGGTAATTTAAAAATTCAGTCTGTGCAATCTTATCAAGAACAACATAAAAATAATGGATATACTGTATTACAAAACATGTCCGATGCGTTATCAAGCACAACACAACAGTCCAGCAAAAAAGAAACAAATTCTAATGAAACAGCAGGGGCTAAAGAAACGCAAGATAAAGAATTAAATGTTCAACCAACCAATAATACAGTACAACCTTTAGAAAATTTAGAACAATCTTTATCAGAAAATAGAACAAATGCGATTTTGTCACAAGACTTAGAAAATAACAAAAATTCAACAGATGAAAATAATGGAAATCAAGTGATAAATCCTGATGATATAAACGCTGATAATATAAATCCTGATGGTTTGGATAAAACACAGTCTGATAACTCAGCAAACCAGTCTACTTCTGAATTACAATATATAACATGTTCAATTGAGATACGCTGTGATGTGGCAGTAGAATTTAAAGATTTGATTAAAAATGAAGGGATTAAAAATTCCATACCATCCGATGGAGTAATTATTAGAAAGACAAATTATAAAATTCCTGCTGGACAAAAAGTATATGATTTTTTAAGGCAAGTTTGTGTTGATAATAACATTTTATTTTCTGCCAATAATGGATATGTTACAAGTATTAATAATTTAAGTGAAAAAGCTATTTCATATGGAAGCGGCTGGATGTATAAGGTAAATGGGATATCGCCAAATGTCGGCGCATTATCGTATACGTTAAAAGAAGGCGATACAGTATTATGGTATTATGTAAATAATGGAAAAGATGAATAAAATTTCTATTTTGCAACAGCTCCATAAAGGAAAAAAGATTGAAAATAGAAATTAAAAATTTTCAATATAGGATTTGTGTCTGTGTATTGCTATACACAAAATTGTAAAAAACGAAAGTTTTTTCCAAGAAACCGTACATAAATGAAGGAAAGTAATAAACAAGAATGGAAAGTTACAATGTATTATTTAGGTGAAAAAAGTGCATTTTCAGTGTATCATCCAGCAGTTAATTTGATTTATATAGGATTTGTATTAATTATAACAATGATAACGTTTAATCCTTATATTATTGGTACATCATGGCTTGTTTCAGCCATTGTTTGGTTTGTTATAAATCAGGAAAATAAATTTGTTGTTAATATAATAATGGGACTTCCTATGATTCTTTTTACAGTGGTTATACAACCTATTTTTTCAAACACAGGCACAACCGTTTTGTTTTATATAAATGATAAAGCTGTTACTTTGGAAGCATATTTGTATGGTATTGTTATGGGGGTTCTTTTTGTTACAGTGATACAGTGGATTGGCTGTAGCAGAGTATTTATTGATTCCGAAAAATTATATTATCTTTTTGGAAAAATTGCACCATTGCTTGGGCTTACATTTTCTATGATATTGCGGTTTATACCATTGTTACAGTCAAGATATAGAGAAATTCACGATGCACAAATGGCGATGGGAAGGCATGGTGCATCTGTTAAAAAATTAGACCGACTGAGACAATATTTAAAAGAATGTTCTATTTTAATTTCATGGTCATTAGAAAATTCCATAGAGACATCAAAATCAATGGAATCAAGAGGATTTGGTTTAAAGGGCAGAAAAACGTATCATTTATATTATTTGAAAAAGTCAGAAATAGCATTGATTGTTGTTTTGCTTATAATGTTGTGTACAGCACTTTGCATAATTGTGATGGGAAAGGTAAGTGTATACTATATGCCTGCTGTAGTATTTCCACAAAATATGATATGGACATGGAGTGTATGTTTTATAATAGGTGTTATTGGTTTATTGCCTGTTTGGTGTGAATTGCTGGCAAAATATAAATAAAACAAAAATTTTTTGCAGAAATGAGGATAGTATGGCGCTGATAGAGTATAAAAATTTCTGTTTTCGATATGCTTTGGCAGAACAGGAGACACTCCATAATATTAATATAAAAATAGACAAGGGTGAGATGGTTCTTGTAACGGGAGCTTCTGGCTGTGGCAAAACGACATTGTTGTCTATGATAAAAAAAAGCATTATCCCAAATGGTGAATGCAGTGGTATGGTTACTTACAAAGGCGAGGATATAAAAAATATTGCAGCGTTTCAGATAGGATATGTAGGACAGTATCCTCAAGACCAGATAGTAACAGATAAAGTTTGGCATGAGATAGCGTTTGGATTAGAAAATTTGGGCTATGAAAATGTAGATATCCGAAAAAAAACGGCGGAGACTGCCGAATATTTTGGCATGTCAAAATGGTATCGAATGGATACATTTAAACTTTCTGGCGGACAGAAACAGTTGTTAAATTTAGCATCGATTATGGCAATGAATCCAGAAGTATTAGTATTAGATGAGCCTACTGCACAGCTTGACCCAATAGCGGCACAGAAATTTATAGATATGCTTGTTCGATTAAATAGAGAACTGGGCATTACAATTCTTATATCTGAACATAGAACAGAACAGCTATTTAGCATATGTGATAAAATTATAACGATGGAGGAAGGCTCTGTTGTATATCAGGGAACACCTGTACAGGTAGCACTGTCTATTATTAAAGATTCACAGGATAGTAAAACCTTGCCCACTGCCGCAAAAATTTATTATTATGTAAATGCTTCACTTGCAGATAAAGAGCAGATACATTTTAAGCAATCGGAATGGAATCATAGTGAACAGTGTCCATTGACAGTAAGAGAAGGAAGAAATTGGATAGATACGATATATAATGATGCAAAACAATGGGTTCAAAAGAACGAAAATAATTCAGAATATAAAGAAGATTTTAAAGGAAATGAGCTATATAAAGATTACTTGGAAAAAGAGGATTTGAAAAAAAAAGATTTGAAAAAAAGAGCCTCCTATCATTTGACACAAAATGAAAAAAGTGTATATAAGCAAAATAATGCAGAAATCAAAAATAAAATTCAATATAGTATTCATATTCAAGATGTCAGTTATTGTTATGGCAAAAAAGAAGATTTGGTTGTAGAAAATCTTAATCTTGATGTTGCAAAAGGTCAATTTTTAGCCATAACGGGAGGCAATGGAGCTGGAAAAACGACGATATTAAAATTAATTTCAGGCGTTTTAAAACCTGTTTTAGGTAAGATAAAAGTTCATGGCAAATGTATCTTTGTATCACAAAATCCCAAAGCCATGTTTACAGAAATTAGTGTAGAGGAAGAATTGGCAGAAGTCTTGAGTGATTCGCAAAATCAATGGACAAAGAAAATGTCAAGAGAAGACAAGATTAAAGAAGTTGAGACGATGCTTGTAAGAACAGGACTTGATAAAGTAAGAAAATATCACCCATATGATATTAGCGGAGGGCAGCAGCAAAAACTTGCCATTGCAAAAGGTTTACTTTTTAAACCAGACATTTTATTGCTTGACGAACCCACAAAAGGATTAGACCCTTCTTTTAAAGAGGAATTGGGAACGTATATTCAGCATTTAATAGAGACTCAAAGGCTTACTGTTGTAATGGTTTCGCATGATTTAGACTTTTGTGCAGAATATGCCAGTGAATGTGCATTGATGTTTGACCGTTCGATTGTTTCTAAAGCAGATGCTGTTACATTTTTTGAACAAAATAATTATTACACAACGGCTGCAACAAAAATTGCATCGGGCTATATCAAAAGCGCTGTGACTTATAGACAAGTGGGAGAAAAACTAAAAGACTTTACTTTGCAATAGTGTAAAAATAAAGTAGTTTTAAAGGTTTAATAAAATTTAACGCAAAATTTGTGTCTATATTGTTTGCTGCAAAGTGTAAAGTTACTAAAAAACATAAAAGTTTTGTACAAAAAGGGTATAGAAGTAAAAAATCATATGGAGGAAAAGTATGTTTATCAGTACTATATTTTTGATTATATCATTTGTTCCTCTGATTTTATTATATGAGAACAGAAAACCACAGGCAAGAGAAATTGTAATAATTTCTGTTATGTCAGCATTTACAGTAATTGCAAATTTAATATGTGCATATACGATTCCCTTTCATGCAGGGACAGCGATGGTTATTTTAACAGGTATAGCATTGGGCGCACGGGCAGGTTTTGCAACAGGTGCGCTTTCAAGATTTATCTGTAATTTTTTTATGACGCAAGGAACATGGACGGTTTGGGAAATGTTAGCATGGGGATTGCTTGGCGCATTGGCAGGCGTTTTATTTTCAAAAGTTGAAATGCTTGGCATTTTGGATAATAAAAATAAATATAAAAAAGAAGCAAAAAAAACAGGTATACAAATTTGTATGATACCATTACTTTGTATTTTTGTCTGTGAAATAATTGGATATGTACTGTATTTGTTAGGTTCACATACCGGTGAATCTTTTTGGGGCTGGCGGATATATGTATTTGGTTTGATTGGTATGTTGGTATCCTTTCTTTTTAGAAAAAATAAATTGCCAGTAAATTTTATTACAATGACGGTTTTTACTTTTTTAAGTGTATTTATTTTATATGGCGGCATTATGAATTTTGCCGCATTTACAATGACACAATCATCATATAATGATAGTGTAGGCGCATTAAAAATGTTGTATATTACAGGTTTGCCTTATGATATAGGACATGCGTTAGGGGCGGCAATCTGTGTGTTTTTTATTGGAGAAAGTATTGTGAGAAAAATAGAGAGAGTACGGATAAAATATGGAATTATAAAAAGAAAATAAGTGGGAAATTTCTTTGATAAAATTAAATAAATGCTTGTTTTAAAGGTAGAAAAATATTTATAACATTTATAATACTAATAATTAATTAGCAAAATAGTTAAATTTTTAGAGGTAAATAAGAATGAAACTATATGATAAAAAACAGATAGATTGGAAACATGTTTTATTTGATAATAAAACATTATTTTGGTTGCTTTTGCCCATAATCATAGAGCAATTTTTAAATTCACTTATGGGAATGGTGGATACAATGATGGTTTCTACTGTTGGAAGTTATGCCATATCAGCCGTATCTCTTGTGGATTCAATAAACAATTTAGTTATACAGATATTTGCAGCAATGGCGGCTGGTGCAGTAATTGTCTGCTCTCAGTATATTGGCAGCGGAAACAAAAAAGAAAGCAGTACAACAGCAGGACAAGTTGTGCTTACAGTATTTGTGATTTCATTTTTCATTACAATATTTTGTATTTTAGGAGGAGAACGGCTTTTGCGGCTGATATTTGGAGCAGTAGAAGATTCCGTGATGAAAAGTGCATTTATCTATTTTATGATAACGGCTGTTTCATATCCGTTTTTGGCTTTATTTAGCGCAGGAGCAGCATTTTATAGGGCATTTGGGAACTCGAAGTTTCCAATGAAGATATCCATTCTTTCAAATATCATAAATGTTACAGGAAATGCGTTATTTATTTATGCCTTTAAATGGGGGGTAGCTGGCGCTGCTCTTGCAACCTTTTTTTCAAGAGTTTTTGGTACTGTGGTAATATATTATTGTTTAAGAAATCCTAAACAAACTATTGTGGTAAGAGATTATTTAAAAATCCGCCCTGATATGACATTGATATTAAAAATAATGGCAATAGGTATTCCAGCAGGTATTGAAAATGGTATGTTTCAGTTTGGAAAAATTGCTATTTCCTCAACTGTTTCAACAATGGGAACAATAGCAATATCAGCACAGGCAATGACCGATATTCTTGAAAATGTAAATGGCATTTTTAGCAATGGTGTAGGCATTGGGCTTATGACAGTAGTGGGACAGTGTATTGGCGCGCATAGAAAAGAGGAAGCAAAATATTATGTTGTAAAACTAATGAAAGTGGCATGGATAGGCGTAATTGTATCGTGTCTTTTAGTTCTTGCAATTACAAAGCCAGTGACTTGGCTTGGCAGAATGGAGCCTGCAGCGGCTAGTATGTGTTTTGGGCTGGTAACTGCAATGACAATTGTAAAACCTCTGCTGTGGGTAGGGGCTTTTGGATTGCCTTATGGATTTCGGGCGGCAGGTGACGTTAAATTTTCAATGATTGTTTCTGTAACTAGTATGTGGTGCTGTCGTGTGGCACTCAGTGTTTTTCTTGTAAAAACGTTTCATTTTGGACTATGGGCAGTATGGATTGGTATTTTTACCGACTGGATTGTGAGAGCTTGTATTTTTTGGGCGCGTTTTATTAGCGGCAAATGGATGCATAAAGATATGGTTATACAAAAAGGATAGGCTACTGTTAATAAAAAAATTGTTGCAAAAAGAATTTTTAATAGTACATATGGTTATTGTTTGTTTATGTGTATAGTATAAAATTTCTATTTTGCAACAATTTCTCTGTATTATTTAACTATTTTTGTAATATATATTCTTTGTTTTTACAAATAAAATTAAAGAAAATAAACCTAGAACCATAAATAATACAAGCAATGACTGGTCTCCCGTAGCAGGTGATGCTGAATATTCTGCATCTAAGTTTGGGGCGGTTTGCTCTGGACTTGGTGTTTCTGATGGATTTACAACCGTTGTAGAATCTTCTGTCGGTTTTTCAGGTTCGTCTATTACTGGCGGTTTTACTGTTTTGGTAATGTCGCTGACATCAAAAGGATTGGCTTTTCCTGAAAGAAACATTTGATATGCAACAAGTCCATATAGGGCATCATAAGTTGTAAAAATGCTGTCTTCTCCAAAAAATGTATAGGCGCCAGACGTTGTGGAAGATTGATACAGAGAAGTCAATGTATTAAAAGCAACGGCTGAAAGCTCATGATTGTTGTAGGCTGAGTAGAGCGCTGCTGCAAGTGCTGTAGAATTTTCATTTGGGTTAAATTTAGCAGGGTCATTGTAATCAGGGTAATTAAATGTACCATTTACAGAGTCATAATAAGTATTGGTTGTGTAAGTCAACACAGTATCTATCAAATTTTTGATTTCTAAATCGGATAGATACATATTATAAAAATAACTGTAAACATGCGTGTTATTGTCAAGACTATAACCCCAATAATGAATGCCTTTTTCGGTAGAGATTGCTTTTAAAGCTTTTTTAATTTTTTCAGAAATAGCAATGTAGTCTTTCATTTCATTAGAATAACTTTCGACTGCAAGATTGACAATACCTAGATGATATAGATTAAGTGCATCTGGATTTGTGTCACTGTAAATAAAATCGTTTTCTGGCGCTGCATTTAGAATATCGTTAAAAAGTGTAACCATATTGTTATTGTTAAAATTGGCTGCATCTTCGCCTGCAAGGGCAAGTACTAATAAAAGATACGCATAAGATGAATAATAATCTTTTGAATCTGGTGCATATTCATTTTTTTCCATATGCAGTGTTCCATCGGCATTCATAATCTTTTTGACGGCTTCAAGGTAATCTTTGACATTATCAGAACAATTATATCCTGAGCGAATGCTTAATATAAGATTTCTTGATTGTTCTTTAAATGTTGAAACATTGGATATGTTAGAATAATCTGCTTGTTTCATAAGATAGGCAGCACTTTTTTGACTTTCCATTTGCACTGTGTCCAATGTAGGGGCGGTTGCGTTTGGCGCAGCCAATGCAGAAAATGTTGTTGAAAGCGTTATACATACCGTAAGTATGATACAGCTTACATAGTGATGTAAAGAAGAGTTCTTTGCACCATTTGATAAAAAATCTCTCATATGTCCTCCTTGCCATTCTCTCACCAGACGGCGTTTTTTATAGTTGTATTTTGTATAGATATCCTGACTTGTGGCGTAAAGTTTGCCGTCAAACCGCCTTCCCGCTATATCCGAATGAGAGACGAATATCACAGTGGCATATGGAGAGACGTATCCACTTACAGTAGAGTGAGCTGTTACGGATTTTAACCGTATTCCCTATACAAAACCGTAAGCATAATACAATATAAAAATAGGTAAGTCAATAGTTGCTATTGCGTAATTTTATAATGCAATGTACAATAGTAAAAGTATTTTGTAATTGCAGATATTGGAAAGGCATGGTTATGAACATGTATTATATTGTTTTTGATTTAGAATGGAATCAGAGTCCAGAAGGAAAAGATTTTTCTAAAGTGGACTTGCCATTTGAAATAATACAGATTGGTGCAGTAAAATTAAATGAAAAATTTGAAACGATTTCACAGTTTAATCGATTTGTCAAGCCAACCGTTTATCATACATTGCATAAAAAAGTAGGAGAATTATTAAATGTCACAATAGAGGATATTATAGATAAAGGCGGTTCTTTTGTGGATATCTTCAAAGAATTTATACAATGGTGTGGAAATTCATGTGTTTTTTGTACATGGGGCAATATGGATTTGACAGAATTACAAAGAAATATGAAATTTTACAATATTGATTATCAATTTGACAAACCACTTTTATTTTATGATGTGCAAAAATTATACAGTTTGTGTTTTCAGGATGGAAAGCAAAGAATAACGCTTCAACATGCAATTGAGCAATTAGAGTTGCCGCAGATAGAAGGATATCATTCGGCAGATAACGATGCTAGATATACAGCACAGGTATTATCACTGATTGATATGCAAAAGGTAGGAACATTTTACAGTGTAGATACGTTTTATCCGCCTATAACAAGAAAAGATGAGATTCATCTTGATTTTGGCTTATATGAAAAATATATATCAAAAGGATTTGCAAGCAGAGAAATTGCAGCAAGTGACAGGGAGGTGCGTTCCTGCAAATGTTTTCGCTGTAAAAAGCCTGCAAAAAGGATAATTAAGTGGTTTTCAACAAATAATAAAGCCTATTATGGATTGTTTCAGTGTGAAGAACATGGCTTGATAAAAGGGCGCATCCGAATAAAATGTTCTGATGGTGGGCAGTATTATGCTATTAAAATTATGAAATTGACGGACGAGACGGGTGCACAGTATATAAAAAATAAGCAAAATAAAGAGCGGGAACACAGAAAAATGGTGAAGTTAAAAGCTGCTAAAGAACAAAAACAATAATATTTTATAATCAAGCATATAAATTGGGATTTGAAAGCGAGGTGATTGTCAATAGAAAGCGATATTGAATATATACAGCTATTTATGCAATATGAATCGGATGATATGCCTGTGGTATTCTTTTATGAAGTGGACTTGAAGGATAACCGCTTTTGTCTTAGAGAGATAGAAGTCTTTGTGAACGGGGAAGTAAAGCTTGATGATAATCCATATGATGATGTCATAGAAGTATGTCCAATCCCAACAGTTGATGAACTTAACGCAAATGTATGGGGAGAGGGCTTCTATGCAGCTATTATTTCTAGGGAAGAATTTAACGAAATATGGAACACTGGAATTTATAGCGGAAGCATAATTCCAGAAAGGGACATAAAATATTAAAAAATAAAGGCTTTTGGTGTACGTAATGTGACCATAAGCCTTTGTTTTATTTATAAAAATGTATGTTTATCAAGCAGATTGCCAATATCTGTTTGATAATAAATGGTGTTATCTAAATTATTTATTTTACATCAGTGCATAAATAATCCCAAGTCCAATGACAATTTGAATAATTGCAAATCGAAAAACGACTTGCGGGTCAGACCATCCTTTATTTTTGCGCATATGGTCATGGATAGGCGTGCGGATATTTTTTAATGGCTTTATATGAAGAAAACGCATACAAGAAACTTTAAAAAGTCCTAAACCACCATCAATAATTAACATCAGTGCTATTGGAACGTACAAGAGCGGGTGGTAGAGTTTAAGAAATGCAAAAGCGATAAATAATCCAATTGCCCTTGAACCCGCATCGCCCATAAGCAGTTTGCTAGGAGATGCATTAAACCACAGATAGCCAAGAATACTGACAATCATAATAAGCACAATATGTCTGAAGTATGGTTCCACATCATATATCTTATATAAAATATAACATGTGGACAAAGTGATTGCTGATAATGTTCCACAAAGACCATCAACTCCATCTGAACAGTTTGTAACATTGATACTTGCCCATATTAGTATAACAATAAGTATGCCATATAAAATTGGGTGAATAGTAACAGTCATGCGAAAGAATGACAGTTCTATGGTGTTAGGATTATAGTGAAGAAAAGTAATTGCAGATGTAATTGCAATAGCAAGGTCAATCAATCCTTTTTTTAACTCACCCCATGGTGTTTTGGCACTGTCATCAAAGTAACCGCTTAACATTGCTGCAAGTACAAGTATCAAGTAAATAATAGTCTCCGCGTTTACAGGTATAAATAATACCGATGACAATATAAATGTAAGTATAAATATAATTCCAGCGCCTCTTGGTTTTCCTACGGATTTTGTGCCGTTTATTGCAAAAGCACGCCCTGCATCTCTAGGCAATGTTTTTTCACCAAAATGAATTGCAAGTATTGTAAGTGCAAATGCAAACAAAACACTGATAAATGTCAGTTCCTTTAAATATAAAGAACCTACAAGATAGTAAATCATATGGTTATCTCCGTTTCTGTGCCATTTGTAAGTGAAAAATGTGTATGGCACTACCACATAAGTTACAGTTTAACAAACCAAATAAAAAATGTCTAATATAAAATGACTAAATGTCAAAAATATGTTAGTATTTTGACAAAGTGTATGCTATAATATTAAATATTCTATGCGGTACGTGCAAGCCATATTCAATATATGGACATTAGAATCAAATACATTTGTGCTTGTTATTGGCGCATCAAAATAAAATTACTTTGTTTCGCAAAATAGTTTTATCAAAAAGATTAAAGTGAAAGGTTGGGAAATTTATGAAAAAAGACACCACGAACATATTTATTACTGAGTTTGACACATATTTATTTGGTCAGGGAACTCACTATGAGATATACAATAAGATGGGTGCTCACTTGGCTGTAAAAGATGGAAAAGACGGAGTTTATTTTGCTGTGTGGGCTCCGGCAGCGCGTGAAGTATATGTCGTAGGTGATTTTAATGGATGGAAAGCATATGGCTATGATATGGTAAAGATATCCGACGGAGGAGTTTATGAGCTGTTTGTTCCTGGTGCAAAAGAAGGACAATGCTATAAATTTTTGATAATTACACAGGAAGGTGAAGCATTATATAAGGCAGACCCTTATGCAAATGCAGCACAGTTAAGACCAGAAACGGCTTCTGTTATCACCAATTTAAAAGGGTTTAAGTGGTCTGATTCAGAGTGGGTGAGTAAAAAGAAAAAAGAAGACCATTTAAAAGAGCCAATGTCTATCTATGAATGTCATATTGGCTCATGGAAAAAACAAGAAGATGGTACAGAGGACGGATATATTAATTATAGAGATATTGTGGAGGACTTAGCAGAGTATGTCTTAGATATGGGATATACACATATTGAGCTTATGGGAATTGCGGAGTATCCTTTTGATGGTTCGTGGGGATATCAAGTGACGGGCTATTATGCGCCTACATCAAGATATGGTACGCCAAAGGATTTTATGTTTTTTGTAAACTATATGCACAATAAAGGAATTGGTGTTATTCTTGACTGGGTACCTGCACATTTTCCAAGAGATGCACATGGCTTGGCTAATTTTGACGGAAGCTGTGTCTATGAGTATGCAGACCCAAGAAAGGGCGAACATCCAGATTGGGGAACAAAAGTTTTTGATTACGGTAAAAATGAAGTTTCTAACTTTTTGATTGCAAATGGTTTGTATTGGGTTGATAAGTTCCATATTGATGGTTTGAGAGTGGATGCAGTTGCTTCTATGCTGTATCTTGATTATGGAAGAACAGAAGGAAACTGGGTTCCTAATAAATATGGCGATAACGGTAATCTTGAAGCAATGGATTTTCTAAAACATTTTAACAGTGTGCTGTCTAAGAAATTTCCGCAGGCGATATCCATTGCAGAGGAATCAACGGCATGGCCTAATGTGAGCGGTGACCCAGATGATGGGGAAAGTTTAGGATTTACATTTAAGTGGAATATGGGTTGGATGCATGATTTTATGGAATATATGAAACTTGACCCATACTTTAGAAAATTTAATCATGGTAAACTTACATTTAGTATGATGTATGCTTACAGTGAACGATTCATATTAGTGTTGTCACATGATGAGGTAGTTCATCTCAAGTGTTCAATGCTTGGCAAGATGCCAGGAGACAGAGAAGATAAATTTGCAAATTTAAAACTGGCATATGCGTACATGTGTGGTCATCCAGGAAAGAAGCTGTTATTTATGGGACAGGAGTTTGGACAGTGGAATGAATGGAGTGAGAAGAGAGCGCTTGACTGGTATCTGCTTGAAGATGAAAGTCATAAAGAGTTGCAGGAATTTACAAAAAAATGTATGACTTTTTATAAGACATATCCATGTCTGTATGCCACAGACTATGACCCAAAAGGATTCATATGGATTAATGCCAATGATAAAGACAATAGTATGTATTCATGGATAAGGGTTAGCCCTGATGGAAAGAAACATTTATTGTTTGTCTTGAATTTTACACCTGTTGAACGACCAAGTTTTAAAATTGGTGTGCCGACGGCTGGCAAATACAAGCTGGTAATGGGAAGTGATGAAAAGCAGCAAAAAAAGAACATTTCTGCTATTAAAGAAGAATGTGACGGCTTTAAACATTCCTTACTTATTGATATGCCAAGATACGGTATTGCTGTATTTGAATTTAACGCTGCAAAGCTTGAGAGTAAGAAATCTTTACAGTAAGTATTTGCGTGTAAGAGGCAGTTGTGCTAAGTAATAAATATACTTAATACGACAGCCTCTTATTTTTTATTAATTTGTGCCGATAAATAAAAAAGAAGTATGGTTATTTGCAGAAATCAGTAGTGGAAAGGAGAGAGCTGCTCAACATAATTTTCAAATTTTAGCATGAGCATATTAGTCTATGTTTTGAGCAGCAGGATTCACATAAAGTATGGATTATACAGTTAATGGAGCCAGTTTAGGCAATAATGAATCAATTAAAAAAAATAATTCAACCAATTTTAGTAACTATGAAAATTATGAAAAAGTTGGAAATAGTAAAACAAATGGGGTGTCATTTACAAGTGTTATACGTTCAGGCATTTTAGGCAATATCAACAAAATGAACAATAATACATATGAGTCCCTTCTCAAAGAAACAGATGATGTTAAAAGTCAGATTATGGAAAGTGCTTCTAATGCAAAGGCAAATTTAAAAGCATTGTTTAATAAATTATCAGGTGCGGAAGCTGTAAGTTTAGAGGAAAATGGATTTAATTTTAATGAAGCAACACCAGAAGATATGATAAATATTGTTGACAGAATTAAAATTGAGCTGGCAGCATACAGCGATAAGTATATACCAATGGGGAATGTTGATGTCAGTAAAATTGCAAAAGTAGTTGGAAGTGATGCATTAGCAAGCGAAATTGCAGAGAAGATGACAAAAGCGGGACTTACATTAAACGATGACAATGTAGAAGAGATGGCACAGGCATTAGAGAGTATTCCAAGTGAAATTTCAGAAGAAGTCAAAGATTATATGGTCGCAAAAAAGATAAGACCTTCTATCGAAAATATTAATATAGCACAACATGCAATCAAAGACTCAAAGTGTGTGGCAAATAAGATTGATTATGATGAATGGAGACAATTGCAGCCACAGATACTGCGCGTAATGAGAAGAGCGGGGCTTGAAGATAACGGCGAAAATATGAATAATGCCAGAACGTTTGTGTCAAAATGTATCCCTGTAACAGAGCGTACATTGACTTATAAAAGTGAGTTAGACCATATTAATATGGATGTGATGAATATTGCTGACAAAATAGCAAAACATATGGCAGCAGGAGAGCGGGCGCAAACAACTTATCTCACAGAGGACAGCACAGCAGTTACACAAGTAAGAAGAGCAATGGAGGTTATCAATCATTCGACAGACATGGATATTGAAACAGCTACATACCGCTCTCAAACTGGAGAAATCAGCCTTCGTTCTATTGCGGAAGTGTTGGATAATTACAGGGGCAATTATAAGGTTAAAGTTGGTTTGTCTGATGAACGATATATCATTGGCGATGAAAAATATTCTGAGAAAGCACAGCAGAATATTAGAACGATGATGGAAGTAAGAATTATGATGTCTGCTGATGCAGGAATTAAGCTTGCAAGACAGGGATTAAATATCAATACAATTCCTATTTCATCATTGCATAAACATTTGTTGGCATTTGACAGAGAGATTACTATGGAACATATATCAAGACAGCTCTCTGAGAACTTAAATTCAAGAGCAGCATATATGTCTGAAAGTCTAGGTTTAAGAGATGCAGAAAATGCAGCGGCAAAAGAATTGCTGATGAAGGAATTTGATGCAATCTATGACCAGTCAATGGAAGTTCGTAAGGCAGTCTATGACTTGGCACAGGCGCCAATTGAGACAGCAGGTGCTATCTATGAAGAGACACTCAAAGATGAAGATATGATTATCAACCTTGAAAACACTGCTAGAATTGGTATGAGTTTAAGGCAGCGTTTCAGGAAAGCAGGTCAGGCATATGAGACTTATGGAACAATGAGGCGTTCAGAGCTGGGAGATTCACTTGATAAAGCAGTCAAGGCAAGCGCTACATCACTTTTGGCAGATATTGGGTGTGAAGCTACAGACGAGAATATTCGCGCTGTTAAAATTTTGTCATATAATAATATGGATGTTACACCAAACAATTTAATGCAAGTTAAAGAAATTAACTCTACATTGCAGGAATTGGTTAAAAATATGAATCCAGAAGCTATCCTTGATATGATTCGAGATAATGTCAATCCAATGAAGGACGATATTCATGCTGTCAATGAATATTTGAAAGAAAAAAATGAGAATAGCAACAATATTGATAAGTATAGTACATTCTTGTATAAATTAGATATGACAGACGGAATATCTGCGGAGGAGAGAGCGCAGTTTATAGGTTTGTATAAGATGACCAACATGTTTCGGGCAGATGCAGGCATGGCGATTGGAACATTATTAAGACAAGGAAATTCCATGACAATGGAAAACTTGTGCAGAGCATATGATATCAATAGGTCATTTGGTATTGATAAATCGGTCAATAATGATACAGAAGTTGATAAGACAACAGGTACAAGATATTATTTGAATCTTTTTAGTGAGGTTTCACATAGAATCACACCGCTTACACTTAAAAATGTCAATGCTGAAAGAAAAATTGATGAGCGAAGTGTAGAAAATTTCTGTGATGCGACAGATAGACTCTACGATGCGGCATCAGAAGCAGAATATATGGATAAATATATGGAGCTTGTTCGAGCCGTTTCTGATACGGATTATGCGGTTTTAAGAGAACTTGAAAATGCAGACCAAAAAATTAATTTAAATAATATTCAGGCTATGGAACAGTTGATGCAGGAAAATTTTTATGAGGTTGCGTTAGCTGGAGACAGAGCTCATGCACAGCAGATTATTGACAGTATAGATGATAAAGAAAAATTAGAAAAAGAATTAAAGAGCTTGAGCGATAAGGCAGAAGAGGATGCAGATAGCGCATTACAAGCTAAAGGAACAGACGACACTTTTGAAAAAATCGGACATGTGAGATTGATGCGCAACACAATGACGCTGTTAAATAATATGGCTATGCGCAGAGACTATAGTATACCATATTTAAAACGAGACGGCATTGGTGTTATGAAATTGACTGTAGCGATGGATAAGAGCGAAAAAGGAAAGATAGCAATTAGCTATGATGATAAAGAATTAGGTCCAGTAATTCTTGAGGCAAAGATAAAGAATGATACGGCGGAATTATATGGAACAGTGAAAGCTACAGGCGCGCATGGAGAGGTAACAAGAAGCGATACAGAAAGAGAAAATAAATTATCAAAGAAGTTGTCAAATGTTTCAAAAACACTTGGCGAACATGGTATTCATCGCGTTCAAGTATATCACAGTGCCAGTCGTAACAATGTCAGACCAAACTATGATTACAATCAAGATATGGTTCCTACAGAAAAGTTATATAAAATTGCAAAATCAATTGTTTTGGCATTGGTGTAATGTATTTTATGATTTTATCCGATATAATTTGTGATAATGAGTTTGTGTATGATTCAAATTCTTGCAAAACTTGAGATATTGTTTAAATGAAGGGAGTTTTATTTCAATGAGAATAAATGTAAATATATCAGCAATTGTATCAAATAATGCACTGCAAAGGTCAGAGAACAGGCTTTCTGAGTCAATCAAGAGATTATCATCAGGGTATAAATTGAACAGTTCAGCAGATGACCCTGCTGGCTGTGCAATTTCAGAAAAGATGAGATTACAGATAAAAGGTCTTGACCAATCTGATAACAATGCGGCAGATGGTATATCCATATTAAATATAGCCGACGGAGCAATGACAGAAGTTCAAAATATGCTTGTGCGTATGAAGGAATTAGCTGTTCAGGCAGCAAATGATGTAAACTCAGACGGCGAGCGTGAGGCGATTCAAAAAGAGTTAAACAGCATTAATAAAGAAATTGACAGAATTGCCAATGACACAGAGTTTAATACACAACCTCTCCTTAATGGCAATTTAATGAGACGTGTATATTCTAATATTCAAGGAGCAACCCAGATAACTTGTACAGATAATCTTGTGGCAGGTATATATGGTATAACAGTAACTGAAGATGCAAGACAGGCAGTTATGTTATCAAACAATAGAATAACAATGTTAGGTATAGATAAAATAACAAAAGAACAGGCTGGAAAGATTACATTAAATGGCTATGGCATTGATATATCAGAAGGTGATACATTAGATGACATTATGGATAAAATTGTATCTGCTGCTAATAAGTCTGGTGGAAAAGCTTTTGTTGTTGATGGTTTTACAGGTTTTACAAATGATACTGCTGCAAATGGTACAGAATATGCTGGATATTTGCCACAAACTGTAGTGTCTGGAAATAGTCTTGTATTGATGTCAAATGAATATGGAAGTGACCAATCACTTACACTTACTTGTGATAATAAACTTTTGGCAAATTTATTGGGTATTGGCGATGCTGCTAAAGAGGGCGGTATGGTTTCACAGGGTAAAGATGCAGTAGTAGATATTACAAAAGATGCTAATGGCAAGCGTGTTGGATTTGAAGATAGTGCTGTAATATCAGCAAAAGGAACGGTTATTACAATAAAAGATGTAAATAATAAAGAATTTGTAGTAGATATACCTGGTAATACAGCAGGAACACAATTTGATGATTCTGCCAAAGTTGCAGTAAAAACAGGCGGCGGTACAAAAGATGTAGAACAAGAAGTTACAGATGTTGGTACAATGAGTATACATATTGGAGCCAATCAAGACCAAGTAATTAAAATTGATATACCACCAATAACAACATATGCACTTGGCACAGATAACATTAATGTTATGACGGGTTATACATCACAGAGAGCTATTGCGACTGTCGATGTTGCCATAACAAGAGCAAATGATATTCGTTCTAAGATAGGCGCTTTTGAAAATCGATTTGAGCATACAAGAAACAATCTTGCTACATCGACAGAAAATCTTACAAAGTCGCTTTCAACAATGACGGATACAGATATGGCAGAAGAGATGACTGAGTATACGGCTGTTACTGTAATGACACAAGCTGCAACATCAATTTTGTCTCAAGCAAATGAAAGACCATCAACAGTGCTTCAGTTATTGCAGTAAAATATAAATTTGTGAAGGAGGAGCCTTTAAATGAATAAAGATGCAATTAAGACATTTTCATATAGGATTTCTCAAGCAAATAAAACAGAACTTATTGTTGTTATGTATGATATGGCTTTAGAGTATCTTCAAGATGCAAAAAGTGCAAGAACAGCATCTGAACAAGAACCATATACAGAAAATATTAAACTTGCAAAAAGAGTTATAGACCGATTATTATGTGACCTTAATATGCAGTATGAGATTTCAGCAGAATTATTTAATATTTATATGACGATGCAGAGATTCCTAGTAAAAGCAAGTTGCACTATGTCTAAAGATAATGACAAATATATTGATTCTGTACTAAAGATGATTCAAACACTTCGCAAATCATGGTATGAGGTAAGTCTTACAGACCATTCAGAAACATTGATGAAAAATACACAGCAAGTTTATGCAGGACTTACATACTCAAGCGCTGGAAGCTCAAACGAGATATCACAAGACTATAATATCAATAGGGGTTTTCGGGCATAAATAATAATGTAAGAAACAATAAATAATTAAATAAATGAAATGAGGTGGAATTATGGTTGCATTTATTATATGGAGTATCGTAGCATCACTTTTTGTAGTGATTGGCATTGTTAATTGGCGTTCAAAAACAGAGGTTGGTTTTTTTACTGGTGTAAAGCCAGGAAAAAAGAAAGATATTGTAGGATACAATCACGCTGTTGCAAAGATATGGTTTTTTTATGCCGCCGTACTTGAAATGATAGGGCTTCCTTTTGTCTTTATTCCACAAAATTCTATTATGGCGGTTGTAGTAATGTTGGCAATAGTGGCATTAACGATTGGGATAATGATTGTCTATGTGAAAATTGATGCAAAATATAAAGAAGTGTAAAAAGTTTTAATAGAAAAATGAACGATAATATATAAGACAATTAAAAATTTAACTTTATCAAGAAAGTCCCTCACTTCAATGCCGCAGAGGCATAAGTGAGGGACTTGCGCTGCCATAGTTACTATAAAATATTTGCCTTACAAATCATTGGATTTAAAGATTATTCAAATGTGATTTTGCCATGCTTTTTTTCAAATTCATTCACATGTTTTTTCATAAGAACTTCTATTTCTCGATTAGCAGACCGAGCATTATATTCAGCTACAAAACGAAATTTTTTTAATAATTCTTTATCTGTTCTCAATGTGAACTTTGATAAATCAGACTGCATATATCGTACCTCCATAAAGCCAACTAACTTCATTATAATGTCTTAATGACGGCTTAAAGTTGATTTGACAGCTTAATGGCGGCATAAAATTATTATATATTCTTATAATATTATTTTACCATTTTTCTTTTCAAATTCTTTGACATGGTTATTTATTAGGGTTGATATTTCTCGATTGGCAGACCGAGCATTATATTCAGCTACGAAACGAAATTTTTTTAGTAACTCACTTTCTATTCGTAAGGTGAATTTGGATATTTTATAAGATATTTAAAGTTTACTCCTTAAAATTTTTATATGACTTTATTATACTGTCAAAATAACGGCAAAATATGTATTGACATCATAATAACGGCATACTATGATAATAAATACTATTTTGATATCCCACTAACATATAAGTTATAAAATAAATTCTACAATATTTCTAATTTAATAGTTAAGAATAAGTGTTTTAATACTATATTTTTTATTATTTATATATTAAAGAAGAATGGTGTATAGTATAATTATCTAAAACAGAAGAAAGGTTTAACAATTGGAAAGCGTAAAAGGAGACTATACTTATGGATGTAAAAGTTTTTAAAGATAAGCTGTTTGATTTGCTAAACGATGATGAATATATGGATATTTTAGATATTGATACAGATGACAAAAATAATATTTTTCGACTTAAACTAATTGATGGAAGTATGTTTGAAATTGAATGTAGACAGTTTAAGGCAAAAGAAAATGGACAGAAAAAAAGATTGTTAGATATATTGGCAAAAGAAAGAAAAAATAGTGCTTTAAATGTATTATTAAAAAGTGACCCAGCTTATCTATATGCAGAAAAATGTCAAGCAGAGGAAGATGAAAAATTAGATAAGTTAAATTTAAATATAGAATAAATAAAACAGGTTAATAGATTGGTTACTGCTATTAATTAAAGCAGAATGGCATATGGTTCTGTTGCTTATCAATTAGGACTTCAAGATGGAATTAAACTTTCAGATGAATTAAGACAGATTATTTAAGTGTTATCAATATATATTTTTGATATTGGATTGTTAAAAAATATTTTCTATATAAAACATTAATATTAGCTAAATAATATCCATGTTTTATATAGAATTTTTTATTTTTATAATATTTGTGTTGTTACTATTCTTATTTTGCTATAGCAACAATTTTTACAATCGCAATTTACGACTTCTTTGTTTTTTGGCTTTTCGGACACGTTTGATAATAACAATAATATATATAAGAACGATAATGGATATTAAAATAGCAGTTAAAAGCCATATATTAATAACAATACATTGTTTAGGGCTAGGAGCAGGAGTTGATTTATTGGGATTAATTAATGGCAAATTGCTTGCAGCTACAATATTATCATCAGAAGAAAGTGTTATTTTTGTTGTTCCAACAATATTGTCACTGCACATAAAGTTTAATTGTGAAGTATATATACCATTTTCATTTGAAGTAGCATAATTTTTGTCAATATCAATATAAATATCGCCAATATTTTTATTGTTAGGAATTGTAAGAGTTGAAGCATTTAAATTAAAGTTTAAACCATAATTATTATAAACTTTTGATTGATAATAACTATCACTTGTAAATAGCGAATTGACAGTATCGCTGGTCGTTGTAATTTTTTTAAAATTATTAAATCCCCAGTCAAATAAAGCCCTTGTATCTTGAAAACGCTCATTTTTACCAGATTTAAAACATACACAGATAAGGCGCATATCATTTTTTTCAGCAAAGGTTACAAGATTATATCCTGCTTGGTCAGTAAAACCAGTTTTACCGCCCTTACAATATTCATAGTAATAATCCCTGCCTTTTAACATTAAATGAAGGTGTTTAATATAGCGCTCTGTCGGTGTCTTGTTTGTTGCAGGAATCGTATAAGTTGTTGAAGTTGAATCAATATTGACAAAAGTTGAATTATTATAGCAGCCCCTTGCAATCATAGCCATATCATAAGCAGTTGTGTAATGATTGTCATCATGTAAGCCGCTGGCATTTGAAAAATGTGTGTTAATAGCACCAAGTTCTTTGGCGCGTTCGTTCATAAGGTCTGTAAAACTTGACAAAGAACCGCTTACATGTTCTGCAAGCCCATATCCAATTTCATTGGCTGAACGAAGCAACAATCCATATAGAGCTTGTTCAACGGTATATTCTTCACCTGTCTTTGTTGCAATATTGGCATCTTCATACGTTACAGAGTTAGCTGCTGTTGCCGAAAATGTTACAATCTCGTCCATACTGCAATTTTCTATTGTTAAAAGACCAGTAAGAATCTTTGTAGTACTGGCTGGATAGGAACGTGTATGTGCTTCTTTCTGGTATAAGATAGCACCTGTATCTGCATCAATTAATATTGCATTTTGTGCCACTACTTCAGGGGCGGCAGGCCAGTCATTATCACTATTTTCTTCTGCCATAGCTGTGACAGAAAAACAAAAAAATGTGTTTATAATAATAAAAGCAATTAAGATAACAGATAAACATTTATAAAATTGTTTCATATATAAAAATCCTTTCTATGATAAATAGTTTTGTTCATTATACAAAATAATGATTTTTTCAATAAGGTTGTAGGCAAGCAACAAAGAAAACTACAACTATTTGCTTGACTGCATTGTAACATATGGATTCTATTGTAACGTATGTATCCTATAATTGTAAAGAATATATTGATTACAAATTGGCATCATGCTAAAATAGCGTAGCAGTTTAGACATGTATTGTATTGGCATGGCTAAAAAATATAAAAAGACAGTAAAGTGGATTATAAATATCCGTTTTGCTTATTATTTATAAAAATAAAACGTAGAAATGGAGAGTATTATGCGACTGAGAAATGTTCCAAAAGCTAGAGAAGTGATGGTGACAAATGAATATGTTTTTACAGAACCAAATAATATGTGTAATACATGGTTTGAAGTGTTTGGCAATCATAATCCAATACATATAGAGATAGGAATGGGCAAAGGAAAATTTATATCAACACTTGCTCATACAAATCCCAATATAAATTATGTAGGTATAGAAAAATATTCTAGTGTTTTGTTAAGAGCAGTGGAAAAACAAAACGAATTACAGCTTCCCAATCTTCGTTTTATAAGAATGGATGCAGAGAATATATGTGAAGTTTTTGGCAAATATGAAGTTAATAGGATATATTTGAACTTTTCAGACCCATGGCCAAAAGATAGACATGCCAAAAGAAGATTAACATCAAAACAATATTTTGATAGATATAATAAAATATTAAAACCAGATGGAAAGGTTGAATTTAAGACCGATAATATTTCGCTGTTTGATTTTTCAATCGAACAGGTAAAAGAAGCGGGGTGGAGGTTAGAAGCTCAAACAAGAGACTTGCATAATAATGCTGTTCTTTTAGAAGGAAATGTAATGACAGAGTATGAGGAACGATTTTCTTTACAAGGCAATCCAATATGCAAATTGATAGCTGTTCGTTAGGTTTTGATAAAAAGAGATGTCATAAAGAAGATTAAATATATAAGATAGTGTTTAATATTATATTTATATAATATGTTAATAAAATCAATAAAAAAATTAGTTAATGTAAAGTTACAATTTATAGAATAGTCTTTTAGATGAAGAAAATATTATATTCAAGGTGATAGTATTTTCTTTATAATAATATATAGTTAATTTAACTTCATCAAGGAAGTCCCCCACTTCAATGCTACAAAGGCATAAGTGGGGGACTTCCTTGTTTCAGTGGGAGTATAAGCTCCCACTGAAAAGCTATGATAGTAGCTATGAGGTTATGAGCAAGTAGCGTAGCGGATTGCGAATATCCGTTTAACTGATATTTTTTTGTTATTTTTAATTCATTTTAAATTTTTATCACAAAATTTTTTGATTATAGTAGAATAATTCATTTAAATAAGTTCTAAAAAAATAAATAAGTCTAACTTCTATTTAGACATTTAGTCAAATATATAGTTCTATTAGGTGATTCAAGGTTGATACATCAATAATTAAATAAAATAATTAATTTTATATTATCTATTTTTTTGATGGTATAACCTTGATTTTATATCTATGTCTAAAGTGAAAAATTTCCCAATATTGATGTATAAAGATAAAAACTGTTTTTGTTATTTATAAATAAGAAATATAAAAATTTGCACAAAATAGTAGAAATTATATAATTATATGTTATAATTTTAATAAATAATTAGTTATATACATGTAAAAATAACAAATAATTGTTATGTTATATATTAAATAACAAATATATTTTTTATTCAATATATCAAGTATGCTGCTACATATAGACTTAAAGAGATTAAATTTTTTCAGTTGTTTTTATCAGTATACATTAGGATTATGCAGAGGCTTACAAATAGAAAAGAGTTTTTATGGACAAGGGTTTATATTAAATTTAACAATGAATCATTTGCTAGATATATATAGAAAATGTTTATGAAAAATTTGATAATTGTACAAACAGCTAATGTGATAAATTAGTTAAGGAGAATATTTATGAATTATCAATACAAAATTGCTTTATCTTTTGCATCAGAAAATGAAAAATTGGTAGAAAAAGTCTATCATTATTTAAAATCTAAACAAATTAAAGTTTTTTTTGCACCATCTCCAGAAGGACAAATATTTCTTAGTGGTAAAAATCAACGAGAAGCATTTTATGATGTTTTTGGAAATAAATCAGAGTATGTAGCATTATTTGTTTCTAAGTATTATATAACAAAGGAGATTCCTATAGAAGAAGCAAGTATTGCATTTGCTGAACATGCTGATAATAGTAGCGTAATACCCATTTATCTTGATGGAGCAGCATTGCCATCTGATTTGTTTGATCCAAAGAGTACAAACTATTTTAAATCAAATAATCCTGCTCAAATTGCAAAACATCTTTCTGAAAAAATAAAATTGTCTAATAATTTTAGACAAAATATAGATGATTATGAAAAAGAAGTAAATATAATGAATATAGAAAATAATAAAGGTCATAATCAAACATTTATTAATAAAATGAATGGAAACATTATATATGAGTAATTTAAATGAGACAAATAAAGAGATTGATAATGTTGAAACGATTGAAGAAGATAATATTAACGAGGAGACAGAAAATATTAATAATCAATCGGATTTAGAAGAAAAAAAGCGCACAATTAATAAATTAAATGCTAATAATAATTGGGGGCAAAATCAAGCTTTTATAAATAGTGTAGATACTATAGTATATAATGTTTATAAACAAGATTTGAAACAAAGTGAGTCGGAAAAATCTTTAAAGAAGTATGATTTGAGTAATTCAAATGATTGTACACAATTTGTTGAAAAATATAAATATAGTGAATATTTAGCTATGGCAATTATTTTAAGTACTTTTGAAGCAGTCCTTTTGGCAGATTTACCAGATTTGCAAAAAACTCTTATGGAATATTTGCCTATTGTAAGAATGAAAGATAATGAAGAAAAAGAAGAAGAAGCTTCTCAACCCAATCCATACGTTTCTTTAAATACGATTTTAATGGTTATCAATGGAAAAAAATTTGTTACGGAAGATGGTCAAATATGTATTGGTTTTGGTGAAAGTTCAATACAAATATTAATAAATATATTAGAACAATTCCCAATGTTGCGTAGTTCAATTGTGTCATGGCTTATTTATTTGAGTAAAATTTATAAGTATCGCACAGTTTTTGATATTTATCAGATTGCTACAGCTTTTGCAAGAATTGTGTCTTTGGATATAACCGATGCTAAAATGCGTATTTTGCCGCAATTGTATTCAAGCTCTAATAATATAGGATTGTTGGGTGTGATGGCATACAAATTATATATCAATAATATGTTAATTGATGATGTAGAGTGTATTCTTTTACATTGGATTGAATCAGATAATAGATGGATTTGGAAGTCTGTTTGTTTAGCATATGCTTTTATTATAGAAAAAAATAATCATATTTCTATTGAAAGTGATTTAAAAAAAGCGCTTAGCAAAAAAATTTTATATTTAAAAGGAAGTGATTTACATTTTATTGTGATGATTTTACATCAGTCAAAACATTGTCGAACAATGATTGCTGAAATTTTTAATAATATTTATAATAAAACAAATAACAGAGAGGAGAAAATATTGATATCTCAGCAATATATAAATTTAATTCGATATTGTTATTATATAGTTGATGCTTCTTTTATAAAATTGCCTTTAGTAGCTTGTGACTCAAAAAGCCAACAGATATGTATTACTAAAATAATTGGACAAATAATGTCTGTATATTATTTACGAAAACAATTATATGCAATTTTAGGAGCATATTTACATGAATTATCTAGTTATAATTTTTCACAAAATATTATAGGGCATATTTCTGCTTTTTTTTATAATATAATTCTTTCCTCTCCATTATATAAACAAGATGTTTTATATTTTTTAACAAATTGCAAGAATGAAGCAGCAAAACAAGTTTTTATGCGATTAAATCACATATGATAGAAAAGGAGTACTTTAATGAGTTTAACGAATGAATTTGAAAATGATCTGATTTTTAAAGAAGAAACATATAAAAATGGATTGCATCCTAAAGTACCTAAAAGTGAAAAGCAGGGTGTAGCTGTAATACTTACAGGTGGTTGTAAAGATGATATTGTTGTGGATAAATATACTACTGTAAAAGAAATTCGACAGGGAAAGTATACTCAATTGGTAGAAATATCTACACGTTCTTATATAAAAGAAATTAAGTTTCATTCACCTAGTAAACAAACTTATTATTCATTTGATGTATATGTTAAAGGTGTGATACAGGTAAATGATCCAATTATTTTTTATAAAAATAAAAATTTAGATGTGGATGCTTATTTTAATAATTTATTTTCTTTGGATGTTAAAAAAGTTACTCGAAAATATAGTATTTTAAATTATGAAGGAATGGATGATGAATTACAACAGACGTTGTCTTCATGTACAATAGATGAATCAACAGGTTTTGTTTATCAAATATCAGTTGTTGATGCAGCTCCAGGTGAGGAGGCAAAAGAATATGTACGTAAATATGAAAAAATGTTGTTGGATGATACAATGAGAAAACAAGCAAATGATATGGCAAAATCAATTACAATTACTTATAAAGATGCTATTAATTCTGAGGTCATAGAAGGAAATTTAACCCAGACAGAGGCAATATTAAAAATTGAAGAATATGAGAAAGCAAATTATGATGAGAAAATTAGACGTCTTGATGACCTTAGAGAAAAAGGAGTTATTACAGATATAGATTTTAGAAAATCTATACAATCTACACTAAAATTATCTGATAAAGATGATAATTTAAACCAAAATACACAAGAAGATTCAGGAATGAATCAGTTTTATTCAGAGGAAGAGTAAAAATGAGTACAGTTTTAAATCAATTTTTATTATTGCCATTATGGTTTCGTTCTGCTGTTTTAGTGTTTTTAGTATTCTTTCTTTTATGGGCAGTCTTTGGTAAAATAATATGTTGGATTTTATCTGTTATTCCATTTTTGGGAGAAAAGATTTTTCAATGCTTTTATTTGCTTGTTGAAATACCTATAGCATTTCTTCATAAGAAATTTGGTTCAAGATTTTATAGGATAGATAATCAATTATCACAAGTTTTTGAAAAAATTGAACAAGTTATTCATTGTTGGTATAAAGCATGGCATTTTCCTAAAAAGAGAAGTTTTATAAAATTTTTAATTACATATGGATTATGTATGTTATATATTTTGATACCATCTATTATAAAGTCCAATATTGATATTTTAAATATTGGACAAAAGACATATATTTATAGTGAAACATTTTTGATAGATTGTTTGGAAAAACAAGGGTGGAAAGATTTAAATATGCAATATACTGCAAATCAAGATGAAAATTTAGATTCTATGCAAAAAGAGTCTTTTGAGCTATCTCTTATAGTCTTAACAGAAAGTTCAAGTTCATTGCTTGTTCGAGATATCCCATCTGTTGAAGATTGTGTTATCTTGGATGAGCTTTATAATGATGATAGAGTTATTTGGAGAGGGGAAATGGTTTTTTCACAAGCTGGTGAGTATATAGAACCTTGGGCAAAAATTGAGACAGCAAATGGTGTGGAAGGTTGGAGCAGACTTGTTTATCTTTATCCAGAACAATATGAGGCGTTGGAGTTTCTTGTAACGAATTAAAAATTAATATTTTTGCATAATTAATAAGCCTATTCTAATATCTATTATGACTTAAATTATATTTTTTGATAAGTTAATGTGTTTGGTTATACATTATTCTTATATTATCTGCCAGAATTTTTTAACGTCTGGCAGATATTTTTTCCTAATACTCTTCCTTTTCAGCCTCGGACTTTGTTCGATGTACGGTTCCTTTTAAATGGTTGGGTGGTGCATAAATCGAGGATATTTTTAAAGGAGTCTTTTCAATATTAATAATATTGTGCCAAGTTCCTGCAGGTATAAAAACACCATCGCCTTCACATATATTTTGCTGAAAATCGAGGCGATTTTTACATTTCCCCATTTTGACTGCAGCTTTTCCTTGTTCAATTCTAATAAACTGGTCTGTATCTGCATGAAATTCTAAGCCAATTTCTTCATGTTCTGGGATACACATAAGTGTCATTTGTAAATAACATCCAGTCCAAACGACAGTTCGGAAATTTTGATTTTGTATAGTTATTTGTTTGATATTTGCCGCATATGGATTTGAACCATTATCTGTTGATTTTGAACAACAATCCCAATTCATACAAAAACTCATTCTTTTTTTATACCATAGTATGTATTATAAAAAATTATGTGTAAACTTTTATGTAAATTTATATGAACTTTATGGTATAATATTACAAAATATGTTGCAGATGTGTAAAAGGTAGTGCATATCAGCGTAAATAGGCACATTGGAACATATAAAGTGAAAATGCTTGTGTAAGTTTTAAACAGGTATAAGCAATAAAAAAGCATAAATAAGAAAGGAGATTGTGCATGCTTAAGAAAATGTTTAAAGATAGGACAGGAACAAACAAACTAAAAACTAAAAATTTTATTTTTATGGTATGCCTAATTGTTTTTTGTGTATGGGGTTTGGGGTTGACAGGTTGTGATGACAAGGAAAATCGTCAAGTTTGGCAGGAACCAGACAAGAGATTGGATTTGGAAGTTCCAGATAATGAGCGTAATGAAAATGATGAACTTGCGGATATAATTGATTTTAATCATAAGTTGGACGAATATAAGCCTTTAAAGAAAAAATATAATTTTTATTTTACATATAAGACCGTTCATCCTTGGTGGGATGCCGTTGCACTTGGCATAGAGGATGCGGCAAAGCAGTATGAAGAAAAAGGAATCGTTATAGATTATGAATACCTTGCTCCAAATGGAGCTTCTGCACAAAATCAAATTGAACGTTTATCCAATGCAGCATTGCAGGATTTTGATGTTATTGGGGTAGATGTGGCAGATGTTGATGTGGTTACACCTGTAATTAATGAATTAATAGAAGACGGGCAAAAAGTGATGACTTTTTCAAGTTCTGATGCGGCAAAGGAAGATGGGTGCAATCGAATTGCGTATGTAGGTAATACACATAATTATGAAGATGGTGCTGAACTTACAGAGGCTTTGTGTGAAAAGCTTGAATATTCTGGAAAAGTTATTGTGTTAGTGGGGACAAAAGGTGCTCCTTGCCATGAGGATAGAGCACTTGGAACACAAGATGTAATTGCGAAATATCCTAATATGGAAATTATAGAAATTGCATATGATGAGGATATTGTGGAGAAGGCTTATGACTTTACAAAAGAATTTTTGGCACGTTATAAAGATATTGCAGGCATTGTCTGTTGCAACATGAGTAATCCAGTTGGTGCTGCTAGAGCGGTTATAGAAGCAGGGCGGGAAGATGAGATTGTAATTGTTGGAATGGACCATGACCAAGAGGCACTTCAGTATCTTAGAGATGGTGTTATCTATGCTTTAGGCGTTCAGGATTGTTATTCTATCGGTTTTGATACGGTTCAAGTCGCTATTAAGATTGCAGACGGACTTTTGCCAGGCGAAGCCTATCCTGAAAAGACAGAAGAACTAACGACGATTATTTACCAAGATGGTGCCAAAGAGATGCTTCGGACACTATATGGTGAAATTGATTAAGAATGGTGGTAACAGAAAATGAATCAATCACAGCAAAATAATATGGATAAAAAACAAAAAAAGCAGACGATTACTTATGGTATAGTAGGCGGAAGTTTAATTGCAGCGATTCTTCTCATTACAACAATCTGGGTATCAAACAGTGCAAGAGTTAGCACAAATCAAGCAGTAAACAAGGTTAGTGAATTTTATTTAGAGGAGTTGGCTGGACGAAGAGCTCAAGTAGTTACAGAGGAATTAAAAAATAATTTTGCCTATATAAAAAATGCACTTGAGGTATTAGAAGATTCCAATTTACAGACTCAAGAAGAATTGCGCACATTTCTTGGAGAAGTAAAAAGACTTTATGGTGTGGATAAGTTTGCGTTAGTAGACGAAAATGGAATTGTCTATACAGAACACAGCACAACATCAGGGCTTAGCAGTTATAATTTTCTTTCTGAAGAATTGGTAGAGCCTATCGTTAGCACAGCAAATCTTTATGGCGCTCAAAAACAAGTGGTTCTTGCAGCACCAGTAAAAAATATTGCATTTCAAGGTTCACAGATAAAGGTATGCTTTATTCAGATTAATATTGATGAAATGTTAAGTTCTCTGACTTTACAGACAAATTATAATGAAACGTATTGTAGTTTATATCATCGCAATGGTGAAGATTTAGCAGGTGGTGATTTTGGAAATTTTAAAGCCGGAAATAATCTTCTTTTTGCGCTTAGGGAGGCTAATATTGATAATGAATTTAGTTATCAACAAGTAGAAGAAGATTTTGCAAATGGCATATTAGGACAGATATCCTTTGACTATCATGGTTCACAGCAGACGCTTTGTTATATCCCAATAGAAGGTACAAATTGGATGATGACTATTTTAATTCGAGATAATGTTATTAGCAATCATATTAGTTCGATTAGTTCAAATATGATGTATCGTGGCATTATTCAAATTGTTATTATAGTACTTGTAATCATTGTGGTATTTTTAGCATTAATTCATCAATCAAAGAAAAATTCAAAAATTCTTTTAGAACAGGCAAAAGCAGATGGAGATAAGATAAAATCTGCTTTGGCGCAGATTGAGAGAGAACAGGCTGCTATGGAAAATATACATACAGCAATGGGTTCAGGATTTTGGAGTATGGAATTTGATGAAAAAGCACAGATGGTATCTTGTACATGGACGCAAGTTTTCAGGGAAATGATAGGCTATGAGAGTGAAGAGGATTTTCCAAATAAGCTGGAATCTTGGCTTGATTTGTTGCATAAAGACGATAAAGATTGGGTTACAAAAGAATATTGGGATACAGTAAAAGATTACACTGGAGAGAAAACGTATAATGTAGAATATCGTCTTCTTACAAAACATGCTGGCTGGAGATGGTTCCATGCGGCTGGCAGACTGTCCAGACGTGAAGATGGTTCACCAATTACCTTTGTTGGACTTTTTGTTGATATAGATGACGAGAAAAAAATGGAAGAACAATTAGAAAGACATAAATTTGACTTAGAAGATGCACTTGCGGCAGCACAGCATGCCAATCGGGCAAAAACGACATTTCTTAATAATATGTCCCATGATATTAGAACGCCTATGAATGCTATTATAGGATTTACATCCCTTGCAGCAGCTCATATTGACAATATAGAACAAGTACAAGATTATCTTTCAAAAATTACGACTTCTAGTAATCATTTGCTCAGCTTAATTAATGATGTCTTAGATATGAGCCGTATTGAAAGCGGAAAAGTAAAGATTGAGGAAAAAGAAACGTCACTTCCAGAAGTTATGCACGATTTAAAGACAATTGTGCAGGCAGACATTACATCAAAGCAGTTGGAATTTTATATTGATACGGCAGATGTGGTGAATGAACATGTTTTATGTGATAAATTGCGGTTAAATCAGGTTTTATTAAATCTTTTAAGTAATGCGATGAAGTTTACAAAACCTGGCGGTATTGTGGGCGTGCGCATCTTACAGAAAGGAAATGCGCCTGAAGACAGGGCTTCTTATGAATTTCAGGTAAAAGACACTGGAATTGGAATGAGCAAAGAATTTTTAGAGCATGTTTTTGAACCATTTGAGCGAGAACGAACAAGTACTGTTAGCGGAATACAAGGCACAGGGCTTGGAATGGCAATTACTAAAAATATTGTTGATATGATGGGCGGTAAGATTTCTGTTGTAAGCGAAGAGGGAAAAGGAACAACCTTTACTGTATCATTGCAGTTTAGGACTTGTTCGGGTCCAGTTATACAGGAAGTTGTCCCAGAATTAAAAGGGCTTAGAGCGCTTGTTGCAGATGATGATTTTAATACTTGTTCTAGTGTTACCCAGATGCTTTCCATTATTGGAATGAGACCAGACTGGACGACGTCTGGCAAAGAAGCTGTGCTTCGTGCAAAACTTGCAGAAGAACAAAATGATGAGTATGCGGCATATATTATAGACTGGTTGATGCCAGATATGAATGGCATTGAGGTTGTCAGACGTATTCGTAGCATTATAGGAGAAGAGAAGCCAATTATTATTTTAACGGCTTATGATTGGGCAGATATTGAAGAAGAAGCAAGAAATGCAGGGGTTACAGCCTTTTGTTCAAAGCCGATTTTCTTATCTGAACTTCGAGAAATTTTGGAGTCTCCGTTTGTTATTCAAAGTGCAGAAGCTGGAATTTTAGAAGAAAATGTTTCCTTTGAGGGAAAGAAAATTCTTCTTGTTGAAGATAATGAGATTAATCAAGAAATTGCTATAGAGATTTTGCAGGAAGCAGGGTTTATTATGGATGTAGCAGATGATGGTTCTGCTGCAGTAGAAAAGATAAAGAAAGCAAAAGCGGGGCAATATGATTTGATTTTGATGGATATTCAAATGCCAATGATGGATGGCTATGAGGCTACAAGACAAATAAGGGCATTGGATAATTGTGTATTTACTGATATTCCTATTATTGCGATGACAGCAAATGCTTTTGATGAGGATAGAAAGGCAGCATTTGCAGCAGGTATGGATGGGCATATAGCAAAACCAATTAACATACCAAAATTAATGGAACTGTTAAGAGAAATATTGAAATAAGCATATAGAATTAGTCAACTGGGGCTGTCATATAAAGGATTAAATATGCATCATATTGTATTATACTTTACAATATGGTGTATTGGATTTTCTGATATGCCTCCTGCCAAGTAGACAGGTTAAATATAATATCTAAAATGAAGCTCGAATGAACGACCACATGTAATGTGTGGTCGTTTTTCTATGCACACTATTTTTCTTTGTACTTTTGAATTCGTTTATTTACAGGAATTGAATACTCTGCCGCAGAGTCCGTAGAAAAAGCTTCTCTTCGTACTTCTGTTGGTGTTTTACAGTGGTATTTATCTTGTGGTCTTTCTTCGTTTTAAAATCGAATGTAATTGCTTATTGCAAACCTAAACGATGCTTCGTCCATGATTTTGTACATCAGATACATTTCCGATTTTATGATGTCCCAAAATCCCTCTGTTGGTCCGCTATTAATGCAATGACCAATTCATGACATGGATTGGTCCATTTCATGTTCTTTTAGCTTTCTTTGAAATACTTTGCTTGTATATTGAAAACCTCTGTCACTATGAAATAACGGTTTTGCATTTGGATTTACTGCTATAGCCTTATCAAATGTTTCGAATACAAGTTAGTTGTCATTTCTGGTACTAATAACATCGGTCGTATAAATCAAGAATTGCACTCAAATACAGTTTCTTATTCTCTTGTGTCACCTTGAATTCAGTTACATCCGTTACCAACTTTTCATTCGGTTTACTTGCCGTAAAATCGCGTTTTAGTTTATTCTCAGCAGTAATTTCAGGCGTAGACAATGTATATTTTTTCTTCTTTTTTCTAATCACGGCATGAATACCTAACTTTTTCATAATCCTATGAACTCATTTACAGCTATGATTCGTATGGTTAAAATGATTCATCCATGATGTCATTCTCCGATAGCCTAAAATGTGATAAAATTGTTCATCGTATTCTTTGATAAGTTCTGCAAGCTGTACATTTTCCAATTCACACTTTGGAATTTCCTAATATAGCCATTTATAGTAAGCTGCCTTTGACATTTCGAGTTGTTTGCATATCCAGTTAATACTCCAATTTTTCGTTTTGTAGAAAAATTTTACTGCCATGTATTTTGAAGTATAGCGCAGTTTTCCGAATCTCACATCCTTTCGTATTCTTGCACTTTTTTTAATAATTCAGTCAGCATATCCTTTTTCTTCAAACGTTCTTTTTAAACGAGCATTTTCCCGGCGGAGAAGTTCTAATTCATTAACTTCATTATCTGTTTTATGGTGACTATGTTTATCAGTTAATGCTTGTTCACCATTACAAACATACTTTTTTACCCATGAATAAACCTGACTATATGAAATATTGTAGATGCTCACAATTTTTTTATAGTTACAATTATGTTCAATACACTATTTATTATATATTAAATATAAAACATTGAAAGGCTCTCTTTTAAAAATTTTTTATAAAGAACTAATGCAGAAAAAAGAGAGGATTACTTTTGAAGCATAGTTTCGACTCATATGTATTTTTGTGTTATTGGTAAGAATAATATAATTATTACAAATTGTTTTGATTTTTTTTAGAGAAACAATACAACTTTGATTACATTTAATGAAATTATAATGAGATAAAAATTTTAGTTCATTATTTAAAGAGCCATATTTTTTATATGTACCATTAGTTGTATAAATAGTAATATTGTGTTTTTGTATTTCTAAATAGTAAATATCATAAATATTAATTTTTGATATTGATGTTTTGTTTTTACATATATATTCCTGTTGACAATTAATATAAGCTTTTAAAGCTTGTTCTAAGCCATGTATTCCATATTGTTTTAAAAAACTAATTAGATTAACTTGAGTTTTTTTGTCAAATATAAATTCTTGTAACTCGTTCATTTTTATGTCCTTTTAATGTTTTTTAAGAATATTATATATTTTTGATAAAAAATGGTGTTATTTTTTAATGTTGTAAGATAATATATTTTTAATATAAAAATATATTATATAACTATTTTTTTATATATTTATTATATACGGATTTGCTAAATTTAACAAGATAAGAAATGAAATTAAGTTGCAAGTAAATGATTACAAATAAATTTATTTCCTAATATGATGATAAATATGTTGGATATGATGTATCAATATTGTCGAAATAAGTCGAAAATAATATAATTATAAAAATATTAAATTTGGAGGAAAGAATATGCAAAAAGAAAAAAGTATTGAAACTGCTCAACTACTCATTAAAGGGAATATTATAAGTTGTGATGGGATGTTGATTCAGCTTTGTAACATTTCTTGTATTTCGACAATAGCATTAGAGCAACTTGCATTTCCTGCACTTTCTATTGTCATATTACTTTTTGGGCTTTTTATGTTGACACAAAAAGTAATAGTTGGAATTTTATTATTAATGATAGGAGCTGCTTGGATTTATGGGTGGTATTATATTAATAATCAAAGAAAATTGAAGAAAATTTTAAATATTGTTATGAATTCTGGAAATAGTTTACAGTTTATTTTTACTAATCAAAGTTTTCTTGTTAAAGTTCTTCATGTGCTAGAACAGATTATTATTAATGGAGGTGTTGGAAAACAGAATGTAGTGATTAATGTACATGGTAATACAATTACTGGAAATGCAAATATGTTAAATGACCTTAAATTATAAATGGATGTTTAGTGCAAAAAATAAATTTTTTGTATTGTAACTTTGTGGTTGTTCATTAGTTGACACAAAGCAGTTTAGGATTAATAACAGAAATGGAGATTTTTCATGGGAATAGAGATTAATTTGAGTGATATGAGAATAAATGGCGATGCACAAATTTTAAATAGAGCGACAATTCAAGGAAATCAAGATGTTGGAATAAAGTTAAATAATTTAGATGTAAATGGTAAGGCAGTAGTGTTTGATGATTTGAAGATAAATTCAATATTAGAAGAATTAAATGCAAGTGTGCAAAGAATGGATAAAAATTCTGATGAATATTGTAAAATTCAAGATATGTTACAAGAGAAACAATGGAATGAAAAAAAATTTATTAAATGTGTTAAAGAACATGTAAGTGATTTTTCACAAGGAGTTTTAGCAAGTATAGTAGCCAATTTTTTGACAAACTTGTAAATAAAGTCAAATTATGTCATATACATGATTATAAAAAATACTTTTAGTATTTATTATCAAGATACATAATAATTAAAAATTTAAAGCTTGATATATAATAATTGTAACATATAACATTATACAAATACAAAATGCTCTAAAATAGTAATTTTTTATAGAATAGCGTGTGAAAAATTAGGTTGATAGTATTTTATAAAAATTAAACGAAAATTAAGATGATACAATTGGTAAGCAGATTAGTGGTCAAAGATAAGACGCTGATTTGTTTACCAAATTTTATTTTAATAATATTTATTATTAAGATTTAGTCGCTTTAAATTTGTATTATTTTATTATAAAATATTTAATATAGATATGTACGATTTTAATTTGATACAAAAGTATAGGGAGGTGTATATGGCAGATTTTAAACAATTAATATCACTTTATACAGATTATATATTTTTAAATTGTGATATTGAGATTATTAAAGGAGATTTATTGATAAATTCAAATAATGGAGATATTATAGCACAATTATTATTTAATAATTTATCAACTAAATTTTTGAAGTCATTATATATTGAAATTGAACAATATGATGAAAAGGGAACAATATTAAATGAGGGTGAAAGAGTAAAGTTTGCGTATTTAAATTTAAATATGGAAAAAAATCATACGTTTGGTGATAATACGTTTATTTTGCTTAATAATAAGCAAACAAGAAAAATTAAGATATATATTATTAAGTATACAGTAGACAATGAAGTAATTGAGATGGCTGAAAATAATATTTTAGATTATGGAAATCATTTAAAAGAATGTATAGTTTTGCCAGAAATCAAAATAAAAGAATTTGAAAGTAAATATACTAATTTAGTAACAACACAGAAAAAGATATATTACCCTAAAATATTTGATAACGGGTGGTTATGTTCTTGTGGAAGGTTTAATTGTGATAAAGGTAAATGTAGAAGATGTGGTCTTGATATACAAGTTCAAGTTTCTTTAATGGCTCCTGTTGAATTTGATAATATATATATTAATAAACAAGAAAATATGAGTAAACAAAAAATTATAAATCAAGAGGATATTTGTAATCCGATTTGTTACTTTCCTGATAAAGTTAAAAAAAAGAACATTAAAAAGGCAAGCATAATAATCAGTATAGCTGTTATAATTGTATTAGGTTTAGTGTTTGTACAATATGTATATCCATATGTTATAAGACCAGCTGTGGATTACAATAAAGCTGAAGCACTTATGAATGCAGAATGGTACACAGATGCTCAAAGTGCCTTTTTAAAATTAGGGACGTATAAGGATTCATTTGATAGAGCCACACAAGCACATGAAAAATATTTGGAATATTTATATAATCAGGCAATTTTAGCAGCAGAAAGAGGTCTATATCAAATTTCTTATGATTTTTATTCACTGTTAGTTGATATTGATTATAAGGATAGTAAGGCGCAACAAGAAGAAGTTTATAAGCATATTTATAGAGTAGAAGAAGAAAATATAACTCTTACAGTAGGGTGTTGTTTAAACACTACATTGATATATTACGTTGGTCGTACACTAACAAAAGATGTTGATGCTGTCGTAAGTGTTGTGTATAAAAATGATATTCCTGATTTAGATAATGTTATTGTAGAGTTTTTGTCTCCAAGTTGGAGTGGGACCATGAATGGTTGGTATAATCTTAGGTGTAAATATGTAGGTAAGTATTCTGATATAGAGAATGGAACGATTACAGGAGAAGGTGTTTTATATAAGCATAGGTTGGATTATGATATAGTATTATATAAAGGAGAATTTAAAAATGGTCAGTATGATGGAGGTGGAGTATTATATGATGAAGATTATTTAGAAAAGAAATATTTAGTAGGGATATTTCAAGAAGGAAATGTTGTTGGTCACTATACTACATACTATTCAGACGAAAGTGTAAGTGATACAGGAACTGTGACAAAAGATGGACAAGTTTCTAGTTCAAAGTATGGTGATATGGATTATAAAAAGATAACTTCTAGTTGTTTAGATTATTTAGATGAATAAAAATAAAGGGTAGGTAGATTAGTTTGTAAGAATGGTTATAAGTTAATTTACCTACTATTTTTTAATTGCAAGTTTATTGAGACGATTTTTGTTTGTAATGGACTATAATTTTATATAAACTTTATGGTATAATATTACAAAATGTGGTGCTAATGTGTAAAAGATGGCATATATTAGCACAAATAGGCACATTGGAGTATGGGAAGTGAAAATGCTTGTGTATGTTTTAAACAGGTATAAGCAATAAAAAGCATCAATAAGAAGGGAGATTGTGCAGCCATGCTTAAGAAAATGTTTAAAGATAAGACAGAAAAAAAGAAACTAAAAATTAAGGTGGTATATCCTTGGTGAGATGTTGTTGCACTTAGTATAAAGAATGCAGCAAAACACTATAATCATTATAGATTATGAATATCTTGTGCCAAATGCCGCCTCTGCTCAGAATTAAATCGAATGTTTGTTTGCGGCTTCCTTGTAAGATTTTGATGTTATAGGAGTTGATATGGCAGATGTTGATGTTGTTACTTCTGTGATTAATGGGTTAATAAAAGATGGGCAAAAGGTGATAACTTTTTAATATGAATAAAAAATAAAAAAAGGTAGACCGTTACTTATGGTATAGTAGACAGAATTATAATTGCAGCGATTCTTCTCATTATAACAATCTGGGTGCCAAATAGTGCAAGAGCTGGCACAAACCAAGCAGTAAACAAAGTTAGTGAGTTTTATTTAAAGAGCTGGCTGGACAAAGAGTTCAAGTAGTTTATATCATCGCAATGGTGAACATTTAGCAGGTGGAAAATGATTTTGCAAATGGCAGGTTAGGACAGATATCATTTAGTTATCAGAGGTCACCGCAGATGCTTTGTTATATTCCAATAGAAGATACCAATTGGATGATGACTATTTTAATTCAAGATAATGTTATTAGCAATCATATTAGTTCTGTTAGTTCAGATATGATGCGTTGTGGCATTATTCAGCTTATTATAGTACTTGTTATCATTGTAGTGTTTTTACAATTAATCCATTAATCATTTGCTTAGTTTGATTAATGATGTCTTAGATATGAGCCATATTGAAAGCGGAAAGGTTAAGATTGAGGAAAAAGAAACGTCACTTCCAGAAGTTATGCACGATTTAAAGGCAATTGTGCAGGCAGATATTATATCAAAGCAGTTGGAATTTTATATTGATACAGCAGATGTGGTAAATGAACATGTTTTATATGATAAACTGCGGTTAAATCAGGTTTTATTAAATCTTTTAAGTAATGCGATGAAGTTTACAAAACCTGGCGGTATTGTGGGCGTGCGCATCTTACAGAAAGGAAATGCGCCTGAAGACAGGGCTTCTTATGAATTTCAGGTAAAAGACACTGGAATTGGAATGAGCAAAGAATTTTTAGAGCATGTTTTTGAACCATTTGAGCGAGAACGAACAAGTACTGTTAGCGGAATACAAGGCACAGGGCTTGGAATGGCAATTACTAAAAATATTGTTGATATGATGGACGGTAAGATTTCTGTTGTAAGTGAAGAGGGAAAAGGAACAACTGTCACTGTATCATTACAGTTTGGGACTTGTTCAAGTTCCGTCGTACAAGAATTTTCCCAGAATTAAAAGGACTTTGAGTGCTGGTTGCAGACGATGATTTTAATACATGTTCTAGTGTTACTCAAATGCTTTCTATGATTAGAATACAACCAGACTGGATGACTTCAGGCAGGGAGTTAGTGCTTCGTGCAAAGCTTGCAGAAGAGCAAAATGATGAGTATGCAGCATATATTATTGATTGGTTGATGCCAGATATGAATGGTATTGAAGTTGCCAGACGTATTCGTAGAATTATTGGAGAAGATAAACTAATTATTATTTAAACGGCTTATGATTGGGGAGGTATTGAAGAGGAATCAAGAAATGTAGGAGAAAATATTTCTTTTGAGGGAAAGAAAATTCTTCTTGTTGAAGATAATGAGATTAATCAAGAAATTGCTATAGAGATTTTGCAGGAAGCAGGGTTTATTATGGATGTAGCAGATGATGGTTCTGCTGCAGTAGAAAAGATAAAGAAAGCAAAAGCGGGGCAATATGATTTGATTTTGATGGATATTCAAATGCCAATGATGGATGGCTATGAGGCTACAAGACAAATAAGGGCATTGGATAATTGTGTATTTACTGATATTCCTATTATTGCGATGACAGCAAATGCTTTTGATGAGGATAGAAAGGCAGCATTTGCAGCAGGTATGGATGGGCATATAGCAAAACCAATTAACATACCAAAATTAATGGAACTGTTAAGAGAAATATTGAAATAAGCATATAGAATTAGTCAACTGGGGCTGTCATATAAAGGATTAAATATACACCATATTGTATTATACTTTACAATATGGTGTATTGGATTTTCTTAATATGATAGCCTTTTTGATTTATAACAAATAAAAGGATAGATTACAAAAAAAGTTATTAATAAAAAGTGTTTTATAGTAAAAGAATGATGTTGTTATGTATGAATTATATCAGGTTGGTGCAAAAAGTTATTACATAGATTGTCCTGCAAAAATTGGAGTTTATCAGGCAATCCCAAAATGCTGTTTATTTAACATTATCAAGGAAGTCCCCTACTTCAATATTGCAAAGGTATAAGTGGGGGACTTTCTTATTTCAGTGGAAGATATAAGCTCCCCTCCACTGAAAAGTTATAATAACAGCTATAAGTTTATAAGTAAGTAATCAACCAGATTGCTAATATCTTTTAACATATTTAATATAGAAGCCGATTTATAGTTATTTTACTTATTGATTATAATATTCTAAATAATTAGCGCTTAAAAAAATACTGCCTCCATTGTCAAGCTTTACAAATATTAAATCTGGATAGTCCAAAACGCTATACAATTCTCCATCTACATTGTCCGATGGGTTTTGCGATTCCAATAGTTGTTTTTTATAACAACCTTGAAATTCACTGGCATAACCTAAATATTGATTTAGTTGGATATTGGGTATATCAATATTAATTTGTAAATAAATCCTTCCTTCATACACAATCCAACCAAGTGAATCGCTTGACTGGGATTCTAGTTTGTCAATTTGTTCCTGTAATTCTTTTGAAACAACATAATCAGAAGAGGATACATTTGTGCTATTCTCGTTATTTTCATAGTCATTATTTTTTTCTTTGACATCTGTTGCAATGGTTAAAGTTTCAGGTGGATTGATGTTAAATTGCCTGTTTTGCCATAGCCTAAAACCAAGCAGACCAATGAAAGCAACACAACACAAAGATGTGACAATATAAATAGTCTTTGCTTGTTTTTGCTTATGTGTAGTTTCATATTCATCAATACGACGAATTACATCGTTTGCCATTTCTTTATAATTTTTCATCTATAAAACCCTCCATTTCAAGTTGTGATTTCAGGGCATTGCGGGCGCGGTAAACAAGCGTTTCAATATTGTGTACGCTTTTTTTCATCACGATGGCAGTTTCTTTGTTGCTTAGACCTTCAAAATAAGTAAGCCATAATACTTGCCGATATTCTAATTTTAGTTTAGATAAAGACTGGTGAATAATGATTTTTTGTTCTTCCTGTATATAGGACAATTCAAGACTTTGCTCTTCACTGATAAGATTTGTATATTCGTCAATAGAAATTTCAGCAGTTTTTGAGTGTCGTCTTAAATAATCAATCGCTACATTTCGACCAATTGTGTAAAGCCATGTTTTAAATGAACTTTTCCCTTTATTTTTTGGCTTTTTGATTCCAAGTAATACAAAGGTGTCTTCTGCAAGTTCTTCAGCAGTAAGAATATTGCTAACAAAGCTATTAAGATAAAAAATCAGACCATCTTTATAATCTCTTATAATTTCCACTAATCCGCTTTCATCGCCCTCGTCACGGAAACGGCGGTAGCTACTTGCACCGTTATCCATTGACACTCTCCTTTCTGAAAGAACTTTTTTGTTCTTTCACTTATTACACGAAAAATGGGCTGAAAACCTCACAGTAATAGTATACGATATTTGAAAAATAAGTATTAAGTGCATTTTATATGAATTTCACACCATATAAGATAAAGAATTAAATATTTTGCCGATAAAATATATAGACAGCAGTTTATAAATGTTAAATATTAAAGCTGTCAAAAATAAAATGAAAGGAGCAGTAAAAATGGATTTTGGAGTGACAAGCAAATGGGTGGAGTATGCTTTTGGCAATTCGAGCAAACAAAGTACCAAAACGGACAAAAGTCAAGGTGTGAGTTTTTTGGAACTGGCAGCTTTAAAAGCAGCAGAAAAAGCATCAAAACAAGAAGAAACGTCAAAACAAGAAAAAAACACAGAGAACAGTTTAAAGGAAATGTGGCAGACAAGATTTCCAGGAGGATATTATCATGTGATGGACGTCTCAAAGTCGCCAGAGTATTTTTGGGGCAGATATGATTTTCCATTTGAAAAGTTTTTTAGTGATACGGTTGATGAATCTATATTAGATTGGAAAGCAAAAGGAGCGCCGCCCAAATTAACAGATTCATCAGTACAATCAAGGATTGATTCAACACTTGGCAAAAATGCTATTATCGTACCACCAGCATTGGAAGAGAAAATGAAAAATAATCCAATATTGGCACAAAAGATAATGACAAAGGTAGAAAACTTTATTGTTAGAGATGAAGCGATGGTACCAGGCAGAATATGCTCTCATTTGATTGTGTTGGATGAAAATGGAGAAATTTCTTCGCGCAGTATAGGTTCGAGCGGCGGTGGTAATATTGTCGGACCAACGGAGGAGGAACAAAAACAGTTTGAGGCAGAACAAAAGGAAAAAGAGAAAAGACGAAAAAAATATGCTCAATTAAATGAAGAAAGTGCGTTGAAACGTAAATTGCAAGAACAGGAAGCAGATAAAGTATATTATCATAACAGTAAAATAAAAGGGCAGGTTTTTGTTTCTTATGAACAAAATAGTATACAGATGGCAACTGTTCAGAAATAATATTTTTATTAACTAAAAGATATTATTTTGATAATCTTTTTGACAATGACAAAAATAAAAAATGCTTGGACTTATTATAAGGAAGCAAGATGGTTTGGACTGACAGAAGAACCAATAAAAAGTGAAAATTGTTAAGTAAAGATTGTTGATTAAAATGACAATATAAGCGTTGTTATATAGTGGAGGATTTTAAAAATGAATATTGGAGGAATAGGAACAACGAATTATCTGACAGCAAGATATTCAACGAAAAATGAAGAAAAAAAGGTGTCAGAAAATCAATTTTTAGATACGGTGTCAAAAAAAGAAGTTGAAAATGCAATTGATTATGAGGAAAAATTGTTAGAAAATATTGCACCAAATGCGCCAGAAGAGGTAAAAACAGCATGGAAAGAGGCTTCTAAAGAAGTTGGCGTTAATGGAATGGGAATGAAGAAAAATGGAATGTTAAGTCATATTTCACAAATGTTGGTGCAGCAACTTATAAATGCGCACAATGGTAATCCAAATCCACAGGATATTCTGGGAGATTCTGTAGAATCGGCATGGCAGGCAGCAAAAAAGGCATTGTATGCTTTAGAAAATCCATTAGCACCGATAAATCAGCGGAAGTTGGAAGTGCAGGAGCAGATTAAAAAAGAAAAGGAATTTTATCAGGCATTTATAACCAAATTGGAACAATTTTTATAAAATAAAGGAGTAGATAAAATTTGTTTCGATAAAATCAACATTCAGACTGGAAGAAATACTTGATAGTATCTCTAATTTAGCAAATCAATATTTAGAACGTGGACAGTATGCGACTGATTTAAAAGAATATATATGATGATTTCTTAGGACTGCTGCAGGTAAGCGAATATTTCTTATTGCGCTACTTAGTACGGCAGTCCTAAGATAAAAAGATTAAAATTGGAGCAATGAGGCATTTTTAAATTCTTGCCAGCGTTTGTCTTCTTTAAGAAATCCATAGCTTTCTTCATCACAAAAACATTTGAATAAATTTTCTTTAAGTTCTTTTATAAATTCTGTTTTCACTTCTTGAAATTTCATATGTTCATAGAGCGGCGATTGACAAAAACTGTGTATTTGTTCAATAGAAGCAAGCATTTCTCTCATAGTAGTAATTATAGTGTCTGCATCTTTTTCAAGGGTTGCAATTTCAAGCTGACTTGAGACTTCATAGTATTTTCCCATCTCAAAACATTTGGCAAATTCTTTTTGCTTATCAGCAAGCATATGTACTTTTTTAAGGTTGTTTTCGTTTATTGCTAACATGTAAATACCATGAATAGTAATACTTATCATTCCGTAGTATGAGAATAAAAGTTCTTCATAGGTTTTATAAGCTTTATCAATTTGATTAGTTTTGCTGTAAACTTCTGCCTGTTTTCTTTTTCTTTCTGGATTTTGTTTAGAAAAGTAATCTAAACATTCTTCTGCTTTTTCATATTGCTTTTTCCGCATATAAAAGTTAAATAGAGCGTCAGCAGCATGACTGCGGATAGTTTCATTGCTGCTTTGAAGCAATTGAATATATAGAGCGTGAAAATAGGTATCATACTTTTGAGAATCGGAAATTTCCTGTATCCTAAGCTGTGCTTCAAATATTATTGCTATTTGCCATATAAGCTGTTCGCAATTTGGATATTCTTCTAATTTTTTCTTAGCCCATTGAAAAGCTTGTTCATAAGATTTTTCTTTTAATAGGGCATCTACTTTAAGAATTATTTTATGGATATCTTGTGATGTCAATTCTTCTTGAAAAGACAACAAGGTATCTAATGAAATATTTAACAATTTTGCAATAGGCGATAATAAGGTAATGTCGGGAAAGGAATTGCCATTTTCCCATTTATTGACAGCGGACGCTGTGATACCAAGTCGATTTGCCATTTCCGTTTGCGTCATATTTTTAATTTTTCGATATTTTCGGATTACTTCTCCTAATTTCATAAAAATCCTCCATTTTTATATTTCTATGCTGTTTTATGTGCAAAAAATAAGTGTATTGGTTTTTGTTAAACTTATCATATCAATTTACCAAAAGCATTACAATTGAGTTGTATTTAATTATTTGTTAAAAAAATTAACGGCTGTTCATAAAGTAAAATGTTAAGCGGATATTTGTAATTTGCTAACCTGTTTCAGCGGTTAGCAAAGAAAATTTAAAAAAAAAATGAACCGCATACAAAGTCGTGGCGAATATAAAGTGAACAGGCAAAGGAGGTGAAACAGTGGATGCAAGAGAAATAGAAAAATGTATTGATGATTTTGGTACAGATATATATAGATTTTGCCTAAAACTCTGTGCAGACAAGGGGGATGCTGAGGATTTATATCAACAAACTTTTTTAAAAGCGTTAGAAACAGAATGGACGCTTGACTGGGAGAAAAATCCGAAAGCATTGTTTTTCTCTTTAGCTCATAATCTTTGGAAAAGTGACAAAAGAAAACAAGGACGCCGAAACACGATTGCTCCTTGCAGCAATTTTGATGATGAAACAGAAATAGTACTACATTCTGAAGAAAGTATTGAAGAAGATTATCTTCAAAAAGAATTGATTGCGAAGGTTCGTCAAATCATTCAAACTCTCCCTGAAAAATTTCAAGTACCGCTGATATTATTTTACCTTTCTGATTGTTCCATAGAGCAGATAGCAGCTATTATAAAGAAACCACCTGGCACTGTAAAAAGCCGATTGTTTAAGGGAAGAAATTTAATAAAAAAAAGATTGGAGGATTCTGGTTATGAGAGATAATCGTTCTAATATGGAAATAGAAGAAGTTATCCGAGCTTCTATGGAAATGACAGAGGTTCCAGACCTGGAACTAAATAATAAACTTAAAGCGGCTCTGTATCAACAAGAAGCCGCCTTGCGAAAACAACCTGCCACGCATAAATTATCGCTTTGGTATTTGCCGATGGTTTTTAATTTGATAACATTTTTGTTATTGGCTGTTTTGGCTTTGATAATGATTGAAAATAGTTATTTATCTTACTTTGTTGCTGGTATCTGTTTTTATGTTGGTATAGCTGGTATATTGCTTACCATAGTGGGTGTAAAAAGAGCAAACATAAAAGAGGATATCACAATCCGCATTGAGAAAAGAGGTGTATTGGCATGAATTTTGTAAAAAAGAATAGATTTTCGTTTTATATTGTTATCTCGGTTATTTTATTATTAATTTTTTTACGGTTTGGTCTATATTTTCTAAAGAGCAATGGTTTTAGTGGTCTTTCTATACTGCTTCCTGTCTTGCTTTTTTGCTTTAACTTTTTTACACTGTGTACCTGTGCTTTTTTTGCAGCATGGGTATATCAAGACTGTAAAAGGCGAGGCGACGATGCAGTGCTATGGGCGATTATAGTTTTTGTAGCCACACCGTTTATTGGATTGCTGATTTATTTTCTGCGCCGTTCAGAAATCAAAATGATATGTCCAGCTTGCGGACAGCGAATTTCAATAAAAGCAAAATATTGTGAAGAATGTGGAACACATATTGAAAAGGAGGATAATAGTGTTATGGAAAAACAGAGAACACATCACTTGAAATTTATTATTGCCGGTATTGTGAGTATGGCGCTTATGCTAGTATGCTTGACTGGTTTTATCATTAGTGTGGTTGCTGGAGATGATATCAACACAGATGTCGCTTCTAACAATCGCGTATGGAATTTAGGTACAATTAATATGAATTATAACACTTATCTAAATGATGTTTGGAAGCTGGATTTTAGAAGTGCCAGTGAAGGATTTGTGAAAGAAGAGAATATGATGATTGAGGATGCAGACACTCAGCTGCTTTACGCTGATATTTCGTGCGGCACCATACCCGATGGAGCAACGCTTATTTTGTGGTTAGTACAGAAAGATATAGCAAAATCTATTGATGTTACAAATCTTTCTGAACCGTTGAAATATCCTTTAAATGAATTTGAGAATGGAAAAGTTCATGTCAGGTTGCAAATCAATGGTGTAGAAAATACAGTTTCAGAAATTTATATTCAATAACCAGCAAAGTCTGTTAAGTAAAAGTAAGCAAAGTTGTGGGCTTGTATTGTGATAGCTGCTAGATAGTTTGGGTAAGCAGTCTAGCAGATTGCAAATATCTGCTTTGACAGTGAAAATTGAAAAAATACAACATAAGATTTATATAAATAAGCATTTTAAAAGGCTTGAAGATAATGCCAAAAAAGTTTAAAATATAAAGGATTTAATTGATAGTTTATAAGAGGATAAGGTGGTTTATATGTCGGAATATATATGGAAAACAAGTAATTATAAGGGCGGGCGAATGGGCGTGATACTAGAAGCAGGATATCAGATAGTATCCGATAGACCACAAGACAAAAGTATAAAAATAACAGAAAAAATATATTTTAAGCCAATGTTGCTACAGTATCCTAAAAGTGAATGTTTAAATAATGAGGATATAAAGTATTTTTGTGCGGGACTTCAATTAATGAGAAACTCCTTATCAGAAGCAGTGCAAGAAGGCTTTTATTTAGTAATTGGACTGCGAAGTATCTCTTTTTCAGAATGTTATATTCAGATAGAAGATTTTACAGGTTCTGCTATTCTTTGGGCAAGTGAGACATTTAATATTCCCATACCAGATGTAGATGTATATTCTGATAGTTGGAAAAGTGAATTTCTTTTGTAAATAAATATTGATTATTTTATATAACATTATTAAAAAATTGTTGAATGTTAAGTTATTATTTAGAAAGGAAAATTTTATGTCCCAAATGTCTTGTACCGCAAAAGAAATATCAAAATTTTTGATAAAGTATTGTATCAAGGTATGCAATATAAATGGGTTGGATACGTATATTATTTCATCAAAATATTATGATGATATATTGGCGGATACAGAATTGTTGAACAAATTATCGATATCTATATTTGCATCGGTTGATTTGATAAAATGTTTTATTAGTATAGCAAAAAAAGTAGATAATCAATTATTGCTGGCGTTTGTTTACTATAAAAATTATATTGATAAATTTGCATGGGTGCCGCTAAATTGCTATAAAAATAAAAGAAGATTTTATCATGTTCATTATCGTGAATCGTGGCTGTGCAGAGAATGCAGCTATTTATTGCGCGCTAATATTATTATGCCAATTGATGAATCCGATTCAATATTTTACAGTGGGACAAAAAATCAATATCCCCCAATACCATCTATTTTTAAGAAAATCCCATGTCCAAAGTGCGGCAAATTATTGCAGAATCATCTGCTTATTTTAAAGTGAAATTTTCAATCGTAAGATTTGTTTCTATATACAATTTAGCGCAAACAGAGGTTTCCTTAAAGGATATATAAAATTTTCAAGATTTAAGAGTAAAAAGCATTCAAATCAGAATATTAATAAAATACAAAAAGCAAAGAAATTAGAAAACAGAAAATGCAGGTTGCAGTGTCACAAATCAAGAAGATATAAGAAAAAGAAGAAAGGAGCAAGTTGCTGTAAAGCGAGTAATAAAACCACAAGCTAACAAATGTTCATCAGAACATATATAAAAGTTTACAGCTTTTTATAAGTTTTTGGTAACGGATAAATATGGTATATGGAATATTAATTTTGTGGAAGCGTTTTAGCAATTCGTATATGAAAAATGAATTGATGCCTGAAATTGAACGTCATTGTATAAAGCATGGCATATATTCACAAGCTGCCTATGATGATTATCAAAAAAATAAGTTTGCAGAAAATAGTCTTTATATTTATCATGGATATGCAGAAAGTGATATACCAGTGGGGATAGAATATGAAGTGATTGCTCGTATGGGGGAATATGGTGTAATACAGTCTGATTCTGTTCAAAAATGGCATTCAAGGGTATTAAGTTTTTTTACACAGTATCCAGTACAGCCATTTTATCAAGCTGATTCAGGCTATCATGGACTCAGCCTGATACAGTTTGAAAAAGAAATTCCGCCAATGATATATGAGCTAGAGGAAGTCGCACAAAAAAGACCAATGGATTGGACAACACGGATTTGCTTAGGCTCAAAAGAAGGAATACAACGAATGATAAATAAGGATATGGCTTTGAGAGAACTAGCAAAAATATTAAAAGATTTTGATATTAAACATATAAATGACTTATATTCTATTTCTAATTCTTTAGATATAAATAACTACAATCAAATGCTTTGTGATATTATTCGTAAAATTAAAGAAGAAAAAAATAAAAGGAAGCTTTATCAAGTGATAGATGAGCAAATTATAAAAAAATACAAGTTGAATCAAAAAGAAACGGAAGAAATTATTGATAAAAGTTTAGACAGTTTTTGGCAAAAGCGATTACAATTATAAACATATATAAAAATAAAATACGGTTTCATATAAAGCTAAACCAAAAAGATGTAAACCAAAGAAATTTTAAACGGAAAAGGGTTTTATATAGAAAGCAGTGCAAAATGGAGGTTCGTGGTGAAGGAGAAAACATTTTATTCTTCTTTTTGTGAAGAAGAAAAGGAGTTTGTCGTTGCTATAATAAGCGGCGTATCAGGAGGAAAGGCAGCAGGCGATACTTGTTGGAGAATGAATGTTGATTTTTTGGCATATGAATGTGATGGTGAAATTTTTGAGGACAGAGGGTATCTTTGCTGGTTAGCTTCAAATGATGAAGAGGAAAGAAGGTGTGAATGCGATAAATTTAACCCCAATATCCTTTATCGAATTAAGGCAAGAGAATTGAAGGAAAAACAAACGGGCAGATATAAAAATCGTTTACTTGTCACGCAAATTCTTGACTGTAATGTGAAATCACCACAATTAGAAACGATATTAGCAAAGTATAACGAACCCGTCACAATTGAAGATGATATTTTAGGAACGCTTACTTTAGATAAGCAATATTTTGATTTAAGCACACAAATTTCATTTGGACTCAATAAAGATGTCTGTATATGTGTGGATGTTGATAATGAAGATAGGGATAGTTGGGTAGAGCCTATTAACATAGCGCGCCAGTTGGTTCAAAATGCGGAAAAATTAGATGTGGATATGCGTAAATTTGCAGCAGAAGAACTTACAGGCAATGCAAATGACTGGCAGGAGAATTTACCAGAGATAACACAGGAACAATTTGCGAAGCGTATTACTTTGGAATCACTCCATGTATATGATGATGGTGATTATACAGCTTATTATGATGATGACAATATGTTTTATGGACATGTAGTTGTTGTTGACGGAAATATTGATACAGGGTTTGATTCGTCCTATATTGAGGGATAAAAGTTATATTATTGAACCTCATCAAGGAAGTCCCCCGCTTCAATGCTGCAAGGGCATAAGCGGTGGGAACTTGTTAAAAGCTGCGATAGTAGCTAGGTAATTTAAGCAAGCAGCGTAGTGGATTGCGAATATCTGCTTAACAAACCTGAAACATACAAGCTCCATCTTCACAATGTATAATAAGCCATGAATAGTCTTTTGGAGATAAGTAAAAGTCCTGCATAAAAGCGGGCATTTCATATAGCACTTTTTTAATTTCGGTGATGGTACCCTCATATACCCAGTCACCGTCCATAATGAGATAATATTGTGTAGATGGATTTTTGTCAGGGATAAACTGATTGATTTTGTCAATATATGTGTTCCAGTCACTCCAATCGGTCGTAATTAGTTTGCTGGTTTTTAGATTATCGCGCAGTCTTGTCCACATATATGCAAATTGAATAGCAGGATATTTTTGATAATTGCAAAATGTGTAATAGATATTGCGTTGAACCTTCTTATAATAAAATTTATCGACTTCATGGAAAGCTTTTCTATCAATATCATATTTTTTTATGATATTTTCTATCTCGTTGCGATATTCGTAGCGTATTTTTTGCTGTTCGGTTTTATTATTCATCATTTTTCCTTATTTTTTCCTGCTTTTTGCACAAAGAATAAAAGGCTTTTGTAGGTTTTTGGCAAACTGGCAATGAAATTATAATCTTTAATTAGATTTATTGTATCATAATAGTATAATAAAGGGTACCTTTGTTTTATTATAAATGTCTTGCAAAGCATTTTATTGGTTGGCTGATATTGTTTGTAAGAATATATTATAGTGGACTGATATAGTGTAAAGATAAAGTATAAAGACATGTATAGGGAGGGCTTGAAAATGGGAATATTTATGTTATAATAGCCCATAGTTTTGAACGTTTAATCAAATGACCACAGCAAGTTGGTGGGGGATAAGGATTGCTAAGAAAGTAAATAGAAACAATATCACACAGGGGCTGTCGCATGAAGCAAAAGTATTTTATCTTAGTGCGAAAGCCCTATTTAAAATTTTTGCAGAATGGCTTAAAACAGAGGAAAATGATATTTGTATAATAGGTACAGAAAGGGAAATAATGTTGACAGTATCTTTAGGTGTAATTGCCTTTAATGAAGAGAAGTATATAGGAAATTTGTTGAAAGACATTATCAATCAAGATTATCCGCACAAACAGATGGAAATTATTTTAGTGGATAGCAAATCAAAGGATTCCACAAGACAAATAATGAATCAATTTCGTAAAGATAATAAGGAGAATTTTATTGATATTAAAGTTCTTGATAATCCAAAGAAAACACAGCCATGTGGCTGGAATGTTGCATTAGAGGCATATTGTTGTGATGTTTTTATCAAAGTGGATGCACATGGTAGTATTCCCTATGATTTTGTAAGTAAATGTGTAGCGGCATTAAATGAGGGAGAGTTTATTGTCGGCGGTCAAAGACCTTGTATATTAGACGATTCTACACCATTTTCAGAAACACTGCTGCTTGCTGAAAATTCAATGTTTGGTTCAAGTATAGCTCCTTATCGGCATAATCCAGGCAAGACGTATGTCAATTCAATGTTTCATGCAGCATATAGAAAAGAAGTATTTGATAGCGTTGGCAGCTATAATGAAAATCTGGTAAGAACAGAAGATAATGAGATACATTATCGAATGAGACAGGCAGGATATAAATTTGCCTTTTATCCAGATATTATCTCCTATCAACATGTGCGTAACCGTTTGGGAAAAATGTTAAAGCAAAAATTTAGCAATGGATATTGGATAGGTCTTACATTGGGGGTATGTCCAAAATGTTTGTCTCTATATCATTTTGTACCATTTGCTTTTGTAATGGCAAGCTTTTCTTCAATTATTGGACTTTTTATTACAGGCAAAGCAAAATTAATGAGACTAAAAAACGTGATTTGCAAACTTACTAAATTGATGTGGAGTTTGTATGGAGGATTGGCTCTTGCTATGAGTGCAACATCGATATATAAAGCAAAAGAAAAAAGAAATAGAACAAATTTTTTGCTTCCAATCATATTTTTACTATTGCATTTTAGTTATGGAATTGGTACGGCAGTGGGATTAATTAAAATGCCAAAGTGGGTGAAAGGACTAAACAAAAATGGAAGAAACTAGGAAAGACAAACTGCAATTGCTTGTCCGAAGAATATTTTTAATTATTACAGATATTCTTCTTATTAATGGAGCAGTCTATTTGTCATTAATTATGAGATTTAATGTTGAGATATCAAGCATTGAGGAGCAGTATATTAGAAATTATGAAAAGGCTGTTATACCATTTACAATTATCACACTGGTTATATTTTGGTCTTTTAGAATGTATCACAGTCTTTGGCAGTATGCCAGTATAGCAGAACTGTACAAAATCGTTGAGGCTTGTATTGTGGCAGAACTTATGCATCTTGCGCTCACAGCGTTTATGGATTGGATGCTTCCACGCTCTTGTTATTTTATGTCGGGTGTATTTTTAATTATGGCAATGGGAGCAAGCCGATTTATGTATCGAATGCTTAGAACAGTTATTCAAGAATACAGGCATACTTCAGAACAAGTCAAAATTATGATTATTGGCGCAGGGGAAGCGACCAATATTTTGATGCGGGAGATATCCAATTCAAGGTATCTTGATAATTCTAAGGTGATATGTATTATTGATGACGACCCTCAAAAGATTGGAAAGTATATAAGAGGTGTCAAAATTATTGGCAATAGGGATAAGATTAAGGAATGTGCCAGATATTATGGTATTGATGAGATTATATACGCCATTCCTTCCTCCGATGTAGACACAAAGCACAAGATACTTAATATATGTAAAGAGACGCCTTGCAATCTTAAAATTCTTCCAGGTGTATATCAGCTTGTGGACGGCGAAGTCAGTATCAATGATATACGAAATGTTGATGTATTAGATTTGCTTGGAAGAGAGCCTGTCAAAGTAGATATTGAGTCGATTATGGGATATGTCAAAAATAAATGTATCATGGTGACAGGCGGCGGCGGTTCAATTGGTTCTGAATTATGCCGGCAGCTTGCAAGTCATCAGCCAAAATGTCTGGTTATATTTGATATATATGAAAATAATGCCTATGATATACAGCAAGAATTAAAAAGAGATTTTCCAAAGGTCAATGTGGTTACACTGATTGGTTCTGTAAGAAATATGTCGCGTCTTGATTCTGTTTTTAAAGAATATCAGCCTGATATCGTGTATCATGCGGCGGCGCACAAACATGTTCCATTAATGGAGGACAGTCCCAATGAGGCGGTTAAAAATAATGTTGTCGGTACATGGTATCTTGCGCAGATGGCGGACAAGTATCATGTGAAAAAATTTGTTATGATATCAACAGATAAAGCCGTTAATCCAACCAATGTTATGGGAGCGACAAAACGTATCTGTGAGATGATTATTCAGGCATATAATGAACGTTCAAAAACCGATTTTGTTGCTGTTCGATTTGGCAATGTGCTTGGCAGTAATGGCTCAGTGATTCCATTATTTAAAAAACAGATTGAATCAGGAGGTCCAGTAACAGTTACACACCCTGATATTATACGATATTTTATGACGATTCCAGAGGCTGTTTCTTTAGTATTGCAAGCAGGAGCATATGCAAAAGGCGGCGAAATCTTTATTTTAGATATGGGCGAACCCGTTAAAATTGACGATTTGGCAAAGAATTTAATTCGATTATCTGGATATACATTAGGCGTTGATATGGAAATTCGATATACAGGGCTTCGTCCTGGTGAAAAATTGTATGAAGAATTGCTTATGAAAGAAGAAGGGCTGCAAGATACAGCTAACAAATTGATTCATATAGGAAAGCCAATTGAATTTGACAAAGAACATTTTATTGATAACTTAAATGAGCTGAAAAAATGTGCCTATGATGAGACGCAGGATATTAAAGAATTAATTAAAAAGGTGGCGTCAACTTATCAGCCGCAGGAATGAGGAAATATGCGTGTATTACAAGTGATAGATGATATGGGATTAAACAGTGGTGTTAGTTCCATGCTGCTTAATTATTATAAATATATAGACCATAGTAAAGTAAACTTTGATTTTATGGTATACAATACAGTATCCGATGATGTAAAGAAATATTGCAAACGCAATCATTCAAAAATATATGAGGTTGGTCCATTATCAGGAAGAACAGTATTAGATGGCACACTCTATAAAAAGACAGAAAGTGTGATGAAACGATATGCAAAAAAATATGATGTGATACATGGACATGAACCCAATACAGCATTTATTTATATGAAGCTGGCAAAAAAATATGGAATAAAAAATAGAATTATACACAGTCACAATGCCAAAGGTGCTGATGGCATAACCAAAAAGGCGCGCAATTTTATATTAAATCAGTATGGTTTAAAATATGCCACCAATTATTGTGCTTGTTCAAAAAAAGCGGCAAAATATCTTTATGGAACGACAAAACATGTCAATGTTATCAACAATGCCATTGATATTGATAAATTTCGATTTCAGCCAGAAGTAAGAAGTTATATGCGCAAAAAATTAGGCGTGGAAAATATGTTTGTTGTGGGGCATGTTGGAAGGTTTGCGCCGCAGAAAAATCATGAATATATCATTGATATTTTTTGGCAGTTTCATCAAAAGGTACAAGACAGTAAGTTAATACTGATTGGTGACGGTGAACGGATGGATAAGATAAAACAGAAAGTGAGCGCGTTGCATTTAGATGATGCTGTCTTGTTTGAGGGTGTGCAAAATAATGTCCATGAATATATGCAGGCAATGGATGCATTTATTTTGCCTTCAATGTATGAGGGACTTCCTGTGGTATGCGTTGAGGCTCAGGCAGCAGGATTAAGATGTGTGGTGTCAAAAGAAGTGACAAGAGAAATAAAGATTACTAAAAATGTTAAATTTATAGGAATAGATAATAAATATCCGGTTTTGCAGTCAACGGAACAGTCTAATCAAAAGGATAGTAAAGATTGGGTTAAAGAATTAATAAAGATAAGAAAAACAGGGATTGTGGATGATAGAAAATTATATGCGGATAAGGTTGCAAAACAAGGATTTGATATTAGAAAACAGAGCAAGAAGTTAGAAAACTATTACATCAAATTAAGTAAGCATATAAAAGATTAATAAATATACAAAATGATATATTTTTATGTTTGTAAATAATAAGTTTAGTGTTATGGTTGTATGTGGATTGGACTAAAAAGTATAGAGTTTATATTGTGTTATTGTATGTTGCAGTCCATGTATTTTGATTATAGAAGAAGGATTGATTTATTGTATGATAAATCAATTTGTTTTGGTTAAATACCAGAATAGGAGAATAATGAATAATAAATGTGTTACAATTTTAATGGCAACTTATAATGGCAACAGTTATCTTGCACAGCAGTTAGACAGTATTCTTGCACAGACATATAAAAACTGGAAGTTATTAGTAAGAGATGATTGTTCTACCGACAATACGATGAAGATATTAAAAAAATATCAAGAGCAAGATAAACGAATTACAATTTTAGATAATAAGGGAATTAATTTAAAAACTATTGGAAATTTTTTTGAATTAATCCAATGTGCGCCTGACAGTGACTATTATGCACTGTGTGACCAAGACGATTATTGGTATCCAGATAAATTGAAGCGTGCAATTTTATGTCTTGAAAATAAATTTAGTGATAACAGTATACCATTGCTGTATTGCAGTGCAAAAGAAATTGCAGATAAACATTTGAATGTTAGAGAAATTAGTGTTATTTCTAAGCCAAAGCTGACTTGGCAGAGTGCGCTTGTTGAAAATATATGTACAGGCTGCACTTGTGTCTTTAATTCTGCTTTAAGACAGAAGGCTGTTTTGTATACGCCCAAAAAATGTATTATGCACGATTGGTGGCTTTATCTTTTGGCAGTTGGAATGGGAAGAGTATACTATGATAAACAATCTTATATTAAATACAGACAGCATAATAATAATGTCTGTGGGGATATTGATTCAGGCTGGAAACTGTTTCGTTACAGGGTTTGTCAGCTCTTTAGTAAAAGAGGGCAAACATATGAGCAGACAGAGGAATTTTTAGGTATATTTGGAGTACAGTTAGGAAAAAAAGAGCGAAAAATTGCAAAGTTGTTAGTCTTATCAAGATACAATATAAAGGCAAGAATATACTTAGTACATAAACAGGTAGTGTACAGACAGACGAAAAAAGATAGTAGAGTTTTAAAATTTCTTGTATTAACTGGAAAACTTTGATAGAATAACTTGAAAAATTAAAAAATTTTAATGTTAAATATAATGTAAATTAAAATATTGAATGATTAACAAAAAATTAGGCATAGAATATAATTTTAATTTATATTTCGTTAGAATGGAGATGAATGGTGAAAGGTATATTAGATATATTTCATAATAGAAAAATGATAGGCAGGCTTGCAGTTAATGATTTTAAGAATAAATTTGCAGGTTCTTATTTGGGAATATTTTGGGCTTTTGCACAGCCAATTGTCATTGTGTCGATATATTGGATGATATTTGAGAAGGGATTTCGTTCAAGACCCTTGCCGGAGATGCCCGATTTTCCATATTTGTTATGGCTGATAGCCGGTATGTGTCCTTGGTTTTTCTTAAACGATGCTGTTAATAACAGCACCAACTGTCTGATAGAATATAGCTATATCGTAAAAAAAATGAAATTTAATATTGATATTATCCCTCTGATTAAAATTGTATCAGCAGCTTTTGTTCACTTTTTCTTTATGATTTTAGTTGTTGTTGTATATGTATTGTATGGGAAAGTGCCGACAGCTTATGCGCTGCAAATGCTGTATTATACATTTGGAACATTTTGTTTTTCTGTGGCGTTAGTCTATTTTACTTCTGCAATTAATGTGTTTTTTAGAGATATGGCTCAGATTGTGGGCATTGTTCTTCAGTATGGTATGTGGATAGTGCCTGTTATGATTGCTGAATCGCAGTACCCTGAATTTTTAAGACCACTTTTAAAGTTTAATCCAATGTATTATATTGTTGAAGGATATAGGGATGCTCTTATCAGACAGGTTGGTTTTTGGGAAAATCCAATGATGACATTGTATTTTTGGGTTGTAATTCTTTTATTATTTTTAATAGGAAGATTTATATTTAAGCGAATGAAGCCACATTTTGCAGATGTGATGTAAATATATTTCTAATATATAAAAGATTTTGAAAAAAGATAGGGTTGTTTGTATATTGAAACTATTAATATAACAAAAAAATATATTTATGTTGCAATAAATATATGATTAATAATTAAAAATAGATGAAATAGCCAGAAATGAGGGAATAATGGATTATAGTATAGAAGTAGATGGTATTAGTAAAATATATAAATTATATAACAAACCTTCTGACAGAATAAAAGAGGCGTTGTCCCCTATAAAAAAGAGTTATCATACCGATTTTTACGCACTGCATGATTTGAATTTTAAAATTAAGCCTGGTGAGACGGTTGGTTTTGTTGGCAAAAATGGTTCAGGAAAGTCAACATTACTTAAAATTTTAACTGAAGTATTAACACCAACAACAGGAAGGCTTAAAATTAATGGTAAGGTTTCTGCATTGTTAGAGCTTGGTGCAGGTTTTAATGGTGAATATACAGGCATGGAAAATATCTATCTTAATGGAACCATTATGGGATACAGCAGAGAAGAGATGGATAAAAAAATTGATGATATCGTAAGTTTTGCAGATATTGGCAAATATATTAATCAGCCAGTAAAAACATATTCTAGCGGTATGTTTGTCCGTCTTGCATTTGCTGTTGCCATTAATGTTGAACCGGATATTTTGATTGTAGATGAGGCGTTAGCAGTTGGCGATATTCGTTTTCAGTTAAAATGTATGGATAAATTTCTTGAATTTAAGGAAAAGGGAATTACAATTTTGTATGTAAGCCATGATGTCAATTCAATTAAACGATTTTGCACAAGAGCAATCTGGATTAATGAAGGACAGCTTGAGGCAGACGGTGATGTAGATACCATTACAGACAAATACCTTGATTATTTAAAGACATTGGATGCACAAGATAATGTGGGCAATAAGGTTGCAGATAAAGGTATGGATAACGCAGAGAATGGCAATAATGAAGCAGTACGAGATATGGAAAGCAGCGTCGATATTGCAGAGATTGTCAGTCTTACAGTTACAAACAGCAAGAAAGAAGAAACAACTGATATTGTGCATGGTGAGGATATCAAATTGACGCTAAGATATTATGTCAATGATACATCAATAAAGAAGCCAGTAGTTGGCATTGCTTTGTTAAGGTTGGATAATCTATATGTATGCGGATTAAATACATTGCTTGATAAAGTAGACGTGCCATGGGAAAAGGGATATAATGAAGTGACATTAGAGTATAATAACTTTAATCTTGTGGGAGGCGGATATTATTTTGATGTGGCATTATATGACCAGACAGCTTCCGTTCCTTTCGATTACCGAACAAAATATAAAGAAATATTTGTGAAGATGGGCTATATTGCAGAAGGTATAGAGATACTGCCGCATAAATGGCAAATAGGAAAGGTTTCGTATGAAGTATGCAACAGAGATAAAATTTGATTTTAATAACACAATGACCATTTTTATTGATAATATTGAGTCGAACTCAACGATTCTTGAATTTGGACCAGCAAGCGGACGTTTGACAAGATATTTGAAAGAAGAAAAAAAGTGTGACATCTATATTGTTGAATTGGACGAGGAAGCGGGGAAAATTGCAGCACAGTCAGCTAAGGATTATGTTATTGGAGACATTCAGGACTATGAATGGGTCAAAAAGTTTGCGCAAGTACAATTTGATTATATATTGTTTGCTGATGTTTTAGAACATCTTACAGAGGCGGCAAATGTTGTCAGGGAAGCAGCAAAACTGTTAAAGCCAACAGGACAAATTTGTCTTTCTGTTCCAAATATTGCGCATAATTCTGTTATCATTGATATGATAAACAACAAGTTTGAATATAAAGCAACAGGTATTATGGATAATACACATGTACATTTTTATACAAAAGATTCGCTGGACTTATTTGTGAAAGAATGTGGCTTGTATATTGAAAAGAGGTTTGGAACATATACGCAAGTTGGTCTTAATGAATTTGATAATTCATATGAGAATATGCCAGAGTTGTTTAAAGAATATTTAAAGTCCAGAAAATATGGAGAACTTTATCAGCTTGTGTATATCATATCAAGGAATCCAAAAGCAAAAAATGAAGATTACATTGTTGAATATGCCGATTATCAATATGTTCAAATCTTTTTGGACTACAAGGGCGAAGGGTATGTTGAGCATAGCAAATGGTATATACATTCCGATGAAAAGACGATAACAATTCAAATAAATGATATTCATGATGCCAGTAAATTAAGAATAGACCCAGCTAATTTTCCTTGTATTGTCCATATGAAAAGAGTTGAAGGTATAAGAAATAACAAAGCAAGTGACTTGGAATTTGATTCAAGCAATGCTGTATTTTTAAAAGATAATAAATATATATTTGATATTGAAGACTCTCAAATACATTATAAACTTCCAGAGGATTCTTATGACAGCTTAGTGATAGAGATGGAACTTACAAGCTGCAGAGATGATGATTTAAGTATATTAGAAGATGTAAAACGCAGTGTATATGAAAGAGAACAAGATTTATTAAACATTATTAAAGAAAAAGAACAAGAACTTTCTAAGTGTAAGAAAGAAAATTTCTTTTATCATTGTTTTGTATCGAAAAAACCCATTAGTTTATTATATAAATTATACTGCAAAAAAAACCACAGAGAGTAGGTTGAAAAATTCAACTACAGATTGGAGAATGATAATGGCTGATAGAAAAAAAGTGGCTGTATTGAATCCATATGTTTCTACAAGAGGTGGTGGAGAGAAGCATATGGGGTATCTTTGTCAGTTTATTGAACAATATTATAATTATAATGTCGATATTGATATTTTGGTTAGTGACAATGAAGCATTTGATGTATATGCCGATGATTTTGTTACAATTCAAGACCTTAATAATCAGTTTGGATTAGAATTAACCAACACATCAATACGTATTTTAAAATTGCCGAAGATGGTTGACCGTAAATCGTATTTAAAAAGTAAATCTATGCTTGAAAAGACAACAAAAGAATATGATGTGTTTATCAACTTTATGTTTTTAAGTAAACATGTGGGCAAGGCAAAAAAAAATATATATGAAGTGATGTTTCCGCCATTGAGATATCGATGGGAGCTGAACAAAAATATATTTTATAAGCTTGTTGGGACATTTTTGGACTGGATTTATTATAGAAGCTATGATGTATATATTAGTAACTCACAATTTACAAACAAATGGCAAAATGAATATTGGAGAGACAATCGTAATCATCGTTATGTGTATCCTCCTGTATTTAGCGAAAAAGATATTGAAAATCGATATGATGAAGAAAAAAAAGAAAATATTATTGTGAGTGTGGGTCGCTTTTTTGTGTCTGCCCACAGTAAAAAACAGCTTGAGATGGTTCGTTTTTTTGTTAATCATCAGGAACTATTTAAAGATTATGAATATCATTTATGCGGTGCAGTTTCGGATGACCCAGATGACCAGCATTATCTGTCAAAGGTGCAAAAAGAGGCAGATAAAGTGGACAATGTGTTTATTCATCTATTTTGCGCCCATGATAAGTTGATGGAACTTTACAGCAAGGCAAAGATATTTTGGCATGCTACAGGGTATCAGGTTAATGAAGATAAAGAGCCAGAAAAGATGGAACACTTTGGTATCACAACAGTTGAAGCGATGAGTTATGGTGCAGTTCCCGTAGTAATTAATAAAGGCGGACAAAAAGAGACCGTTTGTGAGGGTGTCAATGGGTTTCGATGGGATACAGAAGAGGATTGTGTGGGCAAGACAAAGATGCTGATTGAAAATGATGCATTGAGAAAACAGTTTGCTTTAAGGTCTGTCGATTTTGCAAAAAATTATTCCATAGAAAAATTCAATGAAGCGAATAGGAGAATTTTTGATGAGTACAAAATATGATGTGTCGGTTATTGTAATTAATTATAACAGTAAAAAATATATTGATAACTTATTTGATTCATTAGCAGGTCTTGTTCACAGCGATTTTTCGTATGAAGTTATAGTAGTGGATAATGCATCAACAGATGATTCAATAGCATATCTTGAAAGTAAACAGTATGATTCAAAAATGAACCTTAATATTGTGCGCTCTGATACAAATAGAGGATTTGCAGGCGGTAATAATTATGGGGTGAAACATGCAAAAGGTGAATATATTGTCTTTTTAAACAATGATACAGCCGTTGATAAAATGTGGCTTGAAGAATTGTACCATTTTATTAAAAAGAACAAAAATTGTGTGATAGCAAACTCTAAATTATTATTTTTTTATGATTATATTGAACTTACATTTCAGACAAAGGACAAGATTGTATTAAAACGAGATATTGAGATTAATAATCACATTTATTATGCAGATGGAAAATTTATAACAAATTGTCTATGTGAGGAAAAAGAACTTGTATGTTTTGGACATACAACAGTAAAGCTGCCATTGCTTGATGGTAAAGCGGCTCATTCTTTTTGTATTCATACCAAACTCTGGAATGGGGATACGGATAGCATTGTTGTTGGCAAAAAAGAATATAAAGCGGATAAGAATGGTGATGTTAAAATTGAATTGAACGATGAAGAGGTGAAACAGCTTAAGATTACACTCATTCAAAATGCAGGCTCAGGAATTGATAAGGTATATAACGGATATGATATTGGATTTTGCGAGGCAGATAGTTCAAAATATTGTAAGCCTTATGAGATTAACAATGGATGCGGTGCAGCTATCATAATGAAAAAAGAGGATTTTGTCGCCTGCAAAGGATTCGATGAACGTTTTTTTATGTATTATGAGGATACAGACTTATCTTACCGAATGAAAGCAGGGGGCGGTAAGATTATGTTTTGTCCGACTTCTATTGTAAGACATATTCATACAGGAAGCAGTACAGAATGGTCGCCGTTTTTTACCTATCATGTATACAGAAATAAATTATTATTTTTATATAAAAATTATAATAAGAAATTATTTTATATGTACTATTTAAGGCAGTATTTTGACGGCATAAGAAGCAGGGATGCCGCAAAAAAGGCTGGCTGCAAAGATGCATATCGAATCGCAGTAAAGAAGCAAAAAAATATTCGATATAAAAATTAAATTCAATATAAAAGTTGACATTATTTTCCTATTATTTTACTATATCTCATATTGTGAAATAAATATAAATGATTCATATAAAAAGTAAATTATTTTACAATCCAAACAAAGACTAAGCAATATGTTTAAGTCTGAGCAGAAAACAGCAAATAATTTATAAGCTTTTAGTTGCGCACAAGTAGGAGATTTACAGAAAGGATTGTCAATGAGTAATCAAAAAAATGCAGATAAAAAGATGGAAATTATATTAACTATTTTTGCATTAATAACCATTGCTTTTTTAGAGTATATATTTTTTGCAAAAGTGTTATTTAATGATAAGTTAATAGGTGAAACGAACGATTCAAGGCTTAATAATCTTTTGGTTGAGCATTGGTATCATGTATTTTGCGGACAAGAATCATTTAGTGTAGTCAATATCTTTTATCCTATGCCTAATACAGTAGCATTTACAGATATGTTGGTAGGATTTGCTATTCCATATAGTATATTAAGAGCGTTTGGCATGAATATGTTTCTTGCAAATAAGATAGTACTTATTTTATTTCATGTATTTGGAAGCTACTCATTTTATTATTTATTGAATAAAAAATTTAAAATAAGCAGTATATGGGCATTAGTAGGCGTTGTTGTCTTTTCATATTCGAGTGCTTACTATGTTAGAATTGGACATACACAGCTTATGGCAATCAGTTTAATTCCGCTCTTTATTATTATGCTCTATTCATTTTTTGAATATTTTGCCAATAAAAAGAAACGGATTATTTATGGTTTTCTTACAGTAACATCGTATGTTTTTATTATGTATACAAGCTGGTATACTGCATTTTTTACCGCCTTGTTTATGGTGACAATCGCTGTTGTGTATTTCGTTGTTTCGTTAGCGAATAAAAATAATATTATAAAAATTGTGTGGGCATATATAAAAAAATGTTATAAAGAAGTTCTTTGTTATATCGTGTATACAGCAATTATTGCCACACCGTTTTTTATGTTATACCTTCCAGTCAGTAAAATGTTTGGCAAACGAACATATGCTGAAATTGTCAGTCAGCTTCCAGAACTAATAGATTTTTTTAATGTCTCAACAAGCAATCGTATGCTAGGATGGCTGATGGAAAAGCTCAACCTAGATGGTCGCGCTGAAACGAATGGATATTTTGTATGGGAATTGATGGTAGGATTTTCAATTTTTGTTATTGGACTTTTGGTATTTTTATTTTTCTATGTTAGAAGAATGTATTTAAAACAAAAGTATGTTGCATTAGAAAAAGAAGGAAAATATACCAATACAAAAATGATTTTTAGGGTAAGTCTTATCTATGCCGTTTTTGTTTCTTTTTTATTATTGGTTCAATCCAATGGAGCATCCTTATGGCTGTTTGTGTATTTAATTGTTCCAGGTGCTTCCGCTATCCGAGCAGTTGTGCGGTATAATTTTTTTCTAACGATTCCTATTGCAATGATTATTGCGACAGAAGGATATTATTTTTGTAAAAAATATGATTTAAGAATGGTTTATAAAATTGCTATTCCAATTTTGTTAGCGGGTTTGATATGGTACAGTAATCTCAATAAAGAAGGAATACAGGCTATATGGACAATAACTGAAGAACAACGGCAATTAAGTACAGTGAGTGCGCCTCCAAGTGATTGTGAGGCAATGTATATAGTAGATACAAATCCATCAGGACATACGTATTATGGAAAAAGCTATACTTGGATAGATTATCAGCACTTTGCATGGGAAATTTGTGAAAAGTATCATTTGAAAAATTTAAATGGCTATTCAGGACAATTTCCTGTCGGCTGGAAACTTGAAAATGCAGATAATGCCATGATTCACAAATATGCTTCCGATTGGATTGAGGGAACAAATGTCACTCTAAATGTATATTATTATGACTGTGGAACGGATACATGGCATAAATATGCGGCAGTAAATTGATAAGTTTTGTGATGGTTTATTTTTGTGAGTAATGAGTTAAGAATCATACAATATAAGTTGACTATGAAAAAATAATTATAAGGAGAAAATTGATTATGAGTAATATGGATACAAAAGTATTGTCAATTATTATACCTTGTTATAATGAAGAAAAGAGTATTTTAAATCTTGTCAATAAGGTGTTAGAGTCACCTATTCCTAATAAAGAAATTATTATTGTAGATGACTGTTCTAAAGATGGGACAAGAAAGGTTTTAGAAACCGATGTAAAGCCGCTTGTAAGCAAGATTGTCTATCATAAAAAAAATCAGGGAAAAGGCGGTGCTTTAAAAACTGGATTTAAGATGGCTACGGGCGATGTGGTAATTATTCAAGATGCAGACCTTGAGTATGACCCTATGGAATACCCAAAGGTTGTAAAGCCTATTTTTGATAATAAAGCAGACGTTGTGTATGGCTCACGATTTAAAAAATCAAAAATGAAAGGGTATTTTGCTAATAGAATGGCAAATTTATTTCTTACAAGGTTATCCAATATGTTTACACATCTTAAATGTACAGATATGGAGACTTGTTATAAAGCGTTTAAGCGTGAAATTATCCAGTCTGTAGATATTCAAGAAAAGCGTTTTGGTTTTGAACCAGAAATAACAGCAAAAATAGCAAAGATGAATATACGATTTAAAGAAGTTCCTATTTCATATTACCCAAGAACAAACAGCGAGGGCAAAAAGATTGGATTTAAAGATGGTGTCAGGGCAATTTATTGTATATTAAGGTACAGAAAATAATGAGAATATCTGAGGGGAAGCAAGATTTGAGTCATAGCAGCAAAAATATCATTCAGGATAAAGAGAATATTGAAAATAGTATAAAGCAATTTATATCCTACTTTTTTGTAGGAGGTGTTGCTGCTGTAGTTGAATGGATTATGTTTTTTTTGTTTGCCAATGTGATGACATTAAATTATATTTTGTCAACCGTGCTGGCATTTATCTTTTCTACTACAACAAACTGGATACTTGGGAGAGTGTTTACATTTAAAAATAGTACATCCTATAAAAATAATGTTGGAAAAGAGGCATTTGCCGTTTTTTTGGTAAGTGCTATAGGACTATTATTCAATATGTTTTTAATGTATATTTTTGTTACAGTGATAGGGTTTGACAGTGTTATTGGCAAGACAGCAAGTAAGATTGCGGCAACAGGTATTGTGTTTGTGTGGAATTTCTTAATACGAAAATTGGTAGTTTACAGGGAAGCATAGAGAATAGAAATGGGGATTAATATGAAAAAAACAGCACTTATTATGGCAGGAGGAAAAGGGGAACGCTTTTGGCCAAAGAGCAGAATGAATCTTCCAAAACAGTTTTTATCACTCACAGATGATGGGAAAACTATGATTCAGTTGACGGTGGAGAGAATCAGCTCCATTGTTGATATAAAAGATGTGTATGTTGCAACAAATCAATTATATAAAAATTTGGTATTAGAGCAGTTACAGGGGATTCCAGAAGAAAATATCCTCTGTGAGCCAGTGGGAAAAAATACAGCGCCATGTATAGGACTTGGTGCAATACATGCACATGTTCATCATAATGATGCAATAATGATTGTACTGCCATCAGACCATCTTATCAAAAACCAGAAGGTATTTGTTGAGACATTAAAACAAGCATGTGATGTGGCACAAGAAGGTGAAAATCTTGTCACAATAGGAATTAAGCCAAATTATCCTGAAACGGGATATGGATATATTCATTATGACAAGCAAAGTCGTTTGCTGTCCGCTAATGCAGTAAAGAAATTTGTAGAAAAGCCAAATGAAGAATTGGCAAAACAATATGTTGAATCAGGTGAGTATCTTTGGAACAGCGGCATGTTTGTATGGAAAGTATCAACCATTCTTCATAATTATGAAGAACTTATGCCAGATATTTATAAGGGGCTTTGTACAATTCAAAAAAGCATTGGTACAAATTCTTATACAGAGACTTTAAATAAAGAATTTCAAGCGTTTCGTTCAGAATCTGTTGATTATGGCATTATGGAACATGCTAAAAATATTTACAGTATACCTGGTGATTTTGGCTGGGATGATGTTGGTTCATGGCTTGCAGTTGGCAGAATTAAGGAAAATGACATAAAGGGCAATGTTTTAAATGGCAATATTGTTGCAGTTGATACAAAAGACTGTATAATTGAAGCACAAGATAAGCTGATTGCAACAGTTGGACTTTGTGATATTGTTATAGTGGATACAAAGGATGCTCTTCTTGTATGTGACAAAAAGAGTACAGGAAACATAAAGAATATATTAAGTCAGTTAAGAGACTTAGAGAAAACATGTTATTTATAGACTTAGGACAAGGTTTTGTGTTATATGGAGGCTTAAGATGTCATTTATTTCATTGGGGTTTCTGGTATTTTTAGTCGTTTCAGTTTTTATCTATTATTTAATTCCTAAAAAATATCAGTGGATTTGGCTTTTAACAATAAGCTATTTCTTTTATTTATGCTCCGGAATAAAAACAGTTTTTTTTATTATATTTACAACGATAACTACTTTTTTAGGAGGCATTGCGCTTAGCAATATTCATATAAAAAGAAATGAATATTTTTCTAAACATAAGTCTGAAATGTCTTCTGATGACAAAAAAGAGTATAAAAAAGTTACAAAAAAGAAAAAAAGGCGTACACTTATACTAATTCTAATCGCAAATTTTGGTGTGTGGGCTATTTTAAAATACACAGGATTTGCAATTGATAATCTTAATGTAGTTTTGAAAGAGTTTCTTCATCTTGAAAATACAATAGAAAGAATAGATTTTATTCTTCCTATGGGAATCTCTTTTTATACATTTCAGGCGATGGGATACATTATCGATGTTTATCAGGGAAAATATGAGGCGGATAAAAATATATTTAAGTTTGCATTGTTTGTATCCTTTTTCCCGCAGATACTTCAAGGACCAATCGGCAGATACAACAAATTGGCACATCAGTTTTTTGAGAAACATTCATTTGACTGGGTAAGGATACAACATGGCGTGCAGCTAATTGCTTGGGGATTTTTTAAGAAGATGGTGTTAGCAGACCGAGCAGCAACGGTGGCAGACTGTGCTTTTCAGTATGTTCATTTATACTCTGGCATTCCTATGATGTATGGCGTATTGATGTATGCAGTGCAGGTTTATGCCGATTTTGCAGGTGCTATGGATATTGTTGTTGGTGCGGCAGAATTATTTGATATTCAATTAGAGGCAAATTTTCGTCAGCCGATGTTTGCTGTGTCTATATCGGATTTTTGGCATAGATGGCATATTACATTGGGTACATGGATGAAAGATTATATATTTTATCCGTTTTCACTGTCTAAAGTGATGAATAAGTTTGGAAAGTTTGCAAGGAAATTGTTTGGAAACACTGTAGGAAGGATTCTTCCCATATGTATTGCAAATTTGTTAATTTTCTTTATTGTGGGCATTTGGCATGGTCCAGAGTGGAAATATATTGCTTATGGCATGTACAATGGACTTTTGATATCGCTGACAAATCTTTTAGAACCCTTATATCCTAAAATGTTTCAGCTTACCCATATTAATCCTAATACAAAGGTATGGAAATGTATCAAGATATTTAGAACATTTCTATTGTTTTACATAAGTTTGTATTTTGAGAGAGCTGTGAGTGTTCATGCTTCATTTATTATGCTTCGCAATTCTATTACTGGTTTTACATTTTCGGCATTAAGTGACGGTTCATTAGAAAGTTTAGGGCTAGGAGTAAAAGGAGCCTTGATACTTTTGGTAGGCTGTAGTGCATGGTTTATTGTAAGCGTATTAAAAGAAAAAGGAATTAATGTAAGGGAAGCAATTGATAGAAAGCCATTTATCATAAGATGGGCTATATATATTGCACTTGTGTTGGCGATACCTTGTTTAGGTAAAATTTCTGAAACGCAAGGAGGCTTTATGTATGCGCAATTTTAAAAAAAGTTTTAAAATAATTATAAGAACGGTGATTTTTTTAGTTGTTTTAATTGTTTTAAATGAGACATTTCGATTTATTGTTATGCCGCCAAGTTATGCAAGGTATATACTTGGAGAATTAAATCGTAAAGAAGGCAGTTATGATTGTATTATATTAGGGGCATCACATGGACGCAGTGCGATTAATCCATATAAGATTGATGAGGCATTAAATTGCAATGCAATTAATATGAGCATACCAAGCGAGACAGTAAAAGATTCCTATTATCTGTTAAAAGAAAGCTTTAGAAAAAATAACCCAAAGACTATTATATTTGATATTGATTATCAGTATTGGTATAAACTCAAACAAAATGAATATTGGGAAACTTTTATTTATGAACAGTTGGATTTTTCACCAATAAAGTTAGAGTATATTGCTTATAATTTGTTGGAGAAGGATTTTCGTGTTGGATTGACAAGGTGGGCTTATTATTTTTTTAATGGAAATATTAATCTAAAAGAAAATGTAAAGCTTAAAACTAGCAAGGCATATTGGAATAATGAGCTTAGTGTGGTAAATAATAAAGATGCAGGAGGCAGTTATGTCGGCAAGGGATATTTTTACCGAGATGACACCAATGGAGGAAAAGGGAAAATTAAAAAAGTTCGTTTTGATACAAATGATTTAGAACAAGAGGCTGTTCACTATTTTAAAAAGATGGTTCAATTTTGCAAAAAGAAAGGAATACGATTGGTCTGCATTACCTCGCCAATTACACCAGCTACGTTAAATTATGGCGATTATGAGACGGTGCATAATTATTTTGTTAAGCTGTGTAAAGAACAAGGGGTTGAATATTATGATTTTAATTATGTAAAAGATTCTGTACTTCATTTTGATAATGCAGATTTTGTTGATTATGACGGACATATGAAAGGGCGTCTTGCAGAACAATTTTCAGTTGTACTAGCAAAAGTAATTAAAGAAGCACCAAACAATTCAGATATTTTAAATCAATATTTTTATAAGGATTTTCAGGAGTATTATTCCAGTGTCAAAAAGGTTGTGACAAACGATTTAATCTATGCTTTTGATTATGCAAAAGAAAAAAATAAATATAATTTTAAATTTAAAAGTATTGTTATTGGCGGACCAAATACAAAATCAGAAGTAAAAGTTATCGTGCGTAATATAAATAATAATAAAACAATTTATGAGGATAGCAAATATTGTGATTATGAACGATTAAAAGAATATAGTTTTGACGTGGAAGAAGGCAGTTATGAAATAGTGATTTATGCCAGAACAAAAGGAACATCTGTAGAATATGAAGAGCTTTGTCGAAAGCCATTTAAAATTGATGCTAATGAAGTGAATGTGTATAAGACTAAGTTAGCTGTTGGAGATATTGATTATGAATAAAAAAGCTTATATTGAAAAATTAAATCGTAATAAAAGAAGAAAGTGGCCTTATATTATTGGATTAATCTTATTATTTATAGGGTTGCTTCTTGCATTTTCTGTAAAATGGATATATGATACCTATGGGAATATTACCATATATTCCATTTTATATCTGATAAATTCACCAATGAGTGGAACGGACTCAACCTATATTATAAGCTATATAAAACAAAGTCTGCTGCCTGTATTGGCAATTATGGTATTAATTATATTTTTAACCAATAATTTTTATAGAAAAAATATTGTATTAATAGTAAAAAAGGCGTCAAAAAAGATGAAAATTACCTTGTTTCCATTTATGTGGTTAAGAACGGTTGCCTTGCTAATTGGTATTATTACAGTTGGCGTATCCTGTACATGGGGTTATTATAGGACAGGCTTAAATATATATATTCAAAATACATTGACAGTCAGCAATTTTTATGAGGAATATTATGTAGACCCTGCAACAGCTAAGTTAGAGTTTCCAGAAAAGAAGCGTAATTTGATATACTTGAGTGTGGAATCATTAGAAAAAACATTAGAGTCCAAAGAAAATGACGGAAATAAAGAGCCAAATCATTTACCGTATTGTACACAGCTGCAAAATAAATATATTGCTGTAGAAAATGAAAAAGGCGGTCAAGGATATATTGTTGAAGGCGGAGGCTGGACAATGGGCGCTATGGTGTCTCAGATGGCGGGAATACCATTGCTGTTTGTGACAAATAGTATGGAATTTAATGAAGATGCACAATTTCTCTCAGGTGCATATTCAATTGGAGAGATTTTAAAAGAGCAAGGGTATTACAATGAGTATATAACAGGAGCTGATAAGGCATTTGCTGGAGCAGGTTTATTTCTTACGCAGCATGGTGATTATGAGATATTAGATATCAATGCAGCTATTGAGCAGGGATATTTGCCAGAGGGCTATCATAAAAACTGGGGATATGAAGATGCAAAGATGTTTGAGATTTTAAAACAAGAGATAACAGAAAAGTATAATGATGGTATATTATTTAATATTATGGCTTCTACTCTTGATACACATAGTGATGAAGCATATATATGTGAATTATGCGACCCGCAAATTGAAGAATATCATGAGAAAACATATCGCTGTATTGATAAACAGATTGGAGAGTTTGTTGAATGGTTTGAACAGCAGCCATTTTTTGAAGATACAACATTAGTCATAACAGGAGACCATATGAGTATGTCTCCAACTTATTTTACGGATTGTGATAATTATGACCGAACAGTATACAGTGTTTTTATTAATGCACAGGTTGAGAATAAAAAATATACAAAAACTTATACAACACTTGATATGTATCCGTCAACACTTGCGGCAATGGGCGTTCGTATTGAAGGAGACAGGCTTGGTGTAGGAACAAATATCTTTTCAAATACGCCAACTTATATAGAAATTTTTGGAAAGTCCGATTTTAATGATAGGTTGGCACAAAACAATACATTTTATAAGGAAAATTTAGTAAAAGGCAATATTGAAGATGTCTTAGGGACAAATGAAGATGAAGATAAAGATGAAGATTAGATAGGATAGCTAAGTAAAATTTAGCTGATAATTTATGTCTGTGTTGCTTGACATAAAAGTGCCAAAAGAATGAAAGGTTTTTGCGCAAAAACAGCGCAGAGATGAGGAATAAAATGAAAAGAATTGGAATAAAGACAGGAAAGCAATACATAGGAGGGATTTAGTATATGATAGGTGTTTGGGATTATACAGTAGTATTAACATATTTGAGCGCATGTACATCTTTTTTTGGTATGGCTTTCGCTATTAATAATCATTTTAATACAGCAATAGTATGTTTAGCTATATCTGGATTATTGGATATGTTTGACGGAAAGGTTGCCCGTAAAAAGAAAGATAGAAGTGAGGAAGCAAAAAAGTTTGGGATTCAAATTGACTCTTTATGTGATGTGATTTGTTTTGGCGTATTTCCAATTGTAATTTGTTATTGCATAGGAATTGGTAAAGGAAAAGATATTGTTGGTTTGATTTTTTTATTTTTCTATGGTATTGCAGGCATTGTAAGATTAGCATATTTTAATGTAAAAGAAGAGATGCGGCAAAAGGAAACAAATGATAACAGAAAGTATTATCAGGGATTGCCTATTACCTCTATTTCTGTAGTGTTGCCTATTGTATATGTATTAAGTCCATTTTTTCCAAGAGAAGTATTTTTTGTTATCCTACGATTTATTATGTTAGCTGTAGGAGTGTTGTTTATTACAGATTTTAAATTTAAAAAACCATCGAATGCACAGATTGCAATACTTGTGTTGATTGTTGTATTTGCATTGATGATTATGTTTACAAGTCAATGGCTTAAATGGAAACGCTAGAGGGGGAAAAGTAAATATGGGGAAAGAATTAAAATTGTTTGTGCCAGGCAGATTGTGCCTTTTTGGAGAACATAGCGATTGGGCTAGTATTCACCGGTTGATGAATTCAAGTATAGCACCTGGAAAGGCAATTGTCACAGGTGTGGAACAAGGAATTTATGCAACCGTTACAGAATCGGATTTATTTATTGTTGAAAGTGAGCTGCCAAGTTTTAAAAACGAATCATTTGAGTGTGAAATGGACGTAAAGAAATTGAGAGAAACTGCTCAAAAAGGCGGCTTTTTTTCTTATGTTGCAGGTGTTGCATCGTATGTTCTTGACCATTATAGGGTAAAGGGATTAAGGATTCATGTAGATAAGATGGATTTGCCTATAAAGAGCGGTTTGTCTTCAAGCGCTGCCATCTGTGTGATTGTTGCAAGGGCATTTAATGAAATGTATGACTTGCAGCTTAACACGATGGGAGAGATGAGCATTGCATTTTACGGCGAGCAAAGGACTCCTTCAAGATGCGGACGTCTTGACCAAGCCTGTGCGTTTGGTGTGATGCCTGTCAATATGACATTTGATGGCAATGAGGTCTATGTTGATAAAATTAGAGTGAAAAAACCATTATACTGGGTATTTTCTGAATTAAATGGAAAAAAGGATACAGTAAAAATTCTTTCAGACTTAAATAAATGCTATCCATTTGCCGAGACGGAATGTGAAAAAAATGTGCAGAAAGCGTTGGGTGCTGATAACGAGTATTTGGTTGAAAGAGCTGTTAAGGCAATTGAGGAAGGCGATGCAAAAGAAGTAGGCAAGTTGATGCTAGAGGCACAGGAACGCTTTGATAAGATGGTTGCACCTGCTTCGCCAAAAGAACTTAGTTCTCCTGTTCTTCATCAGATTTTATCCGATGAAAATATTTATCCATTTACGTATGGACAAAAAGGTGTTGGTTCACAGGGAGATGGCTCTGTTCAATTTATTGCAAGAGATGAACACACACAGCAGCAATTGGTTGATTATCTAAAAAAACAATACAATATGGAGGGCTTTAAACTTACACTAAAGCCAGGAAAAAAGATAAGAAAAGCAATTATTCCAGTTGCAGGTTTTGGTACAAGGCTATATCCAGAGACAAGGTCAATTAAAAAAGAGTTTTTCCCTATTATTGATAAAGATGGATTTGTAAAACCAGTTATTATGAACTTATTAGAGCAGTTAGAAGAGTCTGGAATAGAGGAAATATGTATTGTTATAGGCGAGGAAGAACAGCGTCAGTATGATGAATTTTTTAGCCCATTGACGCAAGAGCATTTAAGTAAATTATCAGAAGAAAAACGAGCTTATGAAGAGAAAATTTTAGCAATTGGCAAAAAGATTACGTATGTGTATCAAAAGGAGAGGAAAGGATTTGGACATGCAGTTTATCAGTGCAGAGCGTTTGCTGATAATGAGCCTGTATTGCTTTTACTTGGTGATATGATATATGAATCTTTTGAAGATAGAACATGCAGCAGACAGTTAATTGATGCCTATGAGGAATGTGGAAAAACCATGATTTCTATGCAGACGGTGCCTTTAAATGAAGTGTCGCGTTATGGCATTTTATGCGGAAAATGGGAGAATACAGATGAGACGATTTTAAAAGTGACGTCTATGATAGAAAAACCAGATGTCAGTTATGCGAAAGATTGTCTTAAAGTAAAGACAAAATCAGAAGGAGACCAATATTATTGTGCCTATGGACAATATGTATTGACGCCAGAGGTATTTGAAGCACTAGAATATAATATTGACAATAATGTTACAACAAAAGGCGAGATACAGCTTACCGATGCGTTGGATATGGTAAGGGAACGTACAGGAATACGAGGTTTTGTATTTAACGGAAAGGTCTTTGATGTGGGAACGCCTGAAATGTATAGGCAAACCATAACTGAATTTGGAAAGACAAGCAGTTAAATATGCAGATAAACAATTAGCAGAACAGATGGTTGATGCTGTGTACAATATTAAATTAATTGATTCCTGCAAGCAATGTGTTTCATGCCATGTTTGCAGGAGTATTTGACTGTTTAAAACGCAGTATGGAGATTGTAGTTTATGAAAAATTTACACATGAAACAGACCAGAGATAATCAAGATAATATACAACAAGAAAAATTAGAAAACAATATACAAAAAAAGTTGGAAGCAAAAGGAATAACATTATTTATACAGTTTTTAAAATTTGGTTTAGTAGGTATCTCGAATACACTTGTTTCAGGCGTCATATATTTTTTAATGAATGAACTATGGTTTCCGGGAAAGTGGTTTGCAGCTAGTCTTGTAAGTTGGGGTATCAGTGTATTAAACGCATATTTATGGCAAAATATATTTGTATTTAAAGAAGATGAGACAAAAAAGCATAGGGTATGGTGGCAGACATTGTTTAAGACATATATGTCCTATGCTTTTACTGGTTTATTTTTAAATAATGTTCTATTGTGGCTGTGGACCGATGTGATTGATATTGCACAGTTTTGTGGAAGCATTATCCAATTTTTTGCGAATATACACATTGGTTTTCTTGGAAATCCAGAAACATTTTCAAGTAATATGGGTTGGTTTATTAATATGCTCATCTCCATTCCTCTCAATTTTATTATTAATAAATGTTGGGCATATCGGCAAAAAGAAAAGAAAGTAGAGTAGTATATGTATTTTTCATTAAATCAGTATGTTTTTTTCTTTTTTACATACGCCTTCTTAGGCTGGATAGCAGATGTTGTTATTGCAGCGTTTAAGCATGGGAAGTTTGTAAATAAAGGATTTTTAAATGCTCCTTTGTCTATTCATTATGGGTTTGGCATGGTGATAATTATACAAGATATAAAGGATTTGACGTCCCACCCAATGTTTCAGTATATCACCTGTCTGTTTTTAGCATTTTTTATGGAATATACGTCAGGCGCGCTTCTAAAATGGATTGCAGGCAAGCGTTTTTGGGATTATTCCAATCATAAATTTAATTTATCTGGTCATACATGTCTGCTTAGTATTGTTGCAACAGGTTCAGCAGCAGCAATTACTTTTTGGCTGTTTCACCCTTTTTTATGTGTCTTATATAGTCTTATACCCAAAAATATTATGCAGGTAATATTAATTGTTCTTTTACTTTTATTTGCGATTGATGTCCTTGTTACAATAGCTACTGTAAGAAAATGGCACCGTGTTCATGTTGTTTATAAAAATGTGGCAAAAGGGTTGACAGACGCAAAAAAAAGTATCGGCAAAAAAACATTTGATATGGTATCAAAACGTATTTATAAAGCATTTCCAGAGATGGAACATCAAGAAAAAAGTGAAAAAGTGGGATTTGGCAAAGCAAAGGACAGAGTATTTGCCAATGGCTTATGTTTTGATAAATTGGTGTGGGTATTTTTTGTAAGTGCATTTTTAGGGGATTTAATTGAGACTATTTTTATGTTGATTACCACAAAAACATTGATGAGCCGAAGCAGTCTTATTTATGGTACATTTAGTATTGTCTGGGGGCTTGGCGGCGCATTGGCATCCGCATTGCTATATCCTATTAGAAAGAAAAATCCTGTTCTTATATTTGGTGCTGGCTTTGTACTTGGCGGGGTATATGAGTATACTTGCAGCGTATTTACAGAGGTTGTATTTGGCACAGTGTTTTGGGATTACAGCCATATGAAATATAATATCAATGGAAGAGTGAATCTGCTGTTTTGTGTATTTTGGGGTGCTGCATCTATTTTATGGATAAAATTAATTTATCCTATTATGAGTAATAGCGTAGAGAAGTTTCCTGTTGTTGCAGGAAAAGTTGTGACATGGGCATTTATTGTCTGTATGGTGCTTGATATGCTTGTCTCAGGCGTAGCGATTGGAAGATATACCTCAAGAAAAAATGAAAAAGAGGCGGCAAATTATGTGGAACAGCTTTGTGATGAACTATATAAAGATGATTTGATAGAAAAAGTGTATCCAAATATGAAATTTAAGTAGGGAAAAAAACGGGGTGTCGTATTAAGAAAATCAAGCATATTTATTCTTAATGCGACACCCCGCTTTGATTTTTTTTAAGTTTGTAATGTTAAAGTCTGAATAAGACATGATTTAGTTATGAATTTTTAACATGATTAATCATTGTTTGAACATCATCACAAACATTTAATGGAATTAATTTTATATTGGGATGATTTTTAGGATATATTATAAAAAGTTCATGGGCAAAACCTTGACCTATATCATCAATTCCATCAAAATCTAATTCTATTTCTTTAAATTTATCGAATCCTTCACATAATCTTCTAGCTTGCGAACGTGCGACAGGATACATATCAAATATATTTTTTAATGGGATTCTTGTTTTAATAAAGCCTTCATTTTGATTAGAAAACATATCAAATACCTCCCTTAATGTTCTTTTGCTAAAATTGGATAATTCCATATATACAGTAGTTCCTTTGTTATGAACTTTAAATTTGGAAATGTCAATATCACTTGATATATCAAAATATTTATCGTGAGAAAATAATTTTTTATCGGATATTAAAGCAAATTTATCCAACATTCTTGAGGTGAAAAAAATACCTTCACCCGAATGATTAGAGGAATCTGTTGTCATTTTTCCTTTAAATAACATATTGATAGAATCTTCAAGAGTTTCATAATGATAGTATTCTTTAATTTTTTTAAATATACCAATGCCATCATCATTTAATAAAATAGTAGTAGTAAGATAGTCTTGCCATATACCTATTTGTACTGTATCAGCTTGAGAATGTTCTATTGCATTATTCATCATTTCTGTAAAAGCATGACACCATATTTTGTAAATGTTTATTGATAATGGTTTAATATATTTCTTTATATACTTTTCAAAAATATCATATTCTTCAATACGCTCATTTGTATTTAGATTAATAGAAACACAATCAAATGATTGAACAAAACTTATTCGTTGCCCATCACCCAATATTATATAATCATTTTTTAATTCTCTAATATAGCGATAAACTGTATTTTGAGATATATTAAATGTTTCACATGTTTTTTTTACTGCATTATTTGGTTCTTCTTTTATTTTCTCCAAAAAATAATGTTTTATTTGATTTCTTTTTTCAGATGTAAAACTCATACAAATCCTCCATGCCAAAGTGTAGTATAGAAATTACATGTAGAAAAAATTGCTAAAGCATCTGCAAAGACAAGTTCTATTATTATATCCACTTTATTTGTAATACTTTCATATTATCGTCTATAAATTAACTATAATTAATTTAAGATTAATTGTAATATTATAATATAATTATAATGATTTGTAAAGATAATTTAAGTTAATATTAGTTATATTTCTTAATTTAATCTTTAATTTTCTAATTTATTTTTTATGACCTTTTGAGAAATTATTTAACCTTATTAAGTAAATTCCCTGTTTTGATATTGTAAAGATATAAGTAGGAGCAGGGACTTGTGTTGCGATAGCTGTTACATAGTTTGAATAAGTAGTGAAGCAGATTGTCAATGTTTGTTTGGGGGTATATTAATTAGTTTTAGTATAAGAAATTAAAAACTTGCCAAAGTCAAAGAAATATTGTCTTTATAAAAAAGTTAAATGTTATAAATGTAATATATAAAAATTGTGCAAAAATAACAAAAAAATTGGTTTATATAGGATTAAAAAATTTATTTTTAAAAAAAATATCTTAAATAAAACATAAATTGTATTAATTTAAGAACAATAAATAGTTAGTATTGACGAAACCTGGAAGGGGGGGGTAAAATATAAAAAAATGGTGTTTTGTTTGTGAATAATTAAAATAAACAATTTGCTGTAATTTTTATTTTAATTTGCTGCAAATGATAGCTCACAAGGAGGTAGGGTTTTATGAAATTATTAAAAAAGGCGGGTGCTGTATTATTGGCATTGGCAATGATTGCTGTGATGCTTCCGCAGTTGGGAAACAAGGTGGTGAAAGCGGCGGGGACGTCACATATTTTGACAGGAGATACAACACTTGAAAATATGGACACATTTTTTACGTATAAACCAGGAGGTGCAACAAAGTTAAAACCAGAAACTGTTTCGTCTACTACAGATGCATGTCTAGGATTTTCAAAAGGATTAAAAGGTAATAGTTCATTTGGTTTTAATTTTACAGTAGGAGAAAATGAATATGCAACAATAGTTGTTTATGCTAATAAAAGAAAACCTACTGCTGCTGCTGCAGATATTGAAATTCATGATAGTGCATATGTAGATAATACTAATAAAGGAAATTTATTAGATAGTTATAAGGAAGAAATTGCTGCTGATAAAAATACACCTCCAGATGTATTTACATCTATTAAAGTATATACTAATGGTACATTTCATATTGGAACTTCTGCTGAAATGGCAATATACAAAGTGCAAGTAGATGTATATAGTGTCCAATCAGAAGCTCAAGCAATAGTAGATGCTGAAATAGAAAGAAGAAATTCACAAAAGAAGGTGGATTTATCTGGAACAATTACATCTTCTATTGATTTAACTGGTGGAACAGTAACGTTTAAAGGAACAGATGGAGCACTTAAAGAATCTGAAGCAATTGAAAGTGCAGGAGAAAATACATATACTTATATTGTAAAAGAAGTAAAGGCAAATGCAGAATATATTTTAGATGCAGTGAAATCTGATAAACTTGCAGAGGCTGCAAAGTTAGTTAGAAAGATAGATTTGAATGCTATTAAATTTGATATTGCAACAGATGCCTATACAAATGGTAATTTTGAAGTTCCATATTATGATTTGCCTGAGAATGTATGGAATTTTAATGATATGTCAGATTGGACTACATTTTCTATTGAGAAAAAGGAAGATGCAAGTGCCCCAACAACAGGCATTTATAAAAGTCTTATAATTGATGTTACAAATGGTGGTAAATTTGCAACAGGTACTGATAGTATTCAAGTAAATGAAAAAACAAGAATCAGGATTCCAGTAGCTGGATATGGAGAAGTAACATGTACATTTAGTAGTTCTGTTGAGACAAAATTAAATGGTAATGCATCAGTAAAAGCAACAACTAATACAGCAAAGTTTACTTCTGATGATAATTATGTAGAACTTGAAATGATTGGAGCAAGTAATTTAAAAAAGATTGAAATAAAACCTTCGGCAATCCAAAATCCAGTTATTCAAATTGGTGCTTCTGTTCGTCAAGAAGCAGCAGAGTGGGGCAATGGTATTCGTTTTGGTGGTCAGTTAGACCTTACAAAGGTTGATAAAGCAACTTGCACAAGTGGTACATTAATAGGTTTGGCAGCTACAGTTGGTGATGGTAATAAGATGACTTTAGAAAATGTAGGAACAACATGTATTGATGTAGTACGTACAACATTTATTGAAGAAACAGATGCAACATTGGATTATGCAGCAGCACTTATTAACATTCCAGAGGCAAATTTAGATACATCAATTGTTGCAAGACCATATGTTACAGTTAATGGAATAACATATTATGGCGACCAAATAGCAACAACTTATAATAATGCAACAAAGATAGTAAATGAACAATAATTTTATTGTAATTCTATTATCATAAATATAAAAAAGGAAGTTATCATAATGATAGCTTCCTTTTTTATATTATTGTTATCTTTAATAAAATAAGATAAATACTATATTTTTATTGTATTTTAATTTTATTATTAGCAATTTTCTTATTTGAATATAGATTATTGTGCAAAAATAACAAAATCAGTATTTTATTAGTATCCATAAATTTACATCAAAGAAAAAAATAAAATAAATCAATTTTAAATTGTATTAATTTAAGAACAATTTATAGTTAATATTGACGAACCTTTAAGGGGGGGGTAAAATACAGAAAATGGTGTCTTTGTATAAATAATAAAAGGTAATTGTTTTTGTATTTTGTTATTGTTTTTGGTTAATAAGACACAAGAAAGGGGCGATTTATTTTATGAAATTATTAAAAAAGGCTGGTGCTGTGGTATTGGTATTAGCTATGATTGCTGTATTGATGCCACAATTGGGAAGTGTGGTAAAAGCAGCGGCGACAGGAACATATGTGTACAATGTGTCAAAAAAAGATTCTTATTTTACTTTAAATGAAAATGGTGCTGGTGCATTGGCTACTAACTCAGGTGCAAAGGCAACAAATTTTACTAGTGGAGGTTATAAAACTGGTAATCAAACTTTTGATTTTACAGTACCAGCAGATAAATATGCAGTTGTAGAATTTAATATGTTGTTAAGATATAGCAATAAGCCATGCTATTATGTTGTAAAAAAAGGTACTGAAATATTGGCTCAAGAATTAACAACACAATATCCAGATTTAAGAATAGGACCTACACAAACTTATGATTCAGCAACAGTCGTTGATTCAGAACATTTTATCTTACCAGTAGTATGTGAAGCTGGAACTTATACTATAGCAAGAGATGAATCAACTAAAAATGAAGCTGTGTTATATCAAATTAAAGTGACAGAGTATGATACACAAGAAGAGGCAACAACTATTGTAGATACATATGTAAAAACAATAACAGAAAAGCCAAAGTATACTTTATCTGGAACAATTACTTCTGAAGTTGATTTGACAGATGGCACAGTGTCTTTGTCAAGTAAAACAGCAGGAGCAAGTGCTGCAACAGTAAATTTAATTTCAAATGGCAATAATACATATAGTTATACAGTAAGTGATATGGTTGGAGGCGGAGCAGTATATAATGTTTCAATAGAGTCTCCTGCTCTTGCAAAAGCAAAGAAGCTGGTTGATAGTGCTGCGTTAGCTCAAATTTCATTTACATTAGACGATGCAGATAAAACAGATGCGGATTTTACAGTTCCATATAAAGATATAACAAATATATGGGATTTTTCTACCATAGCTGATTGGTCATCATGTAGTTATCAAGGTAGTTCTGAGGAGATTCTTTATAAAGGACTTCTTATTGATGTATCTAATACAGCTACTAGCGCTAAATTTGCAACAAATCAAGATAGTCAAGGTGTTGGACGTATTCAAATTAATAAGGGAACAAAAGTAAAAATTCCAGTATCTGGCTGGGGAACTATAAAATGCACATTTGGTGGAGCGCCTAATGGCAATACAACACTTGGTACAGCAACCGGAGACGGCACAAATAATGGTTCCATTTCTTTTAATTATGAAAATGCAACTTATGTAGAGTTATCTGTTGGAACAGATAATGATAATTTGTATCTTAAAAAAATTGAAGTGACTCCAGATACAACAAATCCACCAGTATCAACGCTTGGTGCTTCTGTTCGTCAGGAAACAGCAGAATGGGGCAATGGCATTCGTTTTGGCGGACAGTTAAATTTGAATAAAGTTGAAGAAAATTCTACAAGTGGTACATTAATAGGGTTGAAATCTGTAGTAAATGATGCTACAATGACATTGGAAGATGTGCAGAAGACATGTATTAATGTTGTACGTACAACATATATTACACAGGATGAAAGTTCATTAGAGTATGCAGCAGCACTTATTAATATTCCAGATGATAATTTGGATACAGAAATCGTTGCAAGACCATATGTTACAATTGGTGACAATACATATTATGGTGAACAGATAATAATAACTTATAATACTGCACAAAAAATTGTCGATGGACAATAACATATTAAGGAAAGGATTGAATACAATGAAAAAAGAATATGAAGTTCCACAGGTGGACATTGTTAAATTTAGTATGGATGCAGATGTTATGACAGGAAGTGTGGATTCAGGAGATTTTGGTGAATTGCCAACTACATAATGAACGTGTTGGACGAATAACCGTAACGTAATATGAAAAGTAGAAGCTGCTCTGCATATTGCAAAGCAGCTTTTATTATACTATAAAGGGAAATTTTATGAAGTGGGAAGCATATAAAAAATATATTATAGGTGGAGCTGTTTTTGCTATTATAGCTATTGTGATTATTGTATTAGTAGTATCAAAAAGTCAAAATGATGCAGATAAAACACAGACAAAAGAGACAACTTTACAGTCATCACTTCAAACAAATAATAATGCTTCGTCAACATCAAAAGATAATAATAAAACACAGAACAATAATACAGAGAATCAAATGAATAGTACAATAGATACAAAAGCAGATGTTCAAGGTGAAGGTACTAATCCTACTTATAATGCACCAGTGGTAGATTTTAATGATTTACTTAATTTGCCTGGAAATGTTAATACAGATGGGGAAAATCATACAGAAAAAACACAAGCGACAGAAAACGATTCAACGCATGAGGAACCATCAACAACTCATGCAGACCCAGATGGACCAGGTTGGTCAGATTGGATAATGCCATGAAGTTAAATTCATTTAATAAGTATGTTTTAGTTCTATTGGTTTTTATAATTGCAGCATCTTGTTATAGTGTTGTAGTGTTTGCTAAGATAAATGATGATGTTGTTGACATGGAGGATTTAACTAAACTTACGACAACTCAAAACAATACACATGAGGATAAAACTGTTGTTCCAGGAAGCAGAGGAGATGTAAATAAGGATGGGCGTATTGATATACGAGATTTGGTTATGCTAAAGAAACGCCTTGCAAAGTATATGGATATCACAGTTGTAGAGCAGGCATGTGATATTGATGGAGATGGTGCAGTTGATGTGAGGGATGCTGTATTATTAAGTAAGCATCTGGCAGGGATTCATATTAACTGGGGTGATGAACAAGAAGAGACAAAATACCCCGAAATAGAAAGTACATCAATAATAACTGCAACAACGCCGATACAGTCAACATCAATAGAACAGCAAACAAGTACAGCACATCCTGACCCAGATGGACCAGGATGGTCAGATTGGATAAAACCATGATTAAATTGCATTTATTAATAATAAAGATAATAAAGGGAGTGAGAAAAAGTAATAATTATTGTTAAAAGCATATTTAATCATTGTTATATAAAATTTATGATGGGAGGTTTGCAATGAGAAAGTATTTTAAGAGGTTATCAGCTGTTGTGATGACAGCGATGCTAACAGTGACAAGTTTCACTGTAATGCCGCAAAAAATGTTTGCGGCAAGTGTAGCTTTTACGAATGTAGGGGGATGGAATGAGAGCATTTATGCTCAAATTTCAGGAGTTCAAGATGCAGATGTAACAGGTGTTTCATACAGTGGCACAACATCGGGTAGTTTGACAGGCGATGACTTAAAGTATTTAGTAAGAGATAATAATGGTGGTGTTCGTCTTGATATACCTGGTGTAAAGCCTGGTACATATACATTGAAGGTGACAACGACTTCAGGTGAAATTAGTAAGTCTGATATTGTTGTTGATGCATATGACAGGTCTGGATATGCACATTTTAATTATACACAGGGTGTTGGCGCCTATAAAGATGATGGAACACTCAAAGACAATGCAATTGTTCTTTATGTCACAGAAGAAAACAAAAATACAGTAACTGTAAAATCAAAAGATGGAACGACTGTGTCTGGTATTGGTAACATTCTTAATTCAGTAGGAAAAGAATCTAGTGAAAAGCCAGGATATTGTAAGAGAACAAGTGGCGGTAAGACATATTGGGGAATAGCAAATAGCAATAAAGGTATTATTGAAAAGCTTGCTAAAGATGGAACACCTCTTGTAGTAAGAATTGTTGGCAATGTGACAGCACCAGAAGGGCTTACTGCATTTAATGCTTGGGATTATGGCGGAAGTGTGGGCGATAATGGTTTTATGGCAAGGATGCAGTCTGGCAAAGATATTACAATTGAAGGTATCGGTTATGATGCTACAGTAAATGGCTGGGGATTCCATTTTATGTGCGGAACTGATAATCCAACACTAGGAAAAAGTTTTGAGGTTCGCAATGTAGTATTTAGAAATGTACCAGAAGATTGTATTGGTATGGAGGGGGTTCAGGAAGGCAGCAATATTACAGCAAGCGTTGAACGCTGCTGGATTCATAACTGTGAATTTTATGTACCGCATATTTCCAATCCTGCTGAGTCTGATAAGGCAGAGGGTGATGGCGCATGTGATTTTAAGCGTGGACAATATTTTACCAACAGTTATTGTTATTATGAAGGGTATCACAAGACAAACCTTGTAGGTTCTTCAGATTCAAGTTTACAGTATCATTTGAGTTATCATCACAATTATTGGAAGAATTGTGAATCAAGAGGACCGCTTGGACGCCAAGCGAATATGCACTTTTATAACAATGTATATGAAAATCAGATAAGCTATGCTATGAATACCAGAGCAAATGCTTATATCTTTTCAGAATACAATTTGTTCTACATGGCAAAAAGCCCACAAGATGTTGCTTCAGGGGCAATTAAGAGTTATCATGATTCGTTTTCATCTTGTATCAATGAGATGGGAGGAACAATTGTTACAGATAAAAATCAACCAGTAGCAAGTGGCAATAAGTATGAGAATTTTGACACCAATCCACAGCTTAGTTACATTCCATCAGGCAATTATCAGCTACAGGAAAGCGTGACAGAGGCAAGGAAGGTGATTTATTCAAAGACAGGTGTTATGAAAGAAAATCCAGTTGCTGTTAAAGATGTAACTATGAGTATGATTTCATATGTACCAAGTGGTGTTACTCCAGAAGTTATAACAACATTTCCATATACTGTATCAAATCAAAAGTTTACAAAGACGGTTAAAGCATTTACAGTAAATGGCAAAGTGGATGTTACAGTATCCTATGCGGATGCAGCAAAATCAGGTATTCTTGTAAATGAAGCAGGTGAAGCTTTATTGACAGGAGATGGAACGATAAGAGGTCTTGAAGCAGGCACTTATATGATACAGCCTATTAATTTTCAGCCAGGTACTGCATCTACACCAGGAACATTTAAAGAATTTAATATTGCTTCATTAGAGATTACTCCAAATGACCCAAATGCGCATTTCCATGATTATAAAGTTACAAATACTGTAGAGGCAACTTGTACAGTAAATGGCAGCAAGACATATAAATGTGATGGTTGTGGTGATACATATACAGAAGTCATCGCAGCAGGTCATAAGTATTCATTATCATGGACTATTGATGTGGAACCTACTGAGACAACGCCAGGAAGCAAGAGCCGTCATTGTACAGTATGTGATGCTAAGACGGATATTACTGAAATTCCAGCAGGTAGTTCAGGGGATATTGGGGGAGATATTGGTGCAGGAGAATATGCACATAACTTTACAGAATCTGGAACGGCAAGTAAAATATATACTATAACAGGAAATTTATCGACTGGCAAAGGCACAGTATCTTATGGCGGATTACAGCTTACACAATGTCTAAAGATGGAATCAAGTACCAATATAAAGTTTACAGCTCCTTCGGATGGAAAGCTGACGCTTGTATTTGGAGGAAGCACCTCCGCTGCTGGAAAGGCTGTAAATGTAAATGGAACAAAGTATACTTGCGATGGTAATGGTATTGCAGAAATAGATATATCAGCTGGAACAGTTGAAATTAAAAAGGCTGATTCTATTAATTTATTTTATATGAATTTTGAGTCATCAAGTACACCAGACCCAAAGCCAGATAATCCAGACCCAGTAGAAGGAAAGCTTGGCGATGTTAATGGAGATGGCACAGTTGATATTCAAGATGCAGTATTATTAAAAAAACATGCTGCTCAGATGGCAGTTACTATTAATGAGAAAAATGCAGATGTTGATAAAGATGGAAAGATTACTTCAACAGATATTGTTCTTATTTTGAAAAAATGTGCAGGTATAGATGTAGGATTCTAATAAAGTAATAAATTTTTTTAGATTGTAAAGCTGTTGTATTAGGAAAAATAAAATAATTCTTAATACAATAGCTTTCTTTTAATAAGAAAGGAGAATTTTTAGATGAAAAAGAAGTCAATTAAGGGAGGCTTAGCAATTGTTGTTGCTGTAATGATGGCATTTACATTGCTTACAGTGGGAAAAACATCATTTGTCGCAAGAGCAGCAGAATTTTCAATTAGCGAAAGTTCAGGCTGGTTTGAAAGTGCCTATGTAAAATGTTCTCTTGTATCTGGTGCAAAGGGGTATAAAGCTTATATAAAGGCAGCCAATGAAGGAGATTTGGCATATAAGCAAATAGATAATGAGCTGATAAGGATATATAAAAATTATGTAAGAGTTGATGCTGTTGGCTTAAAAGCAGGAAATTATGTAATAAAGGTAGAAGCAATACTTTCAAGTGGAACAGTGACTGTTACTAGTGAATCTCTTACAGTATCTCCTTATGATAGAAGTGGATTTGCATTTTCTTCAGATTCTAAATATAAGACAGGTTCAGGAGCTTATAATGATGATGGTACTTTAAAGAGCAATGCGCAAGTTGTATATGTTTCAGCAGAAACTGCAAAGACATGTACAGCTACAGTAGATGGAGTAAAAGTAACAGGCATCCAAGCTATTTTAGATGCAAAGATAAAAGGGGATACAACACCAATTGCTGTGCGAATTATTGGTCTTGTTACTAGAGATGACTTGGATAGTTATACAAGTAAATCAGAGGGTGTTCAGATTAAAGGGAAAAATAATTATGCGCAGATGAATATTACAATAGAAGGCATTGGTGATGATGCTGCTATTTCTGGTTTTGGATTTTTAGTTCGATATGCAGGTAATGTGGAGTTTCGTAATTTTTCATTGCTAAACTTTATGGATGATGGCATATCATTGGATACTGGTAACTGTAATGTATGGATACATAATGTTGATTTGTATTATGGAGCTGCAGGCGGCGATTCAGACCAAGCAAAGGGTGATGGCTCTATTGATATGAAAGGTGATTCACAATATTTAACAATTTCTTATGTACATTTTTATGATTCAGGAAAATGCTCGCTTTGCGGAATGGAGTCAGAGAGCGGACCAAACTATATTACTTATCATCATAATTGGTTTGACCATTCTGATTCAAGACATCCAAGAATAAGAACAATGTCTGTACATATATATAATAATTATTATGATGGCAATGCAAAGTATGGTGTAGGTGTTACAATGGGTTCTTCTGCATTTGTGGAAGCCAATTATTTTAGAAATTGTGCGAATCCAATGCTTTCATCAAAGCAGGGTACAGATGTGAAAGGACAAGGAACATTTTCAGGAGAAAATGGAGGTATTATCAAAGCCTTTGCAAATGAAATCGTTGGCGGACAGCCAGTAATTTATGCAAATACAGCTGATGGAAATCAAACAGATTTCGATGCTTACCTTGCATCATCAAGAGATGAGAAGGTTCCAGATACGTATAAGACAGTAGCAGGCAGCACAACATATGACAATTTTGATACAACAGTTGATTTGGGTGTAAAAGCTTCTGATGTGGATGCAGCTAAAGATGTACCTCAAAAAGTAAAAGCAAATGCAGGCAGTCAAGGTGGCGGTGTTGTTGCATGGACATTTGCAGATTCCGAAGATACAAATTATGCTGTTATACCAGAATTAAAAGCAGCAGTAACCAATTATAAAAATACAGAGCTGGTATCAGTTGGTGGTATGAATGGCTCAACTGGTGAAGATAACACAACGAGCGGACAAAATGAGACAACAAAAGGTGAGGAAGTTACAACAGGCAGTGGTGAAGTGACTGGCTCATATTTACATAACTTTACGGAATCCGGAAAAAACAGTAATGTATATACCATTGTTGGTAATCTTTCTAAGGATAAGGGAACAGTAATTTATGATGGAAAGACACTTACACAATGTTTAAAGATGGAATCAAGCACCAATATAAAGTTTACAGCACCTTCCGATGGTAAACTGATATTAGTGTTTGGCGGAAGTACCTCTGCTGCTGGAAAAGGCGTAAAGGTTAATGGAATAAAATATACTTGCGATAATAATAGTATTGCAGAAATTGATGTGAAAGCAGGGGCAGTTGAGATTATAAAAGGAGATAGTATAAATCTGTTTTTAATAAATGGTATTTTCTCAAGTACAAAGCCAAGCGAAGAGGTAACTACATCAAAGCCAAGTGAAGAGACATCAACACCAAAACCGAGTGAGGAAGAAACAACATCAAAACCAAATGAAGAAACATCAACACCAAAACCGAGTGAGGAAGAAACAACATCAAAACCAAGCGAAGAGACATCAACACCAAAGCCAAGCGAGGAACAATCAACATCAGATAATCCTGTAGTGAAGTATGGAGATGTGGATGGAGATGGAGTTATTAATGTAAAAGATGGTGTTATTATCAAAAAACATCTTGCACAGATGGATGTTACAATAAATGAAGTAAATAGTGATGTAAATTGTGATGATACGGTTGATATTCAAGATGCTATTATGTTAATGAAATATCTTGCACAAATGGATGTTATTTTAGGACCTAAAAAGTAATTTAAAGTAAAAATGAAAAGACCTCTTAAAAGTTTGATTGCTTTTAAGGGGTTTTTTTGATTATAGGATATGATTCAGTTGAAGGTAGCGTATTTAAATTAAAAAAGAGAAGTGTTTAAAATACAGAGTTAAAGTTAAATATATAAAAGTATATTAAATTTATATATATATAAATTTTTTATCTATATAAAATTAGTTGATATTTGTACATGTATATGATAATATTAATTTATAATAAAATAGATAATAGAAAATCTAGAAATAGTATTATTAAAGTTTTTATTATTTTTTTATTTGATAATGTTGATTGGAAAGGATTAAAAGTATGGTTAAAAAATAAAACAAATTATAGACACTATGTCAATAATAATATTAATTGATAGTGCTACAGTATTTGCAGATACTTATATAAATAAAGATTTTAAAGATGGTTATGGAAAGTATATGTTAGATGTAAATTCTTTGTCAGGTATGAGATCATGTGAAGCAAGAGCATGGGGATCAGATAATTATAATTATAAATATAAAATTGAGTTGACAACCGTTTTGTATGATGGACAAGAAGTAACAAAAAATATTTTCATAAATTATTTATTATTAAAAAGCTTACTATAAAAGATTAATGTGTATAAAACACAGAAAATTACAGAATGAAATTCTATTTGTTTATAAGATGAAATTGTTAGAAAGATTAATAATGATAAAAAAATAGTTCTTATTGTTATATGTGATAGTTAAATACCAAATATGGCAAATAGGACGTTTATAAGAATTGACAATATATATACTAAAGAAAAATTATAAAGGCACAAAAAATGTTAATTGTAAAAATTGATTCTATACTGTTCAAAATGTGTTAACACAGTATTAGTGAAAAACATTATAAAATAAATTAGCATATTGAAAAATCTGTAAAAAAAATACAGTTAAAATTTATGTCATAGTGGATAGGCTTAGAAATTTTGTCTATTGTTAGCTTCTATCATTTTCTTAATAGTATTTATCTAAAAAATTCTTAAAGTTTACCTTAAATAGTAATAGTTTTAATATGATATTTTTTAAAATGATTGATGAATAATATTTTTTCAGTCATTATAAACTTGTATACACATATTTTTTCTTGTTATAATAAAATTCTTTATTTAATTATTTGCAGATATTGAATGTGTACAGTTTTGCTCAGAATTATTATGATAATACTAAGGAGGTAAAAGAGATGTCTGAATCAGATATGAAATATTCTAAAATTTTGAAAGTTTTATGTCAGATAATTCCTTGTACATTAACAGCTATACTGACAGGTATTTATGCTTTGGAAATATGGAATGAACTAAATCTTGTCGCAATTAATGTATTGTGCCTTCCACTTTTTTTCTCAGAATTAGCACTAGGATTTGTTGAAAGCAAAAACATAAAGAAAGCATTATTTTTTCTTGGTGCTATATTTATTGGTACAGTGATTGGAGGATTGAATTTATGGACTAATTATCAAACTATTGGAAATTTACGTTTAAATGAATTATCTGGGTGGAGCTTAGTATGGATAATTTTATTACTTATTGCAGTTGTTTCTATATTGATTATACTAATCCGACTTCTTCATTGGTCACAAGAACAATGGTTAACAGTTAAAAAGGAGTGTCAAGAATGTCGTTTACAGATTAAAGAGTTTTGGATAAAATATATTCATGCTATACATAAGCAACGTTTAAAAATACAGCAAATAAAACAGGAACACAAGCAACAATTACAAGAGAACAAACAAAATGGTAAAAATGAAAAACAAGAAATTAAACATCAAAACAAAAAAGAAAAGTTAGAATTTAAAATAAATAGAGATAAGGATAGGCGAGAAGGTAAAAATGATTCTCTTACAAAAATTGAGTTAGGGCTTCGAGGGGGAGTGTTATTTCTTATTGTAAGTGGTTTTTTTATATTTCCTTGCATTGATAACTTACCAAGGGGTTTTAGATATTGGATTGCTAATGTAAAAAATTTTTTAAATACTTTTAGAGATAAAGAGATATTTTATAATGCGCAACAAGCATTATTTTATTATATTTTGCTTTATATTATTGCTGTTTCAACAATTGTCATAATAGGGTATCTTATTATCCATATGATTCATAAGCCTCATAAAAAGAAAAATAACAGCTTTAATTTTATTGAAGAGTATCAGCTTCCAATTGCTTTATTAGTGGTGTTTGGCTCATTTCTTTATGTTATTACAGAGGGTGAGAATAAACTAGAGGAAATTAATAAAATATGGCAAAACCTACTTTTTATTATTTTACCTATACTGGTATTATTCGTTGCGATTGAGATAGTACGAATTTTTGTGGTTCAATGTGGGGAACCTCATTCTTTATTGAAAAAAATTATATTTCTTATTTTTGTGACAATATGGAAATTTTTATCTGAACTTTTGTTAGGTATTATTACTAATTTTCGCATACAAATGGTTATTAGCTCCCTTTTTGCTCTAATATTTCCAGAGTCGGAAGAAGGAGAAAATTCTTTTAATGAACGTTTAAATACTAAATTAAATCAATTCTTTAATAAGGAGATTTCAAAAGTAAAAATAAATGATTCAATATCTTCTAGCTTTAAAAAAAATCATAGTAAACGAATTTGGAGGAGGGGTAAAAAATGAAAAATAAAAAAAAGCAAGAAAATAATATTATTTTTATAATGCGTATTTGTACATGCTTATTGGCAGCAGTATCTTTTTGGGCTACTGCTCAAGGCATGATAAATTATACATTTCCAGAATCTTGGCAGGCTTATGCAGCCTCTCTCGCTATACAGGGTCTTTTGCTTGGTTTAAATTTTGCACTTCCATCTTTTTTAAGGCAATGTAAAAATCAATTACAAAAAGGTGTTCTTTATTGTTTAACATTTGTTGTTTTATTTTGTTCTTCTTGGTTTAGTTATCTATTTATTGCAAAGCAGGCATATAAACAATCATGGAAAACAGAGAGTCAATTATTGGCTCAAGCTGCTTATCGTGAAGAGTTGTTTAATTCAGATACATATATAAAATTATATAGTCAAGATATGCAAGATGTATTAATGAACCAAATTACAGATATATATCAGCAAGCTAAGAATATGGATCAAGATAATGTGGATGTTAGTGAAAGTTTAAACTGGGACGAAGAACGTAATAGATATACAGGAGATGATTTTACTGCAAAAGATATTATGACTACTGTAATTACTGAAATGGAGAGTGCCACAGAAGAAGATGCTACTCAAGATACTCGAGAGCAAGCAGCTTCTGTTTTATCTGGTATGCAATCAAATATGCAATCTGAAATTGATAGACTTAGTGGACAAATAACAGATTTAGACGGACGTGTGGAATCGGCAGAAAATAATCTTCGTCTTGCAGAAAATCGTTTATCAAATGCACCTGATGGTGTGGATTTGACTCCATATCAAGCAGCAGTAAACCAAGCTGTTGGAACATATGAAAATTTGATTACAAGACAAAATGCTTTAGAAAGGCAACGTAGTGATTATGAAAGCGCTCTTCAACGCACTACATATTATTCAGCTATTCTAGGTATGACTGAAGATGGTGTTTCAAGTTATTATGTAGGAACAAATCTCCGAGAAATTCAGCGAGAGTTATTCCAGTCATCATCAGATACAGATAAGATGCTAAATTTAGCAAATGGAGTGTTTGATCGTTTGCAAAGTGCAGTTGATTTAGGCGCTGATACTCCAGAATATCAAAATGTGCTTACTAGTATGAATAGTTTTATTCAAAATTTAGAAAATTATAGCAAAATAAAAAAAGCAAATGTAGACATACAAGCAATAATTGATAAATTAGCAGATGGTAGTATTTTATCATTAGAAAGAGATGAAGATTATTCTGTTTGGCGTAATGAATTTAATAATTTAAAATCTAAAATTAGTGAATTACCTGTTTATACTTTAGATGATGGCTTAAATTTAACTACAGATTCGTTTAATCGAGAATCTTCTATTAAAAATTTAGACCAGGCTATACGTTATTATTTGACTAATCATAATGATGCACAAGCAGGATTAATTTATTTGATAAGTCCTTATCGTGAAGTAGCCCTTTTTTCTTTATTTTTAGCTTTTTTGTTAGATATTGCTGCCTTTATTACAGGGGTAATTATAGATAAGGTATCCAGTAATGATAAGGATGAAATAGAAGAATTTTTTATTCCATCTAGTATTAATTCAGAAAAATCTATACAAAATACAGATGAAAATGTGTGGGATGTTAGTTCAAAATTGAATCAATATATATTTTTGACAGGTGATTATACATTGATGGATGGAGTAATAACTTATAAAGCTATTGAAAATGGTGAGCAAACAGAAATAGAATATGCAGATCCAAATTTGAAAATAGGATTTTATTTGTGGGATAAGAAACAGCTATATGAAATTGAAGCATCTGAATTATTGTTTAAGGGAAGTTCTGGTGGACCAAAAGATGGAATTTACATAGATTGTCTTCTTAATTATGATGATCATATGTTAATTATGACTCAAAGTGGAAAGAGTACATTTTTAGCACAAATTGGTTCAAGTGTTCCTGTTTATCTTTTATCAGAAGAACGATATGATATGATTCTTTCAAAAGACCTTTCTAATATTCATGGAAAGAAAGCTGTAATTGCTTTGAATAAAGAAGGTAAACAAATTGTTACTATTTATATAATAGAATAAAAAAGTTATCAATACTTACGAAAATAATGATAAAGAAAAGTTGATATTATTTAAATTAAGAAATGATTGAAGAGCAGATTGCATAAAAATATATAATCTGCTCTTTTTTTGTGGATTTTTAATAAATAATTGATTAATTTATCAAAATCACATTTTGTAATTAAGAAAAATATTGCTATTTAAATGATGTTAAGGGAAACATCTTGTCCTTTTTATATTCCTTTGTTATACTTGTGGCAAATTAGTAAAGAAACCTTATAACAGGAGTAATTATGTATACTTTAAGTAAGCCATTTGATAGAAAATGGAATACATCATATTTGAATCTTGGACAGGGAACGATTTTCTATATCAGTAAAAATACAATTCCTTATTTAGAAATAGAAATTGATACAAATCATTGGAACTCCTTTAATACACATTGGTTTTTTGAACAATATTTTTGCATTGGCTGTGGTAATACGGTTTATTTTATTGATTTAGAAACATTAAACGTCAAAACACTTTCTTGTGATTTATATTTTGGCTATTTTTATATTTATCAAAAACGATTATATATTGCTTCAGATTCAAAGTTGTTTTGTTTTGATGAAAACTGTGAATTATTTTGGCAATCTGAGCGCATTGCTGTTGATGGAGTTATAGTTGAAAGTATTTCAGAGAATTGTATTGTGGTATCTTGTGAAATAGACCCGCCGAATCATTGGGTACAATGTCACCTTTCTGCTTATAATGGCAAAAAAATAGGTTAAATAAATGGAGGCTTTTTATGATATTTACACAAAAATGGATTGAGGATGCTGTAAGAAAAGTATTGAATTGTAAAGATGAAATGATTGCTGATAAAGATATTGAACGAATTAAATATTTACGTGTAGGAGAAACGTTTGACAATCAATTTTTTATTCAGATAAGTCTTGAAAATCCACCATTGCCATTTGCAAGTGCAAGTGGCGGTGATGAATGGGCATTTTGTTGTATTCGAGGCGATAATTTAGAAAGTTTTATAGATAAAACAATAGAAAAAGAAAAAAATAGTACAGATATACAGTTAAGCTTAGGCAGCAGTGATTATAAAGATAAAGAAATGCAGCAATATGCCTATTCAGATAAAGCAAGAAGAGCATGGAATACATTTAAAAAAAGTATTATATCCAATACTTATTATGAAGAGTTTGAAGATGATACAGCATATGATGTTTGGTATGAGCAGAATCAAATTAATATAGCTAAGGATATTGTTTATTTTAAAGGCGTTCAAGTGCTTAGAATAAATGGATTAGTATTTGATGGATTTAATATATTTAAGGAATTATCAGAACTTAAAGTATTGGAACTGGTGGAAACAAATTTTCATTCTATTGGCAAGATTGAGGAGTTAAAAAAGCTAGAGCAGTTATGTTGCTGGTTGGATTAAAAAAATGTCATAAGGTGATTTATTTTAAATGGATAATATATTTTTACTTTTTGAAAACTGGTATCAGAATAATAAAGAAGATTGGAAGAAAAAAGGGATATTATTAATCAATTCTTCATATGAATGGAAAATGCGGCATAGTTATGCACTCTTTTTTGAGACAGTTGATAAATTAGGAGAAGGACAGATTATTCTTTATGAAAGTAATGAAATTTATTGGCTGGATTTTGAAGGCGCCAATTTTTTTGAGGGTGATATATATATGAAGGCAGATATCCGAACAATTGATGAAGAAAGCTTGAAGAAGTACAGTGAAGAATTTTTTAATTATATAATAAAAAGAAAGTAGTTGATAGAAAAACAATTTTGTTATATCTTATATTTTGAAAAATATAATTAAATTATTATTGGAGGTACGTACATATGGCTGAACAGCATAAAAAAGGTTTAGATGCACAATTAATTTGGAATGATTTAGAAGACTGTTGTTTGCAGGAAACAAATTGTGGTCAATGTAAAAAAGAATCATGTATCATAGGCTTTGCAAAAAAATGTGTAAGCGATTATATGAAAGCACCTAAGAAAGAGGTTGCAGGCGGTGCCAGCAATATACCAATAATGGATTTTAAAGTGTTTGATGAGCCTGAGTTAGAAAGAGCCATTGCACATATTTTGAAGGAATGTAAAGATTGCAAGCAAGACCACACAGAAAATTGTATTATTAATGTTATTCGCAATTGTTATGAAGTTGGGTTGTTTGGCGATATCCATCCATTTGAGGGAAGTGTATTTCAATATCTGATGTATTTAAACAACCAATTTCCAGAGAAATCTGCACGAATTGCACAGCTTTATAAAAGCTGATAGAGGATTGAAAAGAAATGGGGGGTTGTTATGCTAGAAATGATAAAAGGCTGTAAAGTGCCGTTTATAGATAAGCTGGCGCAACAGTATCAAGTTCAGGAACAAGGCTTAATTGCAAATGTTGGGGCAGACAAAATACAAGAAGTTTTTGAACATTTTATAACGTTGCAAAATGAACCTATTTTTTTTATTTTAGAGCTGCCAACCAATCAAAACGATGAACAGCGTTTGCGTGAAAATGATAATTCCTCTGCACATAAAGATATCTATTATATAGATGGATTAAATGCAAAGCAGGCATTACAGATTTTAAAAAGCTATGGAGAGCTGCTTATACATGATGGTATGTGCCAGTTTGGTTTTGGTTTTCACGATTATTCAGCAGAAATAATGAAAAATAGCTATAATATTGTAACCATTTGGACACAGGTTCCAGACCAATATCAAAATTTTTTTGAGTCACATAGTATAGAAAAGACCGATAAATTAATTACAGCATGGAATACATTTGATTATGATAATCCCGGACAATGCCGTATGATTGAAGTTGATGGAATATGTGTGTATGATTTGCCGAAAGAATTAGAAACGTGGGGAATATATCTGGCTGAACAACGACCAGAATAAAAAAGTAGATAAATATTGAAAAAATAGTTGATAAAGGTGTGTATGTACTGTGTATATAAATATATACAGTACATACACACCTTTTGCTGCAAAAAATACTTATAAGTAAATGGAGGCGATAGAATTGGAGTCTATAATCGTTGAATGTAATCATATCAATAAAAATTTTGGAGGATTTTGCTTAAAGGACATTACATTTGCATTGTCCTATAATCCTAAGCTTTTAATTTTAGATGAGGCTACGGGCAATTTTGATTTGGCATTTCGTGCAGAGTTTCAAAAATTGATGACAGCGTTTATTCAAGATGGTCTGCACAGCGTCATATTTTCTTCTCATGTGTTTGATGAGATGGAACGAATTGCAGATTATATTTTGTTTATGGATAAGGGAGAAGTTGTTTTGTATATGGACAGAGAATCAATTATACAAGAGTATCGAAGGAGGTATTTGTATAACAGATAGGCATGGCAATGCGTTTGAAGTTAAAGAAAACAGAGACGTTGTGTTAGATAATGTGGGGCTTATAACAGATAATCACCATTATATAAAAGAGTTTACAATTGAACAAAATGTAGATTTATTCAGTCCGTTTTATTCTTGTTTTGACAGAAAGTTATTAAATGAAAAATTAAAGCAATACAATATAAATCCATTAAAAAAGATATTCAATCTTTCTAAAGGGGAGTGTGTTCAATTTCAATTTGCATTTGCAATAGAATATAAGCCTTCCTTGTATCTTTTTGATGAGGCAACAGCAGGAATGGATATTGTATACAGGAAAGATTTTTTTAAGGAGCTGGGGACATTAATGATTGACGGCAAAGTGACAGTAATGCTTACGACACATTTGCAGGAAGAGTTGGAAAATGACGTTGATTATATTTGTATTCTTGAAAATGGAAATATGGTGTCCTTTTCTGAAAATGTAATATAATAAAAGAATATGTGTACCTAGTTGTTTGTTTAAATTATAAAAATAAATTTTTGGAATAGAAGTTTTGTGTCTACGCGCTGCTTGATACAAAACTGTAAAAACAAAATTAAAAAAATTTGTTTTTTGTGCAAGAAAGCAGTACAGAAATGAGGATTTTTATGGATGAATCAAAACAAATGGCAACTTTAAAAGAATTTGATACAATGAATCAAAAATATAATTCTTATACGATTTTAGGTTATAAAATAATAGGGATTTTATTTGGAATATTTACAATGTTATTAGCCTTTATACCTGTTCAAGAGTTTGGGATTAATGATATAAGAATAATAATGATAAATTTTCTGTTTTTTTTATGATGCATTTCATGTATTATAATTATTGGCAAGTGATTGGCTTTGAAAAACAGCGATTTTCAATTGTTTTTTTACATCAATTGACAGTATGGAATATTGTTATTCCATTGTTGTATAGTGTATGTGCGTATGGTATTAGTTATTTGCTTGTGAAAATTCGAGGAATATGCTAGGATATAAATTATATATAAAAGCAAAAAATATAGTTTAAATATATAAATTTATAAAGTTAATATATTTAAATAAGGGAGGCAAGGCATGAGCTTTTTAAGAAAGTCGGAAAAGAATTTATTAGTATCCATTTCTAATATGGAACATGTAAATTATACATCAGAATTAGCACAAATATATTCTCGATTACTTACAGGTCGTTCCCAATTTGAAGAAGTAATGCAAGATATTTTTCAGTCACTTATGCAAATAAGTTCACTGGATTTGACCTTAAGTCACTATTCAGATACATTAAAGGAAATTTCTGAAAGCGTAGCAAGTGCGACAAAATTAATTTATGATGCGGCAGCAGAGGCTTATTCTGTGGCGGAATCGGTATCCAAACAACATGAGGATTTGACAAATACAATTATTGAACTGTCAGAGGAATCAGCAAATGTATATAAAAAAATTGATGAGGGGCAAAATGAATTAACACAAATTAAAAATATGTCAAATGATACCATTCATACCTCAAGACAGATGGGACAGGATATGACGCATCTTTCAAAAGTAATTAATGATATGAATGAAGTGATAGAAGGAATAAAAATGATTTCTTCACAAACGAATTTACTTGCTTTAAATGCTTCAATAGAAGCAGCAAGGGCAGGTGATGCTGGAAAAGGATTTGCTGTTGTAGCAGAGGAAATTAGAAGTTTGGCAGAAGAGACGCAAAGTTTAACGGCTAATATGAGCAGTTTTGTGTCTGATATTCAGTCTGCATCGGCAAAAAGTGTAGAAAGTGTGGATAATACGATTGAAGCATTGGGAATTGTCACCGATAAAATTAGTAATGTGTGGAGATTTAATGAAGAAAGCAGACAGCATGTTGAAAAAATTACAAATAATATCTCTTCATTGGCAGGTATCAGTGAAGAAATCAGCAGTTCAATGCTTGAATTGGAAAATCGTACATCAGAGATTGAAAACCAGTGCAGTGTTTTAAATAAGGACACCGATTTGTTAAATCAGCATGGGCAAGAGATGAAAGAAATTGTTTCACCATTACAGTCTATTGAAAAGACATTAGATGAATCCGCAAAAATAATGGGAAAGATGAGCGAAGATACATTTTATCAGATTGAGCCGCAAACATTTAAGAATTATCTTGATAAAGCTATTCTTGCACATAAAGATTGGCTTTATAATTTAAAAAGAATTGTTGATGAAAAAATTATTTTTCCGCTGCAAATTGATGCTACAAAATGTGGGTTTGGACATTTTTATTATGCTATCAATCCAATTCAAGCTGAGATTAAGCCAATTTGGCAAGGATTAGAGGAAAAACATAAAAAATTTCATTCTTATGGAAAACAAGTTTTGGATGCATTATTTGCGCAAGATTTTGATAAAGCAAATAAAATATATGAAGAAGCCTATCGATATTCAGAGACATTAATACAAGATTTAGAGCATATCAAAAAAATGCTGTAAGGGTTTAAAATTGATTTCTATATTTATCATAAACTGTAAAATTGCATATAATAAAGTAACTTTGTTTTAGACTGATTTTCTATTTGCAGGTTATTGCATAAAAAATTGCTGTGTATAAAAGACTTTTATATAGTCTTGTCAAAATTTAAGCTATTAACTACTTTTAAAAATCAGTCATGGCATGGAGGCTAAAAATGTCTCAAAATATTTTTTCGTCTATTCTATGCAATGCAACGCCAATGGCAGCCGCTCATATATCAGGAGGTTTTCAGTATCCAGATATAGAGGGGGAAGTGAAATTTTACAGTGTGCCATATGAAGGCGTGCTTATTGAAGTACAAATATTTAATTTGCCTCAAAGTAAAGAACATGCTCCTGATTTCTTTGGATTTCATATCCATGAAGTTGGCGATTGCAGCAATGATTTTAAAAATACAGGAAATCATTATAACCCTAATGAACAGCCGCATCCAAAACATGCAGGCGATTTGATTCCCATCTTATCAACAGATGGTTATTGTTGGATGTGCTTTTATGATAATGTGCTGACGCTTCCTGAAATTTTGGGAAAATCGGTTATTATACACAGTAAACCAGATGATTTTACATCGCAGCCATCTGGTAATTCAGGCGATAAGATTGCATGTGGCGTGATAAAGTTATGTGTGGTATTTTGAAAAAATAATAAATAAATTTGGTCTGCCGTAAAATGAAATTTTCTGCAAAGTATGATAAGATATGGTATAGTTCATGTCAATATTATATGGAAAATTTGATTTTACAGCAGCCTTTTTTAAATTGTATGTATATTAAATATAAAGCAGGCTGGCAAATGGACAGACAGAACGTTATTATTAAATTTAGAAAGGAAAGGTAATTGATTTGAAACAAAATTTAAAAAGGTTAATAAAATATTACAAGCCATATCTTAGCACTTTTGTTATTGATATGGTTCTAGCGATTGTTTCAGCACTGGTTACATTAGTAATACCATTAGTTGTTAGATATATAACATCAAAAGTTGTATATATGGATTCAGACAGTGCGCTTTATACGGTTCTTGTGATAACAGCAGTATTGTTTATATTGGTGCTTATACAAGGCGGATGCAATTTTTATATCTCTAATTTTGGACATGTTATGGGTGCAAAGATAGAGTATGATATGAGAGCAGAAATATTTAATCATTATCAAAAGCTTTCGTATTCGTTTTATGATGACCAAAAAGTTGGTCAATTATTATCCCGTATTACTTCAGATTTATTTGATATAACAGAATTGCTGCATCATGGACCAGAAAATATTACGATATCGTTTATTAAGATTGTCGGTGCTTTGTGTATATTGGGAACCATTAGCCTGCGATTGACATTGACGGCTTTTATATTGATTCCTGTTATGCTGCTTTTTGCTTACAAGCTCAATAAAAAAATGAAGAGGGCATTTAAGCGCAACCGTGAAAAAATTGGCGATATTAATGCACAGATAGAAGATAATTTGTCAGGAATACGAGTGGTGAAATCGTTTGCCAACGAAAATATTGAATGTGAAAAATTTAAACAAGGAAATGATAAATTTCTGGAATCCAAAAAGAACAGCTATCACTATATGGGGACGTATCATGCTGGTTTGACAGCATTTACAACACTGATTAACGTTGTGGTAATTGCAGTAGGAGGCGTTGGCATTGCAAAGGGCTGGGTAAATATTACAGATTTTGTTACATTTTTATTATATATTAATGTATTTACGGAGCCTGTAAAGGTTTTAGTGGATTTTACAGAGCAGTTCCAAAATGGATATTCAGGCTATGAGCGGTTTCTTGAAATCTTATCAGTTGAGCCAGATATCAAAGAAAAAGAAAATGCAGTTGTGTTAAACCATGTAAAGGGCGGCGTTACCTTTGAAAATGTTTCCTTTAAGTATTCCGATGGAAATGAGTTTGTTTTATCACATGTGAATTTAAATGTAAAGCCAGGAAAATATATTGCCTTAGTTGGTCCTTCTGGTGTGGGAAAAACGACCTTATGTTCATTGATTCCAAGATTTTATGAGGCAAGTGAAGGAACGATAAAAATTGATGGTACTGATATAAAAGATGTCACATTGAAAAGTCTGAGAGACCATATTGGCGTTGTACAGCAAGATGTATATCTTTTTATGGGAACAATTAAGGATAATATAAAGTATGGAAAACCTGATGCAACCGACGAGGAAATTATTGAGGCGGCAAAAAATGCAAATGCCCATGATTTTATTATGTCTTTTGAAAAAGGATATGACACTGACATCGGTCAAAGAGGCGTGAAGCTTTCAGGTGGACAAAAACAACGTTTATCCATTGCAAGAGTATTTCTTAAAAATCCGCCTATTTTAATATTTGATGAGGCAACTTCTGCATTGGATAACGAGAGTGAAAAAGTGGTGCAGGATTCTTTAGAAAAGCTTGCTAAAAACAGAACTACATTTGTTATAGCACACCGACTTACAACAATTGAAAATGCAGAGGAAATCTTGATGTTGACAGAAAAAGGAATTGAGGAATCAGGAACCCATCAGGAATTGATGGCTCGCAATGGCGCTTATGCTAAAATGGTAAAAATACATCAATAATGAATCTATGGCATTGAAGTGAGTGTTTTTGTTAAGAATAAAATATAAATTTATAAAAAATATAAGTTTTGCAATGGCTGGTTGTTTTCTTTTTTATAAAAATTGCGTATAGGATATCATTCTTTGAGGAAAATAATATAGAGAAATAAATAAAGGATTAGTGTAAAAAACAAGGGTTGATGTGACAATATTTGCGCAAATTTCTACGCTACGCTTTGGAATGGAGGATTTTTATGAAACAGTTTGAATATGTAATTAAAGATGAAGTGGGGATTCATGCCAGACCAGCAGGAATACTTGCAAAAGAGGCAAAGAAGTACGATTCTGTTATTAAAATACATTTCAATGGAAAAGAGGCAGAGGCAAAAAAGTTAATGGCAGTTATGGGGCTTGGTGTAAAGAGTGGAAAAACGATAACTGTAACCGTTGAAGGCGCTGATGAGGAAGTGGCATCCGAAGCTATGGAAAAATTTTTTAAGGAAAATATGTAGTTTGCTGTATAACTATAAAGGATAAATGGTATGCAATAACAATAGCAATAAAAAGGGGTAGATAGCAGATGGATACATTTAAAGGCAAGAAAGTATTTGGCGGCATTGCCATTGCAACGATATTTTATTATGAAAAAGACCAAAAGGAAGTTGTGCGCAGAAAGGTGAGCAATACAAAAGCGGAACTGGAACGTTTTGAGACAGCAAAAAGTGAAGCGGCAAAACAACTTCAGGTGTTATATAATAAAGCGTTAAAAGAAGTGGGCGAAGTCAATGCACAAATTTTTGATGTTCATTTAATGATGTTAGAAGATGATGATTATAATGAATCGATAGTCAATATTATTGAAAGCCAAGAGGTCAATGCAGATTATGCCGTTGCAGTGACTGGTGATAATTTTGCAGAAATGTTTGCCAATATGGAAGATGAATATTTTAAGGCAAGAAGTATTGATGTCAAAGATATATCAGAGCGAATTGTACGCATATTGACAGGCGGCTGGGCAAAAGAAGACCTTGTTGAACCTTGTATTATTGCGGCGAAAGATTTAGCGCCAAGTGAGACTGTGCAGATGGATAAAAGTAAATTATTGGCATTTGTGACAAAAGAAGGTTCAACCAATTCCCATACGGCAATTCTTGCACGAACAATGAGCATACCTGCCCTTATCAATGTTGATATAAAAAAAGAATGGAATGGCAAGACTGCAATTGTAGATGGCTATGAAGGTTTTATTATAGTAGACCCAGACAGTGAAACATTGGAACTGTATAAAAAGAAGAAAAAACAAGACGAGGAACAAAAAAGGCTGTTACAAGATTTAAAGGGAAAGGATACGATTACAAAAAGCGGTCGATTGATAAAACTTTATGCCAATATTGGAAATGCATCGGATATTGGTTCCGTTCTTAAAAATGATGCAGATGGTATAGGACTTTTTAGAAGCGAATTTTTGTATCTTGAAAAAGACCATTTTCCGACAGAGGAAGAACAATTTGCTGCTTATAAACAAGTTGCTGAGACGATGGGTGATAAAAAAGTGATTATCCGAACGCTTGATATTGGAGCGGATAAGCAAGCAAGTTATTTTAATTTGGATAAAGAAGAAAATCCTGCTATGGGTTACAGAGCAATCCGCATTTGTCTTACACAGACTAATATATTTAAAACACAGCTTCGCGCACTGTTTCGAGCCAGTGCATTTGGCAATATTGCCATTATGTATCCTATGATTACATCGGTTGAGGAAGTAAAAGCCATCAAGAGAATTGTCGAGGAAGTAAAAACAGAACTTGACAGCATTGGGGTTGATTATAATACAATAGAACAAGGTATTATGATAGAGACGCCTGCTGCCGCAATGATTAGTGATTTATTGGCAAAAGAAGTTGATTTTTTTAGTATTGGAACGAATGACTTGACACAATATACGCTTGCTATTGACAGACAAAATAACCGCCTTGACCAATTTTATAATCCACATCACGAGTCTATTCTTCGATTGATAAATATGGTTGTAGACAACGCCCATAAAGAAGGAATTTGGGCAGGCATATGCGGTGAGTTAGGAGCCGATATAGAATTGACTGAAAAATTTTTAAAAATGGGAATTGATGAACTTTCTGTATCGCCAGGAATGATTTTGCCATTGCGCAAAGTGATTCGTGAAGCAGATTAATATTTATAGGATTGCTTTTTTGTACCAAAGCGTTACAGAGAAGGTTTAGCGCCACCAATAAGATTTAGCGCTATTTTTATACTATACTTTAGAATGGAGATTAATATGAAAAAACAAGTATTTAATCCGTATCTTCCAATTAATGAACATGTGCCTGATGCAGAACCGCATATTTTTGGCGACCGATTATATATTTTTGGCTCTCATGACAAAAGCGGCGGGGATACGTACTGCGAGTTGGACTATATAGGCTATTCAGCTCCTGTGGAGGATTTGACAGAATGGAGATATGAGGGTGTTATTTATTCAGCAAGTAAAGACCCTCATTCCACAGAGATTGTTGAAGGAGCAGGGGAGCGCAAATATTTATATGCGCCAGATGTTGTCAAAGGCAATGATGGACGGTATTATCTTTATTATTGTTTATCAGCATGGCGGGGAAAAGGCGGATTTGACGGTCCGATTTCTGTTGCTGTATGTGATACGCCTGTAGGAGAATATCAGTATTATGGCGATGTGAAATATTTGGATGGAACAGTAATGAAACGATATATACCATTTGACCCTGCCGTCATAAATGATGAGGGGAAAATTTATTTATATTATGGGTGGTCGCTGTCTCATCGGTATACAAATGATTCCGAAGACGATTTGAAAAGCAGAATGAAAACGATGTTTCATAAATCAGATGAAGAGCTTGAACGTGATGGCTGTTTTCTTATGGGAGCAAATGTAGTGGAATTAAATGAGGATATGCTTACAGTAAAAACACAGCCACAGCGAATTATACCCGGACATCGGTTAGCACAGGGAACCGAGTTTGCAGAACATGCTTTTTTTGAAGCGAGTTCTATACGAAAGGTGAACAATCAATATTATTTTATTTATTCGACACAAGTACAGCATGAATTAGCTTATGCAGTCAGTGATTATCCAGACCATGATTTTCATTTTGGCGGTATTTTAATATCCAATGGGGATATTGGGTATAATGGAAGAAAGCCAGAGGACAGACTTGCCAACACAGGCACCAATCATGGAAGTATTATATGTGTAAATGGGCAGTGGTATGTTTTTTATCATAAAAACACACATCTTACAAGTTATTCAAGACAGGGGGCAGCAGAGAAAATTACAATCGAAGAAGATGGCACAATAAAGCAAGTTGAGATGACGTCCTGCGGTTTAAATGAGGGGGCATTAATAACAGAGGGGAAATATCCTGCGGTTATTGCATGTAACCTAACCGATGGTGATATGCCGCATAATGGAAATGGTGCAAGTGATACAATAAAACCATTGATTACACATTGCGGCAATCAATATTTTATTTCCAATATCCATAATAAAACATTGATAGGCTATAAATATTTTCTTTTTGATAAAAAATGCAGATTAACAATAACATATAGAGGAACTGCAAAAGGTAAATTATATATAATAACGGATAGTATAGAAGCAGAAAATAAGATACATACAAATGAACAAAGCGGACAGTCTTTGTCCGCATGTTATTTTGATATTACACCAACAACCCCTGAAGTATGGCAATGCAGTTTTGCAGATATAGAAATTATGGGAGTTTATCCGTTATTTTTGGTGTTTCAAGGTACAGGAATTATGGAACTGTTGGAATTGGAATGGAAATCGTTATAAAACAAGTGGTATTATCACAGCAAAAATTTAAAATTTATTTTTAAGTTTTTTTCGGAGAAGCATTCCTGCAACGATTCCTAATATTCCTGCAATTATCATAATAATTCCTGATTTTATAAAATATGTATGTGATAAATGCAGTGTGGTGCCAACATATTGTTGAGATATTGCTTGAAAAATATTTGATACAAAATTAAAAAATATACTGATATAGGTTAATCCAGCAAACAAAGAATAACCGCCAAAGTTAAGCAGTGTTGTACTAAGGGATTTTGTAACAATCATACAGAGAATAAAAAGTACAATTACCATACCAATTAATAGCGCTTTAAACCAAGTTGATATCAAAATAGAATAAATTTTTATATAAGTATCATATCGGCTGGCATATTTATTAGCATTTTCAGTAATATATTCATTAATGGTGTTTTCTACACTTTTTGCTTGACTTAATATTTGTTCGCTAAAAGAATCAATTACTTTATTTAAAAGAGAAGAGTTTGTTGACTCTTTAAACGAGTTGACTATCGCTTTAATTAAATCCGTAATTTGAGCAGTTATCTCTACATTAAAAGTAAATTCCGTATTTCCGTTATTGAGCTGTTCAATAATAGCCTCTATATACTTTAAAGTTATCTCATTGATATAATCATTTTCTGTTATAGCTTGTTCGATATTTTGAAATTTGTCTGTGTTGATGCCTAGATTTTCTTTGACAATAACAATAATTTTATCACAAATTGCTTCAGATACAGTTGATGTACATAAAGTATCTGTAGCAATATTTTTTATTTGAAAACTAATTCCCATGATAAAGAGATTGATAATTATAATAAAACTAAGTAAAAATAAGATGATTTTACGTGAGATAGATAAATTTTTTTTCATATTTAGCCCTTTTCTTTTTTGAACACGCCCACAAGAAAAACAGAGTATCTGTAATTGTATAAGGTCTGTGTTAAAACGTATATTATAATCTTTTTAAATTGTTGTTATATATATAAAACGATTGTCATTAAATGTTATTATAGTCTAATTTTAGTAAATAATAAAGTTTAATTTTTAAAAATATGCGTACACTACTATTGTATGATTTGGCACAACGATAATGATTAAAGCGTATGTGTAAAGACAAAGACTGTGCAGAAATGAGGGCAGATATGAAAGATTTGAAAATTAAAAAAGTAGTTGGAAGAGAAATTATTGACTCAAGAGGAAATCCAACCGTTGAGGCAGAAGTACATCTTAAAGATGGTACTGTAGGTCGCGGAATGGCACCAAGCGGTGCATCTACAGGAGAATTTGAGGCGTTGGAACTGCGTGATGGTGACAAAAATCGTTTTGGAGGAAAAGGTGTATCAAAAGCTGTTCATAATATTAATACTATTATTAATGATACTATTACAGGGTTGGATGCTTCTGATATATATGCAGTTGACCATGCAATGATAAAGGCTGACAAAACAAAGGATAAGTCAAAGCTTGGAGCCAATGCAATCCTTGCTGTTTCGATAGCCTGTGCAAAGGCAGCAGCAATCTCTCTTGATATACCGCTCTATAAGTTTCTTGGGGGAGCCAATGCAAACAGACTTCCTGTTCCTATGATGAATATATTAAATGGCGGCGCACATGCGGCAAATACGGTTGATGTTCAGGAATTTATGATTATGCCAGTGGGTGCTTCTAGCTTTAAGGAAGCATTGCGATGGTGTACAGAGGTATTCCACAGTTTAGCTGCATTGTTAAAATCAAAAAAGCTTGCAACATCGGTTGGTGATGAGGGAGGATTTGCACCAGACCTTGCAAGTGACGAGGAAGCAATTGAGTATATTCTTGAGGCAATTAAAAATGCAGGATACAAGCCGGATACAGATTTTAAAATTGCTATGGATGCGGCGGCAAGTGAATGGAAAGGCTCTAAGAAAGGTGAATATATTTTGCCTAAGGCAAAAACAAAATATACATCACAGGAGCTTATTCAACATTGGAAACAACTAGTGGAAAAATATCCAATTATTTCTATAGAAGATGCACTTGATGAAGAAGACTGGGAAGGCTGGCAGCTTTTAACCAAAGAACTTGGAAAAAAAGTGCAGCTTGTCGGCGATGATTTATTTGTTACGAACACGGAGAGACTTTCTAAAGGGATTGAACATCGATGCGGCAATTCGATTTTGATTAAGTTAAATCAAATTGGTTCTGTATCAGAGACATTAGAGGCTATTAAGATGGCGCATAAAGCAGGATATACTGCGGTTACAAGCCATCGTTCCGGTGAGACAGAGGACACAACAATTGCAGATTTAGCAGTGGCATTAAATACTTGTCAAATTAAGACAGGCGCGCCAAGCAGAAGTGAACGTGTGGCAAAATATAATCAGCTTTTGCGCATTGAGGAAGAGTTAGGAGAGGCAGCAGTCTATCCGGGAATAAAAGCATTTGGGGTGAAATAAATTACAACAATTTTTAAAATATAACTTTATCTTGACCGATGTTTTGAATGTATTAAAAAATAGTTTTCATTAGACGAATAGCTCTATAATAGGGTTATTCGTCTTTTTATTTTAACAAGCAGCAAGTTAAGCGGACATATTTGTCTCATGTTTGTCTGTTTTTTAATGACTGTAACAAGAGTCAAATACCACTTTGTTTGCTGTGGTGTATTTGACTAGTAAGTATTGTTTAGAAAAAGGCATGATTATTACAGAAATAAGAAAATAGTGGTTGAGAAAAATATAAAAAACAAAGGTTAAGTAATATTTAATAGAATTATATATATGTTTATGATAAAATAATGGTATTAAAAAAGTTGGGGAGAAAATTTATTGTTTGAACAAGATTATATTATGCGTCTTATTAAAGAGATGGTACGAATGATTTTAAAGATACTGTTTAATATTGATATAAGTTCACCAACAGCAGAATTATTAAGTGAAACATGGGAACAAGAATACTTAGAAAGCCTTTTGACTTTGGTTGATAATGGAAATATCAATGAAGCAGAAAACAAAATATATGAATTAACGTCTAATAAAAATATGGAAAATTTAAAAATAGCATTATTGTTTTATTCTTATTTGAATGATAAAACAGATGATTTTCTTGAAAAAAATAATTTTAACCTCATCAAGGAAGTCCCCACTTCAATGCTGCAAAGGCATAAGTGGGGGTGGGGACTTGCTTGTTTCAGTGGGAGTATAAGCTCCCACTGAAAAGCTACGATAGTAGCTATGAGGTTATGAGCAAGTAGCGTAGCGGATTGCGAATATCCGCTTACCTAGAAAAGAAGTAGAAGAAGGGCTAAAGGGTGTTATTTCTAAATATGGATTAGAGAACTTAACGGATTTTTTATGATATAAGGCGAGAACACCCACGACTTTCGTCGTGGGATGAATTGCCAACGTATGTTAAATAAATTCTTGACTTAATAAAGATACTTAAAACTAGGAAAGAATACAATAAAAAAATATGAATTATTTTAAAACCTATTTAATAAAAGATAAAAAAATAAAATATATATATTTAATAGTGAATATATTAACCCTGATATTAACGGGATTGTTAATTTTATTCAATCTTTTTTTTATTAATTTTCCACAGTGGGTTGTTTGGTATATTGGTACGTTATCTGTTATACAAAATATTTTATATCAACTACTGTTTAAAACTAAATGGATAACAAAAATCATTTTACCTCTTTTTTTTATTGCAATTGTCGTTTTTATCTCTTTATTTGTGTATTGTTGTCCGTATTGGGATTCGTCAACTTTTAAACTTATTAATAGAACACAGTTAAACTATGATGATGTAATATCCTATAAACAGGCGGCAGATGATTTAGAAACAGCAATGTATTATTTGGAAAAAACACACCCAATGTTTCAAGATGGGCTTTATACAACGATTGAGGAACGTTATGCCAATGCACTAAAAAAGTTAGAGCAAATGCAAACAATAACGGTCAACGATTTGCGCAGGGAAATTCAAGTTGTTATCAATCCTATACATGATGCGCATACGACTACATACAGCAATTCTCCAAGAAATAAATATTTAAAAGATGCCTATCAAAAAGGAGAAGAAGGATATACTTTTTATTCACTAAATGGTTATACAAGCAGTGAAATTATTGAGGCAGCAAAACCCTATTATTCATATGAATCAGAAAATTGGATTTCTATTAGTTATGTTAGTCTTGCTTCGTTAGAATTTTATGGATATTTTGCACCTTATACATTTGGCTGGAAAGATTCCAATGGAAATATATTGACACAAACGTATACTTTAGATGATTTTGTAAGTTTAGAAGAATATGAGGAGTTTGTAAAAAGCTATTCGGAGTTATCCGATGAAGAGGAAGAAGAAATGCCATTTGTCTACTATGAGATAGATGAGCAAAAAAGTCTTGCAATCCTTACACTTACAGAATGTAAATATAATGCAGAGTATAGAAATTGTGTAAAGAAGATGTTTGAAGAAGTAAAGGCAAAAAATATTGAGAATGTGGCAGTGGATGTTCGAGGAAATGGCGGAGGCGATTCGACAGTGGCAAATGAGTTTATTAAGTATTTGCCTGTTGATAGTTTTATTGACTGTCCAGGTGATTGGCGATGGGGATTTTTAATGATTTCTGATAATGGGCATCGAAAAAATACGCCTTATAAAAATCTTCTTTTTGAAGGAAATGTGTATGTGTTGACAAACCGCAAATCGTTTTCAGCCGCAATGGATTTTGCACAGATAATACAGGATAATAAACTTGGAAAAGTAGTGGGAGAAATACCTGCAAACGATGTGAATGGTTATGGTGAAATTGTCGTGTTTTCGCTGCCAAATACAGGAATATCTATGCAGATTTCTACAAAAAAATGGTATCGAATTGATGCCAGTAACGATAGTGATTATGTGATACCTGATTATTCATGCAGTGGGGATAAGGTTTTATCAGTGCTATATTCAATTATATAGATATTGTTAAAATTTAAATTTTTATGCAATAGTAAAAAAAGCATTTATTCAATGCGTCGCAAAGCTTCTTGCTTTAGTTATGGGAGGAAGTGTTGACATAGACATATTTGTAAAGTTGTTTATTTATATTTAAAAATAATAAGTTTTAAATTAGAAAAAAGTGTATTCAGTGTAAAAAACAGCACAGAAATGAGGGAAAAATGACAGATAAGGAATTAATGCTTGCTGGTAAGTTATATATAGCTGGCGGCGAAGAATTAGCAAAAGATTTTAAAAAATTCAAACAGCTCACAAGAGAATATAATCAAACAACACATGACGAATTGGAGAAAAGAACACAGATTTTAAAAGAACTTTTAGGTTCAATGGGGGAAGATGTATATATAGAGCCAACATTTAAGTGCGATTATGGATGCCATATTCATATAGGAAATCATTTTTATGCAAATTATGATTGTATTATTATTGATGTGTGCGATGTCACTATTGGTGATAATGTATTTTTGGCACCGCGTGTAGGAATATATACAGCAGGACATCCAATTGATGCAGTGGTTCGGAATCAAAAATTAGAGTATGGAAAACCAATTGTTATTGGCGATAGTGTTTGGATAGGCGGTAATACTGTGATTAATCCAGGCGTTACGATTGGCAGCAATGTGGTGATAGGTTCAGGTTCTGTAGTGACAAAAGACATTCCAGACGGCGTAATTGCAGTGGGAAATCCTTGCAGAGTGTTAAGAGAGATAACAGATGAAGATACAAAATATTGGCAGGATTTAGCAAATGAATACTATCGAGAAATGCAAAAATAAGCAGGAGGCGAAAAATGAGTTTAGCACAGATAAGTAAATTTATGAGTCTAATATTAAGACATAAGCCGCAGGCTATAGGAATTGAATTAGATGAGCATGGCTGGGCTGACGTAGAAGAATTAATTGCAGGAATTGGTAAAAGCCATCCATTTAATATGGAAATGTTAGAGCAAATTGTTGAATCAGACAATAAACAACGCTATTCATTTAATGAAGATAAGCGTTTCATTCGTGCAAATCAAGGACATTCCATTCCCGTTGATGTGGAATTAGAAGAGTGTGTGCCGCCAGAATATCTTTGGCATGGAACAGGTATGAAATATGTAGAATCCATTGACAAGGAAGGTTTAATACCTAAAAGCAGGCTGTATGTACATTTGTCAAAGGACTTTGAGACAGCAAAAGCGGTAGGGGAAAGGCATGGAAAGCCAGTGATTTATCGTGTGTTAAGTGCAGACATGCAAAAAGAGGGCTATGTATTTTATTTGTCAAAAAATGGGGTTTGGCTCACAAAAAAGGTTCCCGTAAAATATTTGCAAAAGCAAAAAAATCCGTGACAAATGGCAAATAATGTGATATAGTTTGACATAGTAAGAAAATCGAAAAGTTAAAGAAAGGAATAAAGTCATGAAGTATACAGTTTTCGCAAACGAATCTTTTAGTATAGAATCAAGCAATGCACTGAGTTTTATTCAGCGCTTTAATTTTGTACGCTTTTATAAGGTAATGCGAAGACGAAAAACAGTATTGTAAGGATAGGAATAACAATACAGGACTTTATTCACCGCTTATCTTATAAAAGATAGGCGGTTTTTTTGGTTTAACAATTAATAAAACCACCTGCTATGCAGGTGAGTTCCCAGT